>CBETBW010000014.1:0-78815 GCA_965534715.1 uncultured Parasphingorhabdus sp.
ATCCGCAGGATAAAGCCGGATGAGCGATCGCAAAAAAATTCTCGTCACTTGCCCACCCATGCTCGGTCTGATTGACGAATTTGCCGATGATTTTGACGCGAAAAACCTCAATTTTGTTGCGGCTTCGGTCGTGCAAGTGATGAGCGAGGCCGAGCTGATCGATATGCTGCCGGCCTATGATGGTTGGATTATCGGCGATGATCCAGCCACCGCTGACGTTCTGGAAGCTGGGGTTGCTGGCAAATTGCGCGCGATTGTCAAATGGGGCGTCGGTGTCGACAATGTTGATTTTGATGCTGCGAGCCGGCTCGGCCTGCTATCCACCAACACGCCTGGAGTTTTTGGAAGAGAAGTCGCGGACCTAGCCATGAACTATGTCGGTGCTCTTGCCCGTCAGAGCTTCTACATCGACCGGGAAATCAGGCAGAATTGCAGTTGGCCGAAACCGGCAGGCATATCGCTGGCGGGCAAGAAGGTGGGCCTCATCGGCTTTGGTGATATTGGTCGCAACACAGCTAGGCGGATGCTCTCCGCGGACATGGAGGTCTCTGTCTATGATCCTTATTTTCAAGCGGTTGAGGGACTGAACGTCACACCTGAACAATGGCCGGAAGGGCTATCGGGACTCGATTTTCTCGTCTTTACCGCTCCGCTCAATGACCAGACTCGGCATATGTTCCATCGCGGATTGCTCGATCAGGTGAAACCAGGTGTGCGCATCGTCAATGTCGGTCGGGGGCCAGTGATCGAAGAGCAGGCGCTGATTGACGGTTTGAAAAATGGATTGATCCATTCGGTTGGACTGGACGTGTATGAAGTTGAACCCTTTCCATCGGACAGTCCGCTGCGGGAATATCCATACAATGTGTTTGGCAGTCACAATGGCTCCAACACCGTCGATGCCGTACAGCGCGTGAGCCGCATGGCAATCGACATGATCGCGGGGTTCTTGCAAAATGACTAAACCAGCAGCTCTCGTCACCGGTTCCAACGGCGGCATCGGTCAAGCGATCGTTACTGCGCTGCATCAAGCAGGCTGGTTCGTGATCGGCGTGGACCGCAGTCCCGACAATCATTCAAAATGCGATGATTTCATTCATTACGATCTCGCGGATTGTTGTGAAGAAGCCGATTTTCAGACAAACTGCATTGACGCAATTGTGGCAGCGGCGGGTGATCACCCGATCAAAGCTGTGGTGAACAACGCAGCGGTTCAGATTTTGGGATCTACAGAGGAAATCAAAGCGGATGAGTGGCACGAAACGCTGAAGGTGAATTTGAGCGCGCCCCTGCTTATTTCACAGGCGCTATTGCCACATTTGCGCGAAGCCAAAGGCTCGATCCTCAATATCGGCTCTGTGCATGCACAAGCGACCAAGAAGAGGTTCGTCGCCTATGCGACCAGCAAGGCTGCGCTACATGGCCTGACTCGTGCCCTTGCCGTTGATTTGGGCCCGGAAGTACGTGTGAACTGCCTGGCACCCGCCGCTATTGCAACGGACATGCTAAAAGTCGGCTTTGAAGGTAAAGAAAAGGAATTTGCTGCGCTGGAGTCTGCTCATCCGGCGGGTAAAATTGGTAGCTGTGAGGATGTTGCGCAAGCTGCCCTGTTCTTGCTTTCCGCCAACGCCTCTTTTGTGACGGGCAGCTGCTTCTACCTAGATGGTGGAATATTGGCTCGACTGCACGACCCGGCATGATGCCGGATGTAAACCATGCCGGAAATTATCGTGCGCGGCTGGGCGAGGCAGCCTATTGGAGTGTCAACGCCAGTGCCCTGCTTTGGGTTGATATCAGGGGCAAGAAAATTGTGCGCTATTGTCCTGAAACTGAAATCGAGCGGCTTTGGTCTTTGGACGAGCAAATCGGTTGCATTGTAGATGATCCCGCAGGATCCAGTTTTCTGGCGGCCATTCAATCCGGATTTGTTGCGATCACATTGCCCGACAGTTCGCCTGACGCAATGATCAGGAAAATCTGCGATCCCGAAAATGAAATTCCAGCCAATCGCTTTAATGACGGAGCCGTTGATCGCGATGGAAATTTTTGGGCGGGTACAATGGACGATGCCGAGAAAACCGACAGCGGTAGCTGGTGGCGATTGGATCCAAATGGACGGGTGGACAAATTGCTTTCCGGTTTCAAGGTAACGAACGGACCAGCCTTTTCACCGAACGGCGAGTATGTTTTTCTCACCGATTCTGCAAAGCGGACAATTTTTCGCGGGCAATATGACAAATATAGCGGGATTCGCAAGATAACCAACTGGGCGCAATTCGGCGAGAACCATGGATATCCGGACGGCATGACATTTGGCCCGGACGGAAACCTGTGGGTCGCGTTTTGGGATGGAGCGTGTGTCCGGGCACTGGATTCAGAAGGGCATATTGTCAAACAAGTGGACTTGTCGGTTGAGCGCCCAACCAAGATCGCATTTTCGCCTGACGGGACCGCTTACGTTACAAGCGCTATGGTTGCTCTTCGGGAGGCCGGAGCAAACGGTCGTTTGCTATCGTTCCGAGTGGACTGACAGAAGCGAGGGGCACCAGCAAAAATGTAATGGTAACTGCTATAGTGAAATTATAGAATAGTACGCCGTCCAACATAGAAAACGCTAGCATCGTGCTCGCACCGATCAACCCAAAAGTCCTCAATCCGCTATCGATTTTACTGGTCAGTAACAAACGGAAATATGCTAGCGCGAGCAGGAGCAGCATTGCAGAGCCCCCGAGCAATCCCCAATCGAATATGAATTGGAGCACGCTATTATGGGGATGTTTAAAAAATCCTTCTGCTGCGGAATTGATCCGTTGGAACTGTAACCCTCCGTGACCCAGCCAAGGGTGCTCGCCGATCAGCCGAATTGTCTCCAGCCAGATGTCGGTGCGGCCGGACGACAATTCGGATGATTCTCCGCTGCCTTTCCAGAAACGTTGAATGGCGCCGAACCAACCTATTGCGGGCGCGGGCAATATGATCGACAAGCTAGCGCCGGCGGCAATTGCTGCGCCAGTCCGCTGCCAGAATTTGCGATTGCGCAAATGTTGTGAGAAAAGCACCGAAATCACGATCGCGACGAAGAGGGCGGCCACTGGTCCGCGTGATCCCAACCACAACATCGCAGCTGTGTTGACCAAAAGTGCCGCCATATGCAGTTTGATTTGGAATCTGGGCCAAATTGCTAGGCTGGCTAAGCCCGCGGCAATGGCCGGTGCAAAAATATATCCGGTATGCCGGATGTGGGCATATCCTGGGAGACTGCTTTTCCAGTCAAATCCTGAATCCACGCCGATGAATATGACAAATGCGATTAGTGCGGTTCCAGCGAGTGCGGTTGAGAAGGCGAGGGCAAGGCAAAAATTCCGGACCATAAACTCGCGATCCTCCGCGTGGCATCGAATGAGGTGAACAACACTAGTAGCGAACAACAGATGGACGATCCAGTTGATCGCGGACGCCAGCGCTTGTCCTGGAAACGTAGCGAGGACAGACGCAGCGATAACGGTCACGATCCATCCACCGATCAAAAGTTGTAGAAACTTTGAGAGCTCGCCGAACATGCTCGCTGGACCCATTTTGTGCAACAGCGCGATAAATATCACCGCGAGTTCGAAATAGAGGGAAGGCAACCAATAGATGCGCCAACTCAATTGCCAAGTTGCAAAATCACCGTCAGACGATGTCAGAACCAATATTCGGAATAGTGGTATGAGCGCCAGCAATATAAGCCAATTGCGACCTAGAAAATTGACCAAGGCCGATCGGCTGTCATGCTTTTGCCATTTTTGCGCCTCCAATGCAGCTTCCTCCGCGATCACAATATCAACTGGCCAACCGCAATCCGCTTACCGCTTCCCGATTGTCCGGCTGATCCGGCCAGATCCCGCGTGTATCATAGACCACCTTGCCCGCGCGTTCATCAAGCGGGATGGATTTGAACATGTCGTGATCGGTGAGCGTGATCATGATCGGGCAGGTTTCCAGCGCCTGATCGATATCGATCAATTCCGCACCGGTGCCTTCGAAGGCTGTCGGCAGTTCGCTCGCATAAGGCTCGACAATCTTGACTCGTCCGGCATAGCGTCTCGCCAGCTTGGCGGCGATTTTGAGAGCAGGGCTCTCGCGAAAATCGTCGATATTGGCCTTGAATGCCAACCCGAAGCACGCGATTGATACCCCGGGCAGCTCATCGATCAGCAGCGAGGCCTGCTCCAGCACATGGCCGGTCTTTCCGTCATTCACTTCGCGGGCGATACGGATAAGTGGTGATTGCTCGGGGGCGCTGTGGATGATGAACCAGGGGTCGACCGCAATGCAATGCCCCCCGACACCAGGGCCGGGCTGCAAGATATTTACGCGCGGATGCCGATTGGCGAGACGGATAACCTCCCATATGTCGAGGTCCATATGATCGGCGATGATCGAAAGCTCGTTGGCGAAGGCAATATTGACGTCGCGGTAGCTATTCTCGACCAATTTGGTCATTTCCGCAGCGCGCGCCGATGTTGTTACCAGTTCTCCGCGGACAAACCTGCGGTAGAAGCCGAGGGCCTTTCGCGCACAGCGCGGTGTGATACCGCCGATGCTGCGGTCATTCTGGATCAATTCCTCGAGGATTTTCCCCGGCAGCACACGTTCCGGGCAATAAGCGATGGCAATGTCGGGAATGTTGTTCGCGAGTCCCGGTACCCTGAGGTTCGGGCGCAATTTTGCGATCAAATCCCGCATTTTCTCGGTCGTGCCAACGGGGCAAGTCGATTCGAGGATGACGGTGTCACCCGCTTTGAGGGCTGCTGCAATATTGGTCGCCGCTTCCATGACATAGCTGGTATCGGGAATATGGTTTTCCCCGAATGGGGTCGGAACCGCAATGACGAAAACATCCGATGGCTCGACCAACAATGACGCGCGAAGCATCCCGCGGGACACAACCCCTTGCACCAGTCCATCAAGATCCACTTCTTCGATATGAATCTTGCCGGAATTGATGGTTTCCACGACCTGTTCGTCGATGTCTATGCCGAGAACCGGGCATCCCGATCGAGCGATGACCGCAGCAGTAGGCAGGCCGATATAGCCCAGTCCCATGACGCAGACGCTTGGTTTTTCTTCCGATAGCATTTTTGAAGCCACTCCGCAGGGCGCCCATCCGGCGCGCTTTACATGCAGGGAAACTAGACAATCATAGTAAATATTTAGGTAATTTGATGCCTGGACCGGAAATTTTCAGGCAATGAGGCTGTTTTCGATGATGTCGGCAATCCGATGGCTGGCCGTTCCATCACCGAAGGGATTGTGCGCGCGTGCCATCGCAAGATAGTGGTCTTCGTTGTCCAGAAGCTTGTTGGCTTCCGCTATAATCATGTCGCTATCGGTTCCGACCAGCTTCGCGGTTCCGGCTTCAATCCCCTCCGGCCGTTCCGTAGTATCGCGCATCACGAGCACTGGTTTGCCTAGGGCCGGGGCCTCTTCCTGGACGCCGCCGCTATCGGTCAGCATGAAGCTGCAATGGTGGAGTAGGCTGACGAAATTGGGATAGTCCAGCGGTTCGATCATCGCGACATTGTCAAGACCTTCCAATGCGTTCTGCATGATTGCCCTCACATTGGGGTTGAGATGGACAGGAAAAATCAGGGCAACATCATCCCGCTGAGCGATTGTTCGAAGCGCGCTGGCGATATTGGTCAATCCGTCACCCAGATTTTCCCGGCGATGGCTGGTCACACCGATGATTTTGCGGTCACTGAATTTTTTATATAAACTATTAAGATTAGCATCCAAATGGTCTGTATTACTGATTTTATTCGCTGAGATAAGAAGGGCGTCAATCACCGTATTGCCGGTGATGTAAATCCGCTCGGCAGGAATGTTTTCTTTTTTGAGCGCATCTGCCGACGTCTGTGTCGGTGCAAAATGCTGGTCGGCAATCGTCCCGATGATCTTGCGGTTCACTTCTTCGGGCCACGGGTGATAGATATTGTAGCTGCGCAGACCGGCTTCGACATGGCTGACGGGAATCTGTCGGTAATAGGCAGCCAGAGCACCACACATGGCGGTCGCCGTATCGCCCTGGACCACCACCCGCTGGGGTTTGGTTTCGTCCAGTATTTTACCGATTCCGGACAATAATCTGCCAGTAAGATCGTCAAGGCTTTGGTCGGCCTTCATCAGGTCGAGATCAAAATCAGGCCGGATATGGGCAATCTTCAGCACCTGGTCGAGCATTTCACGATGCTGGGCCGTTACGCAGGACAATGTTTCGAGGCAGTCTCGAGCCGACAAGGCCTGGACGACCGGAAAAAGCTTGATTGCTTCCGGTCTGGTACCAAAAATGATCAAGACTTTCGGTTTATTTGATGCCTGTGCTGTCATTCCGGTTGTTTATCCGTTTTTGGCTAATATTTTTATAATGATATCTTCTGGAAAAAGCATTGACCCATGCATCCGGCTAGACCAATCGGATTTTCGTGCAATGGTTTGAACTCAAAAACTGGCTGGAACTGTCAACAGGACTGGACCGCGACTCCCTGCATATTTATGCGGGTGTCGGGGTTCAACTGGCTGTGGCATTTCTGCTCAGGCGTTCACTCGCCAGCCCAATCCCGTGGTTGTTCGTCGCAGCCGTTGCGTTGGCCAATGAATATTATGATTATGCCTTTGTTCCGGAGGCATTGCACGGCAATCCAGATTATTATGAGGAAGCGGTCAGGGATGTCTGGAACACTCTGCTATTGCCGTCGGTGCTCTTGGTGATTGCCAAATTTTACCCGAATTGGCTAACCGACAGGCTCGACAGAGATAAGGTGACTGATGAACTGAATGAGACCACTCGTTCAATTTAGGTTCTGACTCTGGTCTTTTTCCTCAAGCTTCTGAGCCATTTTTTTTACATTCTGCGACTGACCACGGGGCAAAACCACGACTTTGTTCCCATGGGTGACGATAATCAGATTTTCTACGCCAAGAACCGCGATTTCGAGTTCGTGACTGTGGATCAGATTGTTGCTTGAACCAATTGTTTCGGCCTTGCCGAATATGACATTTGAATCCTGATCCTTGTCGCAGATATCAAACAGGGAGTCCCAGCTGCCCACATCTGACCAGCCGGGGCTGACTGGTGTAACCGCGATTTTTTCTGCTCTTTCCATTATCGCATAATCAATCGAATCAGAAGGCGCCGAAGCAAATGCGTCCAGACCGGGATAACAAATCTCGTTCTCCATCCGTTTGCTGTTCATCGCCAATTTGCAGGCGTTGAGCATTTCGGGGGCATATTTCTCCATGGCCGCCAAATAGTTGTCGGCCCGAAACAGAAATATTCCAGCATTCCAGTAATAGCCGCCGTCCTTGAGCATTTTTTCGGCTTTCTCCGGATTTGGTTTCTCGACAAATCTTTTGGCCGCCAGACTTCTGGTGCTTCCGACTATTGCATCGCCCCGCTGGATATATCCGTATCCTGTTGCCGGTCCGGTGGGTTCGATACCAAATGTCACCAACCAGCGGGATTGCGCGACTGAAATTGATTCCTGTACGGCTTTTTGAAATGCGGCGACATTTTTTATCATATGATCGCTTGGCATCACCAGCAACAAATCGGTCGGGTTTTCGGCAGCAAGCGCGGCAAGCGCAATGGCCGGAGCGGTATTGCGAGCGCAGGGTTCCAAGATGAAGGCGCCCGGTGTCGCACCCACCTCCCGCATCTGTTCCTCCATGATTTTCGCATGGTTGGCAGAACCAACAATGATCGGATTTCGATATATTCCACTGTCCGCGCAGCGCTGGAACGTCAGCTGAAACATGCTGAGCGGACCCAGAAGATTCAGGAATTGCTTTGGTTTCTCCCGTGTCGAAAGCGGCCACAATCGAGTGCCGGAACCACCGGATAAGATGACAGGAGTTACGAGCGCTTTTTGTGGCATGATCAATATCTCACCTCTTCGTGCAAGCGATGAGGGATTTTTTGTTCTTGGAAAGATCTATGTCCGACAATCGCGGGCAAATTCCACATTCCCCGGCCTTGATCAATTTGCCGCGGACGGTGACCGCCCCTTCCAACGGGATGACTTGCCATTCATTGCTTGTCGTCTGCGACAATATGGTGTCGTCAGCTCCGACAATCTGGAACAATTCAAACGGTGAGCCGGCTGAAAGGCATATCGATTGGTCGGACGGGACCTCTTGACTAAATTTCATGTCATAGGGTGATAGCTTGGCCACCGCCATTGCTTCATCCAGATGGAGCTCGCGAGGGCGTCCATAGTCGTATATGCGATAGGTAATATCGACGTTTTGCTGGATTTCGACAACCGAAATACCGGCTCCGATTGCATGAATCGTTCCCGCCGGAACGTAGTAAAAGTCACCCTTACTGGTTGGTTTCCAGTCAATAAGTTGCTCGATTTCGCCCAATATTGCAGCGGTTTTCAGCTTGGTCGCGCTCACCTTTTTTTTCAAACCAAGGCCCAATACGGCACCTGGCTGCGCATCCAGTATATACCAGCATTCTTCCTTGCCGTGGGGCAACCCAATTCTGCGTGCCTGTCTGTTGTTTGGATGCACTTGGATGGACAGCTTCTCACTGGTGAAAAGATATTTGGTCATCAGTTGGGGCGTTATGCCCTTGGGGGCTTCAAACCAGATTTCACCAATTTTTTTTTCACTTTTGATATCAAAAATGTCAGGTAATACTTTCTGACCCCACGGTTTTTCGACAAATTTCCTTTTTAATTTCATGATCTGGATCCGAGGGTCACGGGTTACGTCCGATGCTCGTGTATGCCAAACATGTTTGCGCGACTTCTGACGGGTTGTAAATATTTCGCAAGTCGACCAGCACGTTGCCTTTCATGACTTGCGAAAGCTTCTTCAAATCCAGGGCTCGGAAAGCATCCCATTCGGTCACAATGACGACGGCATCGGCTTCTTCCGCAGCTTGGTAGCTGCTGTCTGCCATCTTCACGGTAGGCATGATTTCCTGCGCCAGTTTCATGCCTTCCGGATCATAAGCTGTCACTTCTGCTCCACCCTCGATCAATATCTGGGCGATCGCGATGGACGGCGCATCTCGCATATCATCGGTATTGGGTTTGAATGTGAGTCCGAGCAAAGCCACTTTTTTGCCGCGGACATCACCGCCGAGCGCATCGATGACTTTGCGGCCCATGGCGCGTTTGCGCTGGTCATTCACTTGCACGACCGCTTCGACGATGCGAACCGGACTATCATTGTCCTGCGCTGTTTTCATCAAAGCCAGAGTATCCTTGGGAAAACAGCTGCCGCCATATCCCGGGCCGGCGTGGAGGAATTTTGATCCGATCCTGTTATCCAGACCGATCCCGCGGGAGACTTCCTGAACGTCGGCGCCGACTTTTTCGCAAAGATCCGCGATTTCATTGATGAATGTGATCTTCGTCGCGAGAAAGGCATTAGCTGCATATTTGATCAATTCCGCCGTGCGTCGGCCGGTAAATAATATTGGTGATTCATTGAGGAAAAGTGGGCGGTAAATCTCGCTCATTACATCTTTCGCCCAGTCATCCTCCGTTCCGATGACAATACGATCAGGTCGTTTGAAATCACGAATGGCCGCACCTTCACGCAAGAATTCGGGATTGGAAACCACGGAAAAACAGTCTCGTGGTTGCTTCTTCTCGAGTATATGCTCAACTTCGTCGCCGGTTCCCACAGGAACGGTCGACTTGGTTATGATCACCGTCGGTTTGGTGATCGAATCGGCGATTTCTTCGCTCGCCGCATAGACATAGCTGAGGTCAGCATGGCCATCGCCTCTTCGTGAGGGCGTTCCCACTGCGATAAAAATCGCGTCACATTCCTTCACGGACGCCGCCAGATCGGTCGAAAAGGACAAGCGATTCGCATCAACATTGCGTTTGACCAAATCAGCCAGCCCCGGTTCGAAAATCGGCATGACATTCTTGTTAAGGTCCGATATTTTTTTCTCGTCTTTGTCGACGCAAACCACATCATGCCCGAAATCAGCGAAGCAGGCGCCA
The DNA here is from genome assembly GCA_965534715.1 of uncultured Parasphingorhabdus sp. GTDB lineage: Bacteria > Pseudomonadota > Alphaproteobacteria > Sphingomonadales > Sphingomonadaceae > Parasphingorhabdus. The sequence goes on from CBETBW010000014.1 coordinate 10,014, forward strand.
GATACCAGGCCAACATAGCCAGAACCAATCATTGCAAGTTTCATTTAAATCCCTCGAATATTTTTCGTCTTACCATGAAAATCTGGCGGCTTGTGGCCCGTTGGCCAACACAGGTCAAGTTTGGCCCAATCGGCTCGTGTTCGAATGTCTTTTACAAGAGATTGTGTAAAGGCATTTTTGAATGACAATCGGAAGGCGTCCCAATCCAGTTTTGTCATTATCAAATTTTGACAAAGGTCCGTTAAATAACCATTTTTAAAGTTCTTGGCCAAATCGGTTCTGATCGGTAAATATGTCATTCGCTGTCGCAGCTTTGGAAATCAAATGCCAGTTTTGAGAATTAAATGATTGAGAATGTCACCACCTTTGTCACATCTTTGCTGGAAAGAGCCGCCCGGCTAGCGCGCTGGCAAAAAAAGGCTATCGTGTTCCTGCTCGACATTTTGCTTTGTGTCCAGTCGATCTGGATAGCCTATTCTCTTCGTATTGGCGTTTGGGTCTTGTGGGATATTGCAGTTCAGAAAATCGTGCTGGCCTGTCTCTTGACGATGGTTCCCGTCTTTGTTCTGAGTGGCGTTTATCAAGCAATTTTCCGCTATGCAGGCACCGGAATGATGAAAACACTGGTCCGTGCTTTCGCAATTTATTCTGTTGTGATCGCAACTATTTTCGCGGTGATCGGGATAGATGGTGTGCCGCGAACAATTGGGGTTATTCAACCGGTTGTCTTTTTCATTTTGGTTGGCTTCGCAAGAGTTACGGCACGGTATCTGATGGTTGATATCCTCGGCCGCAATCGGTTTGCCGGCGAGGTGAAAAATGTCCTGATCTACGGTGCGGGCAGCGCGGGGCAACAACTTGCCGCCTCAATGCGGTCACAACCAGCGATGCGATTGTGCGGCTATGTTGATGATGATCGACGGTTAAATGGCCAAAGGCTGGATGGAGATAAAGTTTTCTGGAGTGGGCATCTGCCGGAACTGATCAAGAAACGGAATATAACCGATATCCTTTTGGCTTTGCCAAGAATCAACCGCAAGAAGCGCCGCAAGATTGTGGAACAAATTCGCGAATTCAAGGTGCACGTTCAAACATTGCCGAATATGCAGGAAATAATCTCCGGCAAAATAGCATTCAGTGATATTCGTGAGCTGGACATCGAAGACTTGCTTGGGCGAGAGCCGGTTCTGCCTAATGAGCTGCTGTTCGGAAGGACAATTGTCGGCAAGACAGTTCTGGTGACGGGAGCCGGGGGGTCTATCGGTGGCGAGCTTTGTCGACAGATCGCAAAATCGGGAGCACATCGCCTGATATTATTGGATCTGTCCGAATTTTCTCTCTACCAAATTGAAAAAGAACTGAAAAACTTGGTGGCCAGTCAAGGTACGTCGAAGCTGCAGTTGATTCCGATTCTGGGCTCAGTCGTTGATGCCGACCGACTGGGCGAAATATTCTCAGAGTGGAAGCCGGATACAGTCTTTCACGCGGCGGCCTATAAGCATGTGCCGCTCGTAGAGGCTAATCCGATCGAGGGAATTCGCAACAATATATTGGGAACGCAAAATCTGGCAGCAGCAGCTGAAGCCGCAAGAGTGGGCAATTTCATCCTGATCAGTACTGACAAAGCCGTTCGGCCGACCAATGTAATGGGCGCATCCAAACGAGCCGCAGAACAGGTGATCCAGAATTTCGCCGAGACTGCCAGTGCTACCAGGTTTTCCATGGTTCGGTTTGGCAATGTCCTTGGTTCCAGTGGCTCAGTCGTTCCACTATTCCGCAAGCAGATCGAGCAAGGCGGTCCAATCACTCTGACAGATCGTAATGTCACCCGTTATTTCATGACCATACCGGAGGCAGCTCAATTGGTTATTCAAGCTGCAGGCATGGCAAAAGGCGGTGAAGTGTTCGTGCTCGATATGGGCAAATCCGTAAAAATTCTGGACTTGGCAGAGACGATGGTTCGGCTTTCAGGATTGACCGTACGTGATGAAGTTAACCCTGACGGCGATATAGAAATCGTCGAAGTTGGACTGCGTGCAGGTGAAAAGCTCTACGAAGAATTGATTATCGGAAACGATCCACAATCCACTCAGCACCAACGAATCATGAAGGCTCACGAATCCTACCTTGCTTCAGATGCGCTCAATGATCTGATCGCGAACCTGATGAGCTGTCGCGACCCGGATGATGCAATCACAATGCTCAAGTCTGTGGTGCCGGAATTTGTTCACGGGAGAGACAATATTATAATGGAGAAAGCTTCCTAAATAGAGCGACTTCAGCATTAAAACTGTCGTCTTTTCCGACTGATTTGTCAGAGCTTGAGCAGCCCAAACGGCACAATTCGGTTTTGGGCATCGTGGCCGATATCCGACCGGCCCAGATAGGCGATGCCATTGTGCCGGGCCCAGCGCTTGGCAATCGCTTCCGGATATTCGCCAAATGGCCGATCATTTTCGGGAATATCGCTGACCCGGCCCAATTTAATACCGGACAGGCCGTGATCCGCCAGATTGCTGCACAGGTGAAACATGGCGCGATCAAAAGCGTATAAATATTCAGATATCTCTTCAACAATGAGAATGTGATCCCGTAGATTCGGCATCAGATCCGTGCCGGTCATCATGGCGATGGTCATCAAATTGAACGCGGCGTGTTTCTGACCGTCGATCAGACCAGGTTCCAAGGCAGTTTGTCGCCTGTGCACTATCCAGTCCAAAGCCCTTCGAACAGCCTCGTCGCCGCCCGCTCTTCCGATATCAGACGGCATGGGTCCGTGTACGACTTCGCCGATGCCCGCACGGTAGAGCGCTCCCAGCAGATTTCCCGCATCACTATATCCCAGATATGTTTTGCGTCGTGCGCCGCTGTCCAGTCGGCCGATGGCGGCTCCCGCTATACGTGCGGCACCATAGCCGCCGCGGGCAAACCATATCGCATCAATGGTCGGATCGTTAGCCAAAGCGACGAAACTGTCGGTGCGTTGTTCATCGCTGCCTGCAAAATGTCCCTGTTCGAAAAAGCACTGCTCATCGAATATCAATTCGGCCTGCGGATGGCTCTCTGCCGCGAGCACGATAACGCTGTCGGCCCCTTCCTGCGTAAAGGGGGTCGAGGGCGCACAAATACCGATGCGAACTGGTAAAGAGATCGATTTTGTTCCTTGCGCCATTGCCAAACAGACAGAGAAGCAATAGCGCGAAAAAATGAGTGAAGACAAATCCTATTATTTTTGTGGAATCGGTGGTTCCGGAATGTTGCCTCTGGCAATGATCGTCAAAGCAGCGGGCGCACGGGTCGCTGGATCCGACCGGGCGTTGGACCAGGGGCGACTGGCCGCCAAGTTTCAATGGTTGCGGGACCGCGGAATCAAACTATTCCAACAGGACGGCAGCGGTTTGGTCGATAGCGATCAGATATTGGTCGCTTCCGCCGCGATTGAAGACAGCGTTCCGGACGTGGCACGCGCAATCGCACTGGGTTGTAAGCGAATGACCCGGGCGGAACTCTTGGCAGAGCATTTTAACGCAGCGCCGCGCAGCATCGCGGTTGGCGGAACCAGCGGCAAGTCTACCGTCACCGGAATGCTCGGCTGGATGCTGACCGAGGCGGGTCGTGACCCTACGATCATGAACGGTGCGGTGATGAAAAATTTCGTTGATGATGACGCCCCGTTCGCCAGTTCGCGCGTCGGGGAAGGCGATCTGATGGTCAGCGAGGTTGACGAAAGCGATGGTTCAATCGCTCTGTTCAAACCTGAAATTGCGGTGCTCAACAATGTCAGTCTGGATCACAAAAGCCTAGAAGAGCTGAGAATATTGTTCGGAGACTTCATCGCCGAGTCGCGGCACGCGATCTGGAATTATGACGATGAAGAATCGCGGATGCTTGTTGCTTCTCGCAGTCCGTCAAAAGAGTGCAGCTTTGGGTTTTCCGAAGGCGCGGAATATCGTGCTTCGCAAGTTCAGGAAAAATCGCTTGGCAGCAGTTTTACGATGCAGACCGCTGGCACAGATTATCGGATCGCTCTGCAAGTGCCCGGCAGGCATAATATCGCCAATGCGCTCGCGGCCATAGCGGCTGCCTGTGCGACCGGTGTTCCGGTCGATCAGGCGATAGCGGCGATTAAAACGTTCAAAGGCCTGGCTCGCCGATTCGATATTATTGGAACCGAGAACGATATTACCGTGATCGATGATTTTGGCCATAATCCGGACAAAATAGCTGCGACGCTTTTGACCCTGAAAGCTTTCCCCGGTCGGGTAGTGGCCTTTTTTCAGCCGCACGGATTTGGACCGATCAAAAAAATGGGTGCAGAACTTGCTGAGGTGTTCTCCGAAAATCTCGACGGCGACGACCGCGTCATTCTGTGTGATCCGGTGTATTTTGGCGGTACGGTTGATCGTACTCTTGGCAGCGAATCCATCGTCGATGCGATAACCGCCGCCGGTGGCTTGGCAGAATATTTCGCCGCAAGGCAGGACTGTGGTGACCGGATAGTGGACATTGCAAAAGCGGGTGACCGTATCGTTATCATGGGCGCGCGTGATGATACATTGCACGGCTTTGCACAGTCCATTCTTGCTGCAGTCACGAAAAATCGAACAAAATTGCGGTCGAACGTCTGAACAAATCGAACGAAAAAGGCAACCCGGGGGCAGTGCTGTTCCTCAAGATTGCCGTGACCAAATCGGTTCTGGTAATATTGGGAACATAGGGCCCCTGGTTCAGTTCACGCTATCGAGCGCCCGTTTGAGTGCGGCAAGCATTTTTTCGCGATCCTGATTGGACGGTTGCTTGATTATTTTTTCTTCCACTTCTGCGCGCAACGCAGCGAGTTTGGATATCCAGTCTCGCGAGGCGGTCAGATCCGCAGCATCCGCGCGACCCGCAGACTGGGAAGTGGCTGGCTCGGCCGGACGCAATGCCCATGTCTCGCCTAGCGCTGGAATAATAGCAGCCGGTAGATCCGGAATCTTGCCCAGAGATTCAGCAAGGCCTGTGAGTGCGGTTTGATCTCCATGGACCAGAAAGAGCGATCCTCTGATCGGTGTGCGATCCTTGATCCATTCCACCAACCCGCTGCGATCGGCATGGCTGGAATAGCCATCAAGCGACGAAACCTGCGCTTTCACGATAACATCCTTGCCGGAAATGCGGACGCGCCTTGCCCCGTCTCTAAGCACCGATCCCAATGTTCCGGCGACCTGATAGCCTGACAACAACAATCGGGATTGTCGGCGCGGCAGGTTGCGGACCAGATGGTGTCTTATCCGACCACCCTCGCACATGCCTGAACCGGCAATAATAACAATACCGGTCATCCGATTAAGCTTTTTGGATTCCGCCGTATTCTGGATGAACCGGATGTTGGTGCGCTTCAACATGTCCGTGCCGCTGTCCCGGTAGCGCATAACCGCCATCGTCACCTTCTGGGCCAGCGGGGAATCAAGGAACACATTGACCGGTGCGAGCCGTCTGGATTCAAACAAGGCATCGAAATCTTCGAGTATCTCCTGCGTGCGCTCAACCGCAAAGGCCGGGATCAGCACATTGCCGCCTGCCGCGATTACTTCCTCGACATGACGCGCCAGTGTCTCGCGGCGCTCGCTGATCAAAACCAGTTCGCGATCTCGATCGCCATAGGTAGATTCGCAGATGACATGATCATAGCCGCCGATTTCCGAGGCCGTACAATTAATCGCCCGGCCAGGTCCTATGTCGCCCGAGAATAGCAATCGCTGCCCGGCGATATTGATTTCAATCGATGCCGATCCCACAATATGTCGCGCGTCCCAGAAACGGAACGACACACCATTGTCGAGATGGTTTTCCTCGCAATAGAAAACCGGACGGACGTTTTTGTGCAGTTTCGCGATATCCTTGCTATCATAAAGCGGGACGAACGGGGGCAGACCCGCTCGGTCTGCCCGGCGGTTCCTGCGCTCTACATCCGCCGCCTGCAACTTGGCGGAATCCTGCAAAAGCGGTTTGATGATGTCGGCGCTTGGCGCTGTGCAATATGTCTTCGCCTTGCAGCCGCTGGCGTAGAGATAGGCCAGTCTTCCGCTATGATCGAGGTGTGCGTGGGTCAGCAGCACGGCATCTATTTCTTTGGGATCAAAAGGCAGGTCTTCATGGTTCAGCGCTTCCAGCGAACGCGTGCCCTGAAACATGCCGCAATCTACCAATATCGTCTGGCCCGCACCTTTGACTTCAAAGCAGGAACCCGTAACCGTTCCTGCCGCACCGTGAAATTTTATACTTACGCCACTCATTTATATCTTCCTCTCGGGAAGCATGTTTCCAAGACTAATGCGCGACCACCAGCGGCACCGGGCAATCCCGGAACAGGCTTCGCGTTACGCCCCCAAGCAAGAACTCACGAGCCCTGCTGTGGCCATATGCGCCCATCACCATATAGCTCGCGTCCAGCGCATCGACGGTGGATAGCAGAACCGCCTGTACGGATGGTTTTTTGGCCGCAAGATCATGAATTTTCGATTTTATTCCATGTCGTGATAGATATTCTGACGCATCCAGAGGCGGCAGGTCGTGGTCCTTGTCTTCCTCGACGACGACAATGTGCACATCGCTGGCCAGTTTAAGCAGGGGTACGGCTCCACGTAGCGCATTGCCGGCCTCAAGACTGCCATTCCAGGCAACCACCGCCGGACCAGCCGCATCGAATTTCTTGACGCTGTCCGGCTGAACAACGACCGGAATATTGGTGCCGAGAACCACATCACCCAAAATGCCAAGAGGTATCGTATTATCTTTCACACCGCTGCACGAACTCAGCACCATCACGTCGGCCAGCGCGGAGCTTCTCGATAGTCCTCTGGCCGGTTCTGCATTGGCTTCCTGATAATCCCACGGAACGTCTTCTCCGGCCAGCCGTTTCTCGATTTCTGCCTTCAATTGCGTATCGACTTCTTCCGCATATTTGCTGATGTCGTACATGATGGACATGCCGGTCACGCCATCAAAGGCCATTTGCGGCTGGTAGGGATTGGCGCGCAGGCAATGGAGATGCCCATCCACCGCGCGGGTCAAATCCAGCGCTGCCTGATAACGTGCATCAAAGCCGGAATCGTCATTCACATAAAGCAGCACGGATTTCATCTTGTCTCTCCTGAGTCGGGAAGCGTTCCGGCGATTGTCATATCCTATCCGTCTGGGATTGCTCGATGTATCAGGGATAATACGGATGCAGGAAATACTATCAGCGGGTCCTCCCCCAATTAATGGACGGTCGCTGGGAGAAGTCGGTCACAAACTGGCGATAACGCAAATGATGTGCAAATCATGCTCCAGGTCCTCCGCTAACGCCTGAGGATTCCCGCCCAGCGGAAAGGGTTTAATGGAGGAATTCTTCGCCGAGATACAGGCGGCGCACGGTTTTGTCCTTCAGCATGGCATCTGGCGTACCGCTGAACACGATTTCGCCTTCATGCAGGACATAGACCCGATCCAGCAGATCGACCATCTCACGTACGTTTTGATCGGTAATCAGGATGCCAACATCATGGCTTTCCAGTTTTGCAATCATCGCCTTGATATCCCTCACCGAGAGCGGATCAATTCCGGCAAATGGTTCGTCGAACAGCATGACACTTGGCTTTGCTGCCATTGCCCGGGCAATTTCACAACGGCGTCTTTCGCCGCCCGACAGGGCACGTGCCGGAACTTTGCGGACATATTCAATACTAAATTCAGCCAGCAGATCTTCAAGTTTCTGCGATCGCAACACCGGATCCCGTTCGAACAACTCAAGCACAGTCAGTATATTTTGTTCGACTGTCAGCCCGCGAAAAATGGAGGGTTCTTGCGGCAAATATCCCAGGCCACGAAGCGCGCGCCGGTCAAGGGGCAATTTGGTTATATCATCACCATCGAGAAAAATATGTCCGGAGTTCAGCCGCAACAACCCGAGTATCGAGTAGAAGGTCACGGTTTTGCCTGCTCCGTCCCGGCCGAGCAAGCCGACAACCTCGGACCGTCTGACATCCAGGGAAACGTCTTTCAGGACCGTTTCTCGGCCAAATTTCTTGCTGATCGAGACAACCGAGAGCCCCGCGCTTTCCAGAGCCGGTGTTTTCGCGATATGCGGCAAAGTCGGAAGAGTGATTGGCTTCAATGGTTGGTATCGCCTCGGTCGGAAAACTCGTACGATAAATTGCAAATAGCCGCAACAATATCAGGGAGTTTACGTATATTTCCGTCACCTCTGATCAACTTAATGATCACCCATGACCAATATCGTGAAAGCTGGCATTTACTATTTCGTCGGTATCTTTGCGCTGGGATTTATTTTGGGCACGATGCGTGCATTTTTTCTCGTATCTTATACCGGACCAGTGTTTGCGGTCTTGATTGAAATCCCGCTGATGCTTCTTTGTGCGTGGCTTTTCTGCCGGTTCCTGATCAGACGATTTGAAATCCGGGCCGAAACATATGATCGTCTGGTGATGGGCTTCGTCGCGTTTGCCTTGTTGATCGCGGGTGAGCTGCTGATCGCGGTGCTGCTGCGAGAATGGAGTGTGGCCGAATTTCTCGTGACGTTTGATCTTCCGGAAAACCGCATTGGTCTTGGTGGTCAGATTGCTTTTGCGCTGTTTCCGGTGATACAATCCTATGCCCCGGCCAAGGCCGGGCGTTGAGTTTTCAATCGCCGGACCCGTCCTGGGTTGCAATCGACAGATATCATAAACCGTTAGCCAGGTCATCTCTGAACTTGGGATGCGCGAGTTCGATTAGGGCATCTGCGCGCTGGTTTAGCGACTTGCCTTGCAGATCGGTCCAGCCATATTCTGTTACCACAATATGCGTATCGTTGCGCGGGGTTGTTACAGGCCCGTCCAGCCGGGGGACGATGCGTGAGACAGTACCGTTGCGGGCAGTGGACTGACAGGCGATGATCGACTTGCCGCCTTTTGATGCGGTAGCACCCCGCACAAAGTCGAGCTGACCGCCCGAGCCGCTATATTGCCGACCCATCAGATGTTCCGAATTGCACGCGCCGCCGAGATCGATTTGCAGCGTCGCATTGACCGACACGACATTTTTGTTTTTCGCAATATGCCGTGGATCGTTGACGATATTCACCGGGGCGCTGTGCATCGCGGGATTGTCATCGAGAAAATCGTAGAATGCCTGGTCGCCCATAGCGAAGGTGAAGACGCTGCGCCCCCGATAAGTGGTCTTGGCCTGGTTGGTGACCGCTCCGCACTGGATTAGGCTGGCGAGGGCAGGGGTCATCAGTTCGGTATGGATGCCCAGATCCCGGCGGTCTTTCAGCAAGGCGCATACTGCACCGGGGAGCGCGCCTATTCCCATTTGCAAGCACGATCTGTCGTCGATCATATCCGCGATAATGGCTGCAACCTTTGCATCTACCGCGGATATATTCGGCGCGTGAACCTCGTTAAGCGGCGTATTACTTTCCACGATCGCGTCGATTTCCGAAATATGCAGCAGGGAAGCACCAAACACCCGCGGCATATTGGGATTAACCTCGACCACCAGCTTTTTCGCGCTACGAGCGGCGGCGGTAGAATAGTCATTGCTGGTGCCAAAGGTGAGCCAACCATGCTTATCCATCGGCGACACCGTCGTCACAAAAAGGTCGAGTGCAACCTGCTCTTTGAATAGTTGAGGGGAATCGCTGAACGCGACCGGAACAAATTCGATCGGACTTTTGTCTCCGGGCGCCTGTGCGCTGAGCAACTTCCGTTCGATGGTGCTCAGAAACATGCAGCGCGGGCGAATACGGCCCAAGAGGTCAGGCCGTAACACCGTTTTACCGGCATGATCCATCGAGTGAAAATACCACAGCTTGATATCGTCGACACTTCCATTTTCTGCCAAGTTGGCCAGCGCAGAAAGCAATGCTGGCGGCTCCGCAGTTGCCATGCCCATCGCAATATGCGCTCCGGACCTTAATCCGTGCACCGCCTCGTCGGCGGCTTTGACCCGGGAGCGATATTCGTCAATATGCGTCATTGCCAATGCCTCAAGTTAAATGGAAAAACTGGTCGAAGGATTAGTCCGAGACAAAGAGAGAAAAATCAGTGCCGGAGTCAATAGGTGGTTTTACCTATCCCGGCAGGAAGTCGCAAATCATCGGACCAGGCTGGCACTTGAAAAAGGTAATCACGTCCATCCAGTTCAAGCTGTTTTGTGCAATCCCGGTGTCACCACGCTCATGCTCCGGAAACATGAAATTACGACCCATCCTCCCGCAGCCTGACTCGGGTGCCATTTTCAATCTTTTCGCTCGGGTGAAGAATGACGTATTCATCCGCTTTCAGGCCTTTCAATATTTGCGCGCGCTCGTCGTTCATCCGGCCGATTTTTACCGGCACGAGTTCCGCCTCGCCGCCGCGCATGACAAAGACCGACCACTGGCCCTTGTTCCTGAACAGCGCGCTGATGGGTGTCTGCAAAACATCTTTTCCTTCCCATTCGACGACCCTGACGATGACGCGATAGCCATGGCCCAAACGCTGTCGTGCAGCGAGTGGGTTGGCGAAATCAATTATGACATTCACGCGTTGTTCTTCGACGCCCAGCGCGGAAATCTTGGTGAAACCAAACGGCTCGATCCGTTGTACCTTGCCGGTGAGTGGTTTTTCTCCTCCCCAATTCTTGATCAGCACCCTGCTGCCCGGTTTGATTTTTACAGCATCGCTGGACAGCAGGTCGGTCACAATCTCGATGTCGGCTGGATCACCAATCTCGATGATCGGCGTTCCGGCACTGATCGGTGTTTCGCTTTCATGGGTACGGCGCAGCACCGATCCGCTTTCCGGGGATAAGACGGCAAGGGTTTCGCCGCGGCTGCTGTTGGTGGACGGGGTCATCAGCCGTGCCCGCACCGCGCGGAGTTCGAACCGGGCTGACTCCGCCGCTCCTCGCGCTTCTGTCAATCGGGCAACACTGCCGTCGCGCGCAGCACGGCTGGCATCATGCGCGGTCTTGGTGGCGAAGCCGCGTGCGTAAAGTGCATCGATCCGTTCGAAATTGGCAGCCGCCAGTTTGCGGTCTGCCTCTGCCTGAGCGATCCGGGCCGCCGAAGATTGTACCGCCGCTTCAAGCGATCGGATCTGGGCCCGTGTTTCTGCCTCGTTCCGCGAATTGAGAAAGTCCGGCGGCGCAGGCGTGATCCGGGCTACGACTGTTTTACCCGCTACCACCGGATCCCCGGCGTCCAGATTGATCCTCAACAAATATCCATTGATCGGCGCTGATATGACAAACATGTCGCGGACCCGGGTTTCACCCTCGTCATTGATCGTGACAAGCATCGGCCCCTTGGTGACCTCCGCGACGTCCACGTCAATCGGTGGTGAGCGCAATGCAAAAAATATCGCGAGTACCAGAACGACGATGATGAGGCCGATCAATAGCCGCGGGCCGAGCCGGTTCAGATGTTTCGTCACTATCGCCTTACTCCCTGGTTTTCAGCACATTGACGAGATTAAGCCGGTCCAGCCGCGAGCGGACAAAAAGCGCCGATATCGCGGCAGTGAGAAGCACAATCAGTATAGCGAACGCTACCGTTGCGGCGGAGAGGCCGAACGGGATGATGAACAGATCTCCGCCGATCGATTCGGTGAGATTCCTGGATAGAATATAGCCGAAAAGCGTACCGATGGGCAGACCTGCGATAACCAGCAGCGCCAACTCTCCGAGCAGAATGTAGGAGACCTCGGACCGGCGATAGCCCAGCACCCGAAGCGACACGAGATCGCGTGCTCGTTCGGCCAGGTTGATCCGCGCATTATTGTACACCACACCAAAGACGATCAGCGCTGAAAATGCCGTGTTGAAGACCTGCACGATGCCCATGGTTTCTCCTATGGATTCATCAATCCCGCGCAGCGCCGCATCACGGCCGGAAAATCCGGCGACGACCGGCATGTTTTTCAACCGCTGATATACCGCATCGATCTGTGCCGGATCGACGCTGATAAAAGCGCCGGATGATAGCGGTGCTTCCTGCAGCAACGGTCCGATCAGGTCAAAGTCGATATAGGCCGGGCTGGCCACAGGGCTGCGCAAAACACGGGTGACGGGCACGGTGAAACTGGGCCGCTTGCCGTTGGTAACCTGGACATGCAGCGGATCGCCCGGCTGCAGATCCAGTTCATTGGACAAGCCATGTGAAATCATTAATCCGCGCACCGTCGGCTCCAAAATGCCATGATCCATATCGACCAGCCGGTTCAGATCGCCGCCGGGTTTCATGCCCGTCAGACTCTCTGATTTTGACCGGGTTCCCGATGTCAGTTTGGCGGGAATATAACGAACGGGTTCGACCCGCAGGACTCCCGGTATCCGTTGCAGTTCGAATATGGCGCGCTCGTCCCGCGGCTCGGCGAATACGATGTTCATGTCTGAGCGGTTTGCCTGGTTGAACAGCAAATCAATCATCAGGCCGACATTGTCTGTCGACCCGGCGGAGGTAATATATAGGCCCAGTGCGGCACCAACCCCAAGCGACCCGAGCAGGGAGCGCAATGGTCGGCGAACTATGCCGCGTAAAATGATCCTCGTGGGTTCATCGAGCTTTTTGAGTTTCGCGATAAGCCGCGCAACACCCCCTGAATAATTGGGCGGAACTGGCGGCCGCATGGCTTCAGCAGCGGTCAGCTTGCTGATCCGCTGGACCGTCTGTGCCGCCCCGAGTATCACCACCGCCACGGCGACAAAACAAGACAACAGGATGACGTCGGTCCCGGCGCGGTAGGTCAGAACCGGAAACACGAAAAATTGCTGATAGAGCCCGGCCAGACCGCGACCCATCCAGCTACCTAAAATCAATCCCAGGATCAGGCCGGGGAAGGACAGTACCAATGCCAGCTTGGTATAATGCCAGACAATCTTCCGGTTGCGATAACCAAAGGCTGTAAGCAGCCCGATAATCTCGCGCTCCGATTCCACCAGCCTGGTAAGCACGATATTGATCAGGAAGGCCGCGACACCGAGAAAAATCGGTGGCAGAATGGCCGTCATCGACTGCAATTGCTGGAGCTCGTTGGACAGAAAACGATCCGATAGCTGTTCGGATCTCAGAATCGCACCGCGTCCGCCATATGGCTCCAGCATATTGTCGAGTCGGTCAATCACATTGCGCGCATTGGCACCACGCTCTAATCGAATTAGGGCCTCGTTATAGGCGTTGGTCGAATCGAGCGCGGCCGCGAGATGTTCCTCGCCCATCCACAATATCCCAAAGCGGCGATTGTCCGGGAAAATCTGTCCCGGGCCAAGCGCATATACATATTCCGGTGAAAGTGCCGTGCCCACCACGCGCAGCTTTTGTTTTTTGCCATAGAGAACAGCTTCTATATCGTCTCCCGGGGCGATGCGCGCGGCGTCACTGAATTTCTCGCTGGCGATTACCTCTTCGGGCCGGGCAGGATCGGGCATCCGGCCGCTCCGCAGGACCAGTGCATTGACTCTCGGCATTGCCGAAGACGGCAGAGAGTGAACCTTGGCGGTAATCGGTTCGGATATCCCCGGGACATCAAGCGTCGCACCGGCTGTCAGCCGTCCCTCGACAATTCTGACGCCCTCGATGGCCCGAATATCACCCACCAGACTGGCGGGAAAGCGTGTCGCCGATCCGACAATATCGGCAAAACGATAGCGGTCATAATATGTGTCGCGGCTGGCCTCGAGCGACCGGATCATGCCCACTGACATAACCACCATACCGATGCCTGCCGCGATCACGAGCGCAATCGCCAGCGCCTGTGTGCGCAGCCGCCAGATGTCGCGCAACAACTTGCGATCCAGCGAATCCAGCCAAGTAGGAAGCGCTACCATTTGAGCTCAGCCGGTTTGACACGATCCGGGTTTGCGCGATCCTCAACCAGCGCGCCATCAGCGAAGCGCAGCAGCCGGTCGGCCATATCGGCGATTACGACATTGTGGGTGATCAGTAGCGTTGTTGTGCCGAGCTCGCGATTGACCTGATCGAGCGCCTCCAGCACTTTTACACCGGTCTGGCTGTCGAGCGCGCCCGTGGGCTCGTCGCACAGCATCACCTTGGGCCGCTTGGCGATGGCGCGGGCAATGGCTACCCGCTGCTGTTCGCCGCCGGACAATTGGGATGGGAAGTGATCGAGGCGATTGCCCAGACCGACCATTTCCAATGCCTCCTGTGGCGTCATCGGATCTTCGGCAATTTCGGTGATCAGCGCGACATTTTCTCGAGCCGTCAGCGAGGCTACCAGATTGTAGAACTGAAACACGAAACTGACCGAATTTCGACGATATTCGGTAAGCTGGGATGGCCCCAATGCAGTGAGTTCCACGCCTTCGAAATATACCTGACCGGCAGTAGCATCATCGAGTCCGCCGATAATGTTGAGAAAGGTTGATTTTCCGGACCCGCTGGCACCGAGTAAAACGACCATTGCCGATTTCGGAAGTTCGAGATCCACGCCGCGCAGGGCGTGGACGGCGGTTGGGCCTTCACCGTAGACTTTTGTCAGGCCCCGAACAGAATAAAGAGCGTTGCTGTCTTGATCATATTTCTCGACGGCGGGCAGCGGGCCCATCAGACTTCATGTTTAACGAGCATTTTTGCGAGTGGTTCGGATTCATCCGGCCCAAATGCCTTTGGAATTTCTGCAAGCAATCGCGCGCTCGTTTCGGGTTTCAGATGTTTCCGGATAACGCCTAGTGCGCGCGGCGCGGCGACTAGTATAACGCCCGCTTTTGTTTCTGACGCGATCTTCTCGATCCTTTTGGCCACTTCGGTCACGAACCGGTCTTCTTCCAACTGCTGTAAATCTGTCAACTCATGGGATGACCGGCGTGGGGCCTTGCTCTGAAACGACCGTCCCGGTTTGCCGGCTCCGAGTTCTGAAGTGCGCAGTGAAGGATTTTTTTGTTCCTCGATCAGCTCCAGCACCGGATTAAATGCTTCTCCGATATTCTTGAACATGGCCATGCGGGAGCCATCAACTGCAATCACCTTGCTATCCTTGCGCACCAGCATATCATTCTCCCATCATCTACTTGCCTGCAGACTTTCTACGGTGATAAGATGCTCCGGACGATAGGTATTGTTACGGACCCTGCGATATCAGAGCCTCAGGATGGCAGCATCCTTGTGCGTGTCTTTGCGATGCCTCAGTACCACGGTATTTGTTCCGCCAATTTGAATTTTCAACAGCCGAAGTGATACCGCAATTATCCGCAACATTCAGAAACTCGATACCGTCTATACTTTGTCGGCATAAAGCAGGCGACCCGGCCCCAGTCGTTCCAATATGATCGCCAGATCACTTTCAGAAAAGGCAAAACAACCCTGGCTGCGGCCGAGTTTTCCGTGCGTTCCAACCATCTGTGGTTCAGCATACCACGCGCCATGGATCACGATTGCCCGCGCCTCGGCCATATCATTACTGGGGTCGAGACCCTTCAGCCGCCGGGACGTGCCATGCTTGCCGACATAAGTCTCGCTGATGATGTAGCTGCCGCCGGAAGACGCTTCGGATCCCGGTACATTGGAAAATTCCTGCAGCCAGCCGGTATGTCTGAGGTCAGAGCCTTTGCCATGCGCGACGAGGAAGGACTGGCTGGTCCCGTTGGTCAGGTCGACAATATGAAAACGCTCCTTGGCAGAATGCAGGGAATAGTCGGCGATTCCGATTCTGTCGGTGTGCAATAAGGATGATTGATGTGTCGCCATTGCCGCCTTGGCGCGGTCGATCAGAGAGGGCGGGACAGGTGTCGGCGTGATCGTTGGTCGCGCGGGTACGAGCGTCGCCGCGCTGCTGGCTGCCTGTGACCGGGAACCAAGGCCATAAGCGGCACCGGTGATACCCAGCAGGCTGGCGGTGATAAAATTTCTTCTTTTCATCGTTCGTCTATAGCATTTTTTTCCTGTACGCAGGATTAAGTATCAATACTTATTGCCGGGCCCGCAAATAGGCTGAAGAGGGATCAAATGAGAACATTTTTAGCTATTCTGGGCGGATTTCTGCTTTCCGCTTCCGCCTCGGCACAGACAGAAGATCACTTGATCTGGACCGAAGCCCAGATTGCAGAATTACAGCAATTGGTCGATGCAAGAGCATCCGAGGGTCTTGGAAACTGCTCTATAACCGATTTTGACCAGCCCAATTCCGCCACTGATCCCTTCCGCCGGTCGCGCCTGGCCTCGGTAGCCGCGAACGAGTTGATGATGGCCTATCTTGACGGATGTTCTCCCGCGTCGGCTCGGGCGAAATGGAATATCAGTAGCGATGACCGCTATATCGATACGCAACAATTGCTGCTGAAGGCACTGATCCACAATGATCTAACTGCCTATTTTGACGCGCTTCAACCACGCAATCCCCATTATCAGGCGCTGCGCGCAGCCTATGCAACGGAATCCGACGAAGAGAAGCGCGCAACATTGGCGGTCAATCTGGAGCGTTGGCGCTGGATGCCGCTGGTCATGGGTGATAAATATCTGTTGGTGAACGTCGCCAGTTTCGAAGTGTCTCTGTGGGAAAATCACAAGATAGTCCGGACATGGCCAGTAATCGTTGGCAAGACCAGAACTCCAACACCGGTTATGGAGGCCACGGTGAGCGGCGTGATCCTCAACCCCTGGTGGGAAATCCCGACATCGATTGTTGCGGAAGGCATTGGATCCATGGTGCGCAACAATCCGGCTGCGGCGCGGAGGAAGGGTTATGTCTATCAGAATGGCCGCTATCGTCAGCGCCCCGGACCGGGCAATGCGCTGGGGCAGATGAAACTGGTCATGCCCAACCCCTATAGCATCTATTTGCATGATACCCCGAACAAGAACCGGTTTTCGGAAGCCGTGCGCACCTTCAGCCATGGTTGTATCCGGGTCGGCGGAGCCATTGATCTGGTAAAAACATTGCTCGCCGGATCGGCAACGGAAGCGGAAGTCGACAACGTTCTGGACAGCCGGAAAACTAACAGATTGTCACTAATGAATTCGATCCCGGTCTACATCGCCTATTTTACGGCAGAGGGAGCGGAAGACGGTGCAGTCCTTTATTTTCCTGATGTCTATAAAAGGGATGGTCTGAAACTAGCGCAGAATGAGCCTGTCACCGACTGTGCCGCATAGCTGCGCTTGATGACCGGCGCAGAAGATTCCGGTTCTGGAGGGTCTGGATTTCGGCCAACGGCATCCACTGCCATTCTGATTGCCGGTGTCACTGCAGGTCTGGTAATCTGCTATTTTATCGCCGCGCCGTTTGTACCCGCCATCGTCTGGTCGGTCACGCTCGCGCTGCTTTTTACGCCGCTTCAGGTCCGTCTCGAACCATTGGTCCGGTCGCCCAGTCTTGCGGCCTGTCTGGTAGTTGTCCTGGCCGCGCTGGTGGTTGTAGTTCCTGCAATGATCATATCCGGACTTTTGCTGAATGAAGCGATGCGCGGTGCAGTCCACATGGCGGAGGTTGTTAATCCTGCCACCTGGACGCAACTGGTCGAAGACAACAAGTCGCTGGCCCCCCTGGTTGATCAGATCGGAGGCTGGCTCGATCTGACAGGCTTGCTGAACAACATGGCCGCTTCGTTATCCAAGTGGAGCGCGAGTTTTATCCAGGGCTCGATCAAGGGACTGGTCACCATGCTGGTTGCCTTTTTCTTTTTGTTCTTTTTTCTGCGTGACCGGAAAAAGGTGATTGCCCGGCTGGAGGAGATGCTGCCGTTTTCCGCTTCTGAATTCGCGGTTCTGACCGGCAGAGTATCCGATACGGTCTTTGCGTCCGTCTATGGTACGCTGGTTGTTGCCGCTGTCCAAGGCACGCTCGGCGGCCTGATGTTCTGGTGGCTTGGCCTGCCTTCGCCATTTTTCTGGGGCTTCATCATGGGATTACTGGCAATCGTGCCGTTTCTCGGCGCGTTTGTGATCTGGGTTCCGACCGCGATCATTCTCGCTATTGGCGGTGACCTGATATCCGCGGCCATTCTGGCAATATGGGGCACGGTGGTCGTCGGGCTGATCGACAATATCATCTACCCGATTCTGGTCGGTCGCCGGCTGCGCCTTCATTCCGCGGTTTCATTTGTTGCCATATTGGGCGGACTGGCGCTGTTCGGGCCATCGGGGATTGTCCTTGGCCCGGTGATTTTTGCGATCTCTCAAAGCTTGCTGATGATTGTCCGCCAGCGGATGATGGATAGTTAAGCGTGATCGGGCATGCCCGTCGCGATATGGCTGCCAGAAGGAATGGCGCATCGGCAACATATTGTTGAGAAAGGTGATGTCCGTTCCCTGCGTCAAAATCTGGCATTTTTGATCTCGAGCATGAGCAGCCGCAATGCGTTTCACATATGCAATCAATCCGGTGCCGATGTCAGCCCTGTTTCTGGCGAGAATCTCGGTTTGTCAGAGATTTGCCTTTCCCTGAGTGAGAGGCGAGGGGGCGAATATTTTGAAAGCGGACGAATATTCAGGCCTTTTTGATAACCGTAATCGAATAGCGATATCATGAATTTCTGATCAAAAAGCGGATGCCCCTCGTCAGGAAAATCAAGGCCAATCGTCCATATTGAAAATTGCGTATTATGGCGGCTTGCAAATTCACCATATCCAGCGATGCGTTGCTGGTCCGCCGCCAGCATCGCTGTCGAGAGCGCGCGTTCCATGATGGTGAAGGTGCGCGGCTCGACCACATCGTATCGCGACTGCAGCGTTCCATTGTAAATGAGATCAATTGAGCGCGGTGCCTTGACAATGGCACCGTCAAAGCTGGACCACAGCAGCGTTGACGGCACTACGAACATGCTCGCTGTTGTTCCGCCGTCAACATGCATCTCGGTCAACTGCTGCCCATCATGCTCGGCATTGATCAACACCGGCGGGAAAAGGCCGGGGATGCTTGCAGACGCCAGCAATATCCGCCGAATGAACGCGACTTTTCTCGGATCGGGGCTATTGGCAATGGCGCCAATGTCCCATACGACACCGCGCTGCGCATCAAGATTGGTGGTTTGCACCAGCAGCCTGCGCCCCTTGCGATGCTCGCTGGCGATTTCCTCGACAATCTGGTCCGTCAAATAATATTCAATGAGGCTGGAGAGAGGGTCTGAATCCGCCAAGCTCGCCCCGCCCAACACGCCTTTAACAGGATGCTTGCGAAAAATATCCTTGGCAGAAATGGTCGTATACATCGTGCGAAGCGTGTCATCATATCGGTGGCCAAGAAACGCGAATGGCCCGATGAGCGCACCCGTGCTGGTGCCGGTAACGAGAGAGAAATCTGGTCGATTACCGCGGTCATTCCAACCGTTGAGCAGTCCGGCGGCAAACGCGCCCTTGTCCGAGCCACTGGAAATCGCCAGCATCCGAATAGGTTCAATTGCATTGGTACGTTTCCGGTCATACTCCCATTTTTTTCGCCATCGCAACCATTGGTCGATATCGGCGTCCGCATAGATGCGGATATCCACAAAGCCTTTAATCGACGCCGCGGCCGCTGTCTCAGGCAAGATCGCGGGTCGATCCGGCCATGTCGCGCAACCAGCCAGCATGATTGTCATACAGACCGTCAGAATTGCTGCGCGGAGACGGCCGACGACAGGATCGCGGCGGCGCAAGTCACCGGTTGACGTGTCGCATGGCATCAGGTCAGATGAACGTCGGCGAAGCCCCTGCGAAGACCGAATTTGGCAGCTTTCAAAACCGCCGTGGATCGGCAGGCTTCGGCGACTGAAAGCGAATCCGATTTTCAACCTTTGGCTCCGATCCCGTTTAAATGGATTGCAAAAAGTCGTCCCAACATATCCTGCATCGCGGCAAAGTCGCCTGCCATCTTGACCTGCATCACCAATCCCTGTGTCGCATCCGTAAAAGTGCAAGTCTCCCCAGGGGTGATGTCGGCAGGGTTCGATGAGGACGCCAGAGCAATTACAGCTTCAACGGCAGTTGCACGGCGCTGCCTGGATGTGAAGTTTTTGCGATTCATATTGCGCTCCTACACAAAAGATAGTAATCAGTCACTATCTTTTGTGATTCGCACGATTGATTTTGGACTATCAACCTTGTTTTGAAGCGCGGCAAACCGGTGCATTTTCGAAACTGACAAGGGAGTGAAAGGCAATGGATGAGGGCAAAACAAATATTGTTTCCGACTTATCATTGCTGGCTTTTAGCATGCACGAGAGGTTCCTACTCATGCCTGAGCAACCCGGTCATCCCATTGTGAGGGAAGTTTTCTATGAAAAGAATAATCAAATTAATCGCTGATTCTTCGCTGCTTCTGGCGTTATTCGGCGCGACGTTTGTGCTTGGTATGTTTACGATGCATGGCATTGCAAATGCGCAGCCAGCCAAGTTGGTGTCCGTTACAGTCACTGCAACCACCATCCCCGCCAATGCGAAATCAGTGCATATCTGTCTGTGGAAAAACAAAGAAGGATTTCCAATCTGTTCTCCAACCGCAAGTCACCACGCTGTAGCGAGAAAATCAGGTGAGAACTGGAGAGTATCTTTTTCCCGTATCCCGGCTGGAACTTATGCCATTAGTGGTTTTGCCGATCTAAACGGTGACGGGAAGTTAAACCGGAACATTATCGGGATGCCAAAGGAACCAATAGGTCTCTCGGTTAAAGGCCAATTGCAGGGCCGCCCAAAAGGCAGGCCGTCATTCTCGAAAGCAGCTGTCACGATCACGAGCGACCTTGCCTATACTCTTCAGTTCATCACAATTTAGCAATCCAGAGTTTTCGCTGCCGTAAATGCTAGTGGGTCGCTCCTTTTAAACTAGCTCGTAGCGAAGGTGTCGCCGTAATGGCCTTTCCCTGTCCTCCCCCAATGGTCAAGGCGGCGACACCACTTCCAGATGCATGCGAGTTCAAGGTAGGTCGTATTTTTTTTTAAAACTAACGACACCCGCATATTTCGCGAAGATCAGGCCGATAGCAGCGAACATTTTTCACAGAATATCAGGGATCCCGAAACTGTCCATGTTATGTGGAATGCGGACGAGATGGACACGCGGTGTCTTGGCAAATAGCAAGACACGCTTTTGACGATATGGACTCACCGACTACGCGACGCCGTTGCAGCAACAGAATACAAAGACTATTCGCAAATCATTGCCACCCTCCGCCCAGCGATTTGTAAAGGGCAGCGGCAGCGCGGCCTTGCCGTGATCGTGCGCCATCATAGTCGCTAGCTGCCGAGATCAACGACAAACGCGCTCGTTCCAGAGCAAGACGATCATCCTCGCCCGCCGTCACCCGCCGCTGGGCCAGGGCAAAGGCTTGGGATTCGCGATCCAGAGCGGCCTTCGCCGCGCTTGCCGCCGCTTTGGCGTTGGTGAAGCGATTGATTGCACTTTCACTGTCGGAAAATGCGCCGTTGACGGCTTTCTCATAGGCCGCGAGCGCAGCATCGCTTCGCGCATCGGCAGCGCGGATTTGTGCGCGGATACGCCCTGCTGAAAAAATCGGCCAGGAAAAGCTCGGACCGATTGAAAACCGGGTGCTATTGCCAGAGGCGAGATCGCCAACATTGCGTGCCTGTTGGCCAAGCGAACCAAGCAGGGAGAAGCGAGGGAAAAGATCAGCTGTGGCCACGCCGATATCGGCGCTGGTAGCGGCCATATCGCGTTCCGCTTTGCGAATGTCCGGGCGGCGTTCAAGCAAATCGGTGCGCACTCCGGCCAATATCCTGTCGGGACTTGTGGGTATCGGTTTGGCGTCGCGCAATTCGGGCACGATGTTTTCCGGTGCAACGCCCATCAATGCGGCGATCCGATAGGCAGCGGCTGCGGTAGCCGCTTCTGCATCGCTCATCGCCGCGGCATTGACATCGCTTGCTGCTTCAGCTTTTTCCGCCTCGATGCGGCTTGCTTCGCCTGCTTTGAACCGCAATGATGTAAGCTGCGCCAGCGCCCGATTGCTGACAAGACGCTGCTTGGCACTCGCTGCGATCGCTTGTGCTTCACGCAGATCAAAATAACTGCGCGCAACCTCTCCCGCCAGAGCGATCTGGATATCCCGTTTCGCTTCCAGTGCAGCATCGGTGCGAGCGTTAGCGCCTTCCAGACTGCGCCGGTTACGGCCCCACAGGTCAATTTCCCAACTCGCATCAAAGCCCAGATCGAACAGGCTGTAATCGCGGGACAGGCCAGGGATATTGTCAGTCGGCAACAGGCCATTTTCACTGAGCCTATTTTCGGTCGCGCTACCACCGGCATCGACATTCGGCAACAACCGCCCGGCAACGGCATCGCGATTGGCCCGGGCTTCTGCAAGGCGTGCCTCGGCAATACGAATATCGGGGCTGTTTGCCATGCTCTGCTCAACCAGCCGCGTCAGCAACGGATCGCCGAACTGCTGCCACCATTGCAAATCTACTGCGCCGATGGCCGCTGGCTCCATCCAGTTAGAATTCCCGGCTTCTCCAGCTTTCGGCGGCTGATAATCAGGCCCAACGGTCGTACAGGCGGCGGTCCCGATGGCGAGCAAGGCCGTGACGGCGAAGGTTCGATATTTCAACATATATTCTTCACTCCATACGGGCACGAAAAAGCCAGGCCGATGCGGTGAGCGTAGCAAGCGCTATAAGGCCTAGCGGCCAGAGCTGCTGCAACACCATATCAAACGGCATCGCTTTGAGAAAAAGACCTTGGACGAGTACAATAAAATAACGGGCCGGATTGACCAGCGTCGTCATTTGCAACCATTCCGGCATATTCTCGATCGGGCTGGCATAGCCGGAGAGTAATATGATCGGGACCATGGCTAGAAAAGAACCCAGAAAAGCCTGCTGCTGCGTTGTGGAAGCAGCGGAAACAAACATGCCAACGCCGATCAAGGCCAACATATAAACGGCCAGCGAAACATAAAACAGGATCAGTGATCCGGTGAACGGGACGTGAAAAAAAAGTGTTGCAATCGCTAGGAAAATTGTGCCGTTCAGCATTCCAACAAGCCACGGCGGAATCATTTTGCCGATCAATATTTCATGAACTCTCAGCGGGCTAACCATCAACTGGTCAAAGGTGCCAAGCTCACGCTCGCGCGCAACGCTTTGCGCCGTTACCGAAAGCCCGGCAACAGCGGACACAATCGCGATCAGCGACGGTAAAGTGAACCAGATATAATCGAGGCTTGGACTATACCAGTGGGTTACCGTGCTCCGGGCTGCGCTGTTCAAAGCTGCTTTCTGTGTACTGCTACTGACATTGGTGCTCGCGACTATGCGACCAATATAGCCCGCGACAATTTGTGCGGCATTCGAACGGCGACCATCGAAAATTATCCCGACGGTTGCGGTTTGCCCTTTGGTCAGATTACGATCAAATGTCGGTTGGAATATGATTGCGGCGATAATCTCCTGATCATCGATGGCGCGCGCCAGATCATCATGTGATGATAGCCACCGGATTTCACCGAAATTGGCACTGGCGGAAATCTGCTGCACCAGTTCGGCGCTGTGCACTCCACCCGATCGGTCCAGGACACCTATTCTGGCGTCATTGACGTCCAATGTGGTGGCAAACGTGAAAACGAGCAACTGCAAAAGCGGCGGCGCAAACAAAATAATCCGCCCTTTGGGGTCGCGCAGAAGCGCCCAAATCTCCTTGAGTATGATTGCTCTGAGACGCTCCATCAGCGGGGACTCCTCATCAGTCGAGACTCCGGTGCGTGGTCCGGAAAGACAAGAGGAAAAACCCGATGCCAAATGCCAGCATGATCAGAATGTTCGGCAGAAACAGCGACCAGAAGTCCCCTGCCAGGAAAACAGTTTGCAAGGAGGGAATGAGATAACGGGCGGGAACCGCGTAGGTGATAAACTGGATTGGCAAAGGCATCGATGATATCTCAAACAGAAATCCTGACAGCATGAAACTCGGCAGGAAAGAGCTGAGCAAGGCAATCTGACTTGCCACAAACTGGTTCTTCGTAGCCGCCGAAATAAATAGCCCCATGCCCAAGGATGGCATCAAATAGGCTGACGAAAGAACAAGTAGCGCAAAGATGGAACCCCGAAAGGGCACGCCAAATATGAAGACTGCAGTTAAGCTGCAAATTGCCATGGAGCCCAGACCGAGTAGAAAATAGGGAATGACCTTGCTGGCAATAAATTCGTTCATCTGCATCGGTGTTGCCATCAGGGATTCCATTGTTCCGCGTTCCCATTCACGCGCGACAACCAGCGCAGTCAGCAATGTTCCGATCATGGCCATGACAATCGCGATCGAACCCGGAACCAGGAAAAACTGGCTCTTTAGTGCCGGATTATACCAATAACGGTTAGACATCTGAAGCGGCTGGCTTGTTTTTTGACCGTGCGGTGCCTCCAATTGCCGTGATGCTGCCCAGTTGCTTAAAATGCCATCACCATAGGAGGCAGTAAAATTTGCCGTATTGGGTTGCGATCCGTCCGTTATGATCTGGATTGGAGGTATTTGGCCTTTTTTGACTCCTTGCCCGAAGCCTTGGGGGATGACCAGTATTGCCCGGGCCTCGCCATCGATCATCATGTTCCGGACCGGATTGACCGAGCGCGCCATAGTGACGTCGAAATAGGGCGAATTCTGATAAGCCATCGCCAGACTGAGCGCGGGTTCGCTGCTGTCTTCCAGCACGACTGCGACACGAGTGCGGGACGGGTCAAGCGACACGGCATAGCCAAACAGAAACAACAGGATCAACGGTAACACCAACACAATCAATATGGTTGAGGGATCGCGGACAACTTGTGTAAATTCCTTGGCTACCAGAGCTGTAAGCCGGCGTCTGTCAAAGGATAAGTTCCCGTTCACGCCGCCAGTTTCTCTCTGGTTTCTTTTTCCGATTCTTGAATCAGTGCAATGAACGCATCTTCCATCGTCGGATCTGCCTGGTCCGTTAATTGCGCTGCTTTGGATTTGAGATCATCAGGGGTTCCGGTCGCAATTTGCTGCGCACGGTAAATTAGCGTCACGTCGTCACAATATTCAGCCTCATCCATGAAATGCGTGGTCACCAGCACCGTGACGCCCTTTTCGACGAGACCGTTTATATGCGTCCAGAATTCACGCCTTGTGACCGGGTCAACTCCCGATGTCGGTTCATCCAGAAACAGCACGGGGGGCTGATGCATGACCGCGCAGGCGAGCGCCAGACGCTGTTTGAAACCCAGCGGTAATGTTCCCGCATTGAATTTCAGTTTATCGCCAAGGTCAAATAGCTCGGTCATTTGCTCGATGGCTTCGCGGGCTGCCGTGCCACCAAGACTATAGGCCCCGGAAAAAAAGGCGAGATTTTGCGCTACGCTCAAGTCGCTATAAAGCGAAAATTTCTGCGCCATATAACCCAATGATGCTCGCGCGTTGGCGGAGGCATGCCCGATATCATTGCCCGCTACCGCGCCGGTTCCCGAAGTCGGAGTCAGCAAACCACACAGCATCTTGAAAGTCGTCGATTTGCCTGCGCCATTAGGGCCAAGCAGTCCAAATATCTGGCCGCGCCCAATCTCGAAACTCATATTTTCCGCGGCGGTGAAGTCACCAAATTTCTTGGTGAGGCCTTGTGCGGAAATGGCTGGCACATCGCTTTCGGGAACTTCGCGATAGCGTTGGGCAAGCTGGCTCGTGCCTTTGGGTCCGCCACCCAGTATTTCGATAAAGCCGTCTTCGAAGCGCGCCCGGGCATCCGCGACAATTGTCTTGCTGCCCTCGTTCAGTGCATCGCTATCCGGCTTGTCGCTGCCAGATTTGACCAGCAATCTGATCGAACGGCCCTGCAATGTACCATCGATAATGTCGCTGCGGTCAAGCGCACGGGTCAGGACATGCCGTCGATTGCCATCAAAGTCGGTCACCTTGATGACGCGGTCCTGGATATTGTCGGTCAGTTCGTGGGGCGGTCCGTCAAACAACAGCTCGCCGTCATTGAGCAAATAGACATAATCGCATTTTTCAGCCTCATCAAGATAGGCGGTGGACCATAGAACACCGATCCCTTCATCAGTCAGATCGCTGACCATTGCCCAAAGCTCGCGCCGTGAGATCGGATCAACGCCCACGCCCGGCTCGTCCAGCAACAGCAATTTGGGCGTTCGGACCAATGCGCAAGCCAGCCCAAGTTTCTGCTTCATTCCGCCTGACAATTTCCCGGCAGGCCGGGTTTGAAAACGCTTCAGATCGGTAAATTCGAGCAAACGGCCAAATGTCTCGTCACGGTCTTCTTTTGGAAGCGCACGCAATTCCGCGTAAAGGTTAAGATTCTCGATGACGCTCAAATCTTCATAAAGGCCAAAGCGCTGAGGCATGTAACCAATATCTTCCAGCGCGATACCGGGAGGCCCGCCAAATATCTGGACTTTGCCAGCGGTGGTTTTCATCAAGCCTGCCAATATGCGGATCAGGGTCGTCTTCCCCGCACCATCCGGGCCGACCAGCCCGGTCATAGCTCCAGCCTTGATTTCAATATTCACATTATCGAGAGCGGGCGGCGCATTACCAAATATTTTGGTCAGGCCGTCAGCTACAGCAATTTGTTGTTGATCGTGCATCACTGCGCTCTGGACGAACGGGCATCCGGAACACGCACCGTAACCGGCTGGCCCTGACGTAGCGCATCATCGGGATCTGTCACGATGATCCGCAGGCGGTAAACCAGATCGGTGCGCAAATCTTGCGTCTCCACGGACTTCGGCGTAAATTCGGCTTGCGGTGAAATATGGCCTATCGTGCCTTTGTAGGTGCGCGGATTGCCGTCGACCAGAACTTCGACCGCCATTCCGGGACTGATCCGGGTGAGATCAGGTTCTCCAATATAAGCGCGCACGCGCATGGGCTTGTTGATCGACAAGGTCAGGATCGTTGCGCCCGGCTGCACAATCGCGCCCGGTTCCTGCGCGCGCGTAACCACCGTTCCGCCGGTCTGGGCGAATAGCCGCGTATCGGAAAGATCAACCTCGGCTCCGCTCCGCTGTGCCTTGGCGGCCTCTACATTCGCCGCTGCGGCAGCAATGTCCTCGCGTCGCGCACCCACCTGCAGCAGGGATAGTGCGGCACTTGCCTCCGCCGCTTGCGCTCTTGCGCGGTCGCGCGCGGCAACGGTTTGATCCCACAAATCACGGCTGATCGCGCCAGGCTCAACCAGCGGTGCGCGGCGGCGATAGTCTTTTTCCGCCTCGGTCACGCTGATCCGGGCGCCGGCAAGCCTTGCTCGGGCCTGGGTAATATCCTGCGCGCGATTGCCATTGCGTAATTTGGTCAGATTGGCCTGGGCTGCGGAGATTTCGGCATCCGCCAGACTGGCTCGGCTTTCGAGGCTCGCACTGTCCAGTGTCGCCAGTAATTCACCAGCTTTTACTTTTTCGCCTTCCTCGACTGCAATGCTCTCGATCCGTCCGCCGACCCTGAAGCCCAGATCGACCTCGCGGATGTCGACATTGCCATAGAGCGTGAGCGATCTGTCGTCGTCATTCCCAAACAGTCCAAAGCCGCGCGTGGTGACGGCGGCAATCAGCAGAGCGGCTATCGCCGCGATG
The DNA here is from genome assembly GCA_965534715.1 of uncultured Parasphingorhabdus sp. Taxonomy (GTDB): domain Bacteria; phylum Pseudomonadota; class Alphaproteobacteria; order Sphingomonadales; family Sphingomonadaceae; genus Parasphingorhabdus. The sequence goes on from CBETBW010000014.1 coordinate 37,507, forward strand.
ATAATCAAACGTTTCCGGTTCACTGGGCATTCTCCGATATCGATGCGTTCACATTATTGCGGGGCACCAAATAGCTGTAGAGCAGTTGCGATGGGACAGCCGCAGCAACGAGCGCCGGGTATCGGCGGTTGAAGGCAGCAGCAAGTCTCATCTTTTGACTCCGATCCCGTTCAAATAGATATCGAACATCCGTCCCGACATTTCGCGCATGGCGCCAAAGTCGCCGGTCATCATGACCTGCATCACCAGGCCCTGGATGATACCAAGGAAAAGAATCGCCGCTGCCGGTATATCTAGGTCATCCGCAACAAGTCCCGCCGCTTTTGACGCTGTGAGCCTCGCCGCCAGCCGGGCACCATATCCCGCCATCAATTCCTGCAACCGTGCCTTTGCCGGGGTTTCGCCGCTGTGCTGCAATTCACCGAATAAAATAGGCGGGATGCCCGGATGGTCGATGACAAATTCGACATGTGCGGTGAACATGGCTTTTAGCCCGTCAATCGGATTATCGGTTTCAATCTGGTCAAACCGGGCCAGTAAACTTGTAGCCGTCCAGTCCATAACCGCAGTCCAGATTTCCTGCTTGCTCGCAAAGTGACGAAACAAGGCACCCTGCGTCACATCCATATGCGCGCCGATTTGTGCAGTCGTTATGTCGGCCGGGTTCGACGATGCTGCGAGCGCCACCACTGCCTCAACAGTTGCGGTGCGACGTTGATCGGCTGTCAGGTTTTTGCGATTCAAATTGCTCATATCGTGACCTTACATAAAAGAAAGTATTCAGTCACTATCTTTATATGTCATGGAGCCGATTTCTTATCCGGGCGATTGGTTTGGAGTACGCCAAGCCAGCCGTCTTTGACGGCTATACCCGAGCGGAGGGCAGATGCATGGATTCCACGGCAATAGCCAAAGACAGGCGGGGAGGATACGCATTTTCAACAAGTTCTGTACACCGAACATAATCTTCAACCGGTCAAGGTGACTATTCAGCCAGCCGAATAAATCGGCGCAGAAGCCCACGATGATCGAGATCAATTTTTCGCATTGAAGCGGGCGAGGGCGAAATCTGGATAGAGGGCGTGTGCAATAATGTGAAAGCCGATGATGGCATCATTATCCCGCAGCAGATATCAGAAATAATGGCGAGCTATGCTGGGCTGGAACCAGCGACCTGCTGGTTGCTAGTGAGTGCGAACAATATCGATCAAACTCATCGTAAAAACTAGCCTTCCAGCGGCTTTGCATATGTTGCCATATCAAAATAGTCCCGCCAGACCTTGATTTTGCCATCCTCCATTTCAAATACTCCGCAGCACGGCAAGTGTACACTGATGTCACCGACCAACGTCTTGTCGAGACGCTCTGCAAATACGATATTGCCGTTGGCGGAAATATTGAGAATATCCCAATCGGTTGTTTTCCAGTTCTGGATAAAGCCCGCAATGAACACGGCAAGATTCTCGTGTCCCGAGACAGGAGCCATCGGCATATTATGATATATCCCGTCGAGGGTAAAATAGTTCACCAACTCGTTGGTATCAAGCCGCGACCATGCGCCAATAAAGTCCCGAATAATCTTCTCGTTGGATGTCATGTCTTATTCTCCGCTGTCGCAGACCTTTGCTGCCTTGCACGCTGGTTAGCGGGTTTCAGTTGATCTTTAAACCATTGCCAATCCAAATTCCCGAAAAAACACTAGACGACACAACCGCTCTCTTCACAACCCGTCGAGACCGCACCTGATTCTGACTTCGACTTTATTGCCCGATCGCGGTCTGCAATCAATGCCGCTATTTCCGCCCCCAATTGCAGATCATCAACTTGGCCAAAATAATGACGGCGGACCAGCCCGGCGCGATCGATCAGGATCGTCGTTGGCGTTCCGCGCATTTCATAGGCCGTCATGCTTTGCGGCATCGGGTTTCCATGGAGGCCTTTGCTATCCACGCCGACCGGGAAATCAATGCGATATTCTTGAAGAAAAGCGGCCAGCGAAACGGGGGTCATCGCCTCGTGATGCTCAAACACGGTATGCAGGCCAACAACCGTAACATCGTTTTTGTCAAATAGCCGCGCGACCTTCTGCAACTGCGGCAATCCGTGCGCGACGCAGCCCGGGCAGAGCATCTGGAATGCGCCCAGGACGATTACCCGTCCCTGAAGCCCGGCAACCGAAAGCGGCTCGGCGCTATTATACCATTGATCAACCGCCCATTCCGGGGCGGGATAATCCTTTGCATCTCTCATTCATCATCTCCCTGACCGGGTGTCATGCAAAAACTCAACCATTGACCCCGGCGAGCATCTGCCCGCCGGGGTCCCGCCGGGAGCGACCCTATTCATTCGCCTTGCCCGGCAAGCTCAAGTCACCCGATGCAACTTTAAAGACATCCGCAACACATAGCAGCGGCGCATGTGCACTGGCGTTGACCCGAAGACCTGCGGTAACGCCGTCAAACGACGCGCTGCTGGCAATGTCAATGTCGTCAAATGGCACACGTACTTCCACCGTACCGGCAGAAATGGTCGGTTGCCAACCTGGACTGTCGATCAATATCGGGACGCCTGGCCATGTTTTGGGTAATCGGGGCCTGGTGCCATCCGGGATATCCTTGACCTTGAGCGCGTCCTTGCCGCAGGCCTCGTCAGGGCCAAGCACAACCCAATGCATATGCCACAGATCGCCGTCATTACCGGTGTCGGAATCGCCATTTTCATCAAATAGCGGTGTGTCATCGAAATCGGGATGCGAAGTCACCGCCAGTGCCAATATGCCGGCATTTTTCTCGAACCCTACTTCATAAGAATCAATCGCTGTCGGCCAGACGTAAGAGAACACATCACTTCCCGCAAACTTGCCGGTGGCGGTTGGCTTGGTTTCACCAGCCTTGCCGGAGACAGCAATGTGAAAGGTCGCAACATTTCCTTCCGTCGTGATCTTGGTATGGACGATATCAAACGGTGCCAGCACAGACGGACCGGATTCGGTTGAAATCCCGCCCTTGTGCTCATGGGATGCCGGAGGAGGCGGCGACGGCTGGACACTTTGTTCATGCGCCCATGACGCCGTAGAACATGCGAACGCCATAATCGGCAGCGATGTGAGGAATCTAGCCATTAGCTTCCCTTCACATCGGCCATCGAAGCGCCGAAATTGACGTGAAACACCTCGCCGCCGATGACAAAAGCGGGAACGGACTGAACCCCTGCAGCTTCCGCTTCGGCTATACGGTCAGGCGCATCAGCAAAATTCACGATTTCGGTCTGAAAGCGGGCAGGATCCAGCGAGGCCGCGAGACCTTGCTCTGCGGTAACGCAGATATTGCATTCGGCGTGATAGAATGTGGCTTTGTCGGTCATGGGAAATCTCCTTCATATTTGTGATGCTCGATAATGTTTCGAGTCGATACGTTCTGTACACGATCCCAAATATCTTGCCAAGAAGGTTTTTAGTCGATACTAAATCGATATGGTCGATCAACGCATAACCGAGCTCCTGACCCGTTTCGCACGTATTGTTGCCACAGACGGCTATGATTTCGGGCTGCAGCCGGTCCAGTGGCAAGCGCTGCGCTATCTGGCATCGGCCAATTGCTTTTCTCGCACACCCAAGGGACTGACGGCATGGTTAGGGCAAACCAAAGGCAGTGTATCGCAGACCATCGCTGCGCTTGAGAAAAAAAGTCTCGTGAAACGCAGAGGCGACATCGCCGACGGGCGTGTTGTACGCCTGGAGTTGACGGACAAGGCGCTTGCGCTGCTATCCTCTTCGCCGCCGATGGCCGCACAAATGCTTGCCCATATGACCCAGGCGGAAGGCACCCGTGTCGGACAGTTGATCGAAACAATGTTAACGTCCCAGCTTGCGGCTACAGGTCAACGCCCCTTTGGACTATGCAAGGATTGCAGACATTTCAAACCCGGTGCTGCGGCAAACGGAGACCATTTTTGCGGCTTGCTCAAGGTGGAATTATCCAGCGCGGACGCGCAGAAAATCTGCATCGAGCAGGACGCAGCATGAGATTTATGATAAACGCCTGCGGCAACTATTGGAGATAAATTATGAGTGATGCAACAATACCCGGCTTTCCTGAAACTCTGATAACAGCATCGCCGGAAGCGGGCTTCCAACTGGCAATCAAATTGTCACGGCTTGGGGTAAAGGCCACGCAGCCGGATATGGACGTTTTGAAGAAATTGCGTCCCGAATATTCCGAAGATGCAGACAGCCTGATCGCATCCAGCCAGGTGGTGGCGGTTAATTTCCAGACTGTTGCGGCCGCCAATGGCTATTGGCGGCCATAGCGCTACAAGGGTTTAACCGGCTGAAAACAAGTTTTCGACAAGCGAATGCGATGAACATCAAAAGTGCGAGCAGCGGACTTGTGCCAGTTTCTCCTGATAATGACGTGCTTGGTAGAGAAAGGTTTCTCTAAAGGATGATCGTGCAGTACGGGATCATCGCCCGAAGATGAATCGTTTCAGTTCCGATTGAGTAGGGTCAATACAGCGACCAGCGCGGCCAACGCCACAGGTGCGATTAGAACAATCACTATATTTGGACTGACGCCAATGGAAAGCAGGAGTGTCGCAACCGCAGGCCCGGCAACCGCGCCAAGGCGACCTACCGAAACCGCACTGCCGACTCCGATGCCGCGGATATTCTGTTCATAGACATCTGCTGCCAGGCCATAGAGGAGGAATTGCGCGCCCAATACAAAACAGCCGACCATTGTCCCTGCGATCAAAATCGGAACAAAATCGTTGCCGAGAAAAGCCATGGCCCCCGATGCAATAACCAGTCCGATATAGGTTACCAGAAAAATACGGCGCGGACCGAAGCGCGTGAGTATGGAGGCTAGAAATACCGCCCCGACTGCCCCGCCAATGTTAAAGCCCAGCGAGACACGCACGGCCAGCGCTTCCCCAACGCCTCTGGCGATCAACAGTGACGGTAACCAGTTCAGGATGAGATATAGCATGGACAAAGTCAGGAAAAAACTGATCCAAAGCATCATCGTGCTTCTGCGATTGACCGGCACAAATAGGTCGGTAAAGCTGGGTGGCAGGATCGGAGACGGATCTTTGTGCGCACGGTCCGGGGCGTTGGATTGCATCTGAATGACGGTTGCTTTCGACGGGAGAACCACTCCCATGGCCAGCGCAATTACGATGGGGACAATCCCGCCCAGGAGGAAAGCCTGTCGCCAATCGTCAATCGCTCCGAAAGAGACCAGGCCGCTGATGATTGCGCCACCCAGCGGCATACCCGCTGTCATAATCGTCACCCGGTGCACGCGAGTTTTGTCCGGACCGCATTGCGCTGCAAGCGCGATCAGATTTGGCAAAGCGCCGCCCAAGCCCAATCCAACCAGGAAACGCATGGTCAGGAAATGGCTAATGGTGCCGGAATATGCGTTCAGGACGCAAAAAATGCCAAACATGGCTATCGAACCGACCAATGTCCATTTCCGGGAATATCGATCGGCTAGCCACCCACCCAATAGGGCACCTAAAAACAGGCCAAAGGTATTCAGGGTAAAAGCGGCCCCTCGAAGCTCGGTGCCCATCCCCAGATCGTGCGCGAACAAAGGTGCGGTGACACTTGCCGCTTGCAAATCATAGCCCTCTATCAAGGCTCCGGAAATGCAAAGCGCAAGTATGACGGCGTGGCCGGTCCTGCTGTCATCCTTAATGGCTTGCACCTTCATTCCTCCCGAATATCCTGACGTCATTGGCTTTAGATGCGGACTTTCAAACAGGCAGAGATGAGCCGCAGAGATATGGATTTTTCCTTCGGACTATTGTTCCTCGGCAAGCTTGCGCGCCTTGTTCGTCACTTGTTGCAATATGACCAGCAGCTTCTCGCGATCATTCTCCGTCAAATCCGACAAGAGGTCATCCTGATAGCCCAGAGCGAGAGGTATTATTTCCGCGTACATTTCCTCACCATGGCGAGTCAGATGAACATCAAAAGCGCGGGAGTCAGTTTTTGACCGGGTTTTTGTGACGATGCCCCGTTTTTTGAGCGCCTGGATAGCTCGGCTAACGGTCGTTTTGTCCATCGCGGACAGGCTGACGATGTCCTGCGCTGTCATCGGCCCTTCTGCGCCAAGCGTGCACAATATACGCCACTGCCAAATCGATATGCCGTATCTTGCGTGATAGGTTTTGGCGATCAGCAGACTCACCTGATTTGTGGCAACGGTCAGATGATAAGGTAGATAATCGACCAGCCGAAACGCCGGAGATTTTTCTGACAGCGATTGAGAACGGGATTTAGTTGTATTTTCAACCATATTAATTGTGTTCCTGAAAAATTGGCATCTGTCTATCACGGATATGTATCGATCTCATTAGCGGATAGCGTGTGAAATTATAACTATATATTATATATAAGATATTTCGGTAAAAAACGATGAAGTCAGCTTATATAAATCGGTCGTGTAAAATCCGCGCTTGCCATTCAATCTAACTATAGTTACACCTACAACTATATAAATGCAACCGACGGGGAGAGACTCTATGAACGGCCTGCGCACGATTGGAAAAGATAATTTTAACAAGGGTAGCATTTTATCATTGCTAACGACCGTCGGTGCCTTTGCGTTGCTCGCGCCAACTCAAGTCCATGCACAAGACAAAAGCGCACAGCAAGCGGATGATCCCAGTGATTCAAACGTGATCATTGTTACCGCCAGGAAACGCGAAGAATCATTGCAATCCGTTCCCATCGCAATTTCTGCATTCACGGAACAAACAATCGAATCTGCCGGCATCAACAGTGTGGAGGATATCGCCACATTATCGCCAGGGTTCACATTCACCCCCCTTTTTGGCGGCAGCGCTGCGACCCCGGTTATTCGCGGACAGTCGACGACGATTGGCGAACCGAACGTGGGCTTTTTCCTGGACGGAGTATATCAGTCCTCACGGACATTGATGGATTCGGTCCTGGGAGATGACATCGCGCGCGTTGAAATCGTAAAGGGCCCGCAAAGCGCGTTATATGGCCGCAATACTTTCGGCGGTGCTGTCAACATAATATCAAAGACACCGACCAATAATTTCAGCGGAAGCGCGTTTGTACAATATGGCAATTATGACTCGCTTAACATGCGCGCATCATTGAGCGGGCCCATTGTCGAAGACCGGTTATTTTTTGGCGCCGGAGCGCACTACCGGAAGACTGATGGATATTTTACCAACAGTCTGACCGGCGGGAAGCTTGACGAAAGACAAACGATGGTCCTGTCGGGCATGCTCGAAGCCCGCTTCACCGATAATTTGACGGTCAGACTGCGTGTTGCAAACGAGAATACCGATGATGGAGATGATCCGATCGTTTTCGCGGAGAATAATGCTGCTCCTGCCAATCTGACCGGCCCTCCTTTTCCCGCGATAAATCAGATTTTTCGTGGAGAATTGAGCGCCCCCATGAATTTCGCCGTAACGCCCGGTTTTAATGACCGGAATTTCACAGCGGGGTCGCTTTCGATCAATTGGGAACTGGATGGATTCGAAATTTCATCGATAACCGGGTATAATGATCTGAAAATCAATAGCGCGGTCGACAGTGATTATTCTGCGGTCCGCGCCCGTTTCACAAACACCACCACGGATTTGGAAGAAATCAGCCAGGAACTCAGGATTACTTCGACTGGCCGCGGCCCACTTTCGTGGCTGGTTGGTGCATATTATTATAATATGGACAGCCAGACCCATCTGGAAGATTTTTGGGATGCGGATGCTTTGCCTATTGCGTCCAATATGGCAATTCCGGCTGGCCTCCGGCGGCAACTGCTTGGCGGGCTGATCAATGACCTGACAGAAGAAACAGAAAATTTCGCTGTCTTTGGCCAACTTGGCTATCAGATTACAGACAGCTTGCGTGCGACAGCGGAAGGCCGCTGGTCGACAGAGACCAAGAAAATCAATTCGGTCGATGCCAGCCAGCTTACCGGTCTGACCACCGGCACGTTCGTTGAAGAGCGAACTTTCAAAAAATTTCTACCGCGTTTCACGATCGATTTTCAGGCGTCGAATGACGTGCTGCTTTATGCATCCGCAGCCGAGGCACAAAAGTCGGGTGGTTTTAACGTCGTGACGGTATCGGGAGCCATTTTGCCAAGCGAAAGGACCTATGATCCGGAAACGGCCTGGAATTACGAAATCGGTGCAAAGACATCCTGGTATGACGGGCGTCTGGTGTTGAATGCTGCCGCTTATTATATTGACTGGAGCGATCAGATTGTTCGGGCTCTGGGTGCGACATTTGCAACGCTCAATACCAATGCCGGCAAGACCACGATCAAAGGGCTTGAGCTGGAAATGCGCGCCAAACCGGTTGATGGTTTGGACCTCAGCGCCGGGTTGTCCTATACCGATTCCGCTTATAAGCGCTATACATTCGGAACCCTGGCGCTGCTCGGGATCGATCCGGTTCTGGATGGCACCAGATTGCAATATGTTTCCAAATGGCAGGCCAATGCCAGCGCGCAATATGTTCTTCCATTGTCCGACAGTCTGGAATGGTTCAACCGTATAGATTTCAGTTACCAGTCCGACCAAAGCGCGGTTCAAACCGCCGACGCCACAACCGGGGCAGCTACGAATATCAATATGCGGACAGGCCTCGACTATAACAATCTCTCGCTTCGGTTGTTTGTCAATAATCTCACGAAGGAGGATTCCTCTCCCGCTGGCGTATTCACACCCAGCGCCGCACAGCATCTGGATTGGGTCAGGGGCGCTCTCGGGCAAGGTCCATTGGTGGGGCTCGCAGCCTTCGGCGGTGCCGTAACGGCGCGCACGCCGCGAACATATGGCATATCCATGGGTATAAAATTCTGAGACGCTCCTGTCTGATGCAGAAACGGTTAACTGGCATTTGAAATATCCATGAATATGGCGGAAACTGTTTTGAGATTTGCAAAAGCCTATCCGGAATTTGTCCTCAGACATACAAATCTGAGCCGGGTGTTGGCGTTGAATGCACTATATGTCGTCTGGGTTGCTCTGGTTATGCCGTTTGCTGCAAATATCATTTCGCAGGCAAATGGACCGAGACCGCTTGACCTGAGCTTTGCCTATTCGGCCAGCGATGCCTTTAGCCGGATCGCACAATTCGACGGTGCCGGCCGTCAGGGCTATATGGTTTTTCTGGGAACTGCAGATGTTATTTATCCCATTATATATACGGTCACATTGTCTTTCACGGCAGCGTATCTGGCGAAAAAATTGGCATTGGAACCGCGTCGGGCCGGCTCATTGATATCGCTGCCCCTCATCATATTCGTTTTCGACATTCTTGAAAATTTTTCGATCTCGATGCTGTTGTGGTCGTTTCCTGTAAAGATCGTTCCGCTCGCCTGGGCAGCGAGTGCATTTACGACTCTGAAATGGGTTTTCGTAGCGCTTGTTATTGCCATGATATTGGTCTTGTTGCTTCGGGTGATCGCGGTGAACATACGGGCATTAAAATGAATATAAATACCAGCCAGAGGAGAAGAAATGCATTTACCAGCCAAGTTTTTCGTGACTTTACTAGCGGCGCTTACCGCAGGATGCGGTAGTCTGGGTGCACAAGTGACCCATTATCCAGACGGAAACGGACTGCCCTTTTCAGAAGCAGTCCAGGTAGACGATATGCTCTACCTGTCGGGTCAGATCGGCGTTGTTCCGGGCGACAACAAGCTGGCTGCTGGTGGTATGGAAGGTGAGGCACGTCAGACAATGGAGAATATTGGAGCAATCCTGAAGCGCCGCGGACTTGGCTTTGGATCGGTCGTGAAGTGTACGGTTATGCTTGCTGACATGGATGACTGGCCGGCATTCAACGAGATTTATCTGAGCTATTTCGAGCCTGGAAAATTGCCTGCCCGAAGTGCTTTGGGCGGCGTCAAACTGGCGTTCGACGGGAAACTCGAACTGGAGTGCTGGGCCCATAATCCCGTCAAAAAGCAGTGAGAGGCTTGGCCGAACTTTGTCACAAAGCTATGACCCGATAAAGTCTTTGCCAGGAACCGGATTGAGAATTACCACAAGGTCTCTATGAACTGACTGCCTGGAAAACGCGCAAACCATTGCCGCCGATAATTTTGGAGATGCTCTCCGGATCAAGCCCGCGGGTAATCAGTTTTGCCACAACTTCCGGAAACTGCCGGTAGTTGCTCCACACCGGCATGAAATTGGCGTCCATGTCGGTTCCGATTCCGACATGATCGATGCCAACAAAATCGATCAATTCGAATATTCTGTCCACAAATCCGTCCAGATCACTGATCCCGATACCGGCAGGCCAGGCACCGATTACGCCGCCCGCTGACGTGATTGCTTTTGCAAGATCAAGGCTGATAAACCGGGGAGCATCGAAGTCCGGCGTCCGGATATGGGTATGAGAACAGAGCACCGGACGATCTGACGTCTCGACCATATCAAATGCGGTTTTCTCCGACGCATGGGCGACATCGACAATGATACCGGCAGCATTCATAGCCCGGATACAGGCCGCCCCGGCGGCGCTAAGGCCTCCATGCACTTCACTGCCGGTCATGATATCGCCGATTTCATTGGTGTGGTAATGCACAGGGGTGATGCAGCGAATGCCTTGTTCGTAAGCCTCGCTTACCCTGCTGCTACTACCCTCCAGAAAGTCACCACCTTCAACACCAAATATTATCCCGGTTTTCCCTGCTCGATGGGCGGATAGTAGATCGGAAGGGTCTCGTATCTGCTTGACGTTTGCACTTGTTGCCAGGGCGTTCAGATTGGCAAGTTGAACGAGATAGCTTTCCTGCGCTTCTCCGGGTTTGAACTGTCGTTTGGCGACCAGGCCCTGTTTGGTGAAATCCAGCAACTGGAAATCGGCCACAGCGGAAAACACGCCGCTCGACATGCCGCCCGCCCGCATATCCATTATCGCTTGATCATCTGACGGGCCACTGGCCACAAATTGCTCAAGCGCTGGTGTCAGATTCTGCGCGCCTTTGATAAATGTCCGCCCTGGATGGGCGTGGAGGTCCAATGACGGGCGCCGCGCGATCAACCGCCGGGCGCGCTCTTCTGCCGTGCCGGATTGAACAGGAATGTGACCGCAAGCCGAGACCGAACCGAGAACCGCTGTAGCAGCAAGAAATTTCCGTCTGGATAACATGTTCAATTCTCCCAAATGCATAGCAGTCTGTTGGTTAACAGGTCACGGAATTCTAGTTCTGGCCAGCATCTAACGCCAGCTGACTGACGAGACATTATGCCGGTTTGATGGTAGCCGTTTCTGGAGAAATTCGTAAGGGTTTTTCCTTTGAAGCGCCGTGGGGTCGATGAGCGGGTCTGTGGTTATGGCGAGATGCCGTCAGCGATCGTCGGGATGAATTTATGATCGTCTTTTTTTACATCACAGATAATTGACAACGGACCGCCGAAGGCCGCAGTTCATAAGTCTGTATACGAGCGCCATGCTCCGAGAACGCACATTTGGATAATATGGTGAGCCCTGCTGGGCTCGAACCAGCGACCTACTGATTAAAAGTCAGTTGCTCTACCGACTGAGCTAAGGGCCCCTAAACCGGCTGGTGCAGTGCACAAAGCCGTCGGGAAGCGCCTCCCTAGGGACGCTTTGTTGCACGGTCAAGCAGCTTTGGCGCTTTTTCCGGTCGTTTTTTGGGTCGTCGGTTGCGGGCGTCCAGTTGGGCGATGGTCCGGCCGCTCAGGGGATCGCGCCAATCGCCTGCAATTTCAGCCGCTGGGCCGAGAACAAAGCTGCGCTCGCGCATCAGCTGATGGGGGATGGTGAGGGCAGGAGCGTCGCTGACAAAGACGCCGCCGCTCCACATCAGGATATCCAGATCAAGAACCCGGCGTGACCATGGCTGTCCCCGGCGGCGACCGAATTCCGCTTCGGTGCGCTGGAGCATCTCCAGCAGGGCTGGAGGAGGCTGTTCCGATTCGATGATCGCGACGGCGTTGGCATAGGACCGCTGGGATGGCCCGACCGGACGCGATGCGATCACGCCGGATGTTTCCACGATGATCAGATCTTGCCCGGCCAGTCGCCGCAATGCCGCCGCAAGGATGTCGCGCGGCAAACCAAAGCGCTGGTGGCGCTGGTTCGAACCCAGGGCGATCAGGTAGAGCATATGCGGCAATCTGGCTCCTGTAAGACGCAGAACGGGCGGGAAGGGAACAAATGGTTCCAAGCGGGTGGATCGGCTGCTATCATGCAATCAATGGCAAGGAAATCAAGGAGAAGCTTCGTGCGTCAGCATCACATCACTTTATCGGGCGTGGTCCTGTTGTCCCTTATCGCCGCGGGATGCAGCCAGGAAGGGGAATCACCCGGCGAAGTCAGCGGCAATGTCGCGCGCGCGGCGCTGGTGGGTGCTGATCAGGCACAATATGGCGAAGTGATTGTCGCTCAGGGCGACAATGGTCTGCTCGTCAATATCAAGGCACAGGGCATGCCACCCGGCGCGCATGGCGTGCATATCCACGAAACTGGCAAATGCGAAGGTCCCGATTTCAAATCCGCTGGCGGCCACTGGAACCCCGCCGCAAAACAACATGGCTTCGACAATCCGCAAGGGGCCCATGCGGGAGATTTCTTCAATCTCGATATTGGTGCGGACGGGTCGGGCGCGCTTGAGGCGATGATCCCCGGTGCGACGCTCAGCGGCGGGGACAATGCCTTGCTTGATGCTGACGGCGCTGCGTTTGTGGTGCACGAGGGTCCGGACGATCTGAAGACCGATCCGTCCGGCGATAGCGGCGGCCGGATAGCCTGTGGTGTGTTCGCGGGCGGTCGTTAAGCCGGTCAATCTGTTCAGCAATATCTGTTTAGTTATATCTAGAGTAAATTCATGAGCCAATCTGTCCTGTTCGTCTGTCTCGGCAATATCTGCCGTTCTCCGCTGGCCGAGGCCGCCTTGCGCCACGAATGCGCTGCCGCGGAACTGAATATCATCATTGATTCTGCCGGCACAGGTGACTGGCATGTCGGGCAACCCCCGGACGAGCGTGCGCAGGCGGTCGCGGCGCGGAACGGCGTCGATATAGGACATTTGCGAGCGCGGCAGGTGACCGCATCGGACTTCCACGATTTCGGCCATGTGATCGCGATGGACAACCAGAATTTGCGCGATTTAGCGGCCATGCGTCCGGCAAATGCGGTTGCGAAACTGTCGCTGTTTTTCGACCATATCGAGGACAGGGCAGGCGAGGATGTCGCCGATCCCTATTATGGGGAAGAGGATGGTTTTGACCAGACCTGGGCAGAGGTGACCGAGGTGGCCCGGATCATTCGGACACTGCTTGAAACTGGCTAGAATATGCCAATTTCCGGAAGCGTTCAGCGGCATCGTACCGGACGGTCATGCCAATATTCGTCAAGGGTGATTGCCGGCAGATATCTCCCGATCGGGAAATGTGGCAAAGACAGGAAAGCTCAATAGATTTCATCTATGAAATCTCGGACTCTTTTTTTATTATACCACGCCGGTTTCCCTTGAAAAATATGCGCTATTACCCGATATTGGGACCAAGAGAGCCAGTTTGTCGGCTCGCTAATTTGAGGAGTATGCATATTATGGCTTGGCAAGACCCAAGAACAACCTTCGGGCAGCCCAATGTGGGCACCGCGCCGCAAACGCAAGTTGCGTTTGACGCTGGCCTGCGCACTTACATGCTCAAAGTCTATAATTACATGGCGAGCGGTGTATTGCTCACCGGCGTTGTCGCGATGCTGTTCGCCAGCTCCGGTCTCGCTCAGGACATCATGTTCGGCGGCGGTCCGCTGAAATGGCTGATCATTCTCTCGCCATTGGCCATCGTATTTGCGATGAGCTTCGGGCAGAACAAGTTCTCCACCTTCACACTGCAAGCGATGTTCTGGGGCTTTGCGGCGCTGATGGGCATGTCGATGTCGACAATCTTCCTGGTCTATACGGGCGCATCGATCGCACAGACATTCTTCGCAACCGCAGCTGCCTTCATGGGCCTGAGTCTCTATGGTTATACGACCAAGAAAGACCTGTCCGCCTGGGGCAGCTTCCTGATCATGGGCGTGATCGGTTTGCTGGTCGCGATGGTGATCAACATCTTCCTGCAATCAACCATGATGAACTTCGTCATCAGCGCGATTGGTGTTCTGATCTTCGCGGGTCTCACCGCCTATGATACGCAGCGGATCAAGAGCATGTATGCCTATGTCGCCGGAACCGACATGGTCGGCAAGACCATTGTCCTGAGCGCGCTCAGCCTGTATCTGGACTTTATCAACATGTTCCAGTTCCTGCTCTTCTTCATGGGCAGCCAAGACTAGGCAAAAGCCTCGTTCCAGATTTGCGAAAAAGCCCGGCAGGAAACTGTCGGGCTTTTTCTTTTGGCGGTTCGTCGAGATTTGATCGCAAATGCTGGACAATTGTCGGGACGAATCATAAGGAAACGGCAGTTGTTCCGGGAGAGTGATACAATGCCGCGTTTGAAGGATTTTCGTCTGTTATTGGCAGCTGGCGGACTGGCCTTGCTGGCCGCCTGCCAAACGGCACCGCCACCACCACCGCCCGCTCCGGTTATCCAGCCGCAATATACGCCGCGGGCGCCGACACCACCATTCGGGGCGAGCAACTTGTCGGTCGTACCTGCGCTGCGCGTCGACGGCCTGCGCGACACCATCAATCGTGATCTCGGACCGCTCGAGACCTTATGGCATGTCCGGGCGGCGCTGAACGTCGCCGCGCTCAGCTGCACCGGACCGCTCTATGAGCGTCTGGTTGGCGACTATAATGCATTCATTACCAATAACAGCGCATCCCTGCGCAACGCCAACAACGCGATCATCAGGAAATTTCAGCGGGATATCGGAGCGGGATATAAAACCGAGCACGACCGTCATCAGACCCAGCTCTACAATTACTGGTCCTTCTCTCCGCTTCGTCGGCCTTTCTGTGATCAGGCCGTGCAGATAAGCCAGCGGGCGATTGTGACCAAATCCGCCGACCTCGATGCATTCGCAGAACAAGCTTTACCGGAGCTGGAACAGCCGTTCACCAATTTCTATCTCGCTTATGAGGAATATGAGCGCGACCTCGAAGCCTGGCGTGTCCAATACGGACAGCCTGGTGCCGATGTTGGTCAGCCGGCGACCGATGTCGGGCAGCCGAACCTGGACAATGAACTGCCAGCCACCGGCGAATGAATCGCCCTTAAGCTGTTAAAAAAGGCCAGACGGGATGACCCTCTGGCCTTTTTGCATTCCGGATCAATCGTCGATCAGCTATTCTCTGCAATCAGTGCGTCATCGACAGCCTTGGCCGATTTATAGGCGGCGCGCTCTGTCACCCGTTGTGCATAGGCGACAAATGAATCCCGCTTGGGCAGGGTTTCAAATAATGTGCCCCACACTATTTGCGCGCCGACATAGACGTCGGCCATGGTAAAGCGAGGCCCACAAACATAGTCATCCGCCTCGAGCTTACCATCCAGCGCATCGACAACCTGGTCATAATTGCCGTAACCGGCCATTCTCTCCTTGTCCGGCTCGACTTCAAAACCCATCGACCGGTTGGTTGTCGCCGATTCAAGAGGCCCTGCCGCAAAAAACAGCCAACGGTAATAATCTGCCCGCTCGGCGGCCGTCGGCGCAAGGCCGGCGTCCGGAAAGGCTTCGGCGAGATAGGCGCAGATAGCGGCGCCTTCAGTCACGATCTTGCCGTCATGATCAATCGCCGGGACCTTGCCCATGGGATTGACCGCAAGATAGGCGTCCGCTTTCATCGACGTGCCATAGTCCAGCAATATCTGATCATAGTCCGCACCGGATTCGTGCAACGCCCAGCGGGCGATCTGGCCGCGCGACATCGGGTTGGTATAGAATTTCAGGGTCATCTCATTTTCCTTCTTGGTTTGAATCGGCTATTTGCCTCTTGTATTTTTCTCTCTGCTGGCGCGAAAATTCCTCGAGTGATCTTGAGGGGTCCGGTTTGTAGATATCACCGGTCGGCAAGAGGTCGGAAATGCGGTCGAGCCGGAACATCCGGAAATCATTACGCAATTCGCACCATCCCACCAATGTCCAGACTTTGCCCCAAAACCACAGTCCCAGCGGCTGGACAGTTCGGTTGGTTGTAGCGCCCTCCTCGTCGCTATAATCCAAAGCCACTATGGCCCGGGCATCAATAGCATGTTCGCAGCGGTCGATTAATTCTCTGGCCTGTCCTGCCAGACCCATGCGCGGCGAAAAGATTTTCGTGTCGCCGACACGACCGCGCTCGGCTTCCGGCAGAACCGCCTCGATTTTGACCAGCGCTTCCTCCGCCGCGGCAATCATCGCCGTGCCGCCCCATGCCCGGACCATCCGCGCGCCGGTGACCAGCGCGACAATTTCGTCGCGGGTAAACATCAACGGCGGCAAGTCGAAGCCGCTGCGCATGATATAGCCGATGCCGGCCTCTCCATCGATGGGGACACCGGTGGACTGGAGATCGGCTATATCGCGGTAGATGGTGCGTTCGGAGACTTCCAGACGTTCGGCCAGACTAGCAGCTGTAACGAGCCGGCCACCGCGCAGATACTGGACAATCTGGAAAAGGCGGTCGGCTCTGCGCATCAGTCGTTATACTTGAAGATACCGAGGCTGTTGCCCTCTGTATCCCTGGCATAGAAAAATGCGCCTGACGGAAGGGAAATGGTTTCCGACAACACTTCGCCGCCGTTGGTGCTGATCCGGTCCATCGCATCGGTCAGCTCTCCCCGGACCGCGAGGTGCGCGGTGATGCCATCACCGGCTGTTGCAGGCTTGCCAGCGTAAAGATGGCCACACATCGCGCCATTTGCACTGGGGATCATCTGCATGGTCTGCGGGCCATTGTTGTCCTCGACGAGATTTGTCTCAAGAACGGCTTCATAAAAGTCTTTGGCGCGGTTGAGGTCGGTTGCGGGAAGCTCTACCCAAACCAGTCGATCACGGGTCATATCAGTCATTTGCCTGCTCCTTTTCGTTTCAATGAACAAGCGCCGGATATCATAGTCCTCCTGACAGCATCATGTCAGGAGTGATTCCCTATGTGCAGATATGGGCGCGGATCGTCTATCCCCGCGCACAGATCAGAGCGAATGCCGTGCCTTGTTGGGCATCGTTCTCACGCCCTATTCTCCCAGCATGACGACAGGCTCAAAACCGCCAAAAATCATCCTTTTGCCATCGAACGGCATCGGGTTTTTCACCGGATCCATCCGTGGATCGGCTTCATCCGGATTTTCCATCATCGCCTCCAATTTTGCCATGCCGGCATCCCGTGTCGCCTTGTCGGGCCACTCGATCCATGAAAAGATGATGCTCTCGCCCTCGGTCGCCTTCACCGCCTTGCGGAAATCGGTGGTTTTGCCTTCCTGCACATCATCGCCCCAGCATTCCACCACCCTTGTCGCGCCCATGTCGATAAACATGCTGTCTGCGGTGTTGGCATGATCGATAAATTTCTGTTTGTTGGCGGTAGGAACCGCAATCACAAATCCGTCAATATAGCTCATTTCCCTCTCCTCATCGGCTGTTCCCGATTGGACACTGGTTATAGCAGAAACTGGCGCCTCGATAAATCACGCCAAAAAAAACGGCGTGGGACCAGACACGCCGTTTTTGTATTTTGTGGGTTTTGAGGCCCGTTTGGGTAGGCTATTTTGTTTTGCTGTCGGCCTTTTTCTTTGCCGGGGCCTTCTTTTTCTTTGCCTTGGGTGCGGCCGCCGTCACTTCGAACGTCAGCGCATTGTCCTTCAGATGGACCTTGACCTCGCCGCCGTTCTTGAGCTTGCCGAACAGCAATTCCTCGGCGAGCGGCTGCTTGATCTTCTCCTGGATCAGGCGGCCCATCGGGCGGGCACCATAGAGCTTGTCATAGCCGCGCTCGGTGAGCCATGCCTGGGCATCCTCGTCGAGCGTGATGTGGACATTCTGGTCGGCCAGCTGCAGTTCGAGTTCAAGAATGAATTTCTCGACCACCCGGGCCACCACTTCCGGCGGCAGATAGGCGAACGGAACGATCGCATCCAGACGGTTGCGGAATTCCGGCGAGAACATTTTCTTCACCGCCTCTTCGCCCGCATCTTCCTTGGACATGTTACCGAAGCCGATGCCTTCTCTCGCCATGTCGGACGCGCCGGCGTTGGTGGTCATGATCAGCACGACGTTGCGGAAATCAACGGTTTTGCCGTGGTGATCGGTAAGCTTGCCGTTGTCCATAACCTGCAGCAGGATATTGAACAGGTCGGGATGCGCTTTCTCGATCTCGTCGAGCAGCAACACGCAATGGGGATTCTGGTCAATGGCATCGGTCAGCAGACCGCCCTGATCATAACCGACATAGCCCGGAGGTGCACCGATCAGGCGGGAAACGCTGTGGCGCTCCATATATTCGGACATGTCAAAGCGCTTGAGCGGAATGCCCATGATCGACGACAATTGCCGCGCGACTTCGGTCTTGCCGACGCCGGTCGGGCCACTGAACAGATAATTGCCAATCGGCTTCTCCGGTTCGCGCAGCCCGGCACGGGACAGCTTGATGGCGCTGGCCAGCTTGCCGATCGCCTCGTCCTGGCCAAAGACCACGCGCTTGAGATCTTTCTCCAGATTCTCCAGTGTTTTTTTGTCGTCCTTGGACACGGATTTGGGCGGGATCCGCGCCATGGTCGCGATCACCGCCTCGATATCCTTGGTGGTGATCATTTTCTTGCGGCGCGAAGGCGGCAACAGCATCTGCATCGCGCCCACTTCATCGATCACGTCAATGGCTTTGTCCGGCAGCTTGCGGTCGTTGATATAGCGGGTGGACAATTCCACCGCCGATTTCAGCGCATCGGGTGAATAGCGTACCTTGTGATGTTCTTCGAACGCACCGCGCAGGCCGGCGAGGATCTTGATCGTATCCTCCACCGATGGCTCGTTGATATCAATTTTCTGGAAGCGCCGCAGCAAGGCACGGTCCTTCTCGAAATGGTTGCGGAATTCCTTGTAAGTGGTTGATCCGATACAACGAATGACACCACCGGAAAGCGCCGGCTTGAGAAGATTCGATGCATCCATCGCCCCGCCACTGGTAGCGCCGGCACCGATCACGGTGTGGATTTCGTCGATGAACAGCACCGCATCCGGCATCTTTTCCAGCTCGGAAACAACCTGCTTCAGCCGTTCTTCAAAATCACCACGATAGCGGGTTCCGGCGAGCAGCGAACCCATGTCGAGGGAATAGATCACCGCGGGAAGCAGTACATCCGGCACATTTCCTTCAACGATACGCAGCGCCAGACCCTCGGCAATCGCCGTTTTTCCGACACCGGGTTCGCCCACATAAAGCGGATTATTCTTCGACCGGCGGCACAGAATCTGGACCGTCCGGTCCACTTCCGCCTGCCGTCCGATCAACGGATCGATCCGACCGTCGGCCGCTTTCTGGTTGAGATTGACGGTAAACTGGTCGAGTGCCGTCTCTTTCTTGTTCTTTTCTTTCTTGTCCTCGTCGCCGTCCTGGCCGGACAATTCGGCCGGTTCGATGGTCTGACCGGCCTTGCCGACACCGTGGCTGATATAGCTGACCGCATCGAGCCGACTCATATCCTGCTGCTGGAGGAAATAGACCGCATAGCTTTCCCGCTCGGAAAATAGCGCGACCAGCACGTTGGCGCCGGTTACTTCATCCTTGCCGGACGATTGAACATGGAGGATTGCCCGCTGTACGACCCGCTGGAATCCGGACGTGGGGGAGGGGTCAATTGCCTTTTCGACCTTCAGCGAGTCGAGCTCGCTATCGAGATAGAGAACAACGGCGTCTTCCAGTTCACCCAGGTCCACGCCGCAGGCGTTCATCACTTGCGATGCGTCGCCATCGTCAATCAATGCGAGAAGAAGATGCTCCAGAGTCGCATATTCATGGCTGCGGTCTGAGGCATTTTTCAGCGCCTGATGCAGTGTTTTCTCGAGTGATTCCGCGAATGATGGCATATACTTTACTCCAATATTGGGACGGTGTTAACGCCCCGGTTGCCGATGCGGATGCTGTCTTATCCGGTTACGGGCTTTAACCAATTACTTGCTCTATAGATCGTGAGCCGAGCCTTAAACGTCAAGGGCGCGGAGCCTTGGATCTGTGGGCATCTGGCCAAAGCTGCCAGTTTTTGTCTCTCTTCTCCTATACGGTCCAATATGGAACGGTCGAACCCGACTATTATTAAACAAGGTTAACAAATGCTTTAACTTATGCCAGCATTTATCATTTTTTGAACAGATTTTCTGCGCTGGCACGATGGGTCACCGCGAAGTTTTTCTTCGCTTTACAGCGGCTTATTTCCGATTCCAGCAAGGAAATCCGCTGATCCAGTTCGTCCACCGATAACGGATCGATATCCTGTTTGACCAGCAAAGCCACGGGATCATTGACATTGCGCGGCAGATTTTCGTCATCATCCATGAATCGACATGCCTCCTGCAGGGTAATGTTGACCGCCTGCGCTTTGCTGTCAATAAGGGTCGGAAATATGGGGGTGCATATTTTCCGGGGGATATTCAATGGCCGTATCTGAATTGTTGCAAAAAGAAATGACCGCCATCGTGATCAGCGAGCCGGGCGGGCCGGAAGTCCTGAAATCGGAAACCGTTCCGGTTCCGCAGCCGGATCGCGGCGAAGTGCTGATCCGGGTCGCCGCTGCCGGGGTGAACCGGCCGGATGTGGTTCAGCGCATGGGCCTTTATCCTGCACCGCCGGGCGCGTCGCCTCTCCCTGGCCTCGAAGTTTCCGGGACCGTTGTGGCGCTGGGCGAGGGCGTCGAGCCGGAATGGATGGACCGAAAGATTTGCGCGCTGACCAACGGCGGCGGCTATGCCGAATTTTGTGTTGCACCCGTCGGGCAATGCTTGCCGGTTCCGGACTGCCTGACCATGGCCGAAGCAGCGGCGCTACCAGAGACACTGTTTACCGTCTGGAGCAATTTGTTCAATCGCGGTTTTGCTCGGGAAGATGAAACGGTTCTGGTCCATGGCGGCACCAGCGGTATCGGCACGATGGCGATAAAGCTCGGCAAGCTGTTCGGTCTGACCGTCATTGTGACCTGCGGCAGCGACCAGAAATGCACCGCAGCCAAACAGATCGGCGCCGATCATGCAATCAACTACAAGAGCCAGGATTTTGTCGAGGAGATCAAGAAGATTACCGGCGGGCAAGGGGTCGAAGTTGTGCTCGATATGGTCGCCGGTGACTATGTCGCGCGCAATCTGCAATGTCTGAAAGAAGATGGCCGTCATGTGACCATAGCGGTTCAGGGCGGAGTGCAGGCCACGCTCAACATGGCGCACGTCATGATGAAGCGCCTGATCCTCACCGGTTCGACGCTCCGACCGCAGTCGGCGGAACGCAAGGCGCTGCTGGCCGATGAATTGTACCGATATGTCTGGCCCGATGTGGAAGCGGGCAAATTGAAACCGGTGATGGATGAGAGCTTTGCTCTGGCGGATGCGGCGAAAGCCCATGCCCATATGGAGGCCGGTGATCATATCGGGAAGATCGTGCTGACCGTCGGATAATGATATGAGCGATCGGGCTACACGGGAACGGCGTCTGGAGTACAACATGTCCCGCCGGATACTGGCCAAGGCGATTTTTGCGCGCGTTTAGCCAAATATCTTGCCGACTCCTTCCAAACATCCTACATAGGTTACCAACAGGCCGTCTCCGCAAGGGGGCGGCCCTTTATTTTTATATTGCCGCTGGCTCAGAAACGCCAGCTATCGGAAGGAAGCCATCATGGCCGAACAAGCAACTCCTCTTATGCAGCATGCAACCGCCAGCTGGCTGGTGGACAATACAGCGCTCAGCTTTGACCAGATTGCCGCATTTTGCGGTATCCATATTCTGGAAGTCAATGCGATGGCCGACGATCTCGCCAGCTCCAAATATACCGGTCGCGATCCGGTGCAGGCGCACGAACTGACCCACGAGGAAATCGAAAAAGCCGAGAAAGATCCGGACTACCGGATGGTCTTGCAAAAGGGACCGGATCAGGTGCGCCGGACCAAGGGACCCCGCTACACACCGGTTTCCAAGCGTCAGGACAAGCCCGATGGTATCTCCTGGCTGTTGCGCAACCACCCGGAAATTTCCGATGCCCAGGTTGGCAAGCTGATCGGCACCACACGGACGACGATCAACGCCATCCGCGAGCGCGAGCATTGGAATATCGCCAATATCGTGCCGAAAGATCCCGTGACCCTCGGCCTGTGCTCACAGCGCGAGCTTGACGCTGTTGTTGCCAAGGCCGCGAAAAAGGCTGGTATCGAGCCCGAAGTGGAAGATGACACCAAATTTGGTGGCGACAAGGAAGCGCTGATCGCTGAATTGCGTGAAGAACGCGCGCAAGCGGCACGTGATGCCGAAGCCGCTCTGTCCGGTGAATCCGACGAGGAAGACGACGCTCCCGTTGTCCATACGGCAGAGACTCTTTTCAAGGACAGCTAACCCGTCACGATTTGCGTCAAAGCCAGTTTAATCAACCGATTAAACTCGCTTGCGCTTTCCGTGGTCGAGGGGCTATGGCTGGGCCATGGATGCTCCTCGAAAACCGCTGGCTTATGATGTGATGCTCGCCGATCATGGTTTTGACCCCATTGAATCGGACGGTCTGACCTATCCGCTCGGCGAATATGAACCGAAATTCGGCGAATATTTTGAACTGATGCCCGGCATCGGCTGGACCCGCACGCCGGTGCCCGGTCCGCTTGGCCATATCAACAACTGGGTGCTGGCAGACCGTCATGCCGATGGCAGCGCCGGATTTGCCATTGCCGATACCGGACTGTTCATGCCGCAGGTGATCGAGGCCTGGAAACATCTGTTCAAAGAGGGCGCGCTGCAGGGGCAGAGCGCAACCAGGATCATTGTCACCCATTATCATCCCGATCATGTCGGTTGTGCCGGCTGGCTGGCCAAGCGGTTCAAGGTTCCCCTGCACATGAATCGCACCGAATGGATGCTGACCAAGATGCTGATCGCCGACAAGCGCGATGGCGTGCCGCAAGAGGCACTGGATGAATGGCGTTTCTGCGGCTGGGATCAGAATCTGATCGATGATTTCGCCGCCAAGGGCTGGGGACGTTTTGCCCGGGCCGTCTCGGACCTGCCGATCGGTCACATCCGGATGGAAGAGGGGACCAGACTGAGAACCGGCGACCACGAATGGCGGGTGATGATCGGCAACGGCCACACGCCCGAACATGCCTGCCTGATCGATGACGCGGCCAAGGTGATGATCTCCGGCGACCAGATATTACCGCGGATCACATCGAATATCTCGACGATGCTGAGCGAGCCGACCAGCGACCCGCTGGGCGAATGGCTGGCGAGTATCGACCGGTTCCGCGCCGAACTGGACAATGAACT
The DNA here is from genome assembly GCA_965534715.1 of uncultured Parasphingorhabdus sp. GTDB lineage: Bacteria > Pseudomonadota > Alphaproteobacteria > Sphingomonadales > Sphingomonadaceae > Parasphingorhabdus. The sequence goes on from CBETBW010000014.1 coordinate 60,924, forward strand.
GCTTATATTGCCCGCCCATGGCCGTCCGTTTCTGGGCGCGCATCAGCGGCTCGACGCGCTGGCGATGCGCCATAACGAGGCGCTCGATGATCTCGAGCAGGGTCTGCGCGAAAGCCCCAAGCGGGTGGTCGACAGCTTTCCCTACCTGTTCAAGCGTCCGATCACGCCGGATGTTGTCGGCATGGCCAGCGGAGAGGCAATGGCGACCCTGCGGCATCTGGAATATACCGGACGTGCCAGTCTTGAAATGAAGGACGGCACCGCCTGGTACAGCGCCGTCTGAAAGGCGCTTTTCGCAATGGTCAGGTCGATTGACGCGGATCAGCCAGCGAAAGTTTTCGCATCCGGTGGCGGCTCAACCTCGCCGCTGGTGCAGTGCAGTGCGTAGCCACGCAGGAATATGGCGAGCGCAGCCAGCGAAATAATCCCCGCCAATCCGAATGGCGCGCCGGGCAGATAGTAGAGACTTCCCGCTACCGTGAAGGCCGCGAAGACTGCGGCAAACATCGGTGGCCCGATCACCGACGCGATGCTTTGCAGGCTCGCCACCGCGCCCTGCAGCTCGCCCTGCGTTTCATCGGATACAGCATTGCTCATCAGCCCATTGATCGAGGGCTGAAACAGCCCCTGGAGCGCGCCAATCGGAATGGCGACGAATATCAGCCATCCTTGATTTGGTCCCGCGACAACATAGAAGACGGAACTAATCGCCATCGAGAGAGCGGCGATAATCACCGCATTGCGTTCGCCGATGCGCGGAATCAGAACGCGGATCAAAAGGCCCTGAACGATAGCCGCGCCGATACCGACGCAGGCCAGCGCCAGTCCCACGGTCAATTCGCTCCAGCCAAAGGCTTCGATCGCATAAAAGGCAAAGATGATTGGATAGACGACATGGGCGGTCATCCAGACGGTCAGGGCCGCCGCATACCAGAAGACGATCTTGTTCTGGCCATGCAGCCCCTTGAGCGCGACCAGAGCATTGGCGCGGGCCATCCTGAAAGGCCGCCGTTTTTCGGGAGGCAGGCTTTCCTTGAGCATGAAAAACCCGAAAAGCAGATTGATGACAGCCAAAAGGCTGGCCGCAAAAAAGGGCAGGCGAGTGCCATATTCGCCCAATATGCCGCCAATCGCCGGGCCGAAGATGAACCCCAGTCCAAAGGCGGCGCCGATCAGACCGAAATTCTGCGACCGTTGCTTGGCCGAAGAGACATCGGCGATATAGGCATAGGCGGTGCTGAAGCTGGCACCCATGATTCCGGCGATGATTCGCGCGACAAACAGCCAGAGAAGCGACGGCGCAAATCCCATCAGGACATAGGCGATGGCATAACCGCCCAATGCTCCCAGCAGTACCGGTCGCCGCCCGTAGCGATCCGACAGATTTCCGACGATCGGACCAAAGACAAATTGCATCGCTGCGTAAGCGAAAGCCAGCCAGCCGGCATAGACTGCTGCGTTGGAGACCGTGTCGCCGGTGATATTCGTGATCAGCTTCGGCAATACCGGCATGATGATGCCAAAGCCGAGCATATCGATCAGCACGACGAGAAAAACGAAGACCAGGGATGATTTTGCGGCAGGGGGAGAACTGGATTCGGACATTTGTTCATTCCCTACACGCTGGCCCCGCAGAAAGGGAGCCATTAACCCGCAATTTTGATTGTCAGTTCAAGCGGCTTCACTTACATAATTGTCAATGACTGAAAAATATCCAACCCAGCCACCGATCTGGAAATCCCGCTATAATCACCCCACCCCGTGGGACCAGTTCTACGCGCCTCTGTCGATGCCCGGAATGTTTTTCCGTTCGGCGGGTCGGCGCGGCGATGCCAATCTGCTCGATTTCATGGGGCGTAAATACAGCTATTCGGAAGTCGCTTCCGGGGTTACCCGTGTGGCCAAGGGGCTTCAGGATCTGGGTATCCGGAAAGGTGATCGGATCGGCCTGTTCCTGCCCAATGTCCCGCATTATGTCAGCGCTTATTATGGCGCGATGGCGATCGGGGCGACGGTCGTCAATTTCTCGCCGCTCTATACGACGGATGAGCTCAGCCATCAGGTCGAAGATAGCGGGACAAAGATCCTGTTCACGCTTTCGGCCACCGCGGTTTTCCCGACGGCCTATCAGGTGCTCCAGCAGTCCAGTCTGGAACGTCTGGTGGTCGGGAGCGTCTCCGGTGCGCTGCCGGCCGGCAAAGCGCTGTTCTATTCGCTGTTTCGCCGCAAGGAGAACAGCCCGCAACCCGAAGATGACCGGATCACCGTCTTCTCGGATTTGATCAACAATGACGGCAACTACAAAGCACCCAATATTCATCCGGACAAGGATATTGCGTTGCTGCAATATACCGGCGGTACCACCGGTACGCCCAAAGGTGCGATGTGCAGTCATCAGAATCTGACCGCCAATGCCCGGCAGATCAACGGCATCGACCCCTTTCTCGAGGAGCCGGATCGGGTGATGGGCGTGCTGCCGTTCTTCCACGTCTTCGCCAACAGCGCCGTACTCAATCGCACCGTCGAACGCGGGGGAGAGATCGTCATGTTGCCACGCTTCGATGCCAAGCAGACATTGAAGGCGATCACGCGCGCGAAGATTACCGCGATGCCCGGCGTGCCGACCATGTATCAGGCGCTGCTCGACCACCCCGATATCGACAAGACCAATTTTTCTTCGCTCAAAGTCTGTGTGTCGGGCGGCGCGCCATTGCCGATGGAGCTCAAGAAGAAATTCGAGGCGAAGACCGGGGCAAAGCTGGTCGAAGGCTATGGCCTGACTGAAAGCTGCGGCGTGGTCAGCGCCAACCCCTATATGGGGCTCAACAAGCCCGGCACGATTGGACAGCCGGTCCCGGCAACCATTGTGAAACTGGTAGACAAGGGCGATCCGACCCAGCCTGCACCAGAAGGCGAGCCAGGGGAATTGATATTCTCCGGCCCGCAGGTGATGAAGGGTTACTGGAACTTGCCGGCGGAAGATGAACAGGTGTTTGTCGATGGCTTCCTGCGCACCGGAGATGTCGCGACGATCGACGAGGATGGCTATATCAAGATTGTCGACCGTTTGAAGGACATGATCTCGGTCGGCGGGTTCAAGGTCTTCCCTAGTCAGGTCGAGGAAGTGCTCTACAAGCATGAAGCGGTCAAGGAAGCGCTGGTGATCGGTGTCCCCGACACCTATCGCGGCGAGAGCCCCAAGGCCTACGTTGCGCTTAATCCGGGAATGGCCGTTACCGGCGAGCAACTCAAGGACTGGCTCAACCCCCAGATCGGCAAGCATGAGCGGGTGGCGGATGTTGTGGTGCGGGAAAGCCTGCCCAAAACGATGATCGGAAAGCTCGATCGCAAGGCGCTTCGCGAAGAGGAGCTCGATTAGTCCGCGTCCCTGCCGGCAAGCCGTTGGCGCTGCTCAGCGCGGGCTGCGCGCCCCCAGCAGCCGTTTGTTGCGTTTTTCGACGGCCTGAAACGCCTTGAACACACTCAGCCCCCGATCGGTCTTCCCGCTCTTGCCAAGATTTTCGAGCTGTTCGTAGAACCAGAAAATGACCGCAAAGCCGGCGACCGCCTTGATCATCTGAAAACGCATGAGAAAGCCCAGCCAATCGGGGACCAGTCGAAGATCGTCCTCGTAACGCGGTAATTCTTCCAGGCCTTCCAGCAATTGCCTGGGAGCATCGGTCATCACGCACATCGGACGGCCCAGGCCAATCAGATCGGCGGCGCCACTGGCGAGCGCGGCTTCCATTGCCGCGCGGGTTCGGAAACCACCGGTTACCATCAGAGGAACCGTGACCGCCTCCTGCATCGCCTTGGCGAAATCGACGAAATAGGCCTCGCGCGCCTTGGTCGAGGGGGCGACATTCTGCTGCTCTTTCTCTTCGATACCGTCGGCCCCCATCAGCGCGGGCTGTTCATAGGTTCCGCCGGAAATTTCGACCAGATCGACGCTAGCCTGCTCCAGCCACTTTACCACCTGCAGGCTGTCGTCGAAATTGAACCCGCCTTTCTGGAAATCGGCGCTGTTCAGCTTGACGGAAATCGGGAAATCGGGACCGACAGCCGCGCGCGTTTTTGCCACGACGGCGAGCAGGAAGCGCGCCCGGTTCTCCAGACTGCCGCCATATTTGTCGGTGCGCAGGTTGGCCCGAGGGCTCAGAAAACTGCTGAGCAGATAGCCATGGGCGGAATGGATCTGCGCGCCGGTGAAGCCCGCCGCCTGACAGGTTTTGGCGGCCAGCGCGAAACGGTCGACCAGCTCGTCAATTTCTTCCACCGTCAGCGCAACCGGTTCACCAAATTGCCCGCCGGGCAGGCCGAGCTTGACCGCCGATGGCGCCTTGGGATGTTTGTTGACATTGCTCTGTGTCTGCCGGCCGGCGTGGCTGATCTGTGCCCAGAAATGATTGCCGTTGCGGGTAGCGGCCTGTGCCAATCTTTGCAGCGCCGCCATCATGTCATCGTTCGCCGGGCCGTCGATGACAACATTGCCGGGCCGCTCGAGATGGTCGCGATCAATCTGGATATTGCCGCTCAGCAGCATGCCCGCCCCGCCGTCGGACCAGATGCCGTATAGCCGTTCCAGTTCCTCCGTCGGTATACCGTCCGGACTTGCCAAGCCTTCGGTCATCGCGGCCTTGCCGATCCGGTTGGGCAGCGTGGCACCACAGGGCAAAGACAGCGGTTCGGCCAGGAGGTTGGTCATGCGGATGGTCCCCGATTTTTGAATTGCGATTAAAGACCGATTCTGTCGCATGTTGGAATTTTTGGCAAGCGGAACCGCCTGCGCGCAATATAATTGGCCCGGAAAGGATCGGTGGGTCAGTATGAAATCCGGCTCTCGGCTAGTTGCGGAAAATTTGCGCTAATCTCGATAATGGCCAGGCCGGACGCGAGGAGCGAGCGAGCGGATCGCCATCGGCTTATCCGACAAGGCTTACTCGACCGCTGGCAGATTGAATCGGTGCAAACCGTCATTCCGCTTAACGGACAGCTTGGTAGGTTCACGAGGATCGAAGTCGCCCACCAGCCAGTTTACCGTGTCACAATATCCTGCCCCGTCGGTCTGTGTTAGCGGGTGGCCTTGTGCTTCAACCACATGGTCGCCCAGTTTTAATCCCGCACGGTCCGCCGCAGATCCGGCAAATAGCCTGCTCACTACCGCTCGACCATCGATCATGGCGATCCCGTACCCGGGATCGGGACGAATTGCCTCGGGTTCGGTTCGTTTTTCAAGAAACATTTGCTTGCCCGGATAATCGAGTGTCACGATGTAACTTCTTAGCAAGCCGGCGCCGAACAGCGTCGGCGGCATGATGCGGACGATCGACTCTGTTGCATCGAGTTTTCCGGACGAAAAAGATACTTCAGCGGTTTCAAAGCGTCTCAATGGACCGCGCTTGCTTAGGCCCCCTGCGGATTCGCCTTCGTAACCCTCGCCCCGCGCGCGCGTGCCAGGAACAATAGAAGCTTGCACGGACGGGTGATCTGCAGCTTTTTCAAAGAATGAGATATTGGCGCCATTGCCGGTATCAAACATCGCCTTGTCGGCAAGATCTCCAACGGAATAGTCGATGATTGGCGCATGAGGATAGCCTGTATCGTAGAGCGCTGTGCTCAGGGTTTCTCCTGTCAGCGCAGGAAGGTCGCTAGCGCTTTGGGCAATCGACAGGCGTTTCGCCTGTGTGTCGATACGCCACGCATTGGCGGAAAAAATCTCTGATCCAATCAGGCCGTTGCCAATCAGGCACCGGCCCATGTCATTATTTGAAAAGTCGTGGATGAGTACCGGCACCTTGCGGAAAGTCAAATTTCCGAGTGTCAGCCGATCAACAATGGCAATTTCCATCATCACCTGCTTCCCGTGAGAATCTGCCCCAATGTTAGTTCCGACGACTTCTAGGTCGAGGGTATCTGCAAATCGCTTCGTGAATACCGTGGGCGAACCAGTGTCGAACAGGAATCCGCCAGTTCGGCCATCAACCGTTGCCTCGATGTGCAATTTACCGTTGCGCAACTCGACCGGAAGATGTGTGACGGATGCCTCTCGCTCGATTATTATCGGAGCTGCGAATATCTCGGCCAGTGGCCGGTTCTGCGTTTTTGCTGAATCAGAACTGGCAGCGAATGCTGCAAGGGCAGAAATCGCGTATGCAAATCGCTTCATCAGAATCTCCCCACCTTCCAAACGAATGCTGTTATTATGAATAACATGAAGTGCCGATGAATGATGAATATCGACGATAAGGGGTAAGTTGAATCATGTGACGACCCTAAGTTAGATATCTGGTCAGCCAAGACCCACTTCCGATCTGTGGGAAAGGTCAGGCCAATGATCGCAATGGATTCAAAAACGTAAATTCAAACTGTCCCAATCCCAGAAAAGGGTATATTTTGCTTTTGTTCGAAATAGGGTATAGTGTTTTAGACCATCGCACGGGGGCAAACTACCGGCGACGGTTGGAGAAGATATTCTGAGGGGAATGAATATGGTTGCAGCAGCACCCCGCAAGTCGGTGAGCAAGAACCACGCACGTCATGATGTGCAAAAAACCGGCGTTCGCTGGGACAAGAAAATGAGCAACAATTGCGCGGCGGCGTTGCTGGTCTACACGATGGCGCAAATTTTCTTCGTGCTGAGCTTCATCGAAACCAAGGGCATGTCGATCGCCCCCTATTTCGGTTTGGTGGTGCTGGTTGCCGTGATCATTCCTTTCTGCCGCAAATTCGAAAAACGCTGGATGGATATGGGCAGCAGCGGGTTGTCCGAGCAGAGCATGGCCGCAAAATTCCGTTCCGATCAGGTGGTCCTGTGGTCGTTGGCTATCGGCCTGCCATTTGTCTTCGTCGGTCTGATCAAGGCCGTTGGGCCGATGCTCTAGAACCCGGGTTCTGAAAACCGGCTATCGATTCTTTCCCAATTGACACCGCATCGTTGACCTTGCGGGACGCCGTACCTATGTCCGGCGCATGCTAAAACCTACAGAAGCGCAGGACCGCGCCGACGCCCTCATATCCCAAGCCAAAAAAGCAGGTGCCGATGCCGCTGACGCTATCTATGTCTGCGATGCGGCGACCCAGGTGCAAATCCGTCTCGGAAATCTGGAAGATGTCGAGCGGTCGGAAGGCGAAGAAATTGGCCTCAGGGTTTTTGTCGGCAAGCGTTCTGCAACCGTGTCCTCATCCGATATGGATCCGAAGATTCTTTCTGCCTTGGTCGGACGTGCTCTGGATATGGCCAGAGAGGCACCGGAAGACCAATATGCGGGACTCGCGCCCGAACAACTGCTGCTGAAATCCGAACCCCATCCCATCGACGGCGATGACGGACAGGACCCGGAACCCGAGCTGTTGCGCGAACTGGCTTTAAAGGCAGAGGATGCAGCGCGAGCGGTCAAGGGTGTCACCAACAGCGAAGGCGGCGGAGCGAGCGCCGGGCGCAGCATCGTCGCCCTGGCGACGAGCCACGGCTTTTCCGGTGCCTATTCAACCAGCGGTTACAGCCTGTCGGCCAGCGTTATCGCGGGGGAGGGCGATGGCATGGAACGCGACTATGCCTATGACAGCGTGCGCTTTCTGGAAGATCTCGAGGCTCCCGAAAATATCGGCAAGGAAGCGGGCGAGCGAGCGGTTTCGCGGCTCAACCCGGTGGATTTTGCCGCCGGTGCCATGCCCGTCGTCTATGATCCCCGCGTCGGCAACAGCCTGCTCGGCCATTTTGTCGGCGCCATTGCGGGCAGCAGTATCGCGCGCAAAACCAGCTTCCTGCTGGATGCGCTTGATACGCAGGTCTTTGACAGCGCCCTGACGATTATCGACTGTCCCCATCGCAAGCGCGGTCTCCGGTCAAAGGCCTTTGACGGCGAAGGCCTGCCCACCGCGAAGACCAAACTAATCGACAATGGTCGCCTGACCCAGTGGCTCATGGAAAGCGCCTCGGCCCGCCAACTGGGATTGCAGCCGACCGGACATGCTTCGCGCGGCGTCGGTGGCGCACCGGGTGTGAGTGTCACCAATCTGCATATGGGCAATGGTTCGGTCAGCAAGGCGGACCTGATCAAGGATATCAAGCACGGCGTCTATATCACCGAGCTGATCGGCATGGGGGTCAATCCGGTCACCGGCGACTATAGCCGGGGCGCGGGCGGTTTCCTGATTACCGATGGCGAGATCGGACCGCCGGTTTCGGAAATTACGATTGCCGGCAATCTGAAAGACATGTTCAAAAGCCTGATCGCTGCCGATGATCTGGAATATCGCTACAGCGTCAACGTTCCGACTTTGCGCACCGACAGCATGACGGTGGCCGGTGGCTGAGCAAATCCATCAGTGGTGAACTTGTCGAACCACGCTATCGGACTGGAAACGCCCTTCGACAAGCTCAGGGCTAACGGAGAAACGCGTGGCTGACATAGATTTCGATCGGGTCATAGCGATCGCCAAGGAGAGCGGGGCGATCGCCATGCGCGATTGGAAACTGGGCAGGAAAGCCGACAAGGCCTGGGAAAAATCACCGGGGCATATTGTCTGCGATGCCGATCTCGCGGTCGACCGGTTTCTGCGATCCGAACTCGGAAAGCTGCTGCCCGAAGCCGGTTGGCTTTCGGAGGAAACCCATATCGATCATAGCGGGGCCGGTGCTGAACTGACCTGGGTGGTCGATCCGATTGATGGCACGAAAGACTATGTGGTCGGCAAGACCGGCTGGTGCGTTTCCGTCGCTCTGGTTCACCATGAATCACCGGTTTTCGGAATACTCGTTGCCCCGGCGATGGAGGAATTCTGGGTGGCTAAAGCGGGCAGCCACAGCGAAGTCAACGGACGGCCCCTGATCGCCAGCCATCGGCAGCAATATGAGGGCTCTCGCATCCCGGCGGAAGATCTGCCGCCGGGACTCAATCTGAAGCCGGTGTCAAAACCGAACAGTATCGCGCTCAGAATGGCAATGGTAGCGGACGACCGGGCAGATGTCGTTGCTTCCACCCGCTGGGGCCATGAATGGGACATTGCCGCCGCCCATGTTATCGCCGCCGAGGCGGGGGCCAGTGTCACCAACGCGCTCGGCGAAACGCTGGTCTACAATGGGACACATGGCAAGGCGCTCGGCGTCCTGTGTTGCTCACAAAATCTATATGACCAGGCCGTGCAGCGGATCGGCAGATATGTCACTGATAATGGCGCCGACGAATAGGTCGTGATCCCAAGCGGCTAGGCTGTGCGCGCTCTCGTCCACAACCCTTCACGGTCGCGTCCGCGCCTGTTGACCAAGGCTTGCGCGAAGGCTTTCACGATCCAGCCCAGCTTCTTGCCCTTGGTGGTGTATATCCGCTGCTCGAGCGAAGCGCCGTCACTACTTTTGATCGCTCGCCCGATATCGCCGTAAATCCCGGCGGCGGCCAGTACCGCCCAGCGGGACCGGAACGGCAGGTTCGATGCACCCACGCGCGCGGACGCTTCATAAACTCCCGCCAGATCGCAAAGCCGGTTGACCAGGATGATCAACGCATCCCGGCGGTCCGGAGCCATGATATCATCAGGATCGATTTGTGCTTCGACAAGCCAGGTTTTCGGCAAATAGCACCGCCCGGCCTGTGCATCCTCGGCCACATCGCGCGCGATATTCGCAAGCTGGAACGCCAGCCCCAGATCACAGGCACGGTCGAGCGTGTCTTGATCCCTTGCAGAGACGCCCATCACGATCGCCATCATGCAACCGACCGTGCCAGCGACATGATAGCAATATTGAAGCAGATCATTCTCGGTTTCCGGTCGCCATCCGCAGGCGTCCAGTGCGAAACCATCGATCATGTCATTGGCCAGAGTAAGGGTAATATTGCATTCCTGCGCGACGATTCCAAAGGCGTCAAACGGCGGATTGCCGGTTTGCTCGCCGCCATGCGCGCGCTCGGTCAACATCCGCATCACGGCGATTGTCTTTTCCGGATTTTGCACTGTCGACATGCCATGACCATGATCCTGCCCGTCGGCAAGATCATCGCAGGCGCGGCACCAGCAATAGAGCAGCCACGCGCGTTCCCGCGTCTGCCGCGAGAAAAGTTTCGAGGCTCGGGAGAAGGATTTTGACCCGCGCTCGATACTCGTTCTGGCGTAGAGGATGAGATTGGCGCGGTTCATGACGTTGGGCGGAAGAAAACCGTTCGCACTGAGCCTGTCGAAGTGCCTGTGGTGTGTAGAAACCGTCCTTCGACAGGCTCAGTGCGAACGCAAAAAGCAGTCACCCCAGATCCTCCAGCATCAGCTCCGCCGTTGCCTTCGCGCTGCCAACCACACCGGGAATGCCCGCGCCCGGATGGGTGCCGGCACCGACAAAATAGAGATTATCGATCACATCGTCCCGATTGTGGACCCGGAACCATGCGCTTTGCGTGAGCAAGGGTTCCAGACTGAACGCGCTGCCGAGATGGGCATTGAGGTCGGTGCCGAAATCCTGCGGCGTGTAGTGAAAACTGGTGATTATGCGGTCATGAATGTCGGGGATCAGGCGCTTGCCGATTTCGTCGAGAATGCGCTTCTTGTAGATCGGTCCCATCACCTCCCAGTCGATCGGCAGCTTGCCCTGATGGGGTACCGGCGCAAGCACATAGAATGTGCTGTGCCCTTCGGGTGCCATTTCGGGATCGGTGACCGTGGGATGGTGTAGATAGAGCGAAAAATCGCTGGGCAGCACGCCATTGTCATAAATATCCTCGAGCAGGCCTTTGTAGCGCGGTCCGAACAGGATCATATGGTGCGGGATGCCCGGCCAGCTGCCCTTCAGGCCAAAATGGACGACAAAAAGCGACGGCGAATATTTCTTCTTCTTCAGTTTGGCGGTGACGGTTTCGCTGCGATGTTTATGGCCAAGAAGATCGCGGTAGCTGTGCATCACATCGGCGTTGGAGGCAACGGCGTCAAACTGTTCGCTCCAGCCCGATTTGCAAGTGACGCCCGAAGCGTGGTCGCCGATAGTATCGATCTTCGTCACCGGATCATCAAGCCGGATCACACCGCCAATCCGCTCGAAATGCTTGACCATCGCGGCGATCAGCATATTGGTCCCGCCCTTGGCAAACCAGACTCCGCCGAGCCGTTCCAGCTTGTGAATCAGGCCGTAAATCGCGCTGGTTTTCATCGGATTGCCGCCCACCAGCAGTGATTGGAACGAGAGAAACTCGCGTAGTTTCTCGTTCTTCACAAAGCTGGAAACCTTGGCATAAATCGAGCGATAGGCTTCAAATTTCATCAGCGCAGGGGCGGCCTTGATCATTGACTTGAAATCGAGAAACGCCTTGGTGCCGAGCTTGACATAGCCTTCTTCATAGAGCCCGCCGCTATATTCCAGGAACTTCTTGTAGCCTTCGACATCATCCGGCTCGATCGCCGCTATATTGGCGTAAAGCTCCTGGGAATCGTTGACATAGTCGAAGTTCGTGCCGTCCGGCCAGTTGAGCCGGTAGAACGGCGACACCGGCAGCAACTCTATGTCTTTCGCCATATCATTGCCGGTCAGTTCCCACAGCTGCGACAGGCAGTCGGGGTCGGTGATCACGGTCGGGCCGCCGTCAAAGATAAAGCCCTCTTTTTCCCAATAATAAGCGCGCCCGCCCGGTTTGTCGCGGCCCTCCAATATCGTTGTCTGGATGCCAGCCGACTGCAGCCGGATGGCGAGCGCCAGACCGCCAAAGCCGGACCCGATCACGGCCGCCTTCTTGAACAATTCATTCTGGGATTTTGCAACATCACTCATGGAACAGGAATACTCATCTATATTTTAACAAAAGGCGAATGGCGCGGGACACGGGAATGGGCGGTTTGCCGGACAGAAGGCTGGCCTGATCGATCCTGGTCGATTTGCCAGCATAAAAGCGGGCAAGCAACTGTTCGTCCTTGGCATAGGTATGTTCCAGTGTCTTGTAGCGCTTTTCGGGATCGGCGCCCAGAAACAGAAAGGCGGCGAGCAGTCTGTAGAATTTGCCATCCTTCCAATGCTGCGTCGCCAGATCGCGCAGCATCCTGTCGAGCCTGTCCTGCGTGATGTCGGGCATTTCGGCGATCAGAACCGCGGTTCTGACCGCCATCGGCAGGGAATAGCTGGTAATCGGCTGAATCAGTGCGGCTCTTGCTCCGGCTCGCGCATCGACCCCTTTGTTGGCTTTCCAGAAAGCCTCGAAATCGCCACCGTAGATGACCGGAAGCCGGCCTTTTTCCTCGCTCAGCACCGCCTCGATTTGCCATCCTCGGGCAGCCGCATATTCGGCAATCCGGGCATGGGATGTTGCGCTGTCGAGATCCGGCTTGTCGGCATAATAAGTGTCTTCGATGAAAATTTCGGTGTCGCTGAACGGCAGGCAATAGATGAACCGGTAGCCGTCAATCTGCTCGACCGTCGCGTCCATGATAACGGGCCGATCAAGACCATGCGGATTTTTCAGCCGAAGCATCTGACCGCAAAATTTCTGCCAGCCAATCTCCAGCGCGGACACATCGCCTCCGCCGCGCACATCCAGCACGGCTTGCGCCGATATTTCTGTACCATCTGCGAGCTGCACTCGGCCATGATCGACGTTTCCCGCCTTATGTCCGGTCTTTAGTGCTCTGGACGGCAGCCGCTTCCGCAATTCCCGGTCGAGGTTCTTCGATTCAATCGAAAAATAACCGTTGCTCAGACTGCGGTTATATTTCGGGAAATGCACATCATAGCCGTCCCACTGGCGGGAAAGTAACGGATCGACCAGCCAGCGATGTTCCGGTTCGACATCGCTTTCGAAAAAGGACCAGATATGATTGCCGCCGAAATGGTCCTCCGCCTCGATCAGGGCAATATTCAATTCGGGCCGCAATTTTGCCAATGCCAGAGCAACCAGACCGCCCGCCAGACCGCCGCCGGCGATTGCCAAATCATAAGGGGTTGAAGTGGGCGTGTTGCTCGGCATCCTATTGCCCTAGCCGATGGGGAAGACTGGCGAAAGCCTGTCTGAAAGCATGTATGCGATTCATGCTTTAGGCCTTGCCCCCCGGCGATCAGCGCCATATTCCCCGGCAATGGACTATGCCCTTGCTATCCTGCTTTCGGCCCTCGCCATGACACTTATCGTCGGCGGGCGCTATCTGCTGACCAGCGGTTTCTTTGCCTGGTTGACCGGCCGGGTGCGGCCAGGTCATTATGATCAGCTGAAACCGCAGATTGCCCGCGAAATTCGCTGGTCTCTCCTGTCTGCCGCGATCTACGGCGTGCCGGCGGGAATTGTCGCATGGGGCTGGCAAAATGCTGGCTGGACAAAGATTTACACCGACCCGGAATTATACCCCTTGTGGTATTTGCCGCTGTCGCTCTTGCTGTTTCTTTTCCTGCACGACACCTGGTTCTACTGGACTCACCGGCTGTTTCACCGGCCGCAATGGTTCAAGATCGCCCACGCCGTCCACCATGACAGTCGCCCGCCCACGGCCTGGGCCGCGATGAGTTTTCATCCGGTCGAGGCAGTGAGTGGAGCCATCGTGATTCCGGCTCTGGTCATCGCGCTACCGATTCATGTTGGCGTTTTGGGGCTGCTATTGCTGGTGATGACGGTTATGGGCGTATCCAATCACATGGGTTGGGAAATGTTCCCGCGCTGGCTGGTCCGCGGGCGACCGGGAAAGTGGCTGATAACCGCGACCCACCATGAGAAACATCACGAGTTGTATAGAGGTAATTATGGGTTATATTTTCGCTTTTGGGACAGGATTTGCGGCACGGATATCGGCCTTGCCGATATTGGGAGCCGTTTCGGCGGTGATGCTGGGGGCAAGCGCGTCCGCGGGTGAAGCACCGGTTGCGCCTGCAGCAGCGCTTTCGGCCTCGATCGATCTCGCGATCACCGGTTTGCGCTCCGACAAGGGCGATGTTCTGGTGTGTCTGAGCGCAAATCCGGAATATTTTCCCGATTGCACCAAAGATAAAAAAGCCCGCAAGTTGAAGATTTCCGCCTCCCGGGCCGACAGCATTCATATTGCGGGCGTGAAGCCGGGTACTTATGCCGTGGCGCTGGTTCACGACGAAAATGCCAATGGAAAAATGGACTTGCGTCTGTTCCTGCCGCGTGAAGGTTTTGGCTTTTCCCGCAATCCCAAAATCGGCATGGGCCCGCCAAAATTCAAATCAGCGCAATTCACCGTCGGCGCCGACGATGCCCATTATGCGGTTCGGATGAAATATATCCTGTAATCCGGCGAAGATTAACCGTTCAAAGGGATCGGGATGCGATTTGCCGAGGCCGGACTTCGGAACGATGCACAGCGGCATGGCGTCAGTGTGGGATCGGCAATGTTTTGCTGCCCAAAACAATGCCATGGGACTGGCCTTGAACAGAAGCACTTTGTCAAACGCTGGATCGGGCCTATGTTGGCGATGGAACCGTTGCTATCTTGGCGCGTTTGACTGTTGTGAAACCGGATTGGAAATAGTCTTGAAAAAATCGAACATCCTTTGCCGTGCTGCGGTGATTTCTCTCGGCTTCGTGGTGTCTTCCCCGCTTCTGGCACAGGCAGTCCCACCGCCGATGCCGGTCGAGCAGTCGGTCTTCGATGGCGACTATCTGACTGCGGGCATCGGGGTGGCGATCGGCCCGAGTTACGAAGGATCGGATAATTACACGTTTTCCCCGCTGCCGGTTGTTCTGGGCAGCTACGGCGGCGTGGATTTTCAGCCCCGCGGTCCGGGCATTGCATTCGATTTTATCCCCGACGAGAAGGGCGCGAAAGTCGACTTTATATTTGGTCCGGTGGTGCGGGCGCGGTTCGATCGGCAGAATTCGATCAAGGATCCCGTGGTGAGCTCTCTCGGCAAACTGGATTTCGCTGTCGAAATTGGTCCCTTCGCGGGGCTTCAGGTCAATCGCGTGCTCAACCCCTATGACTCGCTGACCGCACAGGTTGATCTGCGCTGGGATGTCGCGGGTGCGCATGACGGGATGGTCGTATTCCCCAGCCTGACCTATTTTACCCCGCTCAGCCGCGGTGTCGTCACCAGCCTGGCGATCAGCGGCGAATATGTCGACAATGACTATGCCGACTATTATTTCAGCATTTCACCTGCCGGATCAGCAGCCAGCGGCCTGCCGGTCTTTACCGCCACCAGCGGCTGGAAAAATGTCGGAGCAACGGTGCTGACCGCTGTCGATCTCGACGGCGACGTGACCAATGGCGGGTTCGGCCTGATCTTTCTCGGCAGCTATTCCCGGATGCTCGGCGATCCGAAAAGGTCCCCGGTCACATCGATCCGCGGCAGCGCCAGTCAATGGTTCGGCGCGGTCGGTGTGGGATATACTTTCTGAGAGCGATCAGACAGAATGATTAACCGTTGGCGATCATCGGCAGCACTTTATTTGTCAACTGTCTTCCGGCACCATTTTTTAGGCACGCCGACACTTTGTTCGTCACCAGTTATATAGGTTGCAGACCAGTTGAAGCAATTTGCATCTTCGGTGTCCCAAGTCCAACGGTCAATTTGACGCCAGCTCTTGTCGGTTCGCGTGACCACTATGTCGCGCACGATTTCGTTTTCCTTCGGTTTGGATAATGTCCCGAGAACCGAAGCGCCGCGAATTCCATGTTCGGTAAACAGCACGCGATGCCCTGACGGATCATAGGCAACCAGACCTGCGCCGCTGTGTCTGGTTTTCCCGTCCTTGATCTGCCAGTCCCCAAACACCATCCACTGGCGATCAGAGCCCCAGGAAAATTCTATCCAATTGTCGGTCACGTTGTTCTCGGTTCGCCATTTCCTTTCCGCTTCCGGCAGTGTTGCTGGATCGGGATACCATCGTCCGGTCAATATTTGATATTCATCCAGAATTTCGGTTTGCAGTGGATCGATTTCCTGTTCCTGCGCCTGCGCTGAAACCGGCATTATCGCCAATGCGCTCGCCGCGCCCACCAACCCGATATTGTCCACCCAGTTTGATTTCATATTATCTCTCCCCAATAAGAACGCTGGCTAGCAACAGATCAATATCGGCGTGCGAAAAATCTGCAAAAGCATCGCCATGTTCGATGAACGGCATTAAATATTAAGCGGAAAATCACGATTTCTGCCGCTTTCACGACGATATTCTTGGGGAGAGAAGTAATCGAAAATGCCGCGAGCCATGCCCGAACGCAAGCAGGGCTTTCCCCCCTTGCAGAAGCGCTTTGCCTTAATGATTGGATGCTGCTAATCTGGAGATATCCCCGGGGAGCCTGGCATGCAATTGCTGGTTGAGAGCGGAATAAACCGCGACCCGTTGAACCTGATCCGATTAGTATCGGCGGAGGGAGGGAGCGGCGTTTATCGGGTGAAAACCAGAAAACCGCTCTCTCGAACAAGGAGAGACGCGATGGGCAGTGCAGGCGATATCACCGGGTGGATCACCCTTTTCATCGGACTCTACGGGCTGGCTGCCGGCGTTGGCGAATATCGCAACCCCGGTTTCTGGCTCAATATGGTTCGCGAAGTCCGGGCGAGCAGCGCGCTGCAATTTCTCACCGGCCTGTTCACGCTGACCATCGGTGCGACAATCTATCTCGTCAATCCCTTTGATCCGACCGACTGGCTGTCGATTCTGATCACCGTCATCGGCGGCTGGATCGTCATCGAAGGCATGCTGATCCTCGCGATGGGCGGCTGGTTCATGGGATTTGCCAGCCGCATGATGGCCATCGTGTCTCCGGCCTGGGCCATCCTTTCCATCATCATCGGCCTCGCCGCGATATTTGCCGGCTTTGTCCGGCTGCAAGTTTAACCTGAAAACAAGAAAGTAATATACATGGCAGATCTCCCCGCAAAAACCGAAATCGGCGTAACCACCGGCGCGATCCGTGGCTCGAAAAAAGTCCATGTCGCGGCGCACAGCGGCTCCGGCATCCGCGTGGCGATGCGCGAGATTCATCTCGAGGGCGGCGAAGCGCCTATCCGGGTCTATGACACGTCCGGCCCTTACACCGATCCCGAAGCACTGATCGATATCAAGACCGGCCTCAACGAACTGCGCAGCCCGTGGATCCGCGCGCGCGGCGATGTCGAGGAAGTCGACCAACGCGAGGTCAAGCCGGAAGACAATGGCCAGCTCGGCCCGGACCGCTCCGGCGGCGTCGCACCTTTCCCCAATGTCCGCCGCAAGGTGCTGCGCGCCAAGCCGGGCCAGAATGTCTCCCAGATGCATTATGCGCGTCAGGGGATCATCACCCCGGAAATGGAATATGTCGCCGAGCGCGAAAATCTCGGGCGCGAGCGATTAAAAGAATATGTCCGCGACGGCGAAAGCTTCGGCGCGTCGATCCCCGACTATGTCACGCCCGAATTTGTCCGCGACGAAATTGCGCGGGGCAGGGCGATCATCCCCAACAATATCAACCACCCGGAATCCGAACCGATGGCGATCGGGCGCAATTTCCTGGTCAAGATCAACGCCAATATCGGCAACAGCGCGGTCGCCTCCGATGTCGCCAATGAAGTCGACAAGATGGTCTGGTCAATCCGCTGGGGCGCGGACACGGTCATGGATCTTTCCACCGGCCGCAACATCCACGACACCCGCGAATGGATCATCCGCAACGCGCCGGTGCCGATCGGCACCGTGCCGATCTATCAGGCGCTCGAAAAAGTCGGCGGCGCCGCCGAAGAGCTGACCTGGGAAATCTTCCGCGATACGTTGATTGAGCAGGCCGAGCAGGGGGTCGATTATTTCACCATCCACGCCGGCGTGCGCCTCCCCTATGTGCCGATGGCAGCCAAGCGCGTCACCGGCATCGTCAGCCGCGGCGGTTCGATCATGGCGAAATGGTGCCTAGCCCATCACAAGGAAAGCTTCCTCTACGAGCATTTCGACGACATCACCGAGATCATGAAGGCCTATGACATCGCCTACAGCCTCG
>CBETBW010000015.1:0-71748 GCA_965534715.1 uncultured Parasphingorhabdus sp.
TTGCGAACAGCCCGGCATCATCCAGCGCGGTCGGGCCGGCGGACAGCGAAACAGGCGCGGCATCGGCGGCTACAGCGGCAGAGCAGCCCGGCATCGCAATAGCAGTGGCGATCAGAAACAGGGTGCGTGGACGCATGGTGAGCTCTCCTTGTGTATTGTGGATATAATACACTTGAATGAGCCAAGGTCAACCGGGCCATGGTGGCGGTTTCCGGCCAAATGTGATATATTCAGCGTCTAGAGGAGGCGCGTTTGATGGCATCGGGACGGGATGACGCGGACAGAACGGCGACCAGCGACTTTCTATTGCAGAAATATCAACTGGATCGCGCCCACGAACTGGAACTGAATAAATTTACCCATCGCCTCGAAATGGAGCGGCTGAAGCTGTTGCTTGCGCTGAATGGTGGCGCAGCGGGATTATGGGTAACATTTGCCCAATCGGAAGGAAGCGCGCTTGGGGCGCCCGCGCTGGCATTGCCGGTCATATTCTGGATTATCGGTGTAATCGCAGCGTCTGTAGCCATTGATCATACACTTAAGTCCCAACGCGGATTTACCCAGGCCTATCACCGGCGACGGCGGGCCGACGAATGGCGGTTGCTGTCGCAAGACCTTTCGCTGGCTGCAATTGCAGCGATCTTGCCCAAACCCGATAAGGACAGCGGACCGGAAGCAGCCGAAAGGGACTATCGAGCAGTAGCCAATGCAGCGCGGGCAGAAGGCGAGGCTGCAGGCAAAAGGGTGAAGGGATGGGTTTATGCCAGCATAATGGCATTTGCTGTTGGCGCGATAGTTGCGTTGATCGGAATGACGGGAAGCTAATCATCGGTGATGGCCCGCTACCCATTCGGCAGCAGGCCGTCACGTCGATACTCGTTCAGCCTAGCGGCACTTCAACCCGCCACGATCAATCTCGCGGCCCAGGAGTGCACCGCCCGCTGCGCCCAAAAGCGTGCCGACCGTGCGATCCCCTCTGCTGTCGATTTCACGGCCGACCAGAGCGCCGACCGCGCCGCCGATGATCAGGCCGGTGGTGCCGTTGTCGCGCTTGCAATGATAGCGCCCGTCCTTGCCGCGCCAGATGCGTTCGTCGCGGCTGATGCGGCGGGGCTCGTAATAGCGCCCGCGGTTGTCATAGCGACTCTTGTGCTTTTTCTTGGCGTAGGCCGGCGCGCTGTCCAGTACAGCGGCGGCGGGTACGACCAGAGATGCGGCGGCAAGTGACATGAGGATATTGCGCATGATAAAACTCCCGTTGTGGTTCTTTTTGATAAGGTGACAGGGTTTTACTAAGGGCAATATGAACGGTCAGTGACGCGACCTGTCAGCATTGGTGAACCATCGCGCCGTGACCACGCTTCAGCCTCTCTGGCTATCGACGCTCCAGATGCCGGCACCGCGCGCGGCGATATAGAGGAAGATGAAGCAGTAGAGCACGACCAGTTCCCCGCCATTGGCAATCGGGAACAGGCCGGCGGAGCCATGCGCCATCCAGTAAGCCGCAGCAGCCATGCCGCTGGCGATAAAGGCGGCGGGACGGGTGAACAGGCCGAGCACGATCATTACACCACCGACCAGCTCGATCCCGCCGGCCGCGTACATCATCGGGTTCAGCGGATATTCGAACGCTATCGGGAAGCCGAAATATTTGTGGACGCCATGCGCCATGAACAACAGGCCCGCGACGATCCGCAGCAGCGCGTAGGTGTGTTCGGTAAATCCATCCAGAAATTTCATGATATTTTCCTCCCCGTTTATTGTTGGGGAAAGGCTAAGCCAAGCTGGCCGTAGCGTCAATGGAGGAAGTGGTGGTCGGGGCGAAGGCTTTCTGCCAACGGAACGAACCCGCTGCCGCTGCGTTGACCGGGTAACAGAAAGAGAGCGATCATGACCCAGGACCAGAATAGCAATCAATCCAATATCAACAAGTCACAGCGCGACGATGCGCAGGCGCAGAAAGTGGCCACCGAGGCGCAGCGCGACACCAAGGCCAAGCGGGAAGACGTTGCGGACAGCAGCCATGGCGGCAAGACCAACCCCGCGCAGATCATCCCCGACGACGCGCAGGACACGGTCGACCATATGAAACAGATGGCGGAAAGCGGCCGGATCGAGGGCGGCGCGTTTGCCGGCGAGCGCAATGACGACGACGAGGAAAGCGATCTCGGCATCCTGGACGAAGCGGAAGATGATGC
The DNA here is from genome assembly GCA_965534715.1 of uncultured Parasphingorhabdus sp. Taxonomy (GTDB): domain Bacteria; phylum Pseudomonadota; class Alphaproteobacteria; order Sphingomonadales; family Sphingomonadaceae; genus Parasphingorhabdus. The sequence goes on from CBETBW010000015.1 coordinate 2,199, forward strand.
GCCGCTGAGCGAGAAGGGTGGCGCGGATTTCGGGAATAGCGGGTGAGGATGGGGTTGCCTGTCATTCCAGTTAACATCCTCTCCCATAGGGAGAGGCAACGAAGACTTCCCCGGATGACATCCGGGGTTGGTCGCAGTCGGTGAGGGGTTAAATCTTTCAGCGGTTCAAAACCCCTCACCGAGTTTCACTAGCCAGCAAGCTGGCAAGTTCCACTTCCCTCTCCCTATGGGAGAGGAAGTTGACCGCGAGCCACCAGGCAGAGCCCAAAGTTTGTCAAACTTGGGGCCAAGGACGCCTTGTTTTGCGTCATGTTGGATGGATTGTTACAAATGTAGGAAATTTTGTTTCGCGTGGGTTGATGGCAGAGGAATAGGCGGACCAGCGCGATTTCAAATTGGCGCATTTAGTAGACTGCCGCCGTAATTTCCGTAAATATCAATCAATTGGCATCACGAATGCATTTGATCAGCTTGTTGAGTTGGGTTTTATGTTTGCGCATGGCTTCATCTACATCTGAGTGGTGAACAAGATATCTTGCCAACTTCATTTTGTCCGCAGTCACTCTCTTTTTTCCGTCGGTGCTCCTTACAAAGTCGATCGGCTTGCTGAATTTGTCTTTTTTTTCGCAAAGTCTCGCAAAATTTCTGTGAATTGAAGAAATTGCCTTTTCTCGATCAGCGACCGAGTAGTAGTTCTCAATTTCACGACCGCATGTGACCCATGAAAAACCGCCATTTTCCTGAACTTCGGTCAACACCCGCTCTTTCGTGTCTCGTAACCGCTCCCGTACCTTAGATCGATCGCTATCGATGAGGATAGCAGCAGAACGACAGATCGGCAGAAGCCGAACAAATTCTTCAACTGACTCATGTTGCATTGACAAATGACTCAATAATTTGCCTCCATAAAACATAATCGAATAATGGCGACCTTCCTGCAACTCTGGAGCAGATTGAGACAGCCATGCGTTGAGGTACACTCTGTCCGACGGACCTTCGACCCAAACTACAAAGTTTGCCTGTACAAGTTCGCTCGCTCTATACCCCAATTCGGAACATGAATGATGTCGTTCACGTTCAGTTATTATTGGACGAATTTTCGCATGACCTGATTCTGATTGCACGTGGAATACATTGACTCCCTCAATATCAATTATTGAAGCCGAATGGGTAGTGATAAAAATTTGTCCACTATTTCGATTTAGCAAAAACTGCATGAACTTTTTCTGTAACGCAGGATGCAAATGAACTTCGGGTTCTTCTAACAAGATCGTGTGATCTTGCCGAAGAACTACTGCCGCAGCTAATAGAAACGCTTCATGAATTCCGGATCCGAGTGCCTCAATTGGCACGTAGGAATGGCCCGACCGAACATTGATTGTGGAGTTGTCGTTTGGAATATCGATCTGAATGCTGTCATCATCTAGAAGAAATTTCATAAAGTCTTGCAGATCTACAAAATCTTTCCTCAGCCTATCTTTGTCCCAAGGCGGGTTCGCGATCTTATCTATTTCATCGATCAAATGGTCTTCACCATGATCCTTTGTGTATTCGTCTGCAAATGCCGGTAATCTAGTCGTAAATTGTCGAAACGCTCTGATATAGTGAGGTTGGATTTTCTCACGGCAAGCCAGTTTGACTAGATGGTTCATTGTATCCATGTACCAATGTTGCTTGAATGAACCTTGGTTCGAGTGGGTAAAGCTTTGCCACATCCCATAGAATGAATGTTCGTCTGGACGACTAACATTTTCAGGTACAGTTCCCCAAAAACTGGGGCTTCCAAATCTTTCGTTTGAGATAGGTAATTTTAAGAAGGCCCCGTTTTGAAAAACAAACTCACTAAGCGCGTCGGTCCAATTTTGAGGCCATTTTTCTATAGTGTTTGTCAATTCAGAAATATGATTTCCATTGTCGAAAGGAAGTAATATTTCGGTGAATTGAACTGGCTTGCCGTTTTGAGGGGCGTCGATAGATCGATTTATGTCTTTTAAATCCGGCTCACCGATTAACGGTGCCAAAAAACGACGAACAAATCGGAGCACATTAGACTTTCCCGAATTGTTGGTACCGATGAATACATTTATTTTACCAAGTGGTCCTACCCATTGAGGGTCGGCTGAGAAGTTTCTAAAGCCGCCTATGGAGAACCCGTGTAGCATGGAGCAATCCCCTACTCCGCAGCAACCCCCGCTTCCTCAAACATATCCGGCCCGTCATCCACAGCCTCGTCTTCATTCGCGACCTTGCCCTTGCGCTGGTCGAAGCTTGACCAGACGTCGTTCCATTCGCCCTTGGTTGCGCCTTTTGAATATTCGGTGGCGCGGGCTTCGAAGAAATTGGCGTGTTCGACGCCGTTGAGCAGCGGGGCTAGCCAGGGCAGCGGGTGGTCTTCTACCATGTAGATCGGCTGGAAGCCGAGCTGTCCGAGGCGCCAGTCGGCGATATAACGGATGTAGCGCTTGATTTCCTTGGCGGTCATGCCGGTGACCGGGCCGTCGCTGAACGCGAGGTCGATGAAGGCATCTTCGAGCCGCACGGTCTTCTGGCAGCAGTCGATGATATCGTCCTTGACCGATTTGGTCAGGCAGTCGCGTTCTTGGCAGAAGGTGTGGAACATCTTGATAATGCCCTCGCAGTGGAGACTTTCGTCGCGGATCGACCAGGTGACGATCTGGCCCATGCCCTTCATCTTGTTGAAGCGCGGGAAGTTCATCAGCATGGCGAAGCTGGCGAACAGCTGCAGGCCCTCTGTGAATCCTCCGAACATCGCCAGCGTCTTGGCAATATCCTCGTCATTGTCGACGCCGAATGTGCCCATATAGTCGTGCTTGTCCTTCATCGCTTCATATTCGAGGAACATCGAATATTCGCTTTCCGGCATGCCGATGGTGTCGAGCAGATGCGAGTAGGCGGCGATATGGACGGTTTCCATGTTGCTGAACGCGGTCAGCATCATCTTGATTTCGGTCGGTTTGAACACCCGGCCATATTTGTCGTGATAGCAATCCTGCACCTCGACATCGGCCTGGGTGAAGAAGCGGAAAATCTGGGTCAGCAGATTGCGTTCGTGATCGGTGAGCTTTTGCGCCCAGTCGCGGCAATCCTCGCCGAGCGGCACTTCTTCCGGCATCCAGTGAATCTGCTGCTGCCGTTTCCAGAACTCATAAGCCCATGGATATTCAAAGGGCTTGTAGGTTTTGCGTGCTTCCAGAAGTGACATGTTAACTCGTTCTCCGCTTTTACTGTCGTCATCCCAGCGTAGGCTGGGACCTAAATCAATCTTGTTTCCCGCACCATATTTTGGCTTGGGTCCCAGCCTTCGCTGGGATGACAATTATTGTGCTGCGCGCTCTTTTACTTTCAAAAAAACGACCCCCTCCCAAAAGGAGCAAAGGGAGGGGGCAGTGGGCAAATATTATGCCGCGCCGCCTACTGGCAGGCGAGACATTCGTCATAATCCGTAGAGCCAGCGGTGGTCATCAGTTCGACCGTCTTCGGGTCGAGCGTATTGTCCGCCTCGACGCCGCCGCCCGTTGCCGGTTCGCTCATCATCGTTTCGCCACCGGCAAATCCGGCGCGCTGGATCGATTTCGAACGCAGATAATAGAGCGACTTGATGCCCAGCTCCCACGCGCGGAAGTGAAGCATCAGCAGGTCCCACTTGTCGACGTCAGCCGGGATGAACAGGTTCAGCGACTGCGCCTGGTCGATATAGGGCGTGCGATCGGCGGCGAGTTCGAGCAGCCAGCGCTGGTCGATCTCGAAGCTGGTCTTGTAGGTGTCCTTTTCCTCGGCGCTGAGGAAATCGAGATGCTGGACGCTGCCGCCCTTTTCGAGGATCGAATTCCAGACATTGTTGCTGTCCTTGCTCTTCTCCTGCAGCAGTTTCAGCAGATGCGGGTTCTTCACCACGAAGCTGCCCGAGAGCGTCTTGTGGGTGTAGATGTTCGCCGGGATCGGTTCGATACAGGCCGAGGCGCCGCCGCAGATGATGCTGATCGACGCGGTCGGTGCGATCGCCATCTTGCAGGAGAACCGCTCCATCACGCCCTGATCGGCGGCATCGGGACACGGTCCCCGTTCCTTGGCCAGCATCATGCTGGCTTCGGACGCTTTGGCTGAAACATGCTTGAAGATCTTGAGGTTCCACGATTTTGCCAGCGCGCTTTCGAAGCCGAGGCCGCGTGCCTGGAGGAAGCTGTGGTAACCCATCACGCCGAGACCGACGCTGCGTTCGCGCATCGCGCTATATTTCGCCCGCGCCATTTCGGGTGGCGCGCGGTCGATATAATCCTGCAGGACATTGTCGAGGAAGCGCATGACATCCTCGATAAAGCCCTTCTCGACCGACCACTCGTCCCACTTTTCGAGATTAAGCGAGGACAGGCAACACACTGCGGTCCTGTCCTCGCCAAGGTGATCGCGACCCGTGGGCAGTGTGATCTCCGAACAAAGATTGGAGGTGGAAACCTTGAGACCCAGATCGCGGTGATGCTTGGGCATCATCCGGTTCACCGTGTCGCTGAAGATGATATAGGGCTCACCCGTGGCCAGCCGCGTCTCGACCAGTTTCTGGAACAGGCTGCGCGCATCGACGGTGCTGCGAACCGAACCGTCCTTCGGCGATTTGAGATCAAATTCCGTGCCGTCCCGCACCGCTTCCATAAATTCGTCGGTCAGCAATACGCCGTGATGCAGGTTCAGGGCTTTCCGGTTAAAGTCGCCGGAAGGCTTTCTGATTTCAAGGAATTCTTCGATTTCCGGATGGTTGACGTCGAGATAGCAAGCCGCCGATCCGCGGCGCAGCGAACCTTGCGAAATCGCCAGGGTCAGACTGTCCATCACGCGGACGAACGGAATGATACCCGATGTCTTGCCGTTGAGGCCAACCGGCTCGCCGATACCGCGAACCGCGCCCCAATAGGTACCGATGCCGCCGCCGCGCGAGGCGAGCCAGACATTTTCGTTCCAGGTGTTGACGATGCCGCCGAGGCTGTCGTCGACGCTGTTGAGATAGCAGCTGATCGGCAGGCCGCGTCCGGTGCCGCCGTTGGACAGCACGGGCGTCGCCGGCATGAACCAGAGCCTGGAGATCGCGTCATAAAGCCGCTGGGCATGATCCTGGTCATCCGCATAGGCGTCGGCAACGCGGGCAAACAGGTCCTGAAAGGATTCTCCCGGCAACAGATAGCGGTCCTTGAGCGTTTCCTTGCCAAAGTCGGTCAGCAGATCATCGCGGCTTTCGTCCTGCGTGATCGTGAAACGGCGCTTTTCAACGCTGTGGCTGTCGCGCTCCGCTTTCAGTTCCTTTTCATCATTGGCCTTGGCCGAGGCAGCTTCTGCAGCTGCCTTTTTACTGACTTCCGGTTCGCTGGTCGGCTTTGTGTTTTTGGCTTTGCTTTTTGGCGTATCCAATACTTCCGCGCCCATTTCACTCTCACTCACATCTGTTCCGGACATATTCTCGTTGTCGCGGTTGTCTCTAAAATCCATCAAAGCCCCCTAAAATCACACTACTAATCCAACAATCACACCGACCTTCTGGCCAATTGATCACCGGGATTTTTTACGGGCGTTTGTTCCTGTCTTGTTCGACTCACGCCGAAGCTTTCATCCTAACAGTTTTATCGCCCGGGCGGGCATTTATTTTCCTGCCCGAAATCCCGTATATTCGGTTGCAATTGGCGCAAAGGGAGCTGCCCACCGAGTCGGCAGCACAGACGTGTAACACTATAAGTTGGTGTGCCCCCTTGGCCTAACCACAACCTATAGTGGCTGAATCAAATTTTTATGCAAGGGGGTAAATGACATTTTAACGACTCCACTCGTCGCATAAATGAATCGCTTCGTCGAGCGCCGATTCATGCTGCAGCGCAGCGACGCATGGACCTCCTAAGCCTCGCGCAAAGTGCAAGAGCCGATGGCTGAATTTACAAAAAAAACTATCCACTGATCATGCACAGGGGGTGGCGACCTGTTACTGCACCAGATATGGTAGTTCATTTATCGGCAACGCAAATTACAAAAGCTAAGCAGGCACCCCTAACAAATCGGATCGGTATTATATTATGGACCTGAAACTCGAAAACAAATCGGTATTGGTGACAGCCGGTAGCAAAGGCATTGGCCTTGCCACCGCACGCGGTTTTTATAAAGCGGGCGCGCGGGTCGCCATTTGCGGACGATCCCAAGAAAATCTCGATACCGCCACGGCGCTCATGCCGGAATGTGTCGCCGTCGCCGGTGATGTGTCAAACGCCGATGATATCAAACGGATTGTAACATCGGTCACCGAGAATTTTGGCGGTATCGATATACTGGTAAACAATGCCGGCGGTCCGCCGCCCGGTCTGTTTGTTGATCTGGATGACACAGATTGGGCAAAAGCGGTGGAGCTCACCTTGATGTCAGTTGTCCGGACGACCCGCCTGGTACTCCCGCATATGCAGGCGCAAAAATGGGGACGGATCGTCAACATATCCTCGTCCGGCGTGAAGCAGCCCGTACCCGGCCTCACCCTTTCCAACAGCATTCGCATGGCGGTACTCGGTTGGGCCAAGACGCTGGCCAATCAAGTGGGTCCGGATAATATTTTGGTCAATACCGTTTGTCCCGGCTTCACAAACACTGATCGGATCACGCAGATTCTGGAATCGCAATCGGCGGCATCCGGGAGAACTACCGACGAAATTGCGAAAGGCATCGCCGCACAAATCCCGCTTCGCCGGATTGGTGAGCCGGAAGAAATTGCCAATCTTGCCGTATTCCTGGGCTCCGAAGCGGCGAGCTATATCACTGGCACAGCCATACAGGTAGATGGCGGCTCGGTTCAAAGCCTTGGCTAGGTCTGATTTCGAAAACAGCGCTATGGCTGCGGTTTCCTCACTCAGCCTGCTTCCTCTGCCTCGCCGTCCAGCCGGTCCATTGTGCGTTTCAGGACCGGCCCGAACAAAAATATACATAAGGAACCGACAAGGGAGATGGCAGCGTTCATGATCCAGAATGCCGTCGCGCCCATCGCTTCATAATAGCCGGCAATATAACCCGACCCGATACCAGAACCAAAGCCGGTCAAATAAACACAGGCCATCATCAGTGCGTTTATCTTGGCGGGTGCGCGACGGGAGACAAGCGCTAGCAAGGTCGGCCATGTCCACATGAAGGCGATGCCCGATAGCGTGAATGCAATCAGCGGAAAAACTATCGATGCCTGGCCAGAACCGGCCAGCCATGAACCAAGCGCAAGCGAGGCCATCGATGCTGCCATCACGGCCGCCCCAATTGCGATCTTACCGAAATCATCGGGCTCTTTCCCGCGACGGGCCAGCGCCGCCCAAAACGCGATCAGAAACGGAACAACCAGAACGGAAGACAAGGCATCGAGCGAGGAGAACCAGGGAACCGGCACGTTCCGGGCAAAAACGGACAGATTCACATGGTCCGCTGTCCAGATCATCCCGACATTGAAAATCTGTTCATAGGCAAACCACTGGAAAAGGGTGATGAACAGAATTACGCCAATCAGAAGCAACATCTGTCGCTCCGCCGCCGTCAGCGGACCGACCGGATCCGCGATTTTGCCAAGGGGCTTTTCAACCGCAAAATGCTTCATGCCAATGAAATAGGTAATGGCGGCCACGATCATGAATATCCCTGCCGTTCCGAATCCGACATGCCAGCCATAGATTTGTGCCAGAAGTCCGCAGACCACCGGACCGGCCACCGCGCCGATATTGATACCGGTGGAAAATATCGTGAACCCTCGCGTCCGGCCCGTTTCATCCGTTTTCGGGTAGAGATAGCCGACTTGTGCCGCGATATTGCCTTTCAGACAGCCGGAGCCGAGGACCAACAAGGTCAGCGCGACCAACACGGTGACTTCAAACGCCATCGCGAAATGCCCGAATGTCATCAGAATGATGCCGATCATCACGGTTTTTTTGGCGCCCAGCCAGCGGTCAGCGATCAGCCCGCCGGCCAGCGGGGTCAAATAGACCAGGCCGACATAGATTCCAAAAACCTGGCTGGCGAAGGCCTGCGTGGATAGAGGTCCGGTTACGGATTCGATGGCACTACGGAAGCTGGCCATGCCAGCGACATTTTCGATGTGCCCGGGCAAGAGTAGTTCTTGCACCATGTACAGGATGAGCAACGCGCGCATGCCGTAAAAGGAAAAACGTTCCCATGCCTCGGTACTGGCGAGAAAAACCAGTCCTTTGGGATGGCCGAAAATGCTTTCACCCGAACCCATTGTCGGCATTGCTTGCTGAACGGCGCTATCCGTCATGCGATGCGTTTTTCATAATTCCCCCGTGGTGCATGGTTACGCAGCACTTGGACCAAGCACAACAGACTTCATCGGAAATCATCGCGGGGATGTCGTTTCACACCAAAAACTTGCCCGGCCCGGCTATATGGGTCAAAAGGCAGTTTGATCGCACATCGCCAGTTTCCCGGAGCCAATATGACCATCACCATCAAGACAGCCGACATCGTTGAAAGCGTTGCCGATGCGCTGCAATTTATCTCCTATTATCATCCGATGGATTATATCCGGGCGCTCGGTAAAGCCTATGACGCGGAGAAATCGCCCGCAGCCAAGGATGCGATTGCCCAGATCCTGACCAATTCGAAAATGTGCGCCGAGGGGCACCGGCCGATCTGCCAGGACACCGGCATCGTCAATGTCTTCGTAAAATGGGGCATGGATTGCCGGCTCGATGACACGTCGCTATCGATGCAGGATATCGTCGATGAAGGTGTCCGCCGCGCCTATCTCCATCCCGAAAACAAGCTGCGCGCCTCGATCCTGGCCGACCCGGCCTTCACCCGACGCAATACCAAGGACAATACGCCGAGCGTGCTGCATGTCGAGATGGTTCCCGGCGACACGGTGACAGTCGACGTTGCGGCCAAGGGCGGTGGCAGCGAGAATAAATCCAAGTTCAAGATGATGAACCCGAGCGACAATATCGTCGACTGGGTGCTGGAAATGATCCCGTTGATGGGCGCAGGCTGGTGCCCTCCGGGGATGCTCGGCATTGGCATTGGCGGCACTGCGGAACGCGCCGTATTGCTCGCCAAGCAATCATTGATGGATCCCATCGACATGGGACAATTGAAAGAACGCGGACCGCGCAATGATATCGAGAAACTGCGCATCGAAATATTCGACAAGGTCAACGCGCTAGGCATTGGTGCCCAAGGGCTGGGCGGACTCTCGACCATCCTCGACGTCAAGATCAATGACTGGCCCTGCCATGCTGCGGGCAAGCCGGTGGCGATGATCCCCAATTGCGCCGCCACCCGCCACGCACATTTCACGCTTGATGGCAGCGGGCCTGCCTATCTTGAAGCGCCGAAGCTTGAGGAATGGCCGGATGTCAACTGGACGCCCTCATCGGAAGCCAAGCGTGTCCATCTTGATCAGCTTGACGCCGCGGAAGTGGCAACGTGGAAACATGGTGACCGGCTGCTGCTCAACGGCAAGATGCTGACCGGCCGCGATGCCGCGCACAAACGGATCAAGGACATGCTGGACAAGGGCGAAAAGCTGCCGGTCGAATTCCGGGGCCGGGTAATCTATTATGTCGGCCCGGTCGATCCGGTGGGTGAGGAAATCGTCGGCCCCGCCGGCCCGACCACGGCGACGCGGATGGACCAGTTTACCGACATGATGCTCGAACAGGGCCTGCTCGCGATGGTCGGCAAGGCCGAGCGCGGACTCGACACCGTGGCCTCGATCAAGAAGCACAAGAGCGCCTATCTGATGGCCGTCGGCGGCAGCGCCTATCTGGTCTCGCGGGCGATAAAGGGATCCAAGGTTGTCGGTTTCGAAGATCTCGGCATGGAAGCGATCTACGAATTTGAAGTGCAGGATATGCCGGTAACCGTGGCCGTGGATGCCGAAGGACAGAGTGTGCACCATCTCGCGCCATTGGTGTGGCAAGAGAAGATCAGAAAAGAAGGATTGCTGGAAGGGATTTAGGAGTCAGGGAACGACATCACTTTTCCGAAGACAAGCTTGCCGCCTTGGTCTTTCCTAAACCGGTAAATATTGGCTATCAAACTTCGATGACGCCGGTTACATGCCGCTAGCAGCGACTTGCATGAATTTGGGTTTGCTGGGCGGGCTGGACGCATCCTGGTTCATGGGATAGTTCCCCGGTGGCAAGGCGGTGAGCGGCATGCCAGCGACGCAAAGATCATAGGGCGATACGCGATGGCGTGTGCACAAACCGCCGGCGCCGTCACCGACCAATGGCGTTTCAAACTCGACGGCCAATATGGCCTCTTTCGAGCGGGTCACGGTGCAAATGACCAATTGCCCTCCGCCAAGATCGAGTACAAGATTGGTGCCCACTGGAACGCCCAGCATGCCTTCAAACCGTGCGCCGGATTTTGAAAGGTCGCGCATCACAACTTCATATCGATGATCTTCATGGATGGCGCCAATGCGCCGAAACACGGTGCGCCGGTCCGGCCGGTATAATTCCGGCCCATCGGGCTCAATCCGGAATTCCCCGCTCCCCAGTTTTTCCTCAATTTCCTCCAAAACGAGCGCCTTGGAATATATCCAGCCCTGAATATAGCGCGCACCTTTTGAACACACGAGTTTGAACTGGTCAAAAGCCTCAACGCCCTCGACGGTCGTTTCCATTCCCAGCGCGTCAGACAGGCTGATAATCGCCGCAATAATCTTGGCGCTGTTCTTGTCCTTTTGCGTACAGGAATCGACAAAGCTCTTGTCGACCTTGATCTTGTCAAACGGAGCCGAGCGAAGATAGCTGAGTGACGAATAGCCGGTGCCAAAGTCGTCCAGCGCCAAACGCACACCCAGTTCTTTGAGAATTCTAAAGGTGTTGTCGATGGTTTCGCTGTCACCCATGAAGACGCTTTCCGTCAGTTCGAGCTCCAGCCGTTCCGGCTCAAGACCGCTTGCCGCCAGCGCATTCATCACGATTTCCGGGAAGCCGCTATTGGCAAATTGCACGGCCGACACATTGACCGCCACCCGGACGGATTTTGGCCATTGCAAAGCATCTTTACAGGCGCGGCGCAGCGCCCATTCACCCAATTGATTTATCAGATTCAATTCTTCCGCGATCGGAATGAATACGGCCGGGCTGACCCCTCCACGCTCCGGATGAACCCAGCGCATCAGCGCCTCAAACCCGACAATCATGTGATCATCTGTGCGCACAACCGGCTGATAGTGAAGCTCGACCTGATCGTTGGCGAGCGCGTCGCGCAAATCCTCAACCAGAACGCGCCGTTCTTCTTCCTCATTCTTCAAATTGGCGGAATAGAAGCGGAATTGACCACGGCCTGAATTTTTGGCGGCATAGAGGGCAAGATCGGAACTGCGGACCAGCTCATCCTTCTCGACACCGTCATAGGGGGCAATCGCGATGCCAATTGACGTTCCGATTGTCGCGCGCTTGTCATCAATCGGATAGGGTTGAGAGACGAGCTTAACGATTTTCTCGGCAAGCTCGCCAAGTTTTCCCCGGTCATCCATATCAGGCAGGATGACTTGAAATTCATCGCCGCCCAAACGGCCGATTTCACCGCTTTCACCGATAATGCCGCGCATCCGCTTTGCCACCTGCTTCAGCAATTCATCGCCGGCGGCATGGCCCATGGTATCATTGACCTGTTTAAAGCGGTCGAGATCAAGCATCATGATTGCGCAGCTGCGATTGGCGGCCTTGAAGGCACCCAGCATCCCGGTGAGCCGACTATCCATACGGTGACGGTTGGCAAGCCCTGTCAGCGAATCAAATTCGGCCGCCCGGGAATCTTCCAGTTTGCGCTGATACTCAACGGTCACATCTTTGGCAATGCCGCGATAGCCCTGGAAATTCCCCGAATCGTCAATTTTGGGATGACCGGAAATCATCCACCATGTCGGACGATCTTCTCGACCGAGCGTTTCCGGTACCCGGCGGACGACCAGATCGTTTATCTTGCTACGCCTGCTAAGGTGATATTTGAACGGGCGGTCAGATTTTTCGTCCGGGTTGTCGGGATCATTTTCAAATAGCGTGGTCAGGGGAACAGCCAATAGCTCGCCGATCGGCTTGTTCAGATTTTCCGCTGCTTTTTCTGATAGATATACCAAATGACCTTCTGCATCCGTTGCCCAAAGCCAGCTAATCCCCGCTTGCTCAAAATCATCAAGTATCTCGACGCGCCGGGCATGATCATTGGACGTGATAACAGACACGGATTCCTGTTCGACGCTTTTGGCCGATTCATTGGAGAACACTTGTAAGAAACTTTTTGCCACGCTTAATCCCGCTATTTCAGGACGTCACAATCGCTCAAAATGGTTAAATTGATCGTAACAGACGGGCTCAAGTTGAGAAAATTATCCTGTTTTGTGGTGACGGCGATCTACGGAGACAACCATATCCGGAATGGATCCACGCATGGCTTAAAATTTACGTCGGGGTTTGGGCCCATATCGCACCCTTTTTAAGGCGGCCCCATTCAGCAAGCGGGCAGCGGCTGGTGCATGCCGGATACTCACTTCAGCGCTTGATCGTCAAATAACGAATCGATCACCGGACATTCTGGAACCTCGCCTCCCGCACATTGCGAAGACATCGCGGACAAGGTACGTTCAAGTTTCTTCAAATCTGCTATTTTGCTCTTGATGTCCGCAATGTGCCGGATGGTGACATCCAGTACCTCGCCACAGGTAAAATCATTCCTGTCCACCAGTTTGAGCAGGCCGCGCAGTTCTCCGATTGAAAAACCCAATTCCCGGCTCCGCAAAATGAACTTCAATCTTCGTTGATCGTCCCCGGAATAGACGCGATGACCGCTTCCTGTCCGGTCGGGTTCGTGCAGCAGGCCAATCTTCTCGTAATAGCGTATCGTCTCCACATGACATCCTGTGGATTGGGCCAGTTTTCCAGGTTTTATCAGCTGCATAAAAAATCTCTTGATCCTGTAGTAACTACAGGATGTATAACAGTGTCATGAAGCAGTTAACAGAGCAGAAAATACAATCTGGAACAGGAGAGAAACTGGTCGTTGGTGGCGGAATAGCCAGCGCAATTGCTGGTCTGATCGGTGCATCCTGCTGCGTATTGCCGATCATATTGTTCAAAATCGGTGTGGGCTCCGCGATTATCGGCAATCTGATATTCTTTGCCGACAAGACGGAATATTTCCTGATCGGGGCGCTATTGTTCATCACGCTTGGCGTCATCGCATCATTTCGGGGAGGCAGAAGACCGCGAAGACGGACAATCATCATGTTTGCCCTCTCTGTCTCCATCGTCTTGCTGGCCTATATCCTGCCAAATTTCGAGGGTAGCATTTTACGTCTGCTCGGATTCCGGTGATGGAATCGCGTTCGATGATCACCTGCCCGCAATGTGGGCATACCGAAACAGAAACCATGCCCACCGATGCTTGTCAGTTTTTCTACGATTGCAAGGGATGTTCTGCCGTTCTGCGCCCGCACAAGGGGGATTGCTGTATCTTCTGTTCGTTTGGAACAATTGCCTGTCCTTCCATTCAGGAAGCCCGGATCAATGGTGGTTCGACTGGTAGTTGCTAGAAAAGATCGTGAACCTTTCACTGAGTTTGGCCAACCGAGTCAAACCTATGCGCGACAAAATTGAGCATTGGTCTAATGCTCCCCGTCCGTGCCCTTGGCGAACGTCGGGGGACTAGTCCTTCCGCGCCGCCTGCATCCGTTCGAACCATAACTGGACATCACCCGCATCATCGCCTTCATGCCGCGGGGCATAGGTTTCGAAGGCGGCATAAACTTCGGCCCAGCGTTCTTCCATCCGAACCGCATTATAGGGATGGCTGACCAGATAATATTCACCGGCCTGCATCTGCTTGAAAATGATCGCCGCAAATTCGTCGGCATCCATCGCCTCGTCCGCCTGCAACGGGGACAGCTCCGACTTTACCCAGCCGGGAATGATGATGCCAAGTTCGATATTGTCCGGGACCTCACGGCGCAGCACATCCATCAGGCCAAGCACCGCATGCTTGCTGGACACATAGGCCCCGCCGGTTTTTGGCAACGCATTGAACAGGCTGTTCTCGGACGCCGTCGTGTAGATTGCCGATGGCTTGCCATCAGTCTTGAAACGCCTGCCGAAGCTTGAAATGCCGTGCCACACGCCAAAGAAATTCACGTCATAAAGCGCCCGCGCTTCGGCCATATCCATGTTAATCACGCCGCTGCGCCCACCACTGACCCCGGCGTTGTTGATGATGATGTCGCCGCGCCCGTTCTCCGCCCAGGCAAAATCCGCGAGCGCCTCGACCTGTTCCGGCTTGCTGACATCGCCGACAAGATATTTCGCGTCAATGCCTTCCCCGGACAGTGCGGCAACAGCCTGTTGCAGACGATTTTCGCGGGGTTCGAACAGGATGATCCTTGCTCCCGCCCTGCCCATCTGTCCGGCCAGTGCCAGACCAATGCCGGTTGCGCCGCCGGTGATAACCGCTGTCTTGCCTGCAAAGTCCATTTAACGCTCCTTCGCCCCAGATTAGAGGATTATTTTTCTGACCAAATGACAATCGCAACAAATGCGCTTATATTGAAGCCATGTATATCTTTGTCATTTTTCTCTGCGGCGTCGGCAATTTCGCGATGCACAAGGCCATGCTCGAGAGCAACCATCCGATCATTGCCGAAGCTCGCGGTAGTTTCCGGAAAATTCTTGGTCCTTATGGCAGCTATATGCTGGAATTCTTCATGCTCGTCGCGGCGATGATTTTCGCCAGCATGGGCATGCTGACCGCGGTGATTTTCTATTTCGTCTACACGCTCGCCAATTGCGCGGCAGCCTGGGTACTTTTTTTCAACAAACATTAAGATTGAGTGGCTTAACGCTCGAATCAAGCAATGCTGTTCATCCGACTACTGACGTAGTTTATCGAAAGCCGGTATCGGCTGAAACCAATCGGACATAGCAGCGGCCATTCCAGAACGGATTGCTTGGGGGAAATATCTTGAACGACAGAATACGGGTTTTAGCTGGCATTGCCATGGGTGCGCTGGCCGCATCAAATCTGTTTCCCGTTGCAGTTCATGCCCAGACGGCAGCGATATCGTCCTTGCAGCCGCGCAGCGAAAACGGACGGCAGATATATGACGCAGAACAATTTGCCCGTTTCAATCCGCGCACAGCGCTCGACATGGTCCGTCAGGTACCCGGATTCACCATCGACACCGGTAACAGCGACGAGCGCGGCCTGGGCCAGGCCGACGAAAACGTGCTGATCAACGGTGCCCGTATCTCGGGCAAGAATATTGATGCCTTCACGTTTCTCGGCCGGATTTCCGCTGCCAATGTTGTGCGGATCGAAATCGTCGACGGGGCATCGCTCAGCATTTCCGGCCTTTCCGGACAGGTGCTCAATCTCGTGACCAACGCGACCGAAGCAAGCGGCATTAGAGGTAATTTCAAATGGGGCCCGCGATGGCGCCGCTCGGGCAATAACTGGTTTGCCGGCGAAGCCTCTATCAGCGGCAAGCTGGGCAAGGGCGATTTCACATTGTCGATTGAAAATGATGCCGCGCGCAATGGCGTTGAAGGCCCGGAACGGGTCACCGACCGCTTTGGAAACCTGCTGTTCGAGCGCGACGAGGTCGCCCGCTATCGTCAGGATCGCCCAAAGCTGAGCGGGTCCTATAGCCGCACCAGTGAAGGCGGATCGGTGTTCAATGCCAATGGTGCCTACGAGATTTTCCGTCGCCGGGAAACGGTCGCAACCGATCGCACGCAGATCGGGCAGCCCGATATTTTCGAACTTTATTCCAGCCGCGAGAATGAATGGAATGCCGAATTCAGCACGGATTATGAATTTGACCTGGGTGGCGGACGGCTGAAACTTATCGGCTTGCAGCGCTTCGAGCATAGTCCGGTCGGCGATTTTTTCGGACAGACATTTACCGACGGAATCACGCCTCCGAGGGGCAGCCGATTTGACCGGGTGACCGACGAAGGCGAGTCGATTTTGCGCGCCGAATATGGCTGGAAAACAGCGGGTGGTACCGACTGGGGCTTCAGTGTCGAAGGCGCGTATAATTTTCTCGACAATGAAGGCGCTTTGGCGGTGCTCGATTCTCAGGGCATATTCCAGCCAGTCGCGTTGACCAATGCCAATAGCAAAGTCACCGAATATCGCGGTGAATTCATCGGTACCTATGGACGCCCGCTGTCGGATGTTCTGAACCTTCAGGCGACCTTGGGCGGCGAATATAGCAAAATCAGCCAGAGCGGAACAAGAGGCGAGAGCCGGTCCTTCGTTCGCCCGAAAGGATCAGTCTCGTTGGCCTGGAAGCCAAAGAATGATCTGGACGTCAGCTTGAAACTGGAACGGTCCGTTGGGCAGCTGAATTTCTTTGATTTTGTCGAATCCGTAGATGTGTCCAATAACAACGGCAATGCCGGCAATCCTGGACTGGTCCCGCCGCAAAGCTGGCGCGCCGAACTGGAAACGACGCAGAAGCTCGGGCCCTGGGGGTCGTTGACCGTCAATATATATGGCGAGAAATTCAGCGACATTGTCGATTCGATCCCCATCACTGCGACCACGGAGGCTCGCGGCAATCTTGATAGTGCGACCAGCTACGGCGTCGAACTGGTGACCAGCATCCTGTTCGATCCGATCGGCTGGAGTGGTGCCAAGCTCGACGTCGAAGGCGATATCCGCAAGACTTCGTTGCGCGACCCCTTGACCGGAATTTTCCGGCGGATCAACGACGACAAGATATTCACCTATGAAGCCACCCTGCGCCACGATATTCCCGGAAGCAATTGGGCATGGGGCGCCGGTGTTGAGGATTTCCGCTATTCGGATTTTCTGCGCCTGGATCAGATCACCCGCTTCCGCACCGGCGCACCCTATAGCTGGATATTCATCGAACATAAGGACGTGCTGGGACTGACAGTGCAGGCCAATCTGGGAAATTTGCTGGGGCGCAGCGAGAATTTTACCCGTACGGTATATGCCAACCGGCGCGACGGACCGATTGCCTTTATCGAAGACCGCAGCCGCGAGTTCGGTTTGATTTACCGGTTGACCGTCAGCGGCAGCTTTTGACGCACCCCTCGGCAAGGAAATTTAGCCGGATAGACTTTCTCCGCGGGCATCCCTACATCCGGGGCCATGCCACCTGATTATGCTACCCAGGGTCAGATTGACCCGCCGATGATTCCTACGCTGAAGCGTTTCCTGCCCTATCTCTGGCCAAAGGGTGAGCCCGGGTTACGTCTACGAATCATTGTTGCCGGATTCCTGGTGCTTTGTGCGAAGGCATCCATCCTCACGATGCCGTTCCTTTACAAGGCGATTATCGATGGCATGTCCAACGATGAACTTGGCACCGAGTTGACCGTGTTACTCGCTCTCGTTGCCGCTTATGGTCTGGCGCGGTTCGGGCAGGTGATGTTCGACAATCTGCGAAACATCGTATTCGAAAAGGTCGGCCAGCAAGCGGCCCGGCGCCTCGCGACCAATGTTTTTACCCATCTCCACAGCCTGTCGCTGCGCTTTCACCTCAACCGCCGCACCGGCGAAGTCACCAAGGTCATCGAACGAGGGACCAAAAGCATCGATGTGATGCTCTATTTTTTGCTGTTCAACATCGCCCCGACATTTGTTGAACTGGCGGCGGTGCTGGTCATCTTCCAGATCAAATTCGGGTTTGGACTGGTCGCCGCAACGATGGCGATGGTCGCGATCTATATTATCTTCACCCGCAAGGTTACCGACTGGCGCAATGCGCTGCGGGCGAGGATGAATGACATGGACACGCGGGTGATTGGTCGGTCGGTCGATGCCCTGCTGAACTACGAGACGGTCAAATATTTCACCGCCGAACGCCGCGAAAGTGAGCGCTATGACAAGGCAATGCGAGACTGGGCTGCTGCTGCGGTCAAATCGGAAAACTCGCTCGGTCTACTCAATATCGGACAGTCGATAATCACCAACCTCACCATGATCGGTGCGATGGCATTCAGCGTTTACGGCTGGCAGCAAGGCAACCTCACGGTCGGCGATCTGGTGCTGGTCAACGCGCTGCTGATGCAGTTGTTCCGGCCGCTGGATATGCTGGGTACCGTCTATCGCACGTTGCGTCAGGGTCTGGTCGACATGGACGCGATGTTCAAGCTTATCGACACCGAACAGGAAATTGTCGACAAGCCGGGAGCGAAGCCGTTGCGGGTTTCCGACGGTGCCGTGCGGTTTGAAAATGTCGTGTTCAACTATGATGACGATCGCCAGATCCTGCATGGCCTCGATTTTGAAGTGCCGCCCGACGGGACGCTGGCGATTGTCGGTCCCTCCGGTGCCGGCAAGTCGACGATCGCACGGCTGTTGTTTCGTTTTTACGATCCGCAAGCCGGACGGATATTGATCGACGGTCAGGACATTGCCGGGGTTACCCAGCACAGTCTGCGCGGCGCGATCGGCATCGTCCCGCAAGACAGCGTTTTGTTCAATGACAGCATTGGCTATAATATCGGCTATGGCCGCGAAGGCGCCACCCAGGCCGAGATCGAGGAAGCGGCGCGCGGGGCGGCACTGGATGGCTTTATCGCCAGATTGCCCGATGGCTATGACACGCAGGTCGGCGAGCGTGGTTTGAAATTATCGGGCGGGGAGAAACAACGCGTCGCGATTGCCCGCACCTTGCTGAAAAATCCGCCGGTGCTGATCCTGGATGAAGCGACCTCTGCGCTCGACAGCCGAACCGAAGACGAGATTCAGGCGACTCTCGCCAAGATATCGGAGCGGCGCACCACATTGATCATCGCCCACAGGCTCTCGACGATCACCCACGCCGACGAAATTATCGTGCTCAACGAAGGCCGTATCGCTGAACGCGGCAGTCACCGGCAATTGCTGGTCAAGCGCGGCCTTTATGCGGACATGTGGAAGCGGCAGGCGGAGGACCAGCGGGAGACGGCGTGACAGCCGACGCGGATTACAATTTCGGTCAATATTGCTTTTGCGGTTTCACATAGTGCCGTCTCTGGCTAGGGGATGGTGAATGACCGCAGCCCTCCTTCCCCTGCTCAAATCGACCTTTGGCTTCAGCAGCTTTCGCGGCATGCAGGATCAAGTGCTGACGCGCGTACTGGCGAAACAGAATACACTCGCCGTCATGCCTACTGGTTCCGGTAAATCGCTTTGCTATCAACTGCCCGCGATCGCCAACCCCGGCACGACCATCGTCATATCCCCGCTGATCGCCCTGATGCACGATCAGTTGCGCAGCGCCGAAGCCGTCGGGATCAGGGCAGCCACCCTCACTTCCGCCGACGACAACCGCGCCGAGACGATTGCCCGTCTGAAAGCGGGCGAACTGGATTTGCTCTATGCCGCGCCGGAACGCGCGTCCCAGTCGCATTTTCGCGAATTGCTGGAACAGACCGATATCGCGCTCTTCGCCATCGACGAAGCGCATTGCGTGTCCGAATGGGGCCATGATTTCCGGCCCGACTACCGGCTGCTCCGTCCCCTGCTCGACCATTTTGAGTCTGTGCCGCGGCTCGCGCTCACCGCGACCGCCGATGCCCATACGCGCGACGACATATTGGTGCAGCTGGGAATAGAGCCGGATGGCCTGATCCTTGCGGGCTTTGACCGTCCGAATATCCGCTACAGCATGAACCCGCGCAGCGGGCTGGCGCGGCAGATCGGGGATCTGGTCGAGCGTACGCCGGGATCGGGGATTGTCTACGCGCAAACCCGCGCCGCGACCGAAAAAATGGCCAGCCAGATCGCCAGCACCGGACGCAGCGCCCGCGCCTATCACGCTGGCCTGCCGCCGGAAGTCCGTCAGCAGAACCAGCACGATTTTGTCGCGTCCGAAGATATGGTGATGGTCGCGACCATCGCCTTCGGCATGGGGATAGACAAGCCGGATGTGCGCTTTGTCGCCCATGCCGGACTGCCCAAGTCGATCGAAGCTTATTATCAGGAAACCGGTCGTGCCGGTCGTGACGGCGATCCGGCCGAGGCCCATATGTTCTGGGGTGCGGAAGATTTCGCCAAAGCGCGTCAACGGCTTGGCGAGATTGACGAGACCCGGCTGGAGAGCGAGCGGACAAGGCTCGCGGCCCTGGGCGGTCTGGTCGAAACCCCCGAATGCCGCCGCGCGATTTTGCTCCGGCATTTTGGTGAAGATCCGCCGGCCAAATGCGGCAATTGCGACAATTGCCTCAACGCTCCGGTGACCCGCAACGTCACCGAACTGGCGCGCAAATTCCTGTCTGCGGTCTATCGCACGGGACAGAGTTTCGGCGTCACCCATCTCGAGGCGGTGCTCACCGGGCGGCAGGATGAAAAAATCCTCGCGCGCGGTCATGATAAGCTTTCGGTGTTCGACATTGTCGGAGAAGAGGAAGCGCCGCTAATCAAGCCGGTATCGCGCTCACTTTTGCTCCGCGATGCGCTGCGCAATACCGATCATGGCGGCCTGATGTTCGGGCCGGAGGCGCGCAAAATCCTCAAAGGTGAACAGGAAATCGCCATTGTCGAACCGCCCAAGCGTGCATCGCGCAAACGGCGCGGTGGCAGCGCCTCTCCCAATCCGTTCGGCGATCCCTTGTTCGAGGCGCTGCGCAAGAAACGGATGGAACTAGCCAAGGAACTCGGCGTTCCGCCCTATGTGATCTTCCACGACAGTGTGCTGCGTGATATGACCGGCCTGAAGCCAGAGAGCCTGTCAGCGCTCAGCGAACTTCCGGGCGTTGGCGCGGCGAAACTGGAGAAACATGGCGAAGCCTTTCTGGCCGTAATCCGCGATGTGACCGAAACAGAGCAGGTGAATGTATGAAATTTCTACCCGCCATCCTACCGATTGCCTTAATCGGCTGCAGTGCCCCCACCGTAACCGATACACACGTTTCGACAGAGGAGTCCCAAAGCATGTTCCGAAAAATTAACGACAATATCAGCGTGTCACCGCAAATCACCCTGGACGATGTCGCGGCGGCCAAAGCCGAGGGCGTCACCCTGATCATCAACAACCGTCCCGATGGCGAGGATCCGTCGGCGCCCCAAAGTGCGGACATCGAAGCTGCGGCCAGTGCTGCCGGCATCGAATATGTGACGATTCCGATCACCCATAGCGGCTTTTCCGCGCCTCAGATTGATGCGATGATCGCCGCACTGGCCAAGACCAAGGGCAAGACTCTGGCCTATTGCCGGTCTGGCACACGCTCCACGCTGCTGTGGTCGCTGGCGCAGGCGAAACAGGGCTTCGCACCGGATGAAATTGCCCGGCTCGCCGGCAATGCAGGCTATGACATTACCCCGGTCCGCGCGATGGTCGATGCGCTGGCTACCGGGAACTGATTACAGCAACTGGACAGCCACTGACATTCGTGTAAGTAAACGCGATCATGGAAAATCTACCATCCCCGACCGACTGGGCAGTGCCGCTTTTTATCATCACAGTTGCCATGGAATGGCTGTGGAGTCGCAAGAATAAAAAAATACGTTACGAAACCAAAGACGCACTGACGTCGCTGGCGCTAGGAACCGGCAGCGTTGTCGCAGGCATCCTGACCGGCGGGCTCGTTCTGGCGCTCAGCCTGTGGGTCTATCAATATCGGCTATTCGATTTCGAGATCAGCTGGTCCAATGCGCTGTGGTTGGTGCCATTGGCCTTCGTGCTAGATGATCTGGCTTATTACTGGTTTCACCGCACCGCCCACCGGGTCCGGTGGTTCTGGGCGGCGCATGTGATCCATCACAGCAGCCAGCATTATAATCTGACGACAGCGCTGCGGCAGACCTGGACCGGCTTTTTCGCCCTCAGCTTCCTTTTCCGGATGCCGCTGTTTTTCCTTGGCTTTCCGCCGGCGCTGATTTTCTTCCTCGCAGGGCTGAATCTGGTTTATCAATATTGGATCCACACCGAGGCGATTGCCCGGATGCCGCGCTGGTTCGAAGCGGTGATGAACACGCCGTCCCACCACCGCGTCCATCATGCGACCAATCCACGTTATCTTGACCGGAATTATGCCGGTGTGTTCATCATCTGGGACAAGATGTTCGGCACCTATGAGCCGGAAACAGACACCGAGACAATTCAATATGGCATCATCAAGAATCTCAACAGTTACAACCTGTTGTGGGCAGCCTTTCACGAATGGATCGGTATTGCCAAAGATCTGTGGGCCGCTCCGTGGCGACACAAGTGGAATTATCTCGTCAAGCCGCCAGGCTGGAGCCATGATGGCAGCCGGGAAAGCAGCGAGACAATCAAGCAGCGCTGGCAGAACAACCTTAAAAGCTAAGCTTGCCAAAGATTACATATTTGTAGCTATCCTTTCCCCGAAAAAGAGCGCAAGCGCGCGATAGAGGGTTGAGGGCCCCTCCAGCCGTGCACGATTCGCACGCGGGTCGCACATTGGAACCATTTTGGAAATTTCGGAGGGACGCAGCCGCGGTCTGCGCGCGCTGGCCTATGTTCGCATCTGGTTTAAGGACGCATTGTGCGGGAGGTCCTGCTCATGGACATGAGCGACGTCCAGGACATTCACATCGACAAACAGGCGTTGATGACACGTATCGTGCCGACCAGCTGGATACTCGGCCTGCTAGCCTGCAGCCTGCTGATAGTCATCGCCATGATGGGATGGGCCGGCATGGGCATGGATTTCCTGAAACCCAGTAATGGCAAGTACTTCCTGCTGCTGATGCTGCTGGCTATCACCCGCGTTGCAATGAAGAACCATTCGAACGGATGGCAGCGGATCGTGCGAGATTTTTGCGAATATGTCGGCTTCTTCCTGTTTATCAGCTTGCTGGGCGCTACCGCAACCTATCCTGCCGCTGCTGCAACCAGCGGATTTGTCGACCCGGCGCTGGCGCGCATCGATGCGTTTCTGGGTTTTGAGTGGATGAGCTGGTATTTGCTGGTCGTGGACAACCGATGGCTGCAATGGGCGGGAAGCCTAGCCTATGCAAATATCTATATGTCACCTTTACTACTGCTGGGCGGCCTCGCGATCAGCGGTGAACGCGCCCGCGCGCAACTTTTCCTTGTCAGCTTCTGGCTCGCCGCGGTGATCACCGTGTTCGCGTTCCTCGCCTTTCCCGCAGTCGGTCCGCTGGCCTATGTGTGGCAAGGTCCGGTTCCCTATATGCCGACCAGCGCCCTGTATCAGGCAGAATTGATTCCGCTGTTGCGGGACAATCTTTTTTTCATGGTTGATCTGGGCGCGCTTCAGGGGCTGGTTTGCGCCCCCAGTTTCCACACCGCAGCGGCGGTTGTCTATATCGCCATGGCATGGCAGTGCCGCTATCTGCGCTGGCCATTGCTGGTGATCAATGGCGCGATGCTGCTTTCGACTCCGGTTGAAGGGACCCACTATCTGATCGACATGATCGGCGGCGCAATTGTCGGATTATTTGCACTGTGCACGGCCGGTGCAATACAATATAGCCTCCCCAAAATGCGCCAACAGCGCAGATGGAGAGAGATTGGAATATGGCAGAATTTGACATCATCGTCATCGGCGGCGGTTCCGCCGGCAGTGCAGTCGCGGGACGGCTGAGCGAAGACGGGAAACGCACCGTCTGCCTGATCGAGGCGGGCGGACGGAATGACAATTTTCTTGTCAAAACACCAGGGATGATGCCGTTCCTGCTGAAAAACGCCAACTGGAAATTTGATACTATCCCGCAAAAAGGCCTGAACGGGCGCATCGGCTATCAACCGCGCGGACGCGGGCTTGGCGGATCGAGCGCGATCAACGCGATGGTTTATATCCGCGGCAACAAATGGGATTATGACAATTGGGCGGCCATGGGCTGCACCGGCTGGTCTTATGACGAAGTTCTTCCCTATTTCAAAAAATCGGAGAGCAACGAACGCGGCGGCGACGATTATCATGGCGGCGACGGCCCACTTTCCGTGTCCGATCAGAAATGGCCGAATCCGGGAAGTGTCGCCTTTGTCGAAGCCGCGCGCAATTTGCAGCTGCCTATTCTCGATGATTTCAATGGCGAGAAACAGGAAGGCATGGGCATTTTCCAAGTGACCCAGAAAGGCGGCGAACGCTGGTCAGCAGCGCGCGCCTATGTTGAACCAGCCCGTTCCCGTCCAAATCTGACGATCAAGACAAAATCTCTGGTCGAGAAACTGATCGTCAAGGAAGGCCGCGTCACCGGTGTGCAAATCAAGCGCGGGTTCGGGCGCGAGACGATAAACGCGCGCGGCGCGGTTGTACTGTCCGCCGGTGCCTTCGGATCGCCCCATATCCTGCAATTGTCCGGCATTGGACCGGCGGAGCATCTGAAAAGCAAGGGCATTGATGTCGTTCTCGACAAGCCCGAAGTCGGCGCGAATCTGAAGGATCATATCGACTTTGTTGCCGGCTATCAGACCGAGTCCACTGAGCTCATCGGAGATTCTCTTGAAGGCACAGTGCGTATGGGCAAGGCGATCATCGAGCATCGGATGAAGCGGACCGGGATCATGACCACACCTTATGCCGAAGCCGGTGGTTTCTGGAGTAGCGGTCCGGATGTCCCGGCCCCGGATATCCAATATCATTTCGTGCCTGCCATGCTCGAAGATCATGGCCGCGAGAAGGTCAAGGGTCATGGCTTCAGCTGTCATGCCTGCGTACTCAGGCCGCATAGCAAGGGCACCGTCAGGCTCAATGATGGAGATCCAAACGCGCCGCCAGCCATTGACCCGAATTTCCTTGATGACGATCGCGATATCGCGACCTTGCGCAAGGGTGTCCGGCATATGAAACGGATATTGGAAACACCGCCACTGACAGAATTTTTACCGACCGACCGGCATCCGATCGATATGAGCAATGATGCAATACTCGACACTTTGATCCGGGATCGCGCCGATACCGTCTATCATCCGGTCGGCACGTGCCGCATGGGTTCAGACGATGGAGCGGTGGTTGATCCGCGGCTGAAATTCCAGGGACTGGAAGGTCTCTATATTGCCGATGCCTCGATCATGCCGGAAATTATCAGCGGCAACACCAACGCCCCGAGCATAATGATCGGAGAGCGGGCCGCCGATTTCATCAAGGCGGATCTGGGCTAAAATCTGAAACCTCCCGGTGTCAGACACGGCAAGCCGTTGGCGCTTCGCCTCTCTTTTGTGCTGCACTCAAAAAAAGGCCGGGATGCTTTCACATCACCGGCCATAAAGTTGGTTGTTCGCAGGAGGAACAAGGAGAGGCGCCGACCCCGGGTTGGGGGGGTAAGGCCGGCGCCAAACTCGGAAATCAGTAATTATAGGCGCGCTCGCCATGTTCGCCGAGGTCGAGGCCCTCCCGCTCGACTTCTTCGGTAACGCGCAGTCCTGTGATCAGCTTGGCGGTGTACATCGCGATGACCGTTCCGACGCCGGCCCAGCCGATTGTGACCAGCACACCGACGATCTGGGTGACAACCTGGGCGCCCATGGCGGTGGAACCGTCGCCCGGTCCTCCGAACATCGGCTGGTAGACAATGCCGGTTCCGATCGCGCCGACCATGCCGCCGACACCGTGGATCCCGAAAGCATCAAGCGAGTCATCATAGCCAAGCTTCGGTTTCAGGAAGGATACGGCGTAGTAGCAGATAAGCGAGGCAACCGCGCCGAGAACAATGGCACCGAACGGTCCGCTGTTGCCTGCTGCAGGGGTTACCGCAACCAGACCGGCGATCACGCCCGAACAGAAGCCAAGCGCCGATCCCTTGTGACCGCTCAGCTTTTCAGCCAGCATCCAGAACAGGGCACCCGAAGCGGTGGCCACAAAGGTGTTGATCATCGCGAGGCCAGCCGTACCGTCCGCTTCTAGTTCGGAACCGGCGTTAAAGCCGAACCAGCCGACCCAAAGCAGCCCGGCACCGACCATGGTCAGCGTCAGGCTGTGCGGAGGCATCGGCTCCTTGGGGTAGCCCGTGCGGTTGCCGAGGATGAGCGCTGCAACCAGCGCGGATACACCGGCGTTGATATGCACAACCGTACCACCGGCAAAGTCGAGAGCGCCCATTTCAAACAGCAGTCCGCCGCCTGCCCAGACCATATGGGCGATCGGGAAATAGACGATCGTCAGCCAGACTGCGCCGAAAACCATGACCGCGGAAAATTTCATCCGCTCGACCACCGATCCGAGCACGAGAGCCAGAGTGATGGCCGCAAAGGTCATCTGGAAGGAAATGAAGACATATTCCGATATCACTTCATCGGAGAATGTCCCTGCGGTGCTGGAACTGTCGACACCAGCGAGAAAAAACTTACCCCAACTGATGAAGGCATTGCCTTCGGGACCGAACGCCAGACCATAGCCGTACATGACCCAGATCAGCATCGCGAGACAGGCGGCTGCTCCGATTTGCGTCATTGTCGCCAGCATATTCTTGGTGCGCGTCAGACCGCCGTAAAACAGGGCGAGGCCCGGCAAGATCATCAGCAAGACCAGGATCGTCGCGGTCATCATCCAGGCGTTGTTTCCCGGATTGGGTACGGCGGCGGCCGCTGCAACAACCTCCTGGGCAAAGGCCGGGACCGAGAGACTGGCTAGCGCCGCCATCCCGGTCAATGATGTCAAAATTTTTCTCATGAGTATCTGCTTCCCCGCTTAGATTGCTGTGTCGCCGGTTTCACCGGTGCGAATGCGAACGGCGCCTTCGAGACCGATCGTGAATATCTTGCCGTCGCCGATCGATTCGGTGCCTGCTGCAGCTTGAATAGCCTCGACCGCCTGGGCCGCGATGGCACCGCTGCAAGCCACTTCGATTTTCAGTTTCGGAACCATGTTGGTGGTATATTCCGCACCCCGATAGACTTCCGTCTGGCCCTTTTGCCGACCGAAGCCCTTGACTTCGGTCACGGTCATGCCGGACACGCCGACACCGGTCAGCGCTTCCCGAACATCGTCGAGCTTGAACGGTTTGATTATGGCTATGATAAATTTCATTACGCCCCCTGTTGTGGTTACAAGGGGACTCTTCGCAATGCGCGTGCCAGAATTGTAAGCTTATGGATTAAAAGAGTTTTTGTTAAAACCAGTCGCCTGAGGACGAGTAATATTTGGGCAGCGCGGCACAAGTGCACAAATTTCAGGCACGACCCTCGGCCAGCCGGGCCAATATTTGCGGGATGATCTTTTCGGTCTCTCGCCGGCCGATAGCGATCAGCTCATCGGCCTTGGTAAAATTCTGAATATCGATATGGCCGACCGGCGGTGACATCGCAAAATCGGGCGGATCGAGCGCCAGCGAATAGCGCCCCAGATTGCGCAGCGACAGGCCTACCGATGCCTTGATAATGGCAATGCTATTGGGTTCCTTGCCATTATTCTCTGCAATTCCGGCGGCGATCGAACGATGGATAAAATCATCCTGCAGATTGACCGACAGGCACAGAGCCTCTGGCGCGAGTTGTCGCACCGGTGACACGGGAACCGGCAAGGCAGCACCGCCGTCGACGAGCAGCCGGCCTTCATGTTCCACGGGCTTGAATATGCCGGGCAGCGACATGGATGCGCGAATCGCAGGCACAAGCTTGCCGGAGTTCATCACAATCGTATCGCCCGTCCGCAGGTCAGCGGCAACCGCCGCGACCGGAAACGGCAATTCTTCGAAGCTGAGGTGACCGAATTCGGTCTCCAGCTCTTTCTCGATATTGCGCGCGCCCATGACCGCGCCGCGTTTGAAATGCGGGTCCATGAATCGCAGCATGTTGCGGAAATTGGCGTGGCGGGCCATATCTTCGAGATAATCGAGCTTGCCAGCCGCATAGCTGGCTCCGGCAATCGCTCCGATCGACGTGCCCGCGATCGCGGCGATTTCCAGCGGTGATTCATCAATCGCCCGCAGCACGCCGATATGAGTCCAGCCAAGACCGGCACCGCCGCCCAGCGCGAGGGAAATTTTGCCAGCCCCGCTCATAACGATACATCCTCCGCCAATATCGCCCTTGCTTCGGCCAGATCTTCTGCCAGCACCATCACTCTGGCGGGCAGCGCGATACCCGCGCCTTCCACGATATTCACGCCGCTGTCGAAACACACCGCGCCGATCCCCGCTGCGGCGAGCCGCCCGCGGATGATCTCGGCTTCCACGCCGTGCATATGCCGGGACAATTCCACCAGGCTCATGATCGATTATCCTCCAAAATAGCGATCCGTTGCTCGCGTCGGCAGGCCATCAATACTTTTCACCCGGCCGTTGGTCTTTTCCATCCATGCCTCGGGATCGGACTGGCGGTGATATTTGACCAACGTCTCGCGCTCGGTCTTCAGCTCCATCTGCGGCACGCCCCAGCCGCAGCTGGTCTGTATGCTCTCGACTCTTATGTCGAAAATCTGGCGTGTACCGGGAAGAATGTCGAAATACGCGGCCAGTTGCGCCCACTCGGGGTCCTGCGGCAGCACCGGCTGTCCGGTTCCGTAAATCCGCAAGATCAGCGCGGGATTGGCAAAATTGTTGAACATGATCGTAACCCGCCCGTCGGCGACCAGATGGGCGTGAGTTTCATTGCCCGAGCCGGCCAGATCGAGATAGGCAACCCGGTCGGGACCAAGCACCCGAAACGCATCATAGCCTTTGGGCGAGAGATTGATCCGGCTGTCCGCCGCCGCGGTCGCGACAAAGAACATCGGCTGCTTCGCGATGAAGGCGGTATGATCGCCGTTCAGGGCATCAAAAAAATCGGCCATGGAAAATTCCCGTTCAGTAAAATGGGCCGCCGAGAAATAATTTCCAAAGCAGCACCAATATCCAGTGTATCGCAATAACGGGCCACAGCGACTGCGAAACAATCCGGATATGGGTCAATACAATGCCCAATAGGAACGTAGCAAACAGAAACGAAGGCTGCAGGAATATTGCTGACCATGGCGGACCGAGCGTCAGTGCCTGAAACGGATGCCAGAGCATGAACAGGGTCGCCGAAAGCCAGTTCCCCCAGCGTTGCGAGAAAGTCACCAACCAGGACAGCAGGACGCCGCGAAAGACCAGTTCCTCCGCCAAGGCAGGGACGAAGAACAGCACAATAGCGGCGATCAATAACGACTTGAGATCGACAACTGGATCAAAGCGAAGCCAACTGCCCAGATATCCCGACAGAGCAATAATCGCCGCCGCCGGAAGCGCGATACCCAAGGCGGCTTTCCAACGCTCCGCATCCGGCCAGACTTTCAACGCCCGCCACGTCTGTTTAACCGCCGTGACCAGCACCTGGCCTACCAACTCGCTCCGGCATCTATGGCTGCCTGCTCCTCGGGCCGGGATTGTCGCCCGAGAATCTTGTTCCGATGGGGAAAGCGACCAAATTGGGCGATCATATCGCGATGTTCGTTGGCAAATTTCAGATTACTGCCCAGTTTCGTGAACAGGGTGACAGATTTGTTCTGCAACTGGATATCCTCCGCATGCATGAACGGCATGTAGAGGAAAACCCGCTGCTGCTCAGTCAACTGCTGATCGAACTCCAGATCAACCGCCTTTTCAGCGATCTGCCGCGCCAGATGGTCGGTGGAAAAGGCATCGGCGCGATCGCGGAACATATTGCGCGGGAACTGATCGAACAGGATGATGGCAGCAAGCGCGGTTTCCGGCGAAGTCAGGAAATCATCGGCGGTTTTTGATTTCTGTTCTTCCCAGGGTTCGAAGAAACGCTCCTTGATAAGATTATCGATAGCTTCGTTCTTGGCCCACCAATCTTCGGGATTGAGTTCTTCGAACCACAAGGACAATATTTCATCAGCCCAATTCATTGGGGCATACCCGATTTAATCATGCGGCCTCCAGGCTCAAGCCGTGCCCCCGACGGTCAGCGCATCCACCAGCAAGGTCGGCTGCCCGACACCCGCAGGCACGGATTGCCCGCCCTTGCCGCACATGCCGATGCCTTCATCGAGCGCCATATCATTGCCGATACCAGTTACCTTGGTCAGCACCGTCGGGCCGTCACCGATCAGCGTCGCGCCCTTGATCGGTGCGCCAAGCTTGCCGTTTTCGATCTTGTAGGCCTCGGTGCAGGAAAAGACGAATTTACCCGAGACGATATCAACCTGTCCGCCGCCAAAGCTTTTGGCGTAAATGCCATTTTTGACCCGGCTCATCAGCTCGGCCGGATCATCGTTGCCGCCGCGCATGAAGGTGTTGGTCATCCGCGGCATCGGCGCATGGGCATAGCTTTCGCGGCGCCCGTTACCGGTCGCTGGCACGCCCATCAGACGCGCGTTAAGCCGGTCCTGCATATAGCATTTCAATATGCCGTCCTCGATCAGCACATTTTCCTGCGTCGGCGTGCCTTCATCATCGATGCTCAGCGACCCGCGCCGCTCCCTGATCGAACCATCGTCGACCACGGTGACGCCGGGAGCAGCCACGCGCTGGCCGATCTTGCCGGAAAACGCGCTGGTACCCTTGCGGTTGAAATCACCTTCGAGGCCGTGACCAATGGCTTCGTGCAATATGATGCCGGGCCAGCCGGGGCCGAGCAGGACGGTCTGTTCACCGGCCGGCGCATCCACGCTTTCCAGATTGACCAAAGCCTGCGCCAGGGCTTCGTCTACGGCGCGGTTCCAGCGCACCTCTTCGAACAGTTCGTCGTACAGATAACGCCCGCCCATACCGAAACTGCCGCTTTCACGGCGACCGTTTTCTTCGGCCACAATCGATACATTGAGCCGTACCAGCGGCCGCACGTCGGTCGCCACGAAACCATCGGGACGGACAATTTCGATGACGCTCCAGCTGCCGGACAGGCCGACAGAAACCTGAGCAACGCGCGGATCACGGGCGCGGGCTGCGGCATCGATTTGCTGGCAGAGAGCGACTTTCTGCGCGAATGGAATTGCTTCCAGCGGATTGGCTTCGCCGTAAAGATGCCGGTTGTTGCCGCGCGGCGGCGGGGCTTTCTCGCCCTTGGCCGGATCAAGCAATTGCAGGGTTTGCGCGGCGCGGCGGATCGCCGCTTCGCTAATCTCGTTGCTGTGGGAAAAGCCGGTCATCTCGCCCGAGACACCCCGCAGGCCAAAGCCGCTGTCGGTGCTGTAATCGGCGGTTTTCAGACGGCCATCGTCGAAGCCGAAACTCTCCACCGCGCTATATTGCAGGTACAATTCGCCATCGTCACAAGCGGACAGACTGTTGGAAACAAGCGCTTTGGCCCGTTCCGGGTCGAGGCCATCGGGGCGATACAGAAACGAGCGAGGATCAAGGTTTTCTATCATCCCATTCATATAGAAATGAATCGGGGGCCTTGCACCCCCTATGTCGGATTATTCTTCGGGTTGCGCCGGAGCGACGTCTGCAGGACCGCCGGTCAAAACGAATCGCCGGTCGCAATAACCGCAGTCGACATAGCCTTTTTCGTCAATCTCGAGCCATACACGCGGATGACCGAGCGCTGCGCCTCCGGGAATATCCGTGGCACCATCGCAGGCGTTGCGTTTCCTGGCTGTTCTGACAATTTCCGGGGCGTCAATCATATAAGCGCGATTAGCAACGGATCGACCGCTGCGCAATCCTGCAAATGTCAGAAATAGTTCATTGTGATCGGGAAGGTCGCTTCGTAAACACCGGTTTGCTGGCTTGGGCCCACGTCCAGCGTGGCGCCGATACGAAGCGTAATCACATCCGTAGACGCGATGCGGAAAAGACCGGGGAAGAATGTCGGGGTCAGATTGTCCGCTTGCAGCGTCAGAGACCGCATCGTCATGGCTGCCCCTCCCCCGATGCGATTCAATATATAGGTCGGCGAACCTGACGTGATATACACAAACCGGTTGCGCGACCCGTAACCCTGGAATTCGGCGTTGCTGACCGTTCCCCCGGCAGCGACGACCGATCCTGTCACGGTGCGAACACCGGCGGGGCTAACCACCGCGGTTCCACCCAACAGACCGGGGATCAAATTGCCGAAATTGAGATCGTCAACCGGGACAAGAGAAAGCGGACTCACCACCACAGCATCGGCTTCTGCACTGGCAGATTGCGCAAAGGCAGCCGGTGCGCTTGTCAGAGCGACAAGCACGAGCAGCAGGCCGCCGATCAGGCGTGGTAATATTTGGTCTCTGGTCCTCACAAAAACTGTTCTAGATCGAAAGCTGCAAGTTTGCCTTTAAGGCTATGGTTAATTTTCCGGTAATATTATTAGCGGGTATATGCCGCTCATTGATATTCTATGGTGATATTGAATGTCCCCACATAAGCGCCAGCGGCTTGATTAGGGCCTATGGTGAGCCTTCCACCGAGCTTGTAGTTGACTGACCCGCTTGCATTCAACGTTCGATTGCGCGTTCCGTTGCCACCATCAAAACGAAACTGATCGACGCGCATCGTTTCCGTACCGCTGACCCGGGTCAGATCGATCTGATTCTGGCTAACGGTTATGCGAACCCTTTCCAGCGGCTTGCCAAAAGCCGTGAACGATGCAGCTGTCCGGGTTCCACCCAGCGAGACGGCATTGCCACTCAACTGGGTCAGGGCATCAGTGTTCGGATTGATAACAAACCGGCTCGTGTTCGTACCTGCAGAAAAATCACCAAAATGCAGGTCGGCATTCTTGACGATGTTGACGCCCTGATTGACTGTTGTGCGCGATTGACCGTTTCCGGACGACGCTTCCGCGGCCGTGAGCGGAACGCAAACAGCCGCGCAGAACGACAGAAAAGTCGCGCACCACAACATGGGCCAATTGGCCCGAGCAAAAAATTCCCCGTGTTTCACCCGCAAAGCTATAGGGGATAAACTGCTAATTATTGTTGAACATCATGGTTGATCGGGATTCTCTCTCAAAACCGCCAAAATCTAGCTAGGGAGGGGTCTATGGCAGCCTTTCCGACCACATCCACCCGCAATGGTCTGGTGGCAGGCAATGACAATATTCTGCAGATGTTGCGTCATCGACGGGCCATCGGGAGCGATTGACCCTCAAGATAGCAAAGCCTTTGATTGTCCACGACAAGATGTTTATGCGAAGCGCATGACCAACGCAGCAATCTCGATCAAGAATCTTTCGAAAACCTACGCCGGAGGCCAACAGGCGCTCGACGATATCAGTTTTGATGTTCCCCGCAGTTCGATTTTCGGGCTTTTGGGCCCCAATGGCGCGGGCAAGTCGACGCTGATCAACATTCTTTCCGGCATGGTGCGCAAAACCGGTGGCAGCGCCAATATCTGGGGGTTTGATATTGATGACAGCCCGCGCAACGCCAAAGCCTCGATCGGGATCGTACCGCAGGAGATCATTTTCGATCCCTTCTTCACGCCCTTTGAAGCGCTGGAGGTACAGGCCGGGCTCTACGGCGTCGCGAAAGCGAAACGCCGGACGATGGAACTGCTGCGCGCGGTCCATCTGGAGGACAAGGCCGATGCCTATGCCCGGACCTTGTCGGGCGGTATGAAACGGCGGCTTCTGGTCGCAAAGGCGATGGTCCATTCGCCGCCGATTCTGGTGCTCGACGAGCCGACCGCAGGGGTCGATATCGATCTGAGGCAACAGCTGTGGGAATATGTTCTGGATCTCAACAAGGCCGGGGTGACAATTGTGCTGACCACCCATTATCTCGAAGAAGCGGAAAATCTCTGCGAGCGGATCGCGATTATCAACCACGGCAAGCTGATCGCCAACAAGCCGACCCCGGAACTGGTCGACATGGCGCGCGAAAAACTGGTCGAGCTGACGCTCGATCGCGACATCAGCGAAGCGCAGGATGCGGTCTCTTTTGCGAACACGTTGTTCGAGAAAGCCGAAATCATCGGTCCGCGCACGGTGGCGGTCACCTATAACAAGGACCGGACCAATGCCGGGGGCGTGATGGCGGCGGTACAGGAGCAAGGCTATGCAATAGTCGACGTCACGACGAGGGAAGCGGATCTGGAGGATGTGTTTCTCAATCTGACGCGAGCGAAAGCGGCATAGTGGTAAAAGGTCACGCCATTTGCTTTGCTTTTCTGAGCGTTGCGTTTTTTCATTCGGGTGCGCAAGCATCTAATCAACCCGTGATTACCAACCCAACCCAATCTATCAGCCTGGATGATTTATTTGAGTTTACCGATCCGGATCATTGCGATTGGGGCAAACAAGTGGATCGTTTGATTGATAGCCTCTGGGTTTACGAAGATGACAACCCCGCATTCAATAAGCTTGATGTTCCGCGACAGTTTCGATCTGCGTTCGGAATTCCAAAGGTCACAACAAATGCTGATGGCAGCGTCGTTGTTTTTCCGCTGACTGGAACGCTTGGGGATCTAAGAGTGACCACCTTCGAATCCTTCGCTCCGGTCGGAGGCGACCCGCCTTCTCTCCATCTGACGTTCGAAGGCAACAAACAAATAGTTCGTCAAAAACTCGAGAAACTGGGCATTTCGGTCAATGTGAACGGTCATAGTATCGTCGATGGCGACATTTACTCCTATCACACTTACATCACCGCAAATGATAAAATTCCAACCCATACTGACCTGATTTGTTTACTGGTATGAACCACGACGTCATCATCATTGGTTCCGGCGCGGCCGGGCTGAGTGCCGCGATCACGCTGGCCCGCACCCACAAGGTACTGGTACTCGCCAAGGGCGAACTCACCAGCGGTTCGACATCGTGGGCCCAGGGCGGGATTGCCGCGGTGCTCGACGCGGGTGACACGTTCGAAAATCATATCAACGACACGATGATAGCCGGCGCCGGCCTCAACCGACGCGAAACCGTTGAATTTGTGGTCGAACATGCGCCAGCCGCAATTGCCCGGCTGGAAGATATGGGCGTACCCTTCAACAAGGAGGCAGAAGTCCTCCACCTCACAAGAGAAGGCGGACACAGCCATCGGCGGATTGTCCATGTCGATGACGCGACCGGCTGGGCAGTACAGGCAGCGCTGCAGAAAACCGCTGCGGCGCACCCGAATATCACCTTGCGGCCGCATATGGTAGCGATTGACCTGATCGTCGACCGCCATGCGGAAACACCCACCGGCACCAGAAATGTCTGGGGTGTTTATGCGCTCGACAATGAAACCGGCCATGTCGAGACTCTGACATCGCGCGCGACAATCATGGCGAGCGGCGGGGCCGGGCGAACCTATCTTTTCTCCACCGCCCCGCGCGGTGCGACCGGCGATGGCATTGCCATGGCCTGGCGGGCGGGCGCACGGGTTTCCAATATGGAGATGATGCAATTCCACCCGACCTGCCTCTACAATCTCGAGGTCAAGAATTTCCTGATCACGGAGGCTGTGCGCGGCGAAGGGGGGCATCTGAAATTACCGGATGACGCAGGCGATGAAGCCGGCGAGCGCTATATGCAGCGCTTTGATCCGGAACGCATGGAGCTGGCCCCGCGCGACATAGTTGCCCGCGCCAATGACCATGAAATCAAGCGTTTGGGTCTGGACTATGTCCATATCGATATCTCCCATCGCGATCCGGAATTTGTGAAGGGTCATTTCCCCAATATCTACGAAAAGCTGATTGGCCTCGGCATCGACATGACGACGGGACCGATCCCGGTCGTACCGGCCCAGCATTATACCTGTGGCGGGATATTGATTGATCTCGCGGGCCGTACCGACTTGCCCGGCCTCTATGCGGCGGGCGAAGCGAGCGAAAGCGGCCTGCACGGCGCCAACCGGCTGGCATCGAACAGCCTGCTCGAATGTTTCGTCTTCGGCGACGCGGCAGCGCGGGATATTGCTGCGCACTGGGATGACATGCCTACCCCGCCTGCCATCCGCCCATGGGATGAAAGCCGCGTCACCGACAGCGACGAAGAAGTGGTGATCAAGCAGACCTGGACCGAAATACGCCGTTTCATGTGGAATTATGTCGGCATCGTCCGCACCACCAAACGCCTCGAACGCGCCCAGCACCGCATCGATTTGCTCCGCGGAGAAGTGGAAGAATATTACGGTAATTTCCTCGTGACCCAGGATCTGATCGAACTGCGGAATTTGATCGAAGTCGCGGACTTGATTGTGCAGTCAGCACTGGCAAGGAAGGAAAGCCGGGGGTTGCATTATATCACCGATTATCCGGAACTGTTGCCGGAGGCCGTGGATACGGTTTTGGTGCCTTAGGAGGCCAGTCAGGTCGGTGGTAGCTTGTTTGGCAACATTAGCTTCGCTTCATCGCGACAACGGATGCTATGACAACGTGTTGAACTGGGAAACCCTTACGACCAGTGACCAGGACTTGCAGCGGTCGGACACGCCCTTAGCCGTGGTATTCATTCAGTGACCGCAGCCTTGCTCCTCATACTATTGATCCCATGTGCAAACAGCATTCCCAGTGCAATGGCAAGGACGTCAGCCGCAAAATCCATCCAGTCTGCGTCACGTCCGAATCCCATCGCCAGTTGCAGAATTTCTATCCCTCCGCCGAAAACCGTCAGCATGCTGAACAGGATTAATGTATTAACGCGCGACCAAAGGATTCTGGCCATGAAAGAGAGTATGAAAAATGCCAGAATGTGGTTGAGTTTGTCATCGGCAAAGACAACAGGCGCGTCTTCGGCGGGCATGAGCGATATGGCAAGGATGGCACCGAGCAATAGCCAGAAAAGGATACGGAATATATTCTTGTTGCTCATCGGGTTCACTTAATTGGCTGGACATTGCCGCTGCGTTAATGGAATGCGCACCCCGTTAGCTGCTTGTGGGGGGATATCACAAGAGAATGCTTTGACGCCGCTCAGATTCGCCGCTTTTGTCCGACACTAGTGGCACCATTATTCTGATAACCTGTCTGCCGATTTAATAACCTTGTCACTCGTCTTGTGCGTCTCCAGCTCCGCCGGATCAAACCACACCGGTTTCAGTTTCTTGTCGACAAACAGCTGCATCTGGTCGGTGTAATGCGGGGACTCCGGCCGTGTGGTCGCGGCGCCGAAGGGCTGGATCGAGCGCGAGTGCACGTTGCCGTTCTTGGCCCACTCGATGAACATGATGAAACTGTCGCCGTGACGCACGCTCAGTCGGCCGTCGTCATCTACGTCCCACAGGGTCGACGCCCGGATTGTGTCATTGCCGCCATCGACCGGCAGATCGACCTTGCCCTGCCGCATCCGAAGCACATCCATCATCGGCGAATCGATCTTCCCGAAATATTGGTTCAGATGGTCGACGGTTTCCTCGAGTATCTCTCGCGGATCGGGCAGTTTCCCGCGATTATAATGAGCTTTGTTAGCCGGGCGCAGGACCATCAGCGCGAGCGCATCGGCAGCGCCCTTGCCATCGAGATTCCAGTCCCACTGAGCAAGCAATTGCTGTGCTTTTAGCAGTTTCGCACTGCCCTTAAGGTCGAGCGCGGCAATCTTGTCCAGCCAGTTTTTCGCATAGCCCGCTTTCTCGTAGCCGGTGTCATATTTGATCTTCCACAACTCGTCATCGGTTATCTTGCCGTCGGTATTGGCGCGTTCCAGTAAGGCAATCGACCGGCGCGAGCGGTTGGTCTGGTCATCCTCGACGCCGAGCAGCGGCGAGAAATTGTCCGGGTTGAGCTCGTCCCCCGGCCCCGCCGCAATATAGGGCGTGTTGTTGGAGTTCATGACATAGCCCGACGCCGGATTGACCAGAGCAGGTACGCGGGTGAACGGCAGGGCTCCCTGCCAGAGCGTCGCAGACGTATCGCCCGGCAATATCGTGCGCCAGTCATGGCCGTCGGGCCGGTCGGGGAACATCGCGTTATAATATAACCCGATATTGCCCTTGGCATCGGCATAGATGAAATTGGTCGCCGGAACCCCCTGCCCCGCCATCGCCGCCTGCCATTCATCGAAATTCGTCGCTTTGTTGATGCGGTAATATTGGGTCAGCATATCGAGCTCGTCGATACCGGCATAGCGGAGCGCAAAGGCGCCGCTGTCATTCATGATCACCGGCCCGTGAATAGAGCGATAGGCGACCTGCGGATAGGGAATCACAAATGGACCAAACTTGATTTTCAGCCATACACGCTTCTTTTCCAGCGGCTTCCATTCTCCGTCAAAACGGTAGGCGTCTTTCTTTCTATTCAAGGTCAGCTTGTAGATGTCGATCAAGTCGGGTCGGTTGACGGTATTGGTCCAGCCGAGATATTTATTATGCCCGAGAAACGGGAACGGCGATCCGGGGAAATTGGCACCGGCAAAGTCCCAGCCCTGCTCGCTGTGCACGACCAGTTCGTACCAGGCGACATTGCCGCGCAGCGGCTGGTGCGAATTGGAGATCAGACGGGTCTTGCCTTCGGGAGATCGATCCGGCGCAATCGCATAAGCATTGGAGCCATTTTCATCCGGATCCGGGCCGACAGGGGTGACCGTGTTGCCGTCGAGAATTTTGTCAGGACTCAGCGGATGGATCGATTTTTTTGTCGGCTTATCGGACAGCTGCGGGCCGCCCTCCCGCGGCAAATCCTTGTTCTGCACCAGCGCTTCGATCGGACTGTTAAGGCCGAAGAAAAAGGGCGACCGCAGCACAAATCCGGCGGCGATATCCTGACCATTGACGGGAAATAATTTGGCCAGGGCGACCTCTTCGGGATGTTCTTCGGCATATTGATTGAGCCCGGACGCATAGCCGTCAAGCA
Organism: uncultured Parasphingorhabdus sp.; assembly: GCA_965534715.1. Lineage (GTDB taxonomy): Bacteria > Pseudomonadota > Alphaproteobacteria > Sphingomonadales > Sphingomonadaceae > Parasphingorhabdus. The sequence continues at coordinate 40,752 of CBETBW010000015.1, forward strand.
ATGCGCGGACATCCTCCGGGAGATCACCATATTTGCGGGTCACCGTGCCCCGTACATCAAGCAAGGCGGCAATATAGTCGATTGGCGCGCTGTCCGCTCCGTTGAGCGTGGCCATCCGGCCCCGGGTCATCGCGGTTACTTCCTGCAGCGTCGAAAAATCATCTTCAGCATGGGCATAGGCCACGCCATAAGCAACATCGGCGTCGGTCTTGCCAAAAATATGCGGAACACCGAAATCATCGCGGACAATGCGGGCTTCATAGGGACCACCCGGTGGCGGTGCGGCCGCTTCAATGCTCAACGGTTCCCAGACCGCCAAACTGATTGCCACCAGCACAAGAAAAATTAGCAGCCCGGCGGCCACCCGCTTAAGTGTTTTCACGTATTTTTTCCTCCCCGACGGCATCATATGCTGCGCGTATTTTCACGCTCGTCAGCGCTTACCATATATATCAGACGGAAAAAGTCATCAATATGGTTGTGTTGCACGACTACAACACCATATTCATGGTAAGATATTGAGAACGAACAGGATGAACCGATGAACCTTGAGAAATTCACCGACCGCGCCAAAGGATTTCTGCAATCCGCGCAGACCGTTGCAATCCGGATGAACCACCAGCAGATTACCGCCGCGCATGTCGCCAAGGCGCTGCTCGAAGACGACCAGGGCATGGCAGCGGGTCTGATCACCAAAGCGGGCGGCGACGCCAAAAAAGCGCATCAGGAAATTGATGCGGCTCTGGAGAAGATTCCTGCGGTATCAGGTGGCGGAGCGCAGCAGACGCCGGGACTGAATAATGATGCGGTTCGGGTTCTCGATCAGGCCGAACAGATTGCCGACAAAGCCGGTGACAGCTATGTTACCGTGGAACGGCTGCTGCTCGCACTGGTGCTGTCCAAGGACACAGCTGCCGGCAAGGCGCTGCAGTCCTCCGGCGTAACCGTAGAAGCGCTAAACGACGCGATCAACGAATTGCGCGGCGGACGGTCAGCGGATAGTGCGACGGCCGAAGATACTTATGAAGCGTTGAAAAAATTCACTCGCGACCTCACCCAGGCAGCGCGCGACGGCAAGCTCGATCCGGTAATCGGCCGCGACGAAGAGATCCGCCGGACGATCCAGATTCTGGCGCGGCGGACCAAGAATAATCCAGCCCTGATCGGTGAACCCGGCGTCGGCAAGACCGCCATTGCGGAAGGCATGGCGCTGCGCATTGCCAATGGCGATGTGCCGGACAGCCTGAAGGACCGCCGCTTAATGTCTCTCGACATGGGCTCGCTGATCGCCGGCGCGAAATATCGCGGCGAGTTTGAAGAGCGGCTCAAGAGCGTGCTCGATGAAGTGCGGGGAGCCGATGGCGAAATCATCCTGTTTATCGACGAGATGCACACTTTGATCGGTGCGGGCGCTTCGGAAGGCTCGATGGATGCCTCCAATCTGCTCAAACCGGCACTGGCGCGCGGCGAACTCCACTGTATCGGCGCAACCACGCTCAATGAATATCAAAAATATGTTGAGAAAGACGCGGCTCTTCAGCGGCGGTTCCAGCCGGTCTTTATCGGCGAGCCAACCGTCGAGGACACGATTTCGATCCTCCGCGGACTGAAGGAAAAATACGAACTGCATCACGGGGTGCGGATTACCGATGCTGCACTGGTGAGCGCTGCAACGCTCTCCAATCGCTATATTTCCGACCGCTTCCTGCCCGACAAGGCCATCGACCTGATGGACGAGGCGGCTTCGCGCATCCGCATGGAAGTCGAATCCAAGCCCGAAGAAATCGAAACACTCGACCGGCGGATCATCCAGCTCAAGATCGAACGCGAGGCGCTTTCCAAGGAGAGTGATGATGCCTCCAAGGGACGTCTCGAAACGCTCAAGAAAGAACTGTCCGAGCTCGAACAGCATAGCGCAGAACTGACCACGCGCTGGCAGGGCGAGAAAGACAAGATTCACGCCGAGGCACAGCTCAAGGAACAGCTGGATCATGCACGGCTCGAACTGGAGCAGGCCGAACGAGCCGGTGATCTCGCCAAGGCCGGGGAACTGAGCTACGGCACCATCCCCAATCTTGTGAAAGCGCTCGAAGAAGCTGCTGGCGCGAGCGAAGGGGCGATGCTGCGCGAAGAAGTCATGGCCGAAGATATCGCTGCAGTGGTTTCGAAATGGACTGGCATCCCGGTAGACAAGATGCTCGAGGGCGAGCGCGAAAAACTGCTCGCAATGGAAGAATTGATCGGCAAGCGCGTGATCGGCCAGAAGGATGCGATCACAGCTGTATCCGCCGCCGTCCGCCGGAGTCGGGCCGGCTTGCAGGATCCCAACCGGCCGCTGGGCAGTTTCCTGTTCCTCGGCCCCACCGGCGTCGGCAAGACCGAACTGACCAAGGCGCTCGCCGGTTTCCTGTTCGATGATGATCAGGCGATGGTCCGAATCGACATGTCCGAATTCATGGAAAAGCACAGCGTTTCGCGTCTGATCGGAGCTCCTCCCGGCTATGTTGGTTATGATGAAGGCGGTGTTTTAACCGAAGCGGTTCGCAGACGTCCCTATCAGGTGATCCTGTTCGACGAGGTTGAAAAGGCGCATGGTGATGTATTCAACGTATTGCTGCAGGTGCTCGACGACGGTCGCCTGACCGACGGTCAGGGCCGTGTGGTGGATTTTTCCAACACACTGATCATCCTGACCTCCAACCTGGGCAGCCAGTATATGGCCAACCTGAAAGATGGCGAGACGGTCAAGGATGTCGAACCGCAGGTGATGGAAGTCGTCCGCGCACATTTCCGTCCCGAATTTCTCAACCGGCTGGATGAAATCATCCTGTTCCACCGGCTTGCCGAGGAACATATGGCTCCGATTGTCGATATTCAGGTCTTGCGGGTCCAGAAACTACTCGCGGACAGGAAGATCGAGCTGAACCTGACCGATGCCGCGCGGCGGTGGTTGGGGCGGGTTGGCTATGATCCGGTCTACGGCGCACGGCCGCTGAAACGCGCGATCCAGAAATATCTTCAGGATCCGCTGGCCGATTTGATCCTGCGCGGCGACGTGCCCGACAATAGCACGGTCAATATCGATGAAGGGGATGGCGGGCTGAAGATGGAGCCGGTTGCAACGCCCGCAGCTTAGTCTTGCGCAATCGGCTTCTAACGGGCAAATAGCGTCGATGAGTTTAGCCGCGAGACAAGCCGAGATCATTAGTGATGCGGAATATCTCGCGCATCGCTATGATGAGGTCGCCGATGGCTTCCGCTTTGTCCATGTGCCGCGCGACGTGCACCGCAGTTGCACGTTCATCACCGACGAGCATCTCCCTGACGTGGATAAATATGACCTGATCAGCCGGACGGATCTGGCGCAAATGCCGGTGCAGACCGCGCCTGTCCATTTCATATTCCATTCTGCCTATTGCTGCTCGACGATGCTGGCTCGGGCTTTTGATATTCCGGGTGTCTCGATGGGGCTAAAAGAACCGGTCATTCTCAATGACATGATCGGCTGGCGGCGGCGCGGTGCAGACAATCAGAAGATGGTGGCCGTGCTTGATAAATCGCTCGATCTGCTCGCACGGCCGATGGGCGATGACCAGGCCGTGATCATCAAGCCGTCCAATATCTGCACGCCGCTTGCCATTGCCGCCCTTAAACTGCGCCCGGAATCCAGGGCACTATTGTTATACGCCCCGCTGGAATCCTATCTCCAGTCGATCGCAAAGAAGGAAATGTGGGGCCGTATCTGGGTGCGCGACGTGCTGATCGGAACCTTGAAAGACGGCTATGCTGTCGGCGGCTTTTCCCAGGAAGAGCTTTTGCAGCTCACCGACCTGCAGGTTGCTGCCATCGGCTGGCTCTCGCAACATGCCGCCTTTGCCAAGATTATCGAGACCATTGGTCCCGATCGGGTAAGAACGCTCGATAGCGACAGCTTTCTGGCAAGCCAAGAGACAACGCTCCTCTCGCTCAATCAGCTTTTTGAGCTCGGCATGGATGACGAAAAAATCGAGCAAATACTCGACGGACCGGCGTTCAACAGCCATTCCAAACTTGATCAGGCAAAGCGTGGTGCCGTTTTCGATGCAAAAACACGCCAAGCGGAACAGAGCCAAATGGCGGCGCTACACGGTGCGGAAATCGATATGGTGACGCAATGGACGAAGGCGGTTGCCGACAGCCAAGGCATCAAGCTGGACCTGGATTGCCAGCTTTTTGGCCGACAGCCATAAAACTGCGTCAGTTGCTGGTGTTTATTCCGGACTGCATATCTTCGACGAACTGCTTAGCATCACGGGAGCCTGTACGAGTATAGACGACCCACTCAGCATTGGTCATGCAGATACGCTTTTTCCTGGTTAGTGAACCGATGATTGCTTCCGAGCGGCAACGAACATAATCCGGATGACGCCGGTCGGTGATTTTTTTGGGCTTTTTCGCCTTCTCGACTTTATTCTCTGTGTCAGCAGCCAATGCTGGTGAAACCGTGATTGCTGTCGTCGCAAATGCTCCAATTAGAAGCGCTGGCAAAAGAATTTTCATACTAACTCCTGTAGTCGTAGTTTTATAAATTTTTGAACATCGTAGTGAAACAAATCGCCTCAATTTGGTGTTATCATAAAGCCGGGCTGATTATCTTCAACAAATTCTTTCGAATTGCGCGAACCTGTCTCGTTATACGCAGCCCATTCCTTATTGGTCATGCAAACCCGGCGCTTTCTAGCCAGTGAGCCGATGATTGGTTCAGTGCGGCATCGGACGTAATCAGGATGTCGGCGATCGACTATTTTTTTCGGTTTCTTTGTCTGCACCTCCGGATTGTCGGTATCAGCGGCAATCGCCGGTGATACGGTCAAGGCAGTTGCCACCAACCCTCCGAAAATCAGTGCATGACTTGGAAAATTCATAATATCACCTGACTATCCTTCAATGTTCAGAAAAATTGAAACTATCCGAAAACCTACTGCAACATGAATCCGGGCTGGTTGTCGTCAACAAATTCTCGCGCATATTGGTTGCCCTTGCGGATCGCCAATGTCCATTGATGATTTGTCATGCAAATCTTGCGTTTTTTCAAGATAGAACCGGCCACGGGTTCCAGGCGACATCTAACATATTCGGGATCCCGTCTGTCGGTGATCTGTCGGGGCGCGTTGGATGTTTTTGAAGACGACGCCTCCCGGGCAGGGAGGACCTTGACAACAATGAAACCCTCGGGAACGTCCGCGGTTTCCGCTGCGCTGGAGCCCGGCTGCGGCGCGCTAGCGACAACTGAAGCCGCGCCAAATAAACCAACGGTCATTACACAATAGCTCAGTACATATTTAAATGACATTGGATCCTCACCCTAGCGGTTGCGGCATCGCTACCATAAAAGGCGGAAAAACTCAACCGCCCCACAAAAAAGGGCGGACCAAACGGCCCGCCCTCTTTGCTTCAATTCTAATCGTTAGATTAGAACTTGAATTTCACGCTCGCGCCATAACGGCGGCCCAGTGTGTCATATGACGATGGGTAGACGTTACCGCTGTTGAACGATGTCGAACCGATGTCCGAACCAACGACCGCTGGTTTGTTGTCGAACAGGTTCTGAGCGGTCAACGTGAACAACACGTTTTCATTCACATCCCACTGGAAGGAAAGATCAAAATAGCTTTCCGCCGGGATCTGCGTGAAGTCAACTTCGCCGAACAATGGTGACGTACCGATAAAGGCTGCGCCGTTGTCGATGATATCCTGTGGCTCCTGCTCCAGAGCACTCAGGTAACGCCAGCGAAGAGACAATGTGTAATCTTCTTCGAAGGTCAGCGAGGTCCGCTGCGAGAATGCAAACTCAGATTGTGGCGAGCCACAGTTTACTGAGTAGAAGCCTACGCATTCACGGTTCAGTCCGATCGGGGTTGCCTGGAACGTGTTCTTGTTGGTCCAGGTACCGTCAAAGGACATAGCCAGTCCGATATTATCAGTAAGATCGGTGCTGTAGCGAATGCTCAAATCGACACCGTCTGTCGCAATCGTACCGAGGTTGCTCTGTTGCAGAACAAGGCCCTTGGTGTTGGACGGATCACCGTCGAGACCACCGGTGTTCGGGTTACGCGAAATAAACGCGCTTCCACAGAACGGGTTGGTCCCTGAAGGTGCTCCGAAACAAGCTGCGATCGCGTCACCAACAGTTGGTGCCGAAACGGCCTCTGTTACCTTGATGTTGAAATAGTCAACAGTCACGGACAGGCCAGGTATTGCGTCCGGCTGGAACGCAACACCAACAGTCCAGGTTTTTGCAGTTTCCGTACCGAGTAGCGGATTACCGCCAGCGGTGATGTTGATCTGACCAGCGGCCGGTGGAAGCACCGTCCCGTTCTGAACAGCGGCTGCACCCGGCGAGCCGGCTGGAACCTGGAGCAGACAGGCTGCAAGCAGGCTACCGGTTGGCGCTACAGGACCCTGACAAGGATCGTTCGCAAGGTTGCTGAGGCCCGTAGAAACTGGCGCAAACAGCTCACCGATGTTCGGTGCACGCGACGAACGCTGATAGTTTCCGCGGAAGGTCAGGCCAGGAACAACTTCCCAAGCACCGCCAGCTTTCCAGGTGAATTCTGTACCCGCAGTGGAGTAATCAGAATAACGAGCACCGAGATCGATGGACAGACTTTCTGCAAAGGATTCTCCTTCGAAGATCGGGATGCTCAATTCGCCGAAAGCGTCATAGACATCATATTCACCGAAAATGTCCGGAGCCGCACCACCGGCACCAACAACGGCACCTGGTGTTTTCGATGCATCATCGGACACCCGCGATGCAGTGAAGCTGCGATATTCGCCGCCGACAGCAAACTGGATCGGTGTTTCAGCGATACCGAAACCAAGGTCACCAGTGATACTTCCGTTGACCGTTGCAATCGAAGTCTTGGTGATAACCTGTTGCGTCAGGCTGAACACATAATCGATCGCTGCCTGCGAACCAAGATCACCTTCGAGACCGAAGAGATTGATCGGTGCACAGCCTGCGTTACCCGAAATACAGGTCCCATCAGGCAGGGCATAGAGCGAATCATCCAAACGCGAGCGACGGGCAAAACCGGTTTGGGTCTGAATGCGTTCGCTTTCGCCATAAGTCGCCGAAACGTCATAACGGATATTGTCGGTAATGTCGCCACGTGCGCCGACTACCATGTTGAACAAGGTAGAAGTATATGACGAATTACGAGTACCCGCCTCAATGGTCCGACGGCGAACCTGCGTATTGATGTTCACAAAGTCAGGGTTGGGAGAACCATCGGCCAGTGTTGGACCGAACGGGGTATTCCTGCCAGCGGTACACTGCGCCGCGGTCAGGCCAAGGCCGGTACAGAACTGGTTAGCGATACCATTCGGAATGGTCGGGTTGTTCAGGTTGATGTCATAGTTGTTAAAGAACGAACCGCCGGGAGCGATGATTGTTTCAACAGTCTGCTTGGAAAAAGCGGCCTGCGAATAAAGTTCGACATTTTCGTTAATTTCGTAACGACCGGAACCGAAGATGTTAAACCGTTCGAAGGGTGTCTGAAAAATGTTGAACGGGTTGAAGTTGAACGGACGATCAAAAACACCACTGAGAACGGTCTGTCCATCGGGAGCAATCTGACCGAAGCCACCCGGGATTGGGCCGACGATGACCGCTGGAATAGCATTCGAGGAACCGCCAGCTTGTCCACTAAACGAACTGACGTTAAATTCGCCAAAGGAACGGTCGCCCTGAAAGACAGCATCCTGATCTTGGTAACCAAGGCTCAGAACCACGTTACCGCGGCCATCATCAAAGTTTGCGCCAATGGTAAGGTCGGTACGGAAAACGTTGCCGTCGCCTTCTTCTGTGATCTGTTCGGAAACATTCAGTTCAACACCAGCGAAGTCGCGCTTGGTGATGAAGTTGATAACACCGGAGATTGCGTCCGCACCATAAGTGGTCGTTGCACCACCGGTCAGAACGTCGGTACGCTCGATAACCGCCAGCGGGATGCTGTTAAGATCGACCCGGCCGGTTGTGTCAGCAGGAACGAAACGACGACCGTCGAGAAGAACCAGGTTACGCTGCGAACCGATGCCGCGAAGGTTAACGAAGGACGAACCGCCGTTACCATTGTTCACTGCAGAACCGGTCGATGGAATTGCCGATGGCAGTTCGCGCAGGAACTGTTCAGCCGTGTTGGTCTGGCGCAGTTCGAGTTCTTCGGAGGTCACAACGCCAACCGGGCTAGAAAGCTCAAGGTTAGGGTTGCTGATGCGCGAACCCGTAACAACGATAACGCTGCTGCTGGAAGTATCTGCTTCCTGAGCGTCCTGATCTTGCGCGAATGCAGGCGTAGAAACCATAGCGAGTCCGAGCACCATTGGTGCAACTGACGCCTTCAGGTTTGAAAAATTTCTCATGTTAATCCAGTCCCTTATTCTGGAGAGGTTGGCCATTGTGGCCGGTCCCCGGTTGTTGACCGATGGCAATCTGCACGCCCCAAACGCGCGGATTCGACCACCGAGTTGGGCGTCAATTGCAACAAGCTATCTGACCTGTAAAGCTTCTGTTCAGCAAAAAGGGCGGATTTTGTAGAGATTGTAACTATTTTGTCACAGTCTCGATCGCCCCGGATAGGCTTGCATTTGCTTCTTTTCCGATTTCGAGATTCGGCGGCTGGCGAACTTACATTGCGCGATGAACAATGAATTGCCTCTGATGCCGCTATTGCTTATGTCACAAGGAATATGGAATACAATCACAGGAAAAACGGAAATGGCTAGTTCTAAATGGTTCTTCGCAAGTATGCTTTCAGCGGCCACTGCTGTGACGGTTGGCCTTTCTGCGCCCGCAGTTGCGCAGGAATTAGACCGGAGAAAAGCCCTGACGGCGCCGCCGGCCATTTATACCGAGCTTGTGGCTTGCAAGGATATCGGCGAACCGGCCGCAAGGCTGGCTTGCTATGATGAAAAAGTCACAGCCCTGCAAACGGCTATGTCCACCAACCAGGTGGTCATCGCCGATCGCGAGCAGGTTCGCGAAGCCCGGCGCGGCCTGTTCGGGCTGACCCTGCCGAGAATCAAGCTGTTCGGCGGTGATGGCGATGAAGGTGACCAGATCGAGCAGATCGAGGGCATTATTCAATCTGCTCGCACGATTCGCACGGGCAAGTGGTTGATCCGCCTGGAAGATGGCGGAGTGTGGCAGCAGACAGAGCCTCCCCGCAGCACTATGCGGCGCCCCAAGTCAGGTGATTCGATTACGATCGAACGGGCGGCATTGGGAAGTTTCCTGGCCAAGGTGAACGACGGCCGCGGCTTCAAGGTCAAAAGGATTGTCGACTGAAACCGGAGAGCATCCGGACCTAGTCCATGGCTCCGGTGAGCAAAATCGGATCGATCCGCGCCTGATTCCATTTCATCGACCAATGGAGGTGCGGACCGGTTGCGCTGCCGGTTGAACCGACACGGCCAATTGGTTCGCCGCGTTTCACTTTTTGGCCCTCTTTGACCAATATTTCCGAACTGTGCAGAAAAGCGCTGTTGAGACCCATGCCGTGGTCGATCATCAGCAAATTGCCCTCCAGCGTGAACGGACTGGTTGCTGCCAGCGTCACAACGCCGTCGGCGGGCGCGACATAATAGGTGCCGTTCGAAGCGGCGATATCGATCCCGCTATGATAGCTGCCGGGAGAACCGTTATAGATACGCTGATTGCCGAACATACCCGAAATCCGCCCCTTGACCGGCCAGACGAAGGTCTGGCGCCAGCCGGCGCTGTCACTCGTAACACTGCGCGCGGCATTGATCTGGGCGAGTTCCGGCGCGCGGCGTCTTTTAAAAGCCTCGCTGGCTGTCTGACCCCGGCGATTGATGCTGACGTGCTCGATCTGCCATTTGCGCGGCGCGATATTGATAAACTTCCTGACCGTTTGACCGCTGTCCAGCGTCGCCACCAGCTGCGCAGCCTGTCCGGCATCGCGGTTGAACGCGATAATGAACTTGCCATCTTGATCAATAGGGATAGGTGTGCCCTCGAAAGACAGGCTACGGGTACCTTCGGGTGCATCGCCGATCATCACCCCGCCCTGGATCGCTTCTCCGCTAAAGCCGAATTTTACCGCTTCACGAAATGCCGACTGCTCGGTGTCATCGGTCTCGGCATAAACGATTGCCGCAGGAACAGCGGCAGCCGCCAGCGTCAGCAGGCCAAGGGCTGTTGTAAACCGTCTGGTCACTGTTCGCTTTCCGGCAGATGGGCGCGCGCCGAAATCTGTGCCGTGGCATAGGGCTCCTGCTTCTCGACGCTCCAGTAGCGCAGCTCGTCCAGCGGGATAGCCTCTCCGGTAACCGCGCACAGGACATGGTCGCCTGCTGACAGCGGGCGGAAGCCATTGGGCATATAGTGCAGCTTTGCAACCTTGTTGCGATTGGACATTAACATAGGACGCTTATACTCCCTGAATCCTTTACCTGCGATTTATGACCATGATTGACGCAGCCCGCCAATCCTACCGCAATTTTCCCTAGAATAAATCCTTCTGCCTGTCATCCGACGGTTTTTTGACTCGGCTGGCCGACGGGCGGGCGGGTTCTTGCTTAGCCGTGTCGGCTTTGGTCACTGTGGCACCAATCTTTCCGTCGCGAAAATGCAGGTCCAGATTGCCGGCCTTTAGCGCAGCGGCGCGATTGGCGATCAAGCTGCCATCGGGTCCGGAAACCCGCGCATATCCTCTTTTGAGCGGGCCATCGGGGGAGACCTGCTCCGCCAGCCGCCACAGCGCGTCCAGTCGTTGCCGCGCGCTGTCCAGTGGTCGTTGCACCAGGCTTACCGGCAAGTCGAGCCGTTTGAACCGCTCCTGTGAACGCGCCAGACGCTGCTGTAATATGGAAGGCCGCAAAGCCCCGGCGCTGGCCGAAAAGCGGCTGCGGGCATGGGCGATATTCTGGCTCATGCCATATTTCATCCGCTCGGAGGTCTCATCCACCCGCTGTTGATGGGGACGGAGAAGGTCGGTCAGCGCCGGCATCAAGCGCCGCTGCGCCTCCAGCCGTTCCTGCGCCGTGGCCAGACTGCGCTGGACGCTGCGCGCCATCCGCGCCCTGCTTTCCGACATGGTGGCCAGCCATTCTGCCCGGACCGGTACAGCCATTTCGGCAGCAGCCGTAGGTGTCGGTGCGCGCAGGTCAGCGGCAAAATCGCACAGCGTCGTGTCGGTCTCGTGCCCGACGGCAGAGATGACCGGAATCGAGCAATCCGCCACCGCCCGGACCACGATTTCTTCGTTAAAGCTCCACAGGTCCTCGATCGAACCGCCGCCGCGCGCCACGATCACCAGGTCAGGCCGCGCGATTGGGCCATCCGGCGTCATGCCAGCAAAGCCGCGGATGGCACCGGCAATTTGCTTCGCCGCGCCTTCGCCCTGCACCAGCACGGGCCAGACAATTACGTGGCTGGGGAAGCGATCGGCCAGCCGGTGCAAGATGTCACGGATCACAGAGCCGGTCGGCGATGTCACCACGCCGATTGTCTTTGGCAGGAACGGAATCGCCTTCTTGCGGTCCTGATCGAACAGGCCTTCGGCGAGCAGCTTGGCTTTCAGTTTCTCGAACAGCGCCATCAGAGCGCCCTCGCCCGCCAGTTCCATCTTGTCGATGACGACCTGATATTTGGAGCGCCCGGGATAGGTGGTGAGCTTGCCCGACACCACGACTTCGATGCCGTCCTCCGGCTGGAACGGCAGCCGCCCGGCATTGCCCTTCCACATCACCCCGTCGAGCACCGCCTTGTCATCCTTGAGCGCGAGATAGACATGGCCGGAAGCCGCGCGCTTGAAGCCCGATATTTCGCCGCGGATCCGGACATAGCCAAAGCGATCCTCGACCACCCGCTTGAGCGCTCCGGATATTTCCGAAACTGTCAGCGGCGGGGCGTTGTCACCCTGCCCGCTCTCGGCTAGGAGTTTCGCGTCTAGTGAAAGGGAATCGTCCATGAATATCCTGTTGATCGGGTCCGGTGGCCGCGAACATGCCTTGGCCTGGAAGCTGGCGCAATCCCCAAATACCCGAAAGCTATACGCGGCACCCGGCAATCCCGGCATCTTGCAGGAAGCCGAACTGGCGGACATCGACATCAACGATCATGGCGCGGTAGTACGCTTTTGCCAGATGAACCAGGTGGAGCTTGTCGTCGTCGGCCCGGAAGCGCCGCTGGTCGAGGGAATCGCCGATTATCTCCGCGCGGCCGATTTGCTCGTCTTTGGTCCGGACAAGGCTGCCGCCCAGCTGGAAGGCTCCAAGGGCTTCACCAAGGACCTGTGCGCCCGCGCCAATATCCCGACCGCAAAATATGTCCGCACCAGCAATGCTGCTGAGGCTCTGGCCGCGCTCGATGGTTTTTCGATTCCGGTGGTGATCAAGGCCGATGGCCTGGCCGCCGGCAAAGGCGTGATCATCGCAGAAACCCGCGAACAGGCGGTCGAGGCGATCAACGATATGTTCGGCGGCAGCTTTGGCGAAGCAGGCGCCGAAGTGGTGATCGAGGAATTTCTGACCGGCGAGGAAGCGAGCTTTTTCGCGATTACCGACGGCAAAACCGTCGTTCCGTTCGGCACGGCGCAGGACCACAAGCGAGTCGGCGAAGGCGATGTCGGCCCGAATACCGGGGGCATGGGGGCCTATAGCCCTGCACCGGTCTTGACCGAAGAACTGCAACAACGCGTGATGGACGAGATCATCCAGCCAACCGTCGAAACATTGGCCGCCGAAGGCACACCCTATAGCGGCGTCCTGTTTGCCGGTCTGATGCTGACCGAGAGCGGACCGCAGCTGATCGAATATAACGCCCGCTTCGGTGATCCGGAATGTCAGGTGCTGATGATGCGGCTGGAGAGCCATCTCGCCCGCATCATGATCGCGACCGCCCGCGGCGAGCTTGATGAAATTCCTGAACCGGTGTTCGATCCGCGCACCGCGCTCACCGTCGTGATTGCCGCCAATGGCTATCCTGGCAGTCCGGAAAAGGGCGGCAAGATCAGCAACCTGCGCGAGACGGAAAAAGCCGGGGCAAAGATTTTCCACGCCGGGACGGCGGTGGTTGACCGCAAGCTTGTCGCCAGCGGTGGCCGCGTGCTGAACGTGACAGCACTTGGCGCGAACGCCACCGAAGCGCAGGCCAAAGCCTATGCCGCGGTCGACAAGGTCGATTTCCCGAGCGGCTTCTGCCGCCGCGATATCGGCTGGCGCGAGGTCGAGCGAGAGGCCGGGAACTAGGTTCAGCAGACGCGGAGGCGCTTCAAAGTTTGTCAAACTTGGGGCCAAGGAAGGGTTTCTGCGCGCCGGTTTTTGAGGTTCAGACTCACGCGAAGCCGCGAAGGCGCAAAGGGATTGTGCTGATGCTTCCAGCCTTTGTGGCTTTGTGTCTTCGTGCGAGCCTGACCAATCGTGCGGCTCGCCGAAAGCTTTACACCAAAAGAATATTTTATTTTCTGTGACCTTTGCCTCCAGGCGGCAGAATTCCTGCGTTTGTAGGGAGACCGATGGCCGTCGAGTGTGACCTTCCAGATTACCTGCCGAACAGGTCCGGTGGAAACACGCCCGCAGCCACCAGCGCCGCGATCATATCCAGATTGTCAAAGAGCCTGTCCCGCGCATGGCACGGAGCCGGTGCGATAATAGGCGATCAGCTTGATTGTAGGAAAGCGGTTTTTACACCTTCTCCCCCAAGGGAGAAGGATACGAAATCTTGCCGCCGAAGCGTCAGCGCAGGCGGCTAGATGCAGTTGGATGAGGGTGTTCCGCTGGCTGGTTGCTGTGTATCACCGGCCGGTACACCCTCACCCAGTGCCCTTGAGAGAGAGGGGATTGGTGCATTTGGTAACTGTCACGCAACGTCAAACCCCGAAAAGGTTATGAACTGTTGGACTAGTCACCAGAATTAATGAATTAATACTAACAAGACTCTCCTGTATCCTTCCATTGGCCGGACAGGCATTTGAACTTTTTTCCCTGCCAGCAGATATTAGAACCTTCGGAAATATGCTCTCCAAGGAAAAGGCAATAGCCATCTCGGTCTTCCTTATTTTCTTCTGCACGCAAGGTGGCCATTTCTGATTGTGTTTTGAGGTCGCGCGGAGGCATTGCAGGATCAGTCATGAGGATTTCCTTCATTTAGTTTTTCAATCAAATGGCTCTACGGTAGCGCTCGGACCGGTATCGTTTGTGGGCGTTCACTGGACTCCTTGTGGAGATTTATCAATTGCTGAACCAACGTGATGACCTGCATATTTCTCACGCTATCTCGACCACTCGCGATGCTATAATTCTGGTTAAGGAGTCTGGCATGAACTTTTGCGTTGGAAGCGCTTCCGCGCTGGACCAAAAAGAGGGGGCCACCTAGACTATTTTCACTAGAACTCTCGTGATGCCGCAAATATTCTCCGAGATACCGAAGAACACCTTCGGTCGAACGAAATGTAATTTCAAGATTTACATCTATAGCGGCCGCCAGAAATGACGGTTCCGTCTTGGATTTGTTGGGGTTAGGGACTGCAACCAGCATTTTCCCATCATTCAAGTACACCTTTTTTTCGGGTGGTAGGGCACCGGATTTCAACCCATATGATTTGCTTGAGCTACCTGTAATAGTAAAGTTACCGACACATTCGTTATCTTGATCATCAAGCAATCTTAAAAGCGGCATTCTGCTCGCTTCTGCCAGACGCCTCAGATATATGGAATTGTCGGTATTGGCGCCATGTTCGAGTCCAGAATCGCTGGACAGATCATATTTCTTTCCATCAATTAGACCAATTTTTCCCATATCTAATGGAATTGCCTTACCCACTTCGTTAAGCGTGAACCTAGACATTGCGGCGATTCTGACGGGATCATTTTGTTCGTTTTTACCAGATAGTTTATAACATTTCACAAACTCATTGTTGAACTCATCGGGTTTTTTTGGATCATTAACGATCGAACGCACCAATTCACCCTTGACGTAGCGACCGACAGTTTCCTTTGCTCTGAAGTCGATCCTGGCAATTAGCAAATACTTCAATAATTCTTCGTCGAATTGCTGATTTATGTAAGTTTCTACCGTCTTGAACGGCAGTGCAGTAGTAATCCCTTGGTAAAATATCTGAGTATCAAAAATTGCGACATCAAAAGATGTACCGGACACCAATTGCCCACCGACAGAGGGGGAATATGCGTCGACACCCTCTGCGATCGCGTTGGCGATTGACGATGTTGCACCCGGTGTGACCGTAGTGACGACTCCAGCGGCGTCCGTCACACTAGCTGTACCCGTTGCGTTCGTAATCGTGCTATTAGCACCGGCACCTTTTATCTGCCCAGCCAGACTGCCGGTCCCGGTCACTGATAGGTTACCAGTGAACCGACTAACAGATGTAAAGTGCGGTGGCATTCCCTCTTTTGCTCTCAGAATATTGAGGAACGTCTGTTCGTTCGCCATGTGAGACAGCGCAGAGTTATACTCCACTCCCATTCGACCAATCTGCTTTGGAAACGCACATCCGTTTAACAAAAGCGCCGTGGACAATGCAAAAGTGCGGATCATTTTCTCTACCCCTTGTTTGGTTGAGTAGAGATCGCACGCTCACATCTACTGTGCGCGTGATGTGCGTCACGCTAAATATTTTTCAGTTACGGTGCAGGAATTACGGTGCCATGGCACCCAATTATCAGGTCACCGCCGATCCACCCTCAAAACCCCTGAAACAGAAAATCCAGCGCATCGACAATCACCGCGCAATATTGCGCCTCCACATTCACCACCGGCTTGCCCAGCGACGCCCGGCGCAAGGTGCCGATGTCGGTGGTCATCAGGCAGAAGCTTTGCCCCTGGATGATGATTTCCGGCTTCAGCTTGCGCATCGTTTCGGCCTTGGCGCTATCCAACGGAACCAGCGGTACAACGACGGTGCTGGCCAGATCGGACAGCAGGTCGGCCTGCACCTCCAGCACATAAGGCACTTCTGCCCGGTTCAACGCATAAATATCAAAGCGCGCCATTATCGTCAGCCCAGTCCGGAACCAGCAGCGGGCCGGACTCTGCAACACGTTGATTATGCGCAGCGAATGTTTCCTGATTTTCGGCCAGCCAGTTGTCTTCCTGCGCGCGCTTTATCGCCGCTTCGATGCCCGCCTCCGCCGCCTTTGAAACATTGAGATTCAGGGCCTTCGCATCGCTCAAAATATCTTCGCGGATAGTCAGGTTAATCGGGCGCCGTTTCGGGCTTTTCTGGCGCGCTGTCGCGGACATCTGGGTTTTCCCTTCATTATCAATGTGCATGTTTTATGCGCATATCGTTTGCCACGCAATCCCGGGGCGTCAAAATTACGGGTTGGTGAGATTTTTCCACCTTCTCCCGTGAGGGAGAAGGATACGAAATCTTGCCGCCGCAGCGTCAGCGCAGGCGGCTAGATGCAGTTGGATGAGGGTGTTCCGCTGGTGGATTGCTGTGTCATCATCGTGCGGTAAACCCTCACCCAGCTACGACTAGTCAGCAAGCTGCCAAGTCTGCACAACCCTCTCCCTTAAGGGAGAGGGGAACCATCACTTTATCAGATCACTCCCCCAGCAAATCCGCCACCAGCAAGGCGGTGCGCTCCGTGGCCTGGCGGAGGCTGCCCAGGTCCATTTCTTCCTCGACGGTGTGCGAGCCGGAGCCCGCGACGCCCAATCCGTCCATGCTGGCGACATAAGGCGCGACGAAGCTGATGTCTGCGGCACCGCGTCCTTCCGGCGGGAAGGATACAGCCGGTCCGAGGCCGAGCCGCGCGTGGACCGCGTTGAGCCGGTCGAGCAGCGCCTGGTTCCCCTCGGTCAGCGCCATCGCAGGATAGCGGTCTTCGAACGTGATAGTCGCCTGCGTATGCGGCAGGCTGTCCTCGACGATGCCGCGCATCAGGGTTTCCGCAGCGCGCAATTGTGCGTCGTTCATGAACCGCAGGCCTCCCGAGGCAATGGCAGTCTCGGCGATCACATTATCCTTGCCGCTGACCGTCACCGCTCCGGCGCTGCCGACCGGCTCGATGGCGGACCCCGCCGCGACCATGCCGGGATTGAAGGTCAAGCCCAACGGGCCACGCACCTCGCCGTAGAAGCGGTTCAATATGCGCGCCAGTTCGAACGCGGCACCGGCGCCGCTATCGTCGCTGAAAATCCCCGAGGAGTGCGCGCGCTTTGCCGTCACCTTGAGCTTCCATTTCGAGGAACCGCGCCGACCAATGACACCCCATTCGGGGCTGCCGCCTTCGAAGTTCAGGGCATAATCGGCGGCTTTGCCAGCCGCGATCAGATCTTCGCGGGCGTCGGCGAGCGGGGTACCGGTACTCTCCTCGTCACCGGTGAAGAATATCGTCACCTTGCCGCCCTTGATCGCCTCCGCCTCGATCAGCGCCCGCATGGCATAGATAACCACCGCATTGCCGCCCTTCATATCGACAACGCCCGGACCGCGCAGCTTGTCACCGTCGCGCTCGAAGCGCTGGAACGGACTATCGGGTTCGAACACCGTATCGAGATGGCCGATGAGAAGGAGGCTTGGCCCCTCGCCAAAATCCCGTTCGGCAACCAGATGACCGCCGCGCGCCATCGATTGGGGCATGTCGATCCAGCGAACCGCAAAGCCGATATCCTCCAGTTCGCGCCGGTAGATTTCGCCGACCTTGCGGACCCCTTCGACGTTGAGCGATCCGGAATTCTGGTTGACCGTCTCTTCGAGCAATTGCAACTGCTCCCCGCCATTGGCGTCAACGGCGTCGAGAATGTCCTTGTCCCGGGCGTTGGCGCTCGTGATTGCGGCAAACAGCAGGAATGCGGTGGCGGCGGCTTTCATTATCGCGGGCATGACTGGGGCCTTTCGTCGTCGTTCATGGATAGTTGCAGTGATGGTGGAAACTAGCGGTCCGGCGCCGAACCGCAAGGGGTCATGTTCCGGCAGCCCTGATCACGCCAAGCTCAGCTACACCGCACGCAACCATATCTAACTTGCTGCGCGCGGGTCGGGATCGCTAGGGACGCGCTCCGGCGAACACCCTCTCCCAAATTGCGCCGGTACATAAAAAGAAAGTCGCATCGTCATGTCCCGTTTCCCCACCCGCACCGTCAATCGCCAGATCAGTTCGCTGACCAGCCTCCTGCTCGCCGGTGCGGCGCTTTGGATGCCCGGCACAGCCCAGGCAACAGACGGCTATTTTCTCAACGGCGTAGGGGCCAAGGCCAAGGGTGCGGGCGGCGTGGCTATCGCGATGCCGCAGGATGCCTTCTCGATCGCCACCAACCCGGCTTCCGCGACCGAAATCGGCCATCGTGTGGATGTCGGTTTCGAGATTTTCGTGCCGGATCGCGGGGCCGAGATTATCGGCAATCAGGCGGGGCTCGACGGCATCTATTCGGGCAATGGCGCCAATCCTTTTATCTTGCCCGAATTTGCCTATGTCCGGCCGCTGTCCGACACGGTTTCGGTCGGGATTGCGGTGAACGGCAATGGCGGAATGAACACCGATTACAAGACCAATCCGTTCGCCAGTTTCGGCGCCACCGGACCGGCGGGCGTAAACCTGCGGCAGATCTCAATTGCGCCGACTGTGGCCGTGAAGATCGCCGAAGGACAGAGCCTTGGGGTTTCGCCACATTTCGTGGTGCAAAGCTTTGAGGCCAACGGCATCCAGCCCTTCGCCGTCAATTCGCAAAGCCCGGGCAATTTCACCAACCGCGGCGAGGATTGGGCCTTTGGCGCAGGCTTCCGCGTCGGCTATCTCGGTTCCTTTGGTGACGATCTGCGCGTCGGGGCCTTTTACCAGTCGAAAGTCTGGACCAGCAAGTTCGACCGCTATGCGGGGCTGTTCGCCGAGCGCGGCAGCTTCGATATGCCCGCCTCCTGGGGCGTGGGCGTTTCGGTCGACGCGACGCCGAAACTGACATTGGGTGCGGATTTCAAGCATATCGAATATTCGGGCGTCAACTCGGTCGGGAACCCGGTTGCGGCGCTGTTGCAGGGCCGGCCGTTTGGCGCGGATGACGGCCCAGGCTTCGGCTGGGATGATATAGACGTGTGGAAGGTCGGCGCGGTCTATCAGGCCAGCGACAGGCTCACCCTGCGCGCCGGTTACGGGCGCTCCGCCAACCCGATCCCGCAATCGGAAACCCTGCTCAACATATTGGCACCGGGTGTGGTGCGCGATCACTTCACTGTGGGCGCAACGATCAAGCCGTCGGAAAATTTCGAAATCACCGGCTATGCGATGCGCGCACCGCGCCAGACGGTGAGCGGTTCCGGATCGATCCCCGCGCCCTTTGGCGGCGGCGAAGCGAATATCCGCCTTGCGGAGACGGCGATCGGTTTTTCCTTCGGCTTCGGTTTTTAAGGGGTGAGGGGTTTAGTTACTAACCGGAACAGTCCCTAGCCCATCCGCAAAAATTACACCACGATGACGGCTGGATTACGGTGGGATTACGGTGGGAGTGCACTGCTTAGTTAATTGAGTGCACTGTCACCGCAATGCCCAATTGAATTTGGGATTGTTGCACCTGTCTCCGGAAGCACTGGAATCCAAGATTCTATCACGTTAATTCTAGAATTGTCTTCAGGTATTCAAATGTAAATGAAGCTCACTAAGAAATAGAAGGCCATTGCAAAAGTTGTAGATATAAGCGCTGCTAGATATCGTTTTTCATAAATAAGAAATATACTAGCGACCGATGAAAATACAACCATAGTTATTGCAAAGATCACAATAAGTGAGTTATTTAAAACCGCAGGCCAATGTTCGAGCGAGGCAATAATAAAGAAAATAGCTAGCAAAAAGATAGCGAAGGTAGTGAAAAACGAAGTAATTCGTACTATTTCTTTGATCATTGGTCATAACCTCCACACCAAAATGGTTTAGTTATGTATAAGTCAGCAGATGTTCCTGTAAAGGGCGTACCTCCGAAAACTGTTCTAGACAATCCGTGTGCTTCAAAAACTCGCCAGTGGTATTGGGCAATTTGCTGAGCACTCAGATGAGCAGGCTTCCCTTGAGTGTCGTTTCTGACAGCGTTCCAATGTGCTGTGGCCAACCCTTGCCGAATTACACCATACTCTTTTCTAATTGCCTTCCATTGTGATTTAGTTGCGGTCGGTGACCCAGTTTTGGCCTCAACGGAACCTCCATGCTTTCTAGCTAACGCACGAATAAGCCATTTCTTTGAAATCTTAGGTAAGCCCGACGCCTCCCTGTCTTCTCTATAGTTTTCAGCAAGGCAAGCTACTTCCTCATCATCATTGCATCTCGATTTCCAGTATATGTCTATATTTCCTGCTTCTATTTGGGCGCGTTCTTTGTCGGTTGAGGTTGCGTTGGAACTTTCACCAGTCAAAAAACTTGTGCCTGCACAACTGGACGACCGTCGTTCTCCACCACAGCTACCAATGCCATTGGCAAACATTCCCATCGGATCAACCAAATTCATCGGATCATTCCCGACATAGGCATAAAGATTAAACTGATCCTCATACCCAATAGGATCGGTCTGCAGGAACCTGCCGAGATAAGGAGAATAAGCCCGCGCCTTGTAATGGTAGATGCCGATCTCGGGGATGATGATCTGGGCTGCGCGTCTCCCGATGTCCCCCGGACATCGTCGATGCTCGCTGTAGGAGAACCGACCGATATTGGTGTCATTGGGGATGCCGTAGGCATCATAGGCGTTGACCTGGACTATACTATATTGCCGGTCGCGTCGGTGATCGCGCTGATGCTGCCCTGCCAGTTGGCGAACATATGGCGGCGGTTGGTCGCATTGACCGTGCCAGTAAATGTAACAACATATCATGCGTTCATTCTCCAGTCAGACTGGGTCTGGCAGCTTTGTTCTCGGGTCTCGAAGCGGGAGGAAAGCATGCGCTATTTCAATTTTCTGGGAAAAACCATTTCAATAGTGGCGGTCGCCGGGCTGGCGATACCGTCAACTGTACCGGCGCTGGACGCGCGTTCGATCGCCCGGCCGGCCCCGGCCCATCCGGTGAATTGCAGCATCTTCTCGCGGGTCAACGAAGACCGCTCCGCCAATCGCCGGACCGGGACTCTGCGCGCCGGGCCAGCAATGACACCGCCGCCGCCATCGTCGCAAATCGCTACAACCGGCAAGTCCGTGGCCAGCGGCGTGGTGGCTGCCGAACAGCGCATTGCACCCTCCCCTTATCCCCGGCCCCAAGCTTGGCCCCAACCACAGCCCCAAGAACGCGAGCGCTATAACGGCAAGGACGTCGCAAGCATCAAGCGCGTGGCGGACGAGCCGGTTTCCACATTTGCCGTCGACGTCGATACCGGCAGCTATTCCAATGTCCGGCGGTTTTTGAACGAGGGGCGCCTGCCGCCGGAAGCCGCGGTGCGAACCGAGGAAATGATCAATTATTTCCGCTATGATTATCCCAAGCCGCAAAACCGGGACACGCCGTTCAGCATCACCACGGACATGTCGACCACACCGTGGAACGACGCCAGCCGGTTGCTGCGCATCGGTCTGCGCGGCTATGATGTCGACGGTAGCGAACGGCCCCGCGCCAATCTGGTTTTTCTGGTCGACGTTTCCGGATCGATGAACAGCCAGGACAAGCTGCCGCTGGTCAAATCGACGCTGATCGCGCTGGCGGGCGAGCTGCGCAGTGATGACCGGGTGTCGATCGTGGTCTATTCGGGGACGGTCGGATTGCTGCTCGCGCCGACGTCGAACAAGGCCCATGTCAAAGAGGCGGTCGACTGTCTCTATGCCAGCGGATCGACCGCAGGCGGCGACGCGCTCAAGCTGGCCTACACAACCGCGCGGGACAATTTCCTTGAAGGCGGCATCAACCGGATCATCATGGCCACCGATGGTGATTTCAACGTCGGCACATCGAACACCGACGAGCTCAAGAAATATGTCGCGAAGCAGCGCGAGAGCGGCGTGACGCTGACCATGCTCGGCTATGGCAGCGGCAATATCCGCGACGAGCTGATGGAGGGCATCGCCAATGTCGGCAATGGCAATTATGCCTATATCGACAGCGCGATGGAGGCCCGCAAGGTGCTGGGGTCCGAGCTCAGCTCGACCCTGTTCACCATTGCCAAGGATGTCAAAATCCAGGTCGAATTCAATCCGGCGCATGTGAAGGAATATCGCCTGATCGGCTATGAAAACCGCCTGCTTGCCGAAGAGGATTTTGCCAATGACAAGATCGACGCCGGTGATATCGGTGCCGGCCATCAGGTGACGGCGCTCTATGAGATCATGCCAACCAGCGCGTCCGGCTGGCTTCCCGAACGGCGCTACCCGGCCAATCGGATGGTTGACCGGCAGCCGGATCTGAACGACGAAATGGCGCAGGTGAAGCTGCGCTACAAATTACCCGACGGGGACAAGTCGCGGCTGATCACCCGGCCCATAGCATCGCAAGATTTGCGGTCAGCAAAGCGGCCAAGCGGGGACATGGCCTTTGCCGTCGCGGTTGCCGCCTTTGGCCAGAAGCTGCGCGGGGACAAATATCTCGGCGACTATGGATTCCAGAATATCGGACGGCTTTCCGAGAATGGCGGGGATTATTGGCGTCAGGAATTTCGCAAACTGAATGATTTGGCGGGCAGCAACACCCGAAGTTAAAAATCGTCAGGCCAGTAAATGCAAAAAAATTAACCTTTTCTGGTAACCTTCTGTTTCATAAAGGGACAGTTTCCGTACCAATGCGTTCGGGAATCGCGGCTACCAACTGGACTCGAGCGTTATTATCCGCCATTTTGATCAATCATTTCGAGAATGGACAAGGGACTGAGGTTGCCTAATGGAAATCGGAAGCAAGATTTTGGTCGGTGCGGCCGCAACAGTGGCGCTGGCGCTGGTTGGCCATGCTGCCACGGGTGAAAATTTCATCTCCGGTCTGGAGCAAAAGGCTCAGACTGAACTGGCGGCGCGGGGGCTGGATGGTGCGAGCGTCGCCTTCGGTCGCGATCCCCTGTCCCGCAGCGCCGTTCTGGATGGCGACCTGGCGGACGGTTCCAAACAGGAGGCCCTGAGCGTGGTCATGGCCATTCCCGGTGTTTCCAGTGCAAGCTGGAAAGGGGAGGAAGAGGTCGAAAGTGCCGACGGGGACGGTAGCAACGCACCCACCATGAACCCTGCCACCCAGGGGAAAATTACCAAGTGTCAGAGCGGTGTCGACAAAATCATCGAAGCCAGAAAAATCAACTTCCGGTCCGGCAGCGCCTATGTGTCGCCGGAATCCAATCAAATACTCGACGAGATCGCTGGCGCTTTGAAGGCTTGCGATGGACTATCGATCGCCGTGGAAGGGCATACCGATGACAATGGCGACAGCACCGTCAACAGAATCATGTCGCAAGAGCGGGCTGATCGCATCAAAGCCGGTTTGGTGGATCGCGGAATTGCGGACGAGTTGATTACTGCAACCGGCTATGGTTCCGCCCGGCCTCGCGCAAAAGGTTCGGATGCGGCTGCCGATGCGCAGAATCGCCGCATCGAATTCCGTATCGGGCCTGCAAACGGCTCGTCGCAAAATGATGCCAAAGCGCAACAGGGAAAATGATCCATGCCACTTTTACTTGAAAATCTGTTGCTCCTGCTGGTTACTTTTGCAATTGGCCTCGCCATTGGCTGGTTTATCTGGGGCCGAAACACAGAAGAATATTAGCCGACAACGGCAATGAATAGGATTCAAAACGGGATTTTGAAACGATGATTACCCTGATTACCGCCAATTGGCTTTTATACCTGATTGCACTGCTGATTGGTGTCGTCACCGCTTTCTGGGTCTGGGCTGCGACCGGCCGGGAAGCTTCCGAGGTCGACAAATTTGATGCCGGGGACGGACTGCTGGAGAAAGCGGGTGAACCGGTACCACCGGCAGAACCCCGGCCTGAACCAACCCCGCCACCGGTGGCCGCGCCTGCACCAGCGAAGCCGGCGGCGCCCTCAGCCACGGCCGCGGCAACGCCGGCTGTCACCACGCCAAAACCAAGGATAAAGCCGGCAACCAAGGCGGAGACTGCGCCTCCTCCTGCCGGCAAGCCGAATATTCCGGCGGCGGTCGGGGAACCGGACAATCTTCGTCTTATCAAGGGTGTTGGTCCGAAACTGAATACGCTGCTCATCAGTCTCGGCGTAACGCGGTTCGACCAGATCGCCGACTGGAAAGAGGCGGAAATTGTGGAAGTCGATCGATATCTGGATACATTCAGCGGACGGATCACCCGGGATGCATGGATCGATCAGGCCAAATTTCTGGCCAAGGATGATATCGCCGGCTTCGAGAAGAAATACGGAAAGCTCTAGAGGGTCAGGACCTGTTAAATGCGCGGAGCGTGGTTTGAAGCGATTCGGCCCTGCGCAGCGTCAGTCCAATTCCGGATCGCTGGCCTGAACAATCAGCTTGTCGATCTTGCGGCCATCCATATCGACAATCTCGAATATCCAGTCCTGATCTTCAAAGGTTTCGCCTTCTTCCGGCAGGTGGCGCAATTGCGCCAGGGCGTGTCCGGCAACGGTGGCATAGTCGCGGTCTTCCGATAGCCTGATTCCCAGCCGTTCGGCCAAAGCATCAATCGCCATGGCCCCGGAAACCAGATAGCTGCCATCGGCCCGTTCGATCAGGCTGCGCTGGGTTTTTTCATCCTGATCAGACACAAATTCGCCGGCGATGGAACTGAGCAGGTCATTGGGGGTCACGATCCCTTCGAAATGGCCATATTCGTCGTGCACCAAGACCATGGGGACTTCCGCTTCCCTGAGGATGTCCAGCGCGTTGAGGGCATCAAGCTGGTCTGGCACTTTTTCAAGCGGACGCATCAATTTGCGAAGATCCAGCACTTCGCCGCTCAATTGCGCCGCGACAATATCGCGCGCCTGAACAACACCCCGAATGTCGTCGATCGAATCTTCCGCCACCGGAAACCGGCTGTGCGGCGATGCGATCAGGTGCCGGTGGATGTCCTCGGTCGTCGCATCGATATTGAGCCAGTCGACTTCGGTCCGCGGGGTCATCACTTCACGGATCGGGCGGTCTGCCATCCGCACCACACCGGCAATCACCGCGCGCTCATGTTCTTCAATCACACCGGAGCGGGTCGCTTCCGCAAAAACCATCTGCAATTCATCCGCGGTAACATGGCTTTTCTCGTCGCGCTTCATCCCCATCAATCGGAAGATCATCGCGCTGCTATTGTCCAGCAGCCAGACGAGAGGCGCTGAAATGCGCGCCAGCATGGCCATGGGCTGCGCCATGATTATCGCGATCCGCTCCGCCGAGCGCAGGGCAATCTGCTTGGGCACCAGTTCGCCTATCACCAGCGAGGCGTAAGTGGTCAGACCAATGACCAGCACAAAGCCGACGGTTTTGGACAGCTCCTGCCCCATTCCCAGTGCGTGCAAACGCTCTGCGGTCGGACCGCCCAGACTGGCGCCGGAAAACGCGCCGGCGACGATGCCAATCAGGGTTATGCCGATTTGCACGGTCGACAGAAACTTGCCGGGATCGCTGGCCAGAAGGAGCGCGGTCTTGGCTCCGCGATTGCCCTGATCGGCCAGACTGTGCAAATGCGCCTTGCGCGCAGACACGATTGCCAGCTCCGACATGGCAAATACGCCATTGATCAGCACCAGCACAATAATTATTGCGACATCAAACCAGGGAAAGGGTGTCATATTGTCCATTGAAAGGGCGAAATGCCATAAGCCCTTTAGCAGCAAGTTTTACAAAATCTCAAGTTTGCTGTCAGTCGTCGTTCATTTACCCTGCGGTAAATGGAACCTTCTCGTCGATAAGGCGTAGTCCTGATTGAACAGAGAGACCTAAAAGGGGAAAGAAAATGCGGATGAACAGATCAATAATTGCAGCGGCTTCGCTTGGTGCACTGGCACTGACAAGTGGCTGCGTCACCAATCCGGAAACCGGAAATCGGACAATTTCAAAGGCAGCCATCGGTGGCGTGGGCGGCGTTGTAGGAGGCTACCTGCTCGGCGACATATTGGGTGGACGCAATGATCGCACCGCGAAAATCGTTGGCGCTGGCCTCGGTGGTCTCGCTGGTGCGGGCATCGGCCATTATATGGACGAACAGGAAAAGAAGCTGCGTGAACAGACCGCCGGTACCGGTATCGACGTTACTCGCGAAGGCGACAATCTGATCCTCAACATGCCTTCCAACGTAACATTTGCGTTCGATAGCAGTGCGATTAGTCCTGCGTTTCAAACCACGCTTGGCAATGTTGCCAATACGCTGTCACGATATGAGAAGAGCTATGTCGACGTGCTCGGCCATACCGACAGCGTCGGCAGCGACGCGTACAACCAGTCCTTGTCCGAACGCCGGGCGGAATCGGTTGCCAATTTCCTTGCGAACAGCGGCGTTCAGCGGGCCCGTCTGGCCACAAGAGGCTATGGTGAAAGCCAGCCGATTGCCAGCAACAGCACCGAGCAAGGCCGGGCAGCCAACCGCCGGGTCGAAATCAAGATCGTTCCGATCGCTCAGGATGATCTGAACAACTGATATAGCGCTTGCGCTAGTCCCATCATTCCGGGCATCCTCCTCAAAATTTGAAGAGGATGCCCGAATATGACAAAACCCAATTTTTCCCTCGACCTCAGCGGTCGCACCGCGATTGTTACCGGCGCGTCCAGCGGCCTTGGCCTGCGTTTCGCCCAGGTGCTGGCGGCTTGCGGCGCGAAAGTCGCCTGTACGGCACGCCGCAAGGACAAGCTGGATGCACTGGTCGCTCAAATCCGCGCGGATGGCGGCGAAGCAGAGGCCTTCGCTTTAGACGTCCGGGATGCCAGCCAGCTGCAGGCCATCGTGCCGACCGTAGCCAAAGCGCTGGGCCAGCCCGATATATTGGTCAACAACGCCGGGATCGTCGATGCCGAACGCGCCACGCGGATGTCAATCGAGCTGATCGATGACGTCTTCGACACCAATTTGCGCAGTGCGTTCATCCTGTCGAACGAATTTGCCCGCCCGCTGATCGAAAAGAAACTGCCGGGCCGGATAGTCAATATCGCGTCGATCGCCGCAACCCGCTATGACGGCAACGGCGCGGCTCTATATTCCACAACCAAGGCCGGTCTGGTCCGGGTGACCGAGACGCTGGCCGTGGAATGGGCAAAATTCCATATCAATGTGAACGGCATCGCGCCGGGTGCCTTCGCAACCGAGATGATGGACGGCATGTTGGCGCGGTCGGGAGACTTTTCGGTCCATTTTCCGCGCAAACGACTGGGTCAGCCGGAGCAGATGGACAGCGCCCTGCTGTTTCTGGTCTCCCCGTCTTCCGACGCGGTGACCGGAACCGTCATCAAGGTCGATGACGGTCAGGGCTCGCGCTAGGGTCAGGACCCTAGACCATATCACCCCTGAGCAGTTTGGGCAGGTCGCCGGTCTCGCCTTTCGCCTCCGCCATGAATTGAGCCTTGAGCGGCGGAATGCGCTGGACCAGCGCGATACCCATGCGCCGGATCGCCGAGGAGGTTTCTCCCGGCAGGCCAAACAGACGTGTCAGAAGATCGGTCGCGGCCGACACCATCATATTGTCGAGGCTCCGCCAGCGATCATAGCGCGCGAGAATCTGGGCATCCCCAAGATCGAGACCGGTTCGCGCACCTTCGACGAGACATTCGGTCAGCGCGGCAACGTCGCGCAAGCCCAGGTTGAGCCCCTGCCCCGCAATCGGATGGATACCATGTCCGGCATCTCCCACCAGCACCAGTCGTTTGGCGGTCAGATGGGAACTGTGATGAAATCCCAGAGGATAGGTCTGGCGGTCGGTGAGCAGCTCTAGCTCGCCGAGAAAACCACCGGTCTTCTTCATCATTTCGGCGACAAAGGCCCGCTTGTTGATCCTTGCAAGAGCAGGCCCGTCTTTTCTCGACACCGTCCACACCACCGCAGAGCGGTGCTTGCCATTCGCGTCATCGAGCATCGGCAGGATCGCAAAAGGTCCGGCGGGGAAAAACAATTCATAGGCGGCGTTGCGATGCGGCTTCTCATGCGCGATCTTGCAGACAATCGCGCTATGATCATATTGCCAGTGGGCCATGATAATCCCGGCTTCCTCACGCATCCGGCTGCCCCGGCCATCGGCGGCGATCAGCAACGGGGCGGAGAGCTTCTCGCCATTATCGAGCAGTATATCGACACGGTGTTCCTTGCGGTCACAGGATGCGACCTGTGCCGACAGGTGCAGCGTAATCCCGTCATCGGCCTGAGCCGCCTCGAACAACAGCCGACGAAGGACAGCATTTTCGACCATGATGCCCATCGGGCCTTCATCGTCGCCCGGAACAAAATCCAGAGTGCCGGGCTTCAGCCCGTCGTTGACCAGTATTTTTTCAATATCGCAACCATGCGGCCGCAGCTTCTCGGCCAGGCCAATGGCATCGAACATGTTCCAGCTGGCGCTGTTGATGGCGGAAACCCGGGCATCATTTTGCGGGTTCAGCAAGTCGTCCGGTTCGGCACGGTCGATGATCGCGACGCGCAATCCATGGGCGGCCAGGGTCAGCGCCTGGGTCAGGCCGATCATGCCTGCTCCCAATATGATGATATCGCTATTTCGAGAATCAGATCCCATGGAGACGCCTTTCCGAGCCATAATTATGTGATCTAGTTAGGCATCAGCAGCGGCGAAGGAAAGGCAAATCCGGTAAAATAACGCCAAGAAACTTGACGGAGAGTCCCCGATTCGCGCAAAGGAGCCTATAGTGAATGCGGGCCTTCGGCTGGGGTGACGCACGGGAGTATATAATGGCAGAAAAAGCCAAAGAAGCGAACTGGCGCGAGATCATGCGCCTCAGCCTGTTGCGCAGCGGTGCCTTGATCGGGGCCGTCGCGATGGTGCTGGTGACTATCTTCCTGTTTCTGGCACTGGTCAGCTATTCGCCCAGCGATCCTTCTTTCAATACCTCCGCAGGCAGTGTCGAATATAACTGGATGGGTATTTTTGGCTCCTATCTGTCCGATCTGCTATTGTCGCTGATCGGCTTGCCGGTCGTTCTGTTCCTGCCGCTGCTGCTGGTCCTGGCCAATCGACTTTGGCGGGACATTCCGCAGCCCGGCTGGAAGCAACAATTGCTTTGGTGCCTGCTCGCGACATTGCTGGTCGGCGTGAGTCTGGCTATGTGGTTTCCGGATTCACAAATGGAATTGCCTGCGGGACCGGGTGGACTCTCCGGCATGCTGCTCGCCAACGGAACCAGCGCCGGTCTCAACGCGATATCCGCTAGCTGGAGTAGCCTGATTTCCGGTATCCTGATCGCCTTGACCCTGACGGGCGGTCTCATCCTTAGCTATCGCAGCCTGCGGCTCGACCGGCCGCTGTTCTCCGGGGCATCGTTCAAGGTTCCGGCGGTTAAAAATCCGTTTGGTCAGAAAGAAGACGGTCTGGTAATCGAGCCTGATCGTTCCGCCGCTGTCAAAGCCAAGAAAGATCCCGCTCCGCGCAAATCGGTGAAACCCGATAACCGGCCACCACCGGAAATCAGCGACCGCGCATTGCCACCGAAAAAAGCCAGTGCTGGCAAAGGCAAGCAGGGTGATTTTTTCGGGCCCTATGTGCTGCCGTCGCTGGACCTGCTTACCCCTGCACCGGAACAAAATAACAACGTGATCGACAAGGCTGGTCTGGAACGCAATGCGCGGCTGCTCGAATCCGTGCTCGATGATTTTCACGTCAAGGGCACGATCAACGCGGTCCGGCCGGGTCCGGTGGTCACCATGTATGAACTGGAACCGGCGCCGGGCATCAAGGCGAGCCGCGTCATCCAGCTGGCAGAGGATATTGCCCGCAATATGTCAGCGCTGTCGGCGCGCGTCGCCGCCATTCCCGGACGCACGGTTATGGGAATTGAGCTTCCCAACGCCAACCGCGAGATGGTGGTATTGCACGAGATGGTCGGCAGCGACAGTTTCGCAGAACAGACCGGAAAGCTGCCGATCATATTGGGCAAGAACATCTCAGGCGATCCGGTTATCGCTGATCTGGCGCCGATGCCGCATCTGCTTGTCGCAGGTACCACCGGGTCGGGCAAATCTGTCGGCCTGAACTGCATGATCTTGTCGCTGCTCTACCGGCTCACACCGGACGAGTGCAAAATGATCATGATCGACCCAAAGATGCTGGAACTCAGCACCTATGACGACATTCCGCACCTCCTGTCTCCCGTTGTGACCGAGCCGGCCAAGGCGATTCGTGCGCTGAAATGGGCGGTCGAACAGATGGAAGAACGCTATCGGATGATGTCATCGATTTCGGTGCGAAACCTGGCCAATTATAACGAGAAGGTAAAGGGCGCAAAAGCCAAGGGGCAACCGCTCGGTCGCCGTGTCCAGACCGGCTATGACCCCGAGACCTCGCGTCCGATTTACGAAGAGGAGCAACTCGACTTTGAAGTGTTGCCGCAGATCGTGATCATCGTCGACGAGCTTGCCGATCTGATGATGACCGCAGGCAAGGAAGTCGAATTTCTGATCCAGCGTCTCGCGCAAAAGGCCCGTGCGGCGGGCATTCACCTGATCATGGCAACCCAGCGACCTTCGGTCGATGTCATCACCGGCGTCATCAAGGCCAACCTGCCGACCCGGATCAGCTTCCACGTCACCTCCAAAATCGATTCGCGAACCATATTGGGTGAACAGGGCGCCGAACAGCTGCTTGGCAAGGGCGACATGCTTTATATGCCGGGTGGCAAGCAATTGACCCGGGTCCACGGGCCGTTCGTCTCCGATGACGAGGTGCGGCGTGTCGCCGATCACTGGCGCTCGCAGGGATCGCCGGATTATATTCAGGCGGTGACCGAAGAGCCCGAAGATGGCAGTTTTGCCCTGGATGGCGCCGACCTGAGCGACAGCAAGGAAGACCGGCAATATACCCAGGCCTGCCAGATTGTCTTCGAGAGCCAGAAGGTATCAACCAGCTGGCTGCAGCGGCAGTTGCGGATCGGCTATAATACCGCCGCCC
>CBETBW010000016.1:0-62761 GCA_965534715.1 uncultured Parasphingorhabdus sp.
GAATATACACGGGCACAGGCGGACGCTGGCAACCAGATTATGCCACTTTATTGCAGTTTTACGAGGGTTTTGCAAGCTTTGACGAACACTTGCGAACGTATATCTGGTGCCCAGAAGAGGACTCGAACCTCCACATCCTTGCGAATACTAACACCTGAAGCTAGCGCGTCTACCAATTCCGCCATCTGGGCCCATGCAGGTGGTAATCATCTTAATACCGCCTGATAGAGGCGGGCGATTAGCCGGTTGGTGGTTCTGCTGTCAATGATTCATATGGGCAAAAGCGCGTCGCCGCGCGTCGCCTGCATGCCCGGAACGTCTAACCGCTGCGCCCCGGCGTGAATTATGCTAGCCTGCGCGGGGAATCGGCTGTTGCGTCACCAGCCGGGCTGGGGCAGAGGCTAAACGGAAACCAATGGACGGGTGGAAGATGAACATGGACCTCGACGGACAATTAATTTGCATATTCGGCGGGGGCGGCTTTCTCGGCCGCTATGTCGCTGAGGCCTTGCTGGCGCGCGGCGCGCGTCTGCGGATTGCCGAGCGCAATATCAAGAACGCCATGCACATCAAACCGCTGGGCAATCTTGGTCAGACGCAGTTTGCCAGTGCCGACGTGACCAGACCGGAGAGCGTCGCCCGTGCGGTCCACGGCTGCGATGCGGTGGTTAACCTGGTGGGTGTGCTAAATGGTGACTTCACACGCATCCATGTTGACGGCGCACGCAATGTCGCCGAGGCGACAACCAAGGCGGGCTGTCGCACGCTGCTGCACCTGTCGGCGATCGGTGCCGACACCGCGTCCCCTTCGCGCTATGGCCGGAGCAAGGGTGAAGGCGAAGAGGCCGTTCTGAAAGCCTTTCCCGGTGCAATCATCCTCCGACCGTCGATCGTCTTTGGCCGGGAAGACCAATTCATCAATCGCTTTGCCGCGATGATCCAGATGCTGCCGGTCGTGCCGGTCATTGGCAGTGCGACAAAATTCCAGCCGATCTTTGTCGGCGATGTTGCGGATGTCGCGGCACAGGCGCTGAGCCAGCCGGACCTTTATGCCGGACAGACCTTCGAACTGGGCGGCCCGGAAGTGATCAGCATGGGTGATATCAACCGGCGTATCGCATCAATGACTGGCCGCGACCGGACCTTTGTCGATGTTCCGGATTTCGCCGCAAAGATGATGGCAACGCTGCTGGGTCCGCTCCCCGGCGCGCCGATCACGGCGGATCAGTACAAGATGCTGCAGAAAGACAATGTTGTTGCGCAAGGGGCCAAGGGACTGGATGCCTTTGGTGTCTCGCCCACGCCGCTCGCTGCGGTCGCCCGCGGCTGGATGGAAAAATATACCACCCAGGGCCGTTTCGGTGCGCGCGCAAAAGCGATCTAGGCGCCGCTAGAAAAGGGCGAGCAACGCAATGCCCATGGCGACGCGGTAGACGACAAAGACCATCATCGACGCCTTGCGCAGAAATTGCATCAGGAACGCCATCGTTGCGAGCGCCGCGAGGAAGGTCATTGTGCCGGTGATGAGCGCTTCCTTCAGCAACTCGCTGCTGGCGCCCATCAGATCGGGAATGATCAGCACACCGGCGCCTGCGACCGCGGGAATCGACAGCAGGAAGGAAAAACGCGCCGCCTCGACCCGCGTATAACCGAGGAAACGGGCTGCGGTCATGGTTACGCCGGAACGGCTGGTCCCCGGAATCAGGGCCAGCGCCTGGGCGAGTCCGACGATGACTCCGTCTTTCAGCGTCAGGTCCTCGAAGGATTTGACTTGCTTTCCGAACCGGTCGGCGATGCCCAGCAACAGGCCGTAGATGATGAGGTTCACACCGACCAATGTGGTGCTGCGGAAACTGTCAAGATACCCCCCTGTCTTCAGGAACAGGCCGACGATGACAGCCGGAATCGTGCCGATGATGATCCACCAGAACAGCCGCCGTTCGGCCGCAGCCTGGCCTATCCCGATCGACGCGAGACCACCCCGGCCCAGCGACCAGACATCCTTGAAAAAATAGGTGATGATGGCGAGCAGGGAGCCGACATGCACGGCAATGTCGATCATCGGCCCCTGATCTGCGTAGCCGGTAAACACCGGCAAGAGGATCAGATGACCCGAAGAGGATATCGGCAGAAATTCGGTGACGCCCTGCACGATCGCGAGGAGCAGCATTTGAAAGAAGGTCATGGACAGCTCGTATAATGGTTTGGCGCGCAATAGCGTTTCGCATCGTGATTGTCGTGAGGAAAATATAGGTCCGCAATGATACTATATATACTGTTCTGGACGGAAGCGAAAGATACACCGGATCGCAAAATAACTTTTAGGACATAGTCACTGTCCTATATCGCAATTTATGCGTGACTCTTGGCTCTGTGTCGGCTATTTCAACACATGTGCCCGCGCAAGAGGGCCGTTGGCTACAATCAAAAATAACAAGAAATGAGCGTCTGGCATGGCAAAAAGCCCGCAGAAACTGGAAATGCTGAAATTTGTCGAGGAAGGCCAGGCCTATCCCAAAAAGCGCGAACCGAGTCTCCGCGCGGAGGATTTTCGGGAAATCGCCGACAGATATACGCCGGAAAAGGCCGCCGAACAATCTGCGCGTTGTTCACAATGCGGAGTGCCTTATTGTTCGGTCCATTGCCCGCTGCACAACCATATTCCGGACTGGCTTCGCCTGACCGCCGAGGGCCGCTTGCGCGAAGCCTATGAGATGTCCAACCTGACATCGACGATGCCCGAAATCTGCGGTCGCATCTGCCCGCAGGACCGTTTGTGCGAAGGCAATTGCGTGATCGAATTTTCCGGTCATGGCGCAGTCACCATTGGCGCGGTGGAAAAATATATCACCGACACCGCCTGGGAAGAAGGCTGGGTCGAACCGCTTCAGCCGGGTCGGCCAACAGGTCAGTCGGTCGGTATCATCGGTGCGGGTCCTGCTGGCCTGACCGCAGCAGAATATCTGCGTGTCGCAGGTCACGAGGTGCATGTTTATGATCGCCATGACCGCGCCGGGGGGCTGCTGACCTACGGCATACCGGGTTTCAAGCTGGAAAAGGAAGTCATCATGCGCCGGGTCGAGCGGCTGAAGGATGGCGGAATTATCTTCCACGAAAATTTCGAAGTTGGCCGGAACGCGACGCTCGAGGAACTGCGCGAGCGACATGACGCCATCCTTGTCGCAACCGGTGTCTACAAGGCACGCGACATCAAGATGCCGGGTGTCGGTGCGCCGGGTGTGGAGGAGGCGCTGGATTTCCTGATCGCTTCCAATCGCAAGAGTTTTGGCGATGATGTGCCCGATTTCGACAATGGCCGGTATAATGCCAAGGGCAAGAATGTTGTTGTTATCGGTGGCGGTGACACAGCGATGGATTGTGTCCGCACGTCCGTGCGCCAGGGTGCGAAATCGGTGAAATGTCTCTATCGCCGCGACCGCGCCAATATGCCGGGGTCGCAAAATGAAGTGCGCAATGCGGAAGAGGAGGGCGTCGAATTTGTCTGGCTGTCCGCTCCCAAGGCGATCGAAGGCACGGATCATGTCACAGCGGTCAGGACGACCAAGATGCGGCTCGGCGCGCCCGATGCCAGCGGCCGCCGCTCACCCGAAGTGCAGCCGGACAGCGATTTTACGGTCGCTGCCGATCTCGTCATCAAGGCGCTGGGGTTTGACGCGGAAGATCTGCCGAACCTGTTTGACTGCCCTGACCTTGCCGTTACGCGCTGGGGAACATTGCGGGTCGACCACAAGTCGATGATGACCAATCTGGAAGGCGTTTTCGCCGCCGGTGACATCGTCCGCGGCGCCAGTCTTGTCGTCTGGGGCATCCGCGACGGTCGCGATGTCACCGAGCATATGCACCGGTTCTTGCGGACGAAGAAACAAGCTGAAAAGGTGGCGGCGTGACGCGTTGCTTCTCAAAGAGGGAGATCGTCCAATGAGAAAATTTCTTCTTTTGGGAGTTGCGATCGCCGGGTTGGGTTTTTCTGGACCGGTATTGGCACAGGACGACCGGGATACCACCGCGACAAGCGTTGCCGAAAAAGGCGCGAATGAATTCGATGCATTCACCAAGCTGTTCGAGAATATGTTCAAAAAAGACGACACGCCGATTGCGCCCCCACTTCTAACCAAGGGTGAGCGGATTGCCCAAGCCATCGTTCCGAACGGCAGTTACCGGAAGATCATGGCGGAGACCTTTCAAAAAATCATCGAACCGATGATGGATGGAATGGATGAGATGCCGCTGTCGTCCATCGCGGGTTTCGCGGGCGTCAACGAAGCGGATATCAAGCTCCAAGAGGGCGCGAAACTGTCGGACCTGATGGTCATCATCGATCCTTATTATCAGCAGCGCAACCGCGCCATGATGACCCGGATCACCGACATATTGATCGACATGTCAGATGATATGGAACCGCCCATTAGAACAGGACTGGCGCGCGCCTATGCACGCCGGTTTTCCTCCGACGAACTGGAAGCGGCTGCCCAATTTTACGAGACCGCGTCGGGCGCAAAAATCGCCGGCGAAAGTCTCGCGATCTTCGCCAGTCCCGAAGTCATGTCCGCTTCGATGGAAATGATGCCCCGGTTTATGGAACGAATGATGGGCGTGATGGGCGATATCACCAAGGGATCCGATGAATTGCCGCCACGACGTTCGTTGAACGATCTAAGTGACGAAGAACGTGACAAAATGGCCGAGCTAATGGGCCTTGATCGCAAATCTTTGGCGAACGCCCGTGACGACCATTCCTATGAAATGACCGCGGGCGCTGCGGAGGCCGCTGCGGATGAGGCCGCCGCTGCCGTAGATGTAGCCTGCGAAGCGGACGACGAATGCTATTCTGACGAGAAAGCGGCTCAATGGGCCGACCCAGAAAACTGGTCCGCCGAAGAACGCGAGACGGTGGCAAAACTGGAAGCCAACCATGAAGCCGCCTTTGACAAATATTTCGCGGCACAGGAAGCCGCAAGCGAAAACGCGAAAACGCGGCTGAAGAAAGACAGCAAATGACCCACTATTATCCCACGCCCGAACATGAACGCCTCGCTCGCGAAGGCATGTACCGGCCAGAGTTTGAAGGCGATGCCTGTGGCGTCGGCCTGGTCGCAGCGACCGATGGCAAACCGTCACGGCGCGTCGTGTCCTCTGCAATTGATGCGCTGAAAGCGGTCTGGCACCGGGGCGCGGTCGATGCCGATGGCATGACCGGTGACGGCGCCGGTCTGCACGTCGATTTGCCCGAGCGGTTTTTTGATGACGCGATTGCCGACAGCGGTCACAAGGTGCGCCCCAACCGGCTAGCCGTGGGCATGATCTTCCTGCCGCGTACCGATCTCAACGCGCAGGAATCCTGCCGCACCATTGTCGAGGCGGAAATCATCGAATCCGGCTATACCATCTACGGCTGGCGTCAGGTGCCGGTTAATGTGTCGGTGATCGGCCCCAAGGCGCAGAATACCCGCCCCGAGATCGAGCAAATCATGATTGCCGGACCGATGCCGAACAAGCAGGACGCGCGGGAATTCGAGAAAAATCTCTATCTCATTCGCCGCCGGATCGAGAAGAAAGTCATCGCGGCGCAGATCCAGGATTTCTACATCTGCAGCCTGTCCTGCCGCTCAATCA
Organism: uncultured Parasphingorhabdus sp.; assembly: GCA_965534715.1. GTDB lineage: Bacteria > Pseudomonadota > Alphaproteobacteria > Sphingomonadales > Sphingomonadaceae > Parasphingorhabdus. Next base: position 5,635 of record CBETBW010000016.1, read on the forward strand.
TCTACAAGGGTCTGTTTCTCGCTGAATCCCTGTCGGTTTTCTTTCCCGACCTGACCGACGACCGCTTCGAAAGCCGGGTGGCGATTTTCCACCAGCGCTATTCGACCAATACTTTTCCCCAATGGTGGCTGGCGCAGCCGTTCCGCTGCCTCGCTCATAATGGCGAAATCAACACGATCCGCGGCAACAAGAACTGGATGAAAAGCCACGAGATCAAGATGGCGAGCCTGGCCTTCGGCGATTATAGCGAAGACATCAAGCCGGTGATTCCGGCGGGCTCATCCGACACAGCGGCACTGGATGCCGTGTTTGAGACCATCTGCCGTTCCGGCCGCGATGCACCGACCGCCAAAATCATGCTGGTCCCGGAAGCGTGGCAAAATAACCCGGATATCGATCCCGCTCACCAGGCCATGTATGAATATATGGCCAGCGTGATGGAACCATGGGACGGTCCCGCCGCATTGGCGATGACCGATGGCCATTGGGCGGTTGCCGGAGTGGATCGCAACGCCTTGCGTCCGCTGCGCTATTCCCGCACCGCTGATAATCTGCTGATCATAGGCTCCGAATCGGGCATGGTTGTTGTCCCCGAAAGCCAGATTATCGAGAAAGGCCGCCTCGGACCCGGACAGATGATCGCGGTCGATCTCGACGCAGGAATCCTGTTCAAGGACCAGGAACTCAAGGACCGGATCGCCGCCGAGGAACCCTATGCCGATCTCGTCAAGGGATTCCAGACCGTCGACGACCTGCCACCGGCACCCGAAATGTCCGGAATGGGCTTTGCCAAGGAAGAACTGATTCGCCGGCAAACTGCAGCGGGCCATACGCTGGAGGATATGGAAATGATCCTCGCGCCGATGGTCGAGGATGCCAAGGAAGCGATCGGCTCGATGGGAGACGATACTCCGCTAGCGGTAATCAGCCTGAAACCGCGCCAGGTCAGCCATTTCTTCCGCCAGAATTTTTCACAGGTCACCAATCCGCCAATCGACAGTTTGCGCGAGCGCCATGTGATGAGCCTGCGCACACGTTTTTCCAATCTTGCCAATATATTGGAACAGGATAGCCAGAACGAAGATGTCATGATGCTGGAAAGTCCGGTGCTCAGCTGCGCCCTCTGGGAGCGTCTGAAACTGGGCTTTGGTGATGCCGTGGCCGAGATCGACTGCACTATGGCGACAACCGGAAATGCCATTGAATTACGCGATGCCCTGGCCCGGATACGGGCGGAAGCGGAGCAGGCAGTGCGTGCCGGCAAGACCGAAATCTTCCTCACCGACGAGGATATTGACGAAGACCGGCTGGCGATCTCGATGGTGATTGCGACGGCGGCGGTCCACACACATCTCGTCCGCAAAGGGCTGCGCTCCTATGCCTCGGTCAATGTCCGGGCGGCGGAATGCCTCGACACGCATTGCTATGCCGTGTTGATCGGAGTCGGTGCGACCACGGTCAATGCCTATATGGCAGAAGCGGCCATTGCCGACCGTCACGCCCGCGGTCTTTTCGGCGAACTGACCCTAGATACCTGCCTAGAACGCCACAAGAAAGCGATCGACGAAGGCCTGCTCAAGATCATGTCGAAAATGGGCATTGCGGTCATTTCCAGCTATCGAGGCGGCTATAATTTTGAAGCCGTCGGCCTGTCGCGTGCCTTGTGCAACGATCTGTTCCCCGGCATGCCGACCAAAATATCCGGCGAAGGCTATGCCTCCCTATTCATCAACGCGCAGGAAAAGCACGAGGCAGCGTTCGAACCGGCGGTCGTTCGTCTGCCGGTCGGGGGTTTCTACAAGCAGCGCGATGGCGGCGAAGCGCATGCCTATGGCGCCCACATGATGCACCTTCTGCAATCGGCGGTCGCGCATGACAGCTATTCTTCTTACCTGCAATTCTCGCAAGCTGTGCGCGAGATGGATCCGATTTATCTGCGCGACCTGATGGAGTTCAACTACGCGCCAGAACCGGTGCCGATCGACGAGGTCGAAGCGATCACGGAAATCCGCAAGCGCTTCAACACACCAGGCATGTCCCTCGGCGCGCTGAGCCCCGAGGCGCATGAGACGCTCGCCATTGCGATGAACCGCATCGGCGCGAAATCCGTATCTGGCGAAGGTGGCGAAGAAAAGCGCCGCTACACGCCCTATGAAAATGGCGACAATGCCTCGAGCCCGATCAAACAGGTGGCCTCTGGTCGTTTTGGCGTGACATCGGAATATCTCGGCGCTTGTGAAGAGATTGAAATCAAGGTGGCCCAGGGTGCCAAGCCCGGCGAAGGTGGTCAGCTGCCAGGATTTAAGGTGACCGAATTTATCGCAAAGCTGCGCCACTCGACGCCCGGCGTGACACTCATCTCACCACCGCCACATCACGATATCTACTCGATCGAGGATCTCGCGCAGCTGATCTATGACCTCAAGCAGATCAATCCCCGTGCACGGGTTTGCGTGAAACTGGTCTCGTCAGCAGGAATCGGTACGATTGCAGCGGGTGTCGCCAAGGCCCATGCCGATGTCATTCTGATCTCCGGCAATACCGGCGGCACCGGAGCATCGCCACAAACCTCGATCAAATTTGCCGGCACCCCGTGGGAAATGGGACTCTCGGAAGCCAATCAGGTGCTCACCCTAAACGGCCTGCGCCACCGGGTGAAACTGCGCACCGATGGTGGTCTCAAGACCGGTCGGGACATCGTCATTGCGGCAATTCTTGGTGCCGAGGAATTCGGCATTGGCACGCTCAGCCTGGTCGCAATGGGCTGCATCATGGTGCGCCAGTGCCACAGCAACACCTGCCCGGTAGGCGTCTGTGTGCAGGACGAACGGCTGCGCGAAAAATTCACCGGCACGCCGGAAAAGGTGATCAATCTGATGACCTATATGGCCGAGGAAGTGCGCGAGATACTGGCGCGACTGGGCTATCGCTCGCTTAAGGAAATTATCGGACGCACCGAACTTCTGCGACAGGTCAGCCGCGGCGCCGAGCATCTGGACGATCTGGATCTCAACCCGATCCTCGCCAAGGTCGATGCCAAGGATAGCGAACGCAGCTTCAATCTCGACACGCCGCGCAATGAAGTACCGGACAGTCTCGACGCAGAAATGATCGATGATGCCAAGCCGGTGTTCGAGCGGCGGGAGAAAATGCAGCTCACCTATACGGTGCGCAATACCCACCGCGCGGTGGGCACGCGCTTTTCCGCAGAAGTCACTGCAAAATATGGCATGAGCACATTGAATGAAGATCATGTCCATATTCGCTTGCGCGGGTCTGCCGGGCAGTCGCTGGGCGCTTTTCTCTGTCAGGGGATCACGCTGGAAGTATTCGGCGACGCCAATGACTATGTCGGCAAAGGCCTGTGCGGCGGCAAGATTGTCGTTCGCCCGATGGTCAGCTCACCGCTCATCAGCCAGGACAATACGATCATCGGCAATACCGTGCTTTACGGCGCAACCGCCGGCCAACTGTTCGCGGCCGGGCAAGCGGGCGAGCGTTTCGCCGTGCGCAATAGCGGTGCGGATGTCGTGGTCGAGGGCTGCGGTGCCAATGGCTGCGAATATATGACTGGTGGCAATGCCGTTATCCTGGGTTCGGTCGGCAGCAATTTCGGCGCGGGCATGACCGGCGGAATGGCCTTCATCCTCGACACCGAACGCAATTTCGAGAAACAGGCCAATGGCGAAAGCATCGTCTGGCAGCGCCTCGACAGCGCCTATTGGGAAGGCCATCTGCTGTCGCTGATCCAACGGCATCAAAAAACCACGGACAGCAAATGGTCCGAATCCATCCTGCGCGACTGGGATCGCTGGCGGGACCGGTTCTGGCAGGTCTGTCCGAAGGAAATGGTAAACCGGATCGAACATCCGCTATCGGACAAGGAAGCGATCGAAGCGGCAGAGTGATTTTGTGAGTTGGAAAGCTCGACGGATTTACTGGATTTGGAAATTCAAACGCGAGCGGGGCCTGTTCATGCTCGCGTCAGGCCTCGGGGCTGTTTTTGCTATACTATATTATATCCATGCGACTGGCTTCTGGGCAGCGGCAAAAAATCCGCCTGGATTTGTCTCGGGAACTTTGGTGAAAATCTGGCAACCATCGGTCACAGAAGTCCCCACTTACGTGACTTTATTAAAAGTAAAGATGGATGACGGCAGTCACGTGCAATTGAAGGGGACAAGCAAGTTAATCATTGATTGCTCAATCGGAGACAATGTCGAAATACTAAAATATACGAATGAAAACGACAAAAGCTATTTTCGCATTGGCCCGAGAGCGTGCCTTGGGGCCACTTAGATAACGCTCTTGTTGTGACCCTCGCGCCATCCTATCCTCGTCCGCATGACAAAACGCAGAAATGTGATTTCTGGATTAGGATTGCTTGCTGTTTCTAGCTGTATATCTCCGTCACCCGTGCGAATTGGACAAGGAAAAGTCATGCCCAAAATCACCCCGAACTATCTCGAAATGAAAGCCAGCGATCTGCCCGCCAGCAAGGCGTTCTATGAACAGGCCTTTGGCTTCACCTTCACCGATTATGGTCCGGAATATGCAGCGGTTGAAGGCGGGCCTGTCGATATCGGGCTGGCCGCAGGAGCCGAACCCGTAGCCCCGATGCCTGCTCTCCAGAGCGACGATCTGGAAGCCTCGCTCGCACAAGTCAAAGCGGCCAATGGGGAAATCGTCAAAGAGATTTTTGCTTTCCCCGGCGGACGGCGATTCGAGTGCCTTGATCCGGCAGGCAACCGGCTGGCCGTCTATCAACCGGGCTAGGATTGCCATCGGTTACAAATGTTTACGAGGCCGCATCGTAGGTTCAGCGGAGACTCAGGCGAAACCCCCTATTTAGATGTCACCGATGATTATCTGAAGGAGAATCGCCCATGCGTCGCATCACCCTGCCTGTATTCACCGCCTCGTTTATACTGGCCAACCCTGCTCTGGCGCAGGATAATCGGCCGGACACCGAGATGGTCGAAAGGCTCAATGATCCCGTATTCCAGGACAATATGGTCTCGATGATGTCGGGCTTTATGATGGCCATGATGGACCTTCCGATCGGCCAATTTGCTGGTGCTTTGGACAAAGCGATCCCGGATGAGATAAGGCGCGACCGCGGTCTTTCGCATATCGATCCCGACGCCACGCTTGGCGATATCGCACAGCAAGACGACCCCGATTTTGATCGCGATGCTGAGCGAACGATCCGCCAGGGGACCATGATGATGGGGGTCATGGCCTCGGAATTTGGCGCGCTTCTCCCTCGGTTGCACGCTATCGGCGATAGGATGAAGCGCCAGTTGGAAGCGACACAATAATGCCGCGTGCAGCCCAGCGCAGGACAATGTGGATCTCCAGCATCAAAGCCCTTCCACAAACGCATATTCGCGACTAACACCAGCGCCATGTGGCAGTTGTACCAGTTCCCTCTATGTCCGTTTTCGCGCAAAGTCCGCTTGCTGCTGGGCGAGAAATCGGTCGGCTATGAGCTTATCCGCGAATCGCCATGGGATCAGCGCGACGAATTTCTGTCGATGAACCCGACCGGTCGGACGCCGGTCATGAAACATGCCGAGCGCGATATCCATCTGGTCGATAGCGTGGCCATTTGCGAATATATCGAGGAAACGGTCGAAAAGGTTCCGATGATCAACGGCACCGCGGTGAACCGGGCCGAGATCCGGCGCTTGACGGCCTGGTTTGACGAGCAATTTTACGGTGATGTCACCGCGCCGATGATGCACGAGCGGATGCACAAGCGACTGGTCCGGCGCGAACCGCCTGATGCCAAAATCCTGCGCGAAGCAATGCGCCGGGCAAATGTGCATCTCGACTATATCGACTATCTGATCGACCATCGCAGCTGGCTGGCCGGAGCGACGATGAGCCTCGCCGATCTCGCCGCAGCGGCACAGATTTCCGTGGCGGACTATCTTGGCGCGATTGACTGGGCCGGGCACGAGCAGACCAAAGCCTGGTATGCGATGTTCAAATCACGGCCTTCATTCCGCCCGCTGCTGTCCGAACGAATGGAAGTAATTGCGCCACCGGCCCACTACGAGAAGGTCGACTTCTAGCGGTATTTCCAGTTGCGATCCTTACCTTCGGCCATCCACTCGACCGCTGTAGCGATACGCTTGTTACGAGTCTCCGCGCGCTTCGCTTCGGTAACCCATTCGATATAATCACGTCGATGGCCCGGAGGGAATCCGTCGTAGGTTTGTTGAGCGTCAGGATTGGCGGCTATGGCTTTCGCGAAATCTTGGGGCTTCACCGGCACCTTCACTGGCTTGGGCTTGGCTTTTTTGGGAGTAACGCTTTGCGTCCGCAACCGCTCGGCCACCGAACGGATCAGCGCGACCAGTTCGTCCTCATCAGGCAAATCATCCAAAGACCTGATCCGGCCAAAATGGCCCATGGCTTCGTCCGCCTTGGGTGTTTTAACCCCTAGACCTTCCCAAAAGCCAAAGGCGGCATGTTCCTTGAACGCTGCCATATTGGCGAGATTCTTACCGCCCAGAGTGAAGAAGGGCATGCTCCACTTAATTGCCTCTTCGACATCGGGGCAGGCTTGATGCACCAGCGCGCGTAAGTGAGTCAAAATCGGTTTTGCAAAAACCTCAGCCTTGTCGATATAAGCATCAATACGGGCGTTGGTTTTGGCCATTTCACATCAACTTTCTAATCATCTGCACCTTGTCCATACCGGGCGCGAAGCCATCTTTCTCCACCCCCTGACTGACAAACCCAAATCTGGCGAAAAACGGCGCAACAATCTGCGTGGTGAACAATTCCACTTCCGAGAAATCACCCGCATCCTCGATCGCCTGCAATCGATATTCGGCAAGCAGGCGCCCCAGTCCTTCGCCATGGCAATTACGATCCACCATACCCCAGGTGAAGCGCGCCTGCCCTCGATCTTCCTTGGCAAACCCTCCGCAACCGATGACTGTGCCATCCCGCTGGATAACAAAATATTCTCCGCCCGGACTGTCCAGAAACACGGCAAAGTCGCTGCGCTCTGTGGCATCGAAAAAATCCGGGACGTTGATGTCGAACAAAGCAAGACAGGCCTCTTTGTCCGACAGCATATAGGGACGGAAATGTACCATCAGGCTTTGACGACGGTCATCAGATAGTTGAGCGCCAGATTGTCCGACAGGGAAAAACCGCTGGCCGGTCCATAAGATATTCCGGTTGTGTCAATGACCTGAAGACCGGCAGTATTCAGCAGCTTCTCCAACTCTTCCGGCGTGATAAACTGTTCATGATGATGGGTCCCGCGCGGAATTTGCCCGGTCCGTTCGGCCAGTTCGACCAGCAGGAGTTTTGACAAAGCAGTGCGATTGGGTGTCGAGATTATCATCAAGCCATCGTCAGCCAGAGAATCCGCCAGACCGGTAACAAAGGCCTGCGGATCATCGACATGTTCGAGCACCTCCAGCGACGTCACCAGATCGAAGTCTTTTCCACCAAAATCCTCGATCGCTTGGTTGCGATAATCGATATCCAGCCCTTGCGGTTCGGCATGCGCCTTGGCCACGGCAATATTTTCCGCCGCCGCATCGAGGCCGGTTACCCTCGCGCCCAGTCTCGCCAGCGGTTCGCAAAGCAGGCCCGCGCCGCAACCGACGTCCAACGCTTTTTTCCCGACAAGCGGATTCAACCGGCTACTATCGCCGTGAAAATGCAGGTCTATCGCGTCCCTTATATAGCTCAGCCGTACCGGATTCAGCCGGTGGAGCATGGCCGATGATCCCTTGGGGTCCCACCAGTCGGCAGCGAGTGCGCCAAAATGCGCTGCTTCGCCGGGGTTGATCGTGCTGCTACTTGCCTTTGTCATGCCCCCTCTTTATCAGGATTTTCGATCCTGTTCAGGCCCTTTTTATCGAAAGTTTTCCCAACAGCCCCATGGCGCGCATAGTGATGAAATTTGGCGGCACGTCGATGGCCGGTATTGAACGGATCCGCCGGGTTGCGCAGATCGTCAAGCAACAGGCCGACGCCGGCCATGAAGTGGCGGTGGTTGTATCCGCCATGGCGGGCGATACGGACCGTCTCGTCAATTTTTGCCGGGAAGCCAGTTCGCTCTATGATGCGGCGGAATATGACGTCGTGGTGTCCTCCGGCGAGCAGGTGACGTCCGGCCTGCTGGCGATTGCGCTGCAGTCCCTTGGCGCAAAGGCGCGCAGCTGGCTCGGGTGGCAAATGCCGGTTCGCACCCTGGAAGCGCATAGCAAGGCGCGGATCGACACGATCGATGCGGAGAAGCTGGTCGCAGCCATGGCGAGTGGTGAAATCGCGATCATTCCCGGCTTTCAGGGACTTAGCGAAGACGGCCGGATCACGACATTGGGACGCGGCGGGTCGGATACCAGCGCCGTCGCGATCGCAGCAGCGGTCAAGGCGGATCGCTGCGATATCTATACCGACGTCGATGGTGTCTATACCACCGACCCGCGCATCGTGACCCGGGCACGGAAGCTGAAAAAAGTCACATTTGAAGAAATGCTAGAACTGGCCAGCGTCGGTGCGAAAGTGCTGCAGACCCGCTCGGTAGGGCTGGCGATGAAAGAAGGCGTGCGCATACAGGTGCTTTCTTCCTTTACCGACGAAAATACCAACTGGACCGCAGACGACCTGCCCGGCACGATGATCGTCGGCGAAGACGAAATGGAGATAGAAGATATGGAAGGACAGCTGATCACCGGCATCGCCCATGACAAGAATGAATCAAAGATCACCCTGACCCGCGTGCCCGACAAACCGGGCGCGGTGGCGGATATCTTTGCGCCGCTCGCCGATGCCGCGATCAATGTCGACATGATCATCCAGAACGTCGGCCGGGAGAAAGGCGAGACCGACGTGACCTTCACCGTGCCAGGCGTCGATCTCGACCGGGCGATGCAGGTTTTGGAAGGCGCGCGGGAGAAAATCGGCTTCAACCGCCTGATTCCCGACACCAATGTAGCGAAAATATCGGTGGTCGGCGTCGGCATGAAAAGCCATGCCGGCATCGCCGCGACCATGTTCCGGGCGCTGGCAGAGCGCGGCGTGAATATTCAGGCGATTACCACGTCGGAGATCAAGGTCAGTGTCTTGATCGAGGAAGACTATACCGAACTGGCGTTGCGGGTGCTCCATACTGCTTACGGGCTGGACGCAGAGGATGCGGCTTGAAGGACAATCCCTTCTCCTTCACCCGAGTCGGGGAATTGTCCCTGTTCATGAATTTCGGGGGTCGGTAGCGAGCCACCCCCTCATCACGCACCCCTTCCTTTAATTAGGTATGGGTGTGAAGGAAAAAACCATATGACCCAATCGAAGCTAGAACATCTCATGTCCCGCGGAACCGATCTTCTCGGCAGCGAGACTGCGATTATGTGCGGGGCGATGTCCTGGGTATCGGAACGCAATCTGGTCAGCGCGATTTCCAACGCTGGCGGCTTTGGCGTGATTGCCTGCGGCGCGATGACGCCGGACTTGCTCGACACCGAAATTGCCGAGACAAAGAAACGCACCGACAAACCGTTCGGAGTCAACCTGATCACGATGCATCCCGATCTGATGGATCTGATTGCGGTGTGCGGGAAACATGCGGTCACTCACGTTGTTCTCGCGGGTGGAATTCCGCCCAAAGGCAGTCTCGAAGCGATCAAGGAAACCGGGGCCAAAGTGATCTGCTTCGCCCCCGCCATGGCGCTTGCCAAAAAATTCATCCGATCGGGGGTCGATGCCATTGTCATCGAAGGTATGGAGGCCGGCGGCCATATCGGCCCTGTTTCCACTTCCGTGCTGGCACAGGAAATATTGCCGGAAATAGCCGATCAGCTTCCGGTATTCGTCGCCGGCGGGATCGGCACGGGTGAGATGATCGCCGCCTATCTCGAAATGGGCGCAAGCGGCGTCCAGCTTGGTACACGCTTTGTCTGCGCCCATGAATCCATCGCCCATCCAGCGTTCAAGAAAGCCTTCATCCGCGGCAATGCCCGCGATGCAATCACCAGCGTCCAGGTCGATCCGCGCCTGCCGGTGATCCCGGTGCGTGCACTCAAGAACAAGGGCACCGAAGAATTCACCCGCAAGCAGATCGAGGTCGCCAAGCTGCTCGACTCCGGGGAAATCGAGATGGGCGAAGCGCAGCTGCAGATCGAGCATTTCTGGGCCGGAGCGCTGCGCAAGGCGGTGATCGACGGCGATATCGAATCTGGCAGTGTTATGGCCGGACAATCGGTCGGCATGGTGAAAGCGGAAGAATCCGTGGCCGAAATTATCAAATCTTTGATCGAGCAGGCCGAAACCGCTTTGGCGCGTTGAATTGCATAGGCGCTTTCAATTCAAGAGCACTGCTCGAATGACTTCATCATTTTGTCGGCCGGCGAGAGTGACAAGCTCTACCAACCAACATTGAATATTGATCTTTTTATCAGACCGTCGAATGATGGGTAAATCCGATGCGCAATGACACCTGATAATGAGCAACCTTGCCATCGACAATATGCCCACGGGTATCGGTGACTTCAAACCAGCCCAGATCCTTGACCGTCTCTGCGGTTCGGGTGATCGCTTTTTCGATTGCGTCCTCAATACTCTTCGATGAACTGCCTACGACTTCGGTGATTTTATAGATATTATCGTCCATGGAAACTTCCTTTTTCTGGTGTTCGAATCGCTGGTGACACCAGTATAGCACGGGAACAGGTCAAGCCGTCTTGCATCCGTGATACGGTTGGTTCACAGCACGCTGAATGAACGAACAGACACCCCAAATGGTTCCAGCGGATCACAATTCAAACGACCCGGCGCGGCGTTACAATCAGGGTTTGACGCCGCTCGATCCATCGCAAAAAGCGCTGATGCGATTAAACAGTGTTTTGACTTGGGTGCCGCTTGTCATCTTGGCCACGATCGCGGATATGGCGGTTCAAACGCAGCTGCCTGGCGAGTTGCTCGATTACACCCCGTGGACCATTTGGGGGGTGATTATGATGATGGCCCTGTTTTTCATTCTCGCTCTGCCGGGCCGTAGATATCGGCGCTGGGGCTATGACATGGGCGACGAGCAATTGCGGGTGTTGCGCGGTTTTCTCTGGCGTACCGACACGATTGTGCCGTTCAACCGGATCCAGCATATCGATGTGGCGCAGGGACCGCTGCAGCGGCTGTTCGACCTGTCGACATTGATCGTGCACACGGCGGGCACACATAACAGCATCGTTACCCTGCCCGGCCTTGCCACCGCCGATGCCGAAGAAATGCGCGAGACGATCAAGGGCCATATCCGCCAAGATATGATATGACCGACGCGACAGCACGATCAGTGACTGAAGACGCAGTGCCGTTCCGGCGGCTGCACCCGCTCAGCATCATCCTGAAATCATTGTCGATGCTGGGCCGGAATATCATTGCGATCATCGTCCTCCATTTCAGCCTGTTCGATCGGAACATCGCCTACACCCTGCTCGCCGCGCTGGCGCTGGTCGCGCTGGTCGTCGGGGTGACCGCCCTGATCTGGTCGCGCTTCACCTATCAAGTCACGGCCCGGGACATCCGCATCAAAAGCGGCCTGCTCAATCGCAACAACCGCTCCATCCCTTTCGACCGGATTCAGGACGTCAGCCTCGAACAGAAGCTGGTCAGCCGCTTGCTTGGTCTTGCTACGGTCGCATTGGAAACCGGGGCCGGCGGCGGCGAAGATGGTCAGCTGGATGCGCTGTCGCGGCCAGCCGCAGAGAAGCTGCGCGATACCATCCGCGACTATAAAGCCGGGTTGAACGCCGGTGATGCCTTGGTGGACGACCAGTCCGTCACAGCAGATGCCCCGCCGCTATTCGCGATGGACAATCGCCGCATATTCATCGCCGGACTGTTTAACTTCTCTTTCGTCCTGCTGGCAATTCTCGGTGCGCTCGCCCAGAATCTGGATTTTCTTCTCCCCGACGGCTTCTTCAATCCCCGCAACTGGATCGACGCTTTGCCGAAACAGGAGACAATCAATGGCTTTAGTTCATGGGTTCGGATCGGCGGGGCGCTGGCCGCGATCCTGTCTCTGGTCACGATCGGCTTCGTCAGCGGTATCGTCAGGACGTTTGTCCGCGAATATGGCTTCCGTCTCGACCGGATAGGCACCGGACAGCCCGGATTTCGGCGACGGCGCGGGCTATTCACCCTGACCGACATGGTGATGCCGGTCCATCGCGTTCAGGCCGCAATCCTGCAGACCGGTCCGGTTCGGGCGCGCTTTGGCTGGTATCATCTAAAATTTACGTCGCTGGCCGGAGATGGCAGTGGAGAATCCGACCATAGCGCGGCCCCTTGTGCGAGTCTGGCAGAGATCGAGCCGATACTTGCCGGGAGCGCGGTGCGACCGGCACCGCCCGATCTCGAATTTCATCGGGTCAGTCCTGCCTTCTGGTGGCGTCGCGTGATTATTATAGGACTGGTGCTGGCCGGGATCGCCCTCGGCACCGGATATATCGTACATGGCGGCTTTTTCGCGATCATTCTGCTGGCCGTTCCGGCCAACGTGATCCAGTTCCTCAACTGGCGTCATCACCGATATGCTCTGGACCAGCGCCAACTCTATGTCCGGTCCGGCTGGTGGCGCCGCACGTTCACCATTCTTCCGCTCCGCAAGATTCAAACCATCGACGTAAGCCAGTCGCCGCTCGACCATCCGCTGGAGCTGGCGACGGTTTCCATCGGCATCGCCGGCGGCTCGGCGACAGCACCGCTCAGGATCATCGATATTCCCTATCGAAGCGCGATGGAATTGCGAACCCGGCTGTTCGACTGCGAAAATCCTGCTTGACTAAAGCCTCCGATCATTCACGATGGTTGCTAGAGATTATACAGATTGTCGGGAGAAGAATATGATGCGCAGAACGAGTCTAGCCTTGCTGGCACCATTGGCGATGCTGGTCACAGCACCGGTCCATGCGCAAACGGATGACAACCGGCAATCGGCCGAATTGCATGCAGTCATTGATGCCTACTGGGCCTATCAGCTCGAACAATATCCCGAATTTGCCTCCTCCCTCGGGATCGACGACCCGGTCGGTCGGGTCAGTGACGCCAGTCTGGAGGCGGAAGATCGCCGCGTGGCCAAGGCAAAGACATGGCTTGCCCGGCTGGACGCGATCGACCCCGCGGCGTTGAGCGAGGATGACAAGACCAACTATGGCATATTGCGCCGGTCGCTCGCCGAGCAGATCGAGGCCAACAGCTTTGGGCAGCGGACCATTAATTTCACCAACCGGGGTGGCTGGCACCAGAGCTTTGCGAGCATGCAGAATAACCTGCCGTTCCGCAACGCACAGGATTACCAAACCTATATCAACCGACTGAAAAAATATGCCGCGGTGAATGACCAATCGATTGCGGTTGCCAATCAGGCTCTGGCTGGCGGCTATGTCCAGCCCTGCGTCTCGATGGTCGGCTATGATACCAGCATTTCCGGTCTGGTCACCGACACTCCCGAAGAGTCTCGTTTCTACCAGCCGTTCGCGCGCAAGCGGCCGGAGGCTATCGACGAAGCGACTTTCAACGCGCTGGCGGCAGAAGCTGTCACGACCATCACACGCGTCATCAACCCCGCAGTGAAGAAGCATCTTGACTGGTACACTAAAGATTACGCCCCGAAATGTGCCAAAAAACCGGGAGTTTCGGCGCAACCCGGCGGCGCTAAATATTATGATTTCCGTATCCGGCAGATGACAACGACCACAAAATCAGCCGACGAGATTCACAAAATTGGCCTGAGCGAAGTGGCGCGGATTCGCGCCGAGATGGTGGAAGTCGCCAAAGAGGCGGGTTACGATACGCGCGAAGCGTTTATCGAGCATCTGCGGACCGATCCTCAATATTATGCCAAAACGCCGGAAGAGCTGATGGAAAAGGTCGCGCGAGTGACCAAGATCATCGATGGCAAGATGCCGTCGATCATCGGCAAGCTGGCACGGCTGCCTTATGGCATCAAGGAAATCCCGGCCGAGACCGCCGAAGGGACGACTACGGCTTATTATAATTCCGGATCGCCGGATGTCGGCATAGCGGGCTTCTATTATGTCAACACTTCGAAACTCGACCAACGTCCCTTCTGGGAAATTCCTGCGCTGAGCGTTCACGAAGCCGTGCCCGGACATCATCAGCAGATCGCCTTGCAACAGGAACTCGATATGCCCGATTTTCGCAAACATGGTGCGTTTTTCACCGCCTTTGTCGAAGGCTGGGGACTCTATTCGGAGCGGCTCGGCATCGAGATGGAACTTTATGATACGCCGGCCAAGAATATGGGCCGGCTGTCCTACGAAATGTGGCGCGCGTGTCGGCTGGTCATCGACACCGGTATTCACAGCAAAGGCTGGAGCAAGCAGCGGGCGATCGATTTCATGACCGATAATACCGCGCTCAGCGCCGCCAATATCGAGGCGGAAGTGAATCGCTATATCAGCTGGCCCGGACAGGCGCTGGCTTATAAAATGGGCGAACTGAAAATCCGCGAGCTACGCCGCAAGGCAACAAGCGAACTGGGCGACAAGTTCGACCTGCGTGCGTTTCACGATGTCGTGCTGGGACAGGGCGCGGTGCCGCTCGATATGCTCGAAGCTCAGGTAAACCGGTGGATTGAAGCCAAAAAAGCTAGCTGATCATTCGTCGTCTGGACCGGGGGTTTCATCCGCCCCCGGTGGTACGGCAAGATCATTAGTGCCTTCCAGCGCGTCGGCATCCTTTGCGTCAAGCCGATCTCTAGCGGCTTCTGCTGCTGCTTCCCGCGCTTCGCGCTGGGCTTCGATTTCCAGTAGTCGTTCTTCCACCGCATCGGATTCCGCATCGATCCGGGACAGCCTATTCTGGCGTTCCTCTTCGATAAGCTGGCCCCAATTGACCGTGTCATCAATGCCTTTTTCTGCATAGGCCTGACTGAGCAGCGCCTGCGTGCATCCGGTGAAACCGCCCGCTCCGGTGGGCGAACAGCTGCTGGTTCCCGATTTTCCGACATACTCGTAGGATCTGACGCGTTCCGACCAGGCCTGGTTCTTGGCATCGCCCAGACCGCCACCTCTCAAAGTTTCGGGGATACGGTAACGCTCGCCCTCATCCTTGCGTGCGCAAACAACAATCTCTTCATCACTGCTCTTCGGGCAGGGGTCGTCGCCATAGATGACCAGTTGATTGACCCGGTCTCCAGCCTTGTCCTGGGCCAGAGTCGGAGCAGCCATCATGCCTACGCTTGAAAGGGCGGCGGCAGAGAATAAAAATTTCTGTATCATATCATTTCCTTTGTATCCGCCGTCCTGAACCGACGCTGAAGCGGATCGCGCTTCCTAAATGCGTTTCGACAAACCGATGGCAACCCTGCAACCCAGCCTGATCGCGGCGCTCAATGCCGGATAACCGGGTGCGTCCTCCGCCCCCAAGGCAATCGCCGTTTCCTTATGCTCCAATTCCTCCTCGCGAAACTCCGCAATTATACGGGTCAGTTCGGGGTCATCTTCCGATTCGAGCGCATCAAGCTGTTCCTGATAATGGCGGTCGATTTCGGTTTCTACCGCCGCCGTGCACGCCATCGCCGCCTGCGGCCCCATCGCCGCAGTGGTCGCTCCCAGCGCATAGCCGACCACTTTCCAGAACGGTTGCAGCACCGTCGGCCGGACCCCGCGCTCCGCAATCATCTGGTCAAAAGCATCCAGATGCCGCTGTTCCTGCTCTGCCATATGGTGGATTGCGCTGCTGTGCGGCGCGTCATCGCCCATCACCGCCAACTGGCCCTTGTAGATTTGCGCCGCTCCATATTCGCCAGCTTGGTTGACCCGGATCATCGATGCGATGTCGGCTCCTGATTGCCCCAATTTTGTCTCAGACATATTTGGCATCCTTTCGCCCTGTCGCCATCATCACGAAGATGAGGATAGCACCGCTCACCGACAAGAGGAAATTGTAACCGGCCAGCGAAATGCCGAACAGCGACCAGGGCGCTACATCGCAGCGCACCAGCGGCGCGTTCATGATCGAATCAAGAATATCACCACCCGCCGGAATAGTGGTGGCGCAGGATGTCAGCCCTTCCCACCAGCCATATTCCACCCCGGCATGAAAGCCACCAATCAGCCCGCTTATCAATATCGCCATAGCCGCAGCGCCCACCAATGCCTGCGACCCGCTTTTAGAGCGGAGCAAAAGGGCAGGAAGGGCAAGGACAATAGCGGCAAGATGCGGCCATCTTTGCCACATGCACATTTCGCAGGGATAAAGACCAAAGCCATATTGACTGATCAGCGCACCGCCCAGCAAGGCTGAGGGCAGCAGGAAAGCCAGCCAATTGGCGTTGCGGTTCGAAGCCATCAGGGGATCCTAGTTTTTCGCGACCGCCGGTTTCTTCACAGGCTTTTTAGCCGCCTTGTTCATCGCCATTTTCAAACCATCGGGCCCAAGACGCCCAATCGTCTGCAGCGCATAATGAAGCTGGAAATCTTCAACGCCCGCCTCTTTCAGTTCTTCGGCGGTCTGAATGAAGCGCGGATCGTCCTTGCTATCCTCTTCGAGCACCTCGTCCTTGAGCTTGACCTCGTTGATCAGATGGCGCCGCAAATCGGATTCACGGAACCGGGGACGGGTCTTGTAATCCGGGTCGGACAGCTGCGGTACGTTGATGTCCGGTTCAATCCCGCCCTCCTGCACCGACTTGCCCGAAGGCGTGTAATAGCGCGCGGTGGTCAACCGCAGCGCGCTGTTGTTGGAAAGCGGCAGCAAGGTCTGCACCGAGCCCTTGCCAAAACTGCGTTCGCCCATGACCAGAGCACGATGATGGTCTTGCAAGGCCCCGGCAACAATTTCGGAAGCCGAAGCCGAACCGGCATCGATCAGGACAATGATCGGCAGACCGGTGGCGGCGTCGCCGCTCTTCGCAAAATAGCGTTCGATATCGGATTTTGAGCGGCCGCGCTGCGAAACAATTTCCCCGCGGGACAGGAATACGTCGGATACCGACACGGCTTCATCGAGCAGACCACCCGGATTGGACCGTAAATCGAGCACATAGCCCAGTGGCTTCTTGCCAAGCGACTTGTCGATACCGGCAATTGCCGCAGTGACATCAGCCCCCGTGTCGCTAGAGAAGCTGTTGATGCTGATCACGCCGATCTGGTCCTTGATTTCCCAGGTGACGGGTTTGAGGTCGATAATCGCACGGTCCATCGTGACGTCAAAAGGCTTGTCGCGACCGGGCCGTACAATCGTTATGCTGATTGGCGTACCGGGCTTGCCGCGCATTTCCTCGACGGCTTCATCCAGTGTGCCGCCGTAGATCAATTCACCATTAATATGGGTGATATAGTCCCCGGCTTTCACTCCGGCCTTGTCGGCGGGCGTGTCCTTGAACGGGGCAATGACTTTCACCGCGCCGTCTTCGAGAGTTACCGAAAGGCCCAGGCCACCGTAATTGCCGTCGGTCTGGGTCCGCAAATTATCAAAATCCCGGGCGTCGAGAAAACTGCTGTGCGGATCGAGGCTGGCCAGCATGCCTTCAATGGCGCCTTTGATCAGATCGGCATCGTCCACCTGATCGACATAGTCATTCCGCACCCGGTCAAAGACGCTCATGAACTGTTCCATCTCGCGATAGGTATTTGCGTCCACGGCGGAAATCGCCGAAGTTGTGGCGGGCAACAGCGCGACGGTCAAAACAAGGGCGGCGGCTTGCAATACGGGCTTTTTCATCAATGCTGTCCTGTATGTCTAAATCAGTATCAAATATAGGCTGGAATCATCCCTAAAGCCAAGCAGCTTAACCAAATATGACGGGGTCGTTCGACGAACAACTATTTTCCAGTCATTTTGGCGGTATTCAGCCAATCAGGGCAGCAATGTCAATTGGCCGGCCATTGCGGCGCAGTTCCACAGTGACGGTCGGATCATCAGAGCCAGACTGTCCGACGGGCGCACCCTGGACAACCCGTTCACCGACGGCGACGCGGATCGTCGCCATATTGGTGATCAGACTGGTCCAGCCAGCCTCATGTTCGATGATGAGGATATTGCCATAACCCCGATAGCGGCCGGAATAGGCCACTCGTCCTGCAGCCGGCGCAACGATCTGCGCACCTGATGCAACGGCGATCGTGAGACCCCGCGAGCGATAACCACTGTCGGAAATTTCCCCGAGGCCGGTGACAATTTCCCCGTTGACCGGCAGGCGGTAGGCATTGGCGACATCTTTATTCTGAGGCCGCGTACGAATCGGCGAATCCCGCCCCTGACCCGGCCGCAGCACCGGCCCATCCAGTTCTGCCAACGCTTCGCGGACGGCGCCACTTTCGCGAATCTGGTCCATCAGATCCAGTATATCCCGTGCTTCCTCGCCCAGGGCGAGTGCACGATCCTGCTCAATCCCGGCATCGTCGGAAAATTGCGCGGCATCTATCCGTTCGCTCGCTTCCAGACCGGCCAGTTGCCGTCGCCTGTCAGCCAGACGCCGCTGACTTTCGTCAAGCGATGCAATGGCCCGGGCGGCCTGCAGCCGAAGCTGTTCGCCTTGCTTGACTTCATCGCGCAGGCTTGCGGTCCGCCGCTCGATTTCCGGCATCACCGCCGACAGGATCGAGCGCATATAGATAAGCTCGTCGAGTGAGCGCGGCTCGACCAGAACGAGCGCAGTCGGCTTTCGGGTCATCATCTGGAGCGCAGCAGTCAGCCGGATCATCGGTCCTTGTTTTTCTGCCAGCCGTGCGCGCTGGCGCTGCTGCAGCCGGGTCACAATGGCAATGCGGGTACGCGCCGCGTTGATATCCGCTTCCGCCGCCTGAATGCGCGCGGCCAGAGCAGCAGCCTCGCTGGCGATCCGGTCGGCATCATTGCTCGCAGCCTCGGCCTGGCGTCGCAAGGCATCGCTGCGCTGGCGCGCGCGCTCGGACTGCTCGCGCGCCGACTTCAGACTGCGCTGCTGCTCCGACAGGCTCGGTTCGGGGGCCTGCGCGGAGATCAGCGCTGCTCCACTGAACACAAAGCCGGCCGCAACGATCATCAAAAGAACGGCACGCAGCATTCCGGTCACCCTTCCCTGTGATAGGGATGGCCGGCCAAGATCGATGTTGCCCGAAACAGCTGTTCTGCGAGCATCGCCCGCGCCATCATATGGGGCCAGGTGGCCTTGCCAAATGAAAAGAAATGGTCCGCACTGGACCGCTCGTCGGCGCTCAAACCATCGGCGGCACCGATCAGAAAGCGCGCTTCACGCGCCCCGTCATCGCGCCAGGCGGAGAGCAAATCCGCAAATTTTTTCGATGTCCAGTTTTCGCCCGCTTCATCCATCGCGATGATCTTCGTGACACCTTCCAGTTTCGGCAACTTACCGCCCTGATCGGGTAGCTCGCTAATCTTCACATCCCAGCCAATCCGCTTTACATAGCGGTCGACAAGCTCCGCTTCCGGGCTACGACCGATTTTTCCGCGGGCGACAATATGCAATCTCATCGCCCCGGGAATTCAGGCTTCGACGACGGCTGCTGCATCACCTTCCTCGTCGACAGCCCACATTCGTTCCAGGTTGTAGAACGTGCGCACTTCGGGCCGGAACAGGTGCACGATCACATCTCCGGCATCGATCAACACCCAGTCGGCATTGGCCAGGCCTTCGATTCGGGCAGTGCCGCCCGCCTGCTTGACCCGTTCGGCAAGCTTCTGGGCAATAGATGCGACCTGTCTGGTCGAACGCCCTTCGGCGATCACCATATGGTCGGCAATATTGCTTTTTCCTTCCAGCGGGATGGAAACAACGTCCTGTGCCTGATCATCGTCGAGCGATTTCATGACAAGCGCATGGAGTGCGTCCGACTCGGCCTTTCCTTCCTTGGAAGTGGCAGATTTCAAAGCTTTTACCTTCGGTTTCGTCAACTTAAATCCTAATCTTCTGGGCCAATCAGCCGGTGTGTCACCGCGTCTCGAACGCGGCGATCATCATATTGCTGATGCCAATGGGGCCGGGCCATCCGGATCGCGGTGGCCGAGCGGGGGTCGGGACGATAGCGCAAGAATGTCAGCGCCGGCGTACTCCAGTTGGTCCAGTTACCACGCTGGCTCGCGGGGTGGACGAAGCGCCGAAGCCAAGCCATTGCGGGAGCCGCAAAAGCATCGTCATCATAGCCGGGTCTCGAAATAACTGCAATCGGCAAAAGACGGGCAATTTTTCGCCAGTCTTTCCAGCGGTGAAACTGGGCCAGATTATCCGCGCCCATGACCCAGACAAACTGCCTTTTTGGGTAGCGGCGGACCAAGGCGCGCAGCGTATCATAAGTATATCTGGTACCCAATTGCCGTTCGATCGCCGTTGGTCGGATCGCGCTGCGCCGCGCCATTTCCCGGGCCGATGCCAGGCGGGCGGACAGGGAAGCCATATCCTTCGCTCCATCCTTGAGAGGGTTGCCCGGCGAGACCAGCCACCAGAATTCGTCCAGATCAAGTTCCTCCATGGCAAACAGGCTAATCGAGCGATGAGCCCCATGGGCCGGATTGAACGACCCGCCAAGAAGGCCGGTTGTTTTCATATAATGATGATCAAGGCCGCACTTGCCCGGTTCCGCGGACCACCCATTTATAAGTCGTCAGTCCTTCCAGCGCCACCGGCCCGCGCGCGTGCATGCGCCCCGTGGAAATGCCGATTTCCGCACCCAGTCCAAATTCGCCGCCATCGGCAAACTGGCTGGAGGCGTTGTGCATCACAATCGCGCTGTCGGCCCGCTGGATGAATTTTTCGGCCATCGCCATATCCTCGGTGACGATCACGTCAGTGTGATGCGATCCATGTTCGGCAATATGCTCAAGAGCCTGATCGACTCCGTTCACCATCGCGACGGCCACGATGGGTGCAAGATATTCGGTATCCCAGTCGGCAACGTCCGCCGAAACGATTCGTTCGTCCAGTTCGAGCACGGCATCGTCGCCGCGGACCTCGCAACCGGCATCGATCAACGCCCTCAACAATGCCCCGGGCGCTGGATAATCCTGATCAATCAACAATGTTTCCATCGCTCCGCAAATGCCGGTGCGCCGCATCTTGGCATTGACGGCAATGGCGATCGCTTTGTCTTGATCCGCATCCCTGCCGATATAAGTATGGTTGATACCATCGAGATGCGCGAGAATCGGCACCCGTGCCTCGTCCTGCACCCGCTTGACCAGCGACTTGCCGCCCCGCGGGATGATGATGTCGATCAGCCCTGTGGCTTTCAGCATCCCGCCGACTGCTGCCCGGTCCGTGGTCTGGACAAGCTGGATGGCATGCTCGGCGAGGCCGGCTTCGACCACTCCTGCTGCCATGGCGTCAAAAATCGCCCGGTTGCTCTCGATCGCCTCCGATCCTCCGCGCAGGATTACGGCATTGCCGGACCGCAGCGCCAGAGCCGCCGCATCGGCGGTGACATTGGGCCGGCTTTCATAAATTATCCCGATTACGCCCAGCGGAACCCTGATCCGCTCCATCACCAGACCATTGGGCCTTTCGGTGCGGTCGATGATTTGTCCGACGGGGTCCGGAAGCCTGGCGACATGTTCTACTGCCGAGGCAATGGCTTCAAGCCGTCCTTCGTCAATCATCAGCCGGTCGAGCATGGCGTCACTCAGATCGCGGTCGCGGGCGCTTTCCATGTCGCGCTGATTGGCTGCCAATATGGCGTCCTGACTGGCGCGCAAATGTCGCGCGGCGGCGGTCAGAGCAGCAGACTTCTGGGCATCACTCACGCCGGCTAGCATAGTGAATGCAGCGCGCGCCTTCTGTCCCATATCGGTGATAAGTTTTGCAGATTCTTTCATAAGCGGCTGCTAGCATGGGGAGGTCAGCAATTTAACCCACAATCGCCACGGCCCGCGAACAAGAAAATATTCTTGCGGAACAGCAATCGATTCGTCGAAATCGGTTCTATCGCAGTTAATTTTCGATGAATTTCGCAATTCACCCCACGACTCGTTCGACTCGTCACGAGTCGCGTCTCTACGATTCGCCACTTTCACAACCCTCTGTTAGCGCCCGACTGGGGATTACGAAACAATTGGCGGGTCATGCACAGAGAAAATACTAAGCAAGGGCTTAAAGCCCGGCTGGACCATATGTTTACCGATCGCGAATTTTTCATGCGATCGCACGGACAGGTCCGCTTCCTGACGATATCGGCGATATTGCAAAAACGCGTGGTGTATTCTGTCGCGTCTGCACTGGCTATCTGGCTGTTAATCACTCTGGTGATGATGATCAATCAGCTTACCGTAACCGGCGAACGCATGGCCCTCGCACAAAAAGAAGCCGAGGTGAACAGCACCGAAAGCCGCGTCGCAAATTATAAGGCATCGATTGAAGACGTCGCCGCTGATCTCGAGCAGCGTCAGGATGTGCTCGATCAGATGACTGAGCAGTTTGTCGGTGATCAGCCGGAAGCCGTTGATGCCGCGGAACAAAAACAAACCGATGAACAAATGTCCGAGAATACGCGAAAAATCAGCGCAGCCTTTCCGGAAGCAGCCCAGCTTGCCAAGCTAGAAGCCCGGCAAATTATGTTTGCCCGGCGTCTGACATTGGCGGCCATTCAACGCACCGAACAAGCCGCAGGGGCAATTCGCAAATTCGGTCTGAATCCCGACAAGCTGGCCAAAAATTCCATGGATGCAATGGGCGGCCCGTTGATTCCCTTCTTCAAGAATCAAAGCCAGCAACTGCACCCCACGCTCGAACGGCTTAACCTGGCGCTCCAGCGGATGGATGCGCTGGAACGGACTTTGATCGCTATCCCGTCCGGCCAGCCGTCGAGCACCGGAATGATATCGAGCAGCTATGGCTATCGCCGTGATCCATTCACCGGTGGCGGGGCAATGCACAGCGGCATGGATTTCAAAGGGCCCCACGGTCAACCGATTCTTGCAGCCGCCGGAGGCAGAGTCACCCATGCAGGATGGAAGTCCGGCTATGGCAAGTCCGTGGAAATCACCCATGGCAACGGATTGATGACGCGTTATGCGCATTTGTCGCGGATTGGTGTGACCACTGGCCAAAAAGTTGAACAGGGATTACAATTGGGGGCTATGGGAAGCACGGGACGCTCGACCGGGACGCATTTGCACTTTGAGGTGCGGCTGAACGGAAGAGCAATTAACCCCCGGCCATTTTTGGAGGCGAATACAGATGTTCTCAAAGTCAAAGCCATCGCACGACAACGTGCCAATGCGCCAAAACTCACCGAGTCAGGCGCCAGCCGTGGCTAGAAGCAACGGCAGCAGCGGATCGAGTTTTTCGGTCATCGGCGACGGAATTATCATCACCGGCAATATCGAATCGAAGGTCGATCTGCATATCGACGGCGAAGTGATCGGTGACGTGAAATGCCTTTCGCTGGTCCAGGGTCCGTCGAGCAAGATCAAGGGCGCGATCATTGCCCAGAACGCCAGCCTGTCGGGTGCGGTAGAAGGGTCGATTGATGCCGGCGATCTGGCCATCGCCTCCAGCGCCCGCATTGGCGGTGACGTTACCTATGAAAATGTCACCATCGAGCAGGGTGGCCATGTCGACGGCAAGTTCAAGCACCGCAGCAGCAAGTCGCCAAATCTTGCCAAATCGACGGTGAACAAAAGCGAAATGGCTATCCCGCTGGAGCTAACCGAAGGCGACAGAACCGCTTGATTTGACCGGTGCGTATGGAAGCCGAAGTTCAAGCTAGTTACGGGGCGCCTGCCTCCGATAGCTCAGGGCTTCCGCTACATGAATTCGACCCACTTCGTTCGCGCCGGCCAAATCGGCGATCGTCCGGGAGACCCTTAAGACCCGTGTATAGCCACGCGCCGACAGTCGCATCGCTGCTGCGGCCTGCGCCAGCAAGCTCTGCCCCGGCGCGTCGGGCGTGGCATATTTTTCCAGCGCGTCACCATCGATTTCGGCATTGGTCCGTGCTTTCAGATCGGTATAGCGCTGGCGCTGGATTGACCTTGCCCGGGCGACTCGCTCCGCTACCACGTCGGAACCCTCCGCTGGCGGAGGCATGGTGAGGTCTGCGGCGGACAGGGCCTCCACCTCTATATGGAGGTCAATTCGGTCAAGCAGCGGCCCCGAAACCTTCGCCTGATAATCGGCCGCGCATCGGGGTGCCCGCGAACAAGCCAGGGCGGCATCGCCGAGATGCCCGCAACGGCACGGGTTCATCGCGGCGACCATCTGGACGCGAGCCGGGAAGGTGACATGTGCGTTGGCCCGGGCGACGCTGACTTCTCCGGTTTCAAGCGGTTGGCGCAGCGAATCGAGCACGGCGCGCTGGAACTCGGGCAACTCGTCGAGAAACAGGACCCCGAGATGCGCCATGCTGACCTCGCCGGGGCGGACCTTCAACCCCCCGCCCACCAGCGCTGCCATCGAGGCGCTGTGATGCGGTGCGCGGAACGGTCTCTGACGGGACATCTGTCCCCCTTCCAGCGTACCGGCGACCGAAGCAACCATCGAAACTTCCAGCGCTTCGGATGGCGATAGTGGTGGCAATATACCTGGCAAACAGGATGCCAATAGCGATTTCCCCGACCCCGGCGGACCGTTCATGAGAAGATTATGCCCGCCTGCCGCGGCGATTTCCAGCGCCCGTTTCGCGGTTTCCTGCCCCTTCACATCTTTGAGATCCGGGCCATAATCCGGTTCGGGCGCGGCACCGGTTTCAGGCGGTGTCAAAATCGACTGACCCTTGAAATGATTGAGCAGCGCCAGCAGGTTGGTCGGTGCCAGTACCTCGACATCGCCCGCCCAGGCCGCTTCGGACCCCTGCAACGCCGGACAGATCAACCCGAGATTCTCTCCCGATGCATGTAGCGCTGCCAGCAGAACACCCGGTGTGATCGCCAGCCTGCCATCCAGTGACAATTCTCCGACCACGATATAGCTCGCCAGGGTCTCGGCATCGACAATGCCCATAGCGCCAAGCAGCGCCAGCGCAATCGGCAGGTCATAATGCGAACCCGCTTTGGGCAAATCGGCGGGCGACAGATTGACTGTGATGCGTTTCGGCGGAAGCGAAAGTCCCATCGCCGCAATCGCAGCGCGCACCCGCTCGCGGCTTTCTGCGACCGCTTTGTCCGGCAGGCCGACGACGTTAAACGCAGGCAATCCCGGCGCAACCTGACATTGCACTTCGACACCGCGCGCTTCCAGTCCGAGATAGGCTACTGTCTGAACCAGCGCCACCATCATAGTCGCCCCAATTTCATGCCGAAACACTGGCCGCGACCAGAGATTGAGTCGAGCACCAACCGCCACTTGGCCGCAACCGTCAAAACTCGCGGAAAGCCGAGCGGAAAACGGGTTAATATCATCGCAACCACACGCTCTTACGCTTTGGCAAGCGATTTGCCTGCAATACCGTCGCATGGAACGGGGCAAGCAATCAGATTCTACAGAAGATCATGTCGTTTCGGGCAGGTTGAGCGGCGCCTTTTTTGTCGGTGCCTTCCTGCTGGTCGCGCTTCTGCTGAACCCGGGCCATCCGGCCAATAGCGCAAGCAGCTATGTGGTCACCGAGACGGTCGAGACGCTGGAATATGAAATATTCGAACCAGCAGCGCCCGCCGTACCGGCTTCCAGTTCGTTTGGCCGATATGGACCATTTCACGTGATCGCGCCGGACGTGGCGGTAATGACCGGCACGGTGGATAGCTATACACCCGCCGTATTCCGCCAGATGCTGGATGAACATCCCGGAATCAAGCAGATCGAAATGCGCGACTGCGACGGCTCGGTGGACGAGGCAGCCAATCTCACCCTCGCCCGGATGATCCGCCGCGCGGGAATCAGCACCCATGTGCCAGCCCGCGGATCGGTCCGGTCCGGTGCAGTGGAGCTTTTTCTCGCCGGGGTCAGCAGGACGGCGCATCCCGATGCGGAGTTCATTGTCCATAGCTGGATGGACGAAGACGGTCGGGAAGCGAATGACTATCCGGCCAATGATCCGGTTCATGCTGAATATCTCGACTATTATCGGGAAATGGGCGTATCCGCACCGACTGCAAAAGCGTTTTACGCCCTTACCAACAGCGTGCCCTTCTCTGACCAGTTGCGCCTTTCACGCAGCGACATGGCGCGCTTTCAACTCGTCCACTAGTCGCCTTTCTTCCCAATTTCCGTTCACGCCTCGTCCATCTTCGGGAACGATAATCACATCCGTGCGCTTTAGTTGTAATAGAGAGGCTTGCGAGTCTGGTCTCGAAGCACCAATTGGAATGTGATGGACGATAAACTGACAAAAAAGCGCTGGAAATATACATCGGGATCGCGATTCGCACTCGCGGTTATCGGATTCATGCTGATTCTGGTCTCACCGATCATTGGCGCAATCCCCGGCCCCGGGTTCATAATCGTCTTTCCGATTGGCCTGGCCCTGGTCCTGCAAAATTCACGCTGGGCGAAGAAACGCTATGTCGATTTCAAACGGCGATTCCCCAATTATGGCAAGTGGACCGACTGGGCCATGCGCAGAAGGCATCACAAGGTGCTTCCTGACGATTTTGAACTGCCGATCTTCGGCAAGGTAAAGACGGGCAATCGAGACAAGAAAATATAGGGTCAGGGCCTAGCGCAAACGCTTGACTTTCCGCGCCTGCCTGCCTAATCGCAGCGACAACGTACCGGCCGCAGCTTTTGGCGGCCCTTTTTTATCGAAATCTTGACGTAGGATAATCGCGATGAAGCGCACATTTCAACCGAGCCGCCTGGTCCGCAAACGGCGCCATGGTTTCCGCGCCCGCAAAGCCAGTGTTGGAGGCCGCAAAGTGTTGGCTGCCCGCCGTGCTCGTGGCCGCAAAAAGCTCTCTGCCTAAAACCAATATGACCGCCCGTGCTGCGCCTGTCGAAGCACGCCCATCGCTAGATCATTTGGACTCGAGGCATCCGACGATCGAATCGGCAACAACCGATTCAAACCGGCCCATCGAAGTGATTCGCAAACGCGCAGATTTTCTCGCGGCCAATCGCGGCAAGCGATTTATCACTCCCAATTTTGTCCTGCTCGCGCATCGCCGCCGCAGCGACCACGCCGTACCGGCCGAGACTATCCGCCATGGCATCACGGTAACCAAGAAAATTGGCAACGCCGTCGTGCGGAACCGCATGAAGCGTCGCTTTCGGGCGTTGCTCGCAGCAACATTGCCCGGCGAGGGTATCACCGGTGTCGATCACGTCTTGATCGGCCGCAAAAACGATAAAGAAACGGATTTTGCGGCGATGAAGGCTGATCTGGAAAAGGGCTTGAAACATCTGGCAAAGAAACTCGGTCAGGGATGATCAAGGCGATCCTCATCTTTTGCGTACGTTGCTGGCAATGGGGACCATCGCGAATATTACCCCCGACTTGCCGCTATCAACCGACCTGCAGTGCCTATGCGATCAAAGCGATCGAGAAACATGGTGCAATTAAGGGTGGCTGGCTGGGTGCGAAACGGCTATTGCGCTGCCATCCTTGGGGAGGCTCGGGTTATGACCCGGTGCCTTGATACCCTCATACACCAATCCTATTTGCAACAAATGGCCGAAAACAGGACGACATAGTGGACAATAAACGCAATATTATCATGGCGGTGCTGCTCACCGGGATCATCCTTTTTGGCTGGCCTATGCTGATGGAACAGTTTTTCCCGGACATGGCCAACAAGAATGAGGTGGTGGAACAGGCTGATGTTCCGGTAACCGACCAGGTCTCTGGCGATACGCTAACCCCCTCCGTCGGCTCAACTGCTGGCAGCGCGGATATTGCAGCTGGCAAGGCTTCAGACAAGATTCGGCCACTGGCCACAGTATTGCGCGAAAACCCCCGGGTCCTGGTTGAAACACCGCGTTTAAAAGGTTCGATCAACCTCAAGGGCGGACGCATTGATGATCTCACGCTGACCGATCATACGGTTGACCTGAGCAAGAATAGTGGACCTGTTCGGCTCTTTGCACCTTCAGGAACCCAAAATGCCTATTTCAGCCGCTTCGGCTGGGCGGGCGACGGCGTTGCCGTCCCGGATGACAATACGATCTGGTCAACCGACCAAAGCAAACTGACACCCGAAACGCCGGTGACACTAAGCTGGTCCAACGAGACCGGGCAAGCTTATGCGATCACGCTGTCTATTGATGAAGATTATTTGATCACCGCCGAACAGAACGTCACCAATCGCGGTGAGAACGCGATCGCGCTCAAGCCCTATGGCCTGATCAACAGAAAACGGGATCTGGACAATATTCCGGCGAATGAAGCAAGCACCTGGACCATCCACTCCGGACCCGTCGGAGTGTATGAAGGCGCGGCAAATTATGATGTAGACTATAAGAACCTCGCCGGCGAAGAGCCCGGATTTTTTTCGCGAATGTTTGGCACCAGCGCGGTAGCCGGAACCAATGCGTACGATACGGAAGTCAGTTGGCTGGGCTTTACCGACAAATATTGGCTGGGGGCATTGATCCCGGAAAATATTAGCCAGGTCGACGCGAAATTTCGCTCCGGCGGCGGTGATATTTTTCAGGCCGAGATCGCCAAGAAAAGCGCGCAAATCATTGATCCTGGCAAACAGTTGAACACCACGACCCGCCTTTTTGCCGGAGCCAAAGAGAATGCGCTTCTGGAAAAATATCAAGAAGAGTTTGGTATCATAAATCTGGATCGCGCCATCGACTGGGGCTGGTTCTACTGGTTCGAGAAACCGCTTTTCTATCTGCTCAACTGGTTGTTCAAACTGGTCGGCAATTTCGGTGTGGCTATCGTTCTGATGACCTTCATCGTGCGCGGAATCATGTACCCGATCGCGCAGAAACAGTTCACTTCGATGGCGCAAATGCGTGCGGTTCAGCCAAAAATGAAGGCAATTCAGGCGAAGCATAAGGACGACAAACAGCAGCAGCAGCAGGAAATCATGAAGCTGTACAAGGAGGAGAAGGTCAATCCGCTCTCCGGCTGCCTTCCCATATTCCTGCAGATTCCGATCTTCTTCGCACTGTACAAAGTGCTGATGCTTTCGATTGAAATGCGCCATCAGCCGTTCATCCTGTGGATCAAGGATTTGAGCGCGCCCGACCCGCTGACGCCGGTCAACCTGTTCGGTCTGCTGCCGTTCGATCCGCCAACCTTCCTGGCCGTCGGCATTTTACCGATATTGATGGGGATCACCATGCACTTTCAGTTCAAGCTGAACCCGGCGCCGATGGATCCGATGCAGAAACAGATATTCAGCATCATGCCGTGGATATTGGTTTTCATCATGGCTCCCTTTGCCGCAGGACTGCAGCTCTACTGGACCGTGTCCAATATCCTCACCATCGCGCAGCAAAGCTGGCTCTATTCCCGGCATCCCCAGATGAAGGAAATGATGGCGAAGGAAGCCGAAGAAAAAGCAAGAAAAGCTGCTGCTGACAAGGCCGAGGTATGACATTTTACCCCGTCATTCCAGCGCAAGCCGGAAACCCGCGCCGTTGCCCGTCACACATGATTGTGATGGAAGCCTTGGCGTGGCCTTCCGGTCGCCGGGATACCCATAGATGACCACTCCGCTCCATCCGAAGCTATTCTCCGGTCCGATCAGTTTTCTGAAAAGTGCCCCACAGCTGCAGTTTCTGCCCGATCCGAAAGTTCCGGAGATTGCCTTTGCCGGCCGGTCCAATGTCGGCAAGTCGTCGCTGATCAACGCGCTGACCAATCGCAACGGTCTCGCGCGAACGTCCAACACGCCGGGACGGACACAGGAACTGAATTTCTTCGATGTCGGCGACCCCTTGATCTTCCGCATTTGCGACATGCCCGGCTATGGTTTTGCCAAAGCACCGCAGAAAATAGTCCAGAAATGGCGCTTTCTGATCAACGACTATCTGCGCGGTCGCGCGGTGCTCAAGCGGACCTTCGTCCTGATCGACTCACGACACGGCATCAAGCCGGTTGATGAAGAAGTGATGGCGATGCTCGACAAAGCGGCGGTCAGCTATCGGGTGGTGATGACCAAAGCGGACAAAGTGAAGCAGGAAGAACTGGATGCCACAGCGGAGAAGGTCGCGGCAATTGCCAAGAAGCATCCGGCCGCGCACCCCGAACTGCTACTCACCTCTTCGGAAAAGAAACAGGGTATCGACGAGCTTCGGCTAGCCGTTCTCGAGGCAGTCCAGAGCTAGGCCTCCCAAAACTATTCTCCGCAGTGACGCTTTTCTATACACAGCCTTCCATATTTGGTTATGGGACAGAATATGAAACTAATAATCGGAAACAAAGCCTATTCCAGCTGGTCAATGCGCGGCTGGCTTGCCTGTAAACAGTCGGGGCTGTCCTTCGAGGAACTTACCGTACCCCTTTATGGCGACGATTGGGACCATGTCCGGGCAAGCGAGAATTTTGCACCCTCAGGCGGTAAAGTACCGATCCTGTGGGATGGCGAGACCGTGGTCTGGGATAGCCTGGCGATCATCGACTGGCTTGCCGACAAGACCCACCGGGACCGCTTCTGGCCAAAAGACGAGACGGCACGCGGCATGGCCCGGTCGATGGCGGCGGAAATGCATTCGAGTTTTCTGGCGCTGCGTCGTCAATGCCCGATGAATACCCGAAAAATTTATGAAGGCCTTTCCCTCAGCGACGAGGTCAAGGCGGATGCCGCGCGGATCATCGAACTATGGGCCCAGGCGCGGGCGCGCTTCGGCGGCGGCGGACCGTTTCTGTTCGGCACCTATGGCGCCGCGGATATCATGTACGCGCCGGTGGTTTCGCGATTCCAGACTTATGGCTTCCGTCTGCCCGGCTTTGCCACCAGTTATATGCAGACCATTCTCGATCACGAGTGGACCGCCCAGTGGATGGAGGCCGCCGAGGATGAGCCATGGGTGATTGAACGCCTCGAGCAGCCGGAAACGGCAAAAAGCTGATCG
Source organism: uncultured Parasphingorhabdus sp. (assembly GCA_965534715.1). Classification (GTDB taxonomy): domain Bacteria; phylum Pseudomonadota; class Alphaproteobacteria; order Sphingomonadales; family Sphingomonadaceae; genus Parasphingorhabdus. The sequence continues at coordinate 36,530 of CBETBW010000016.1, forward strand.
GCCATTGATGACCCGCGCAACGATTCTTGACTATGCAAAGCGACTGATCGCTCAGCCCAGTATCACCCCTGCGACCGGCAGCGTGTTTGACGAGATGGAAGCGATGCTCGAACCTCTGGGGTTTGAAATATCTCGGTTCATCGCTGGCGATGCGCCCGAAGATGCCGAAAATGGCGGACCCGTCGAGAATCTCTTTGCCCTTCGCCAAGGTTCCCCCGGGTCGCGGCACTTTGCCTATGCCGGTCACCTCGATGTCGTCCCGCCCGGTCAGGGCTGGCAGACCGATCCCTTCGTCCCGGAAGTGCGCGGTGACATGCTCCACGGGCGCGGAGCCGTCGACATGAAAGGCAGTATCGCAGCCTTTGTCGGAGCACTCCATGATTTGCCCGATGATCTGGGCACGATCAGCCTGATCATCACCGGCGATGAAGAAGGACCGGCACGTTTTGGCACGGTCGCGATAATGGACTTTATGGCCGAGCGCGGCATTATTCCCGACCTCTGTCTGGTTGGCGAGCCGACATCGGTCCACCGGCTGGGTGACATGATGAAAATCGGGAGGCGCGGCTCGGTCAACATGTGGATCACGGTGAACGGCATGCAGGGCCATGTCGCCTATCCGCACAATGCCGACAATCCGATTACCAAATTGGGCCGGATATTGACCGAGATTGACGCGCTCCAGCTTGATCAGGGCACCGACTGGTTCCAGCCGAGCAATATCGAATTTACCGACCTCCATGTGGGCAATCCCGCGCATAATGTCATTCCGGCGAAGGCCGAGGGTCGCCTGTCGATCCGTTTCAACGACCGCCACAGCGGCGAAAGCCTCAGCGCCATGGTGCAGGAGATCGTCGAGCGGCACGGCGGCGCATTGAGGCCAATCATATCCGGTGAACCATTTCTGACCCCGCCGGGAGAATTTTCGGACATCGTCGCGGGTGCGATTCGCGAAGTAACCGGTGTGGAACCAGAACTGTCCACATCAGGCGGAACATCCGATGCGCGCTTCCTCGCAAAGATCATGCCGGTGGTTGAATTTGGCCTCTGCAATGCGACCATGCACAAGCTCGATGAAGCGGTGGCGGTCGAGGATCTGGAGCAGCTGAGCAAGATATTTGCGCTGATCGTCCAGAATGTCCTCGGGCCGAATGGCTCAGCCGGTTAAACCAAAGCCGACCAGAGCGACAGAAAATCCTATTACCGCACCAAAAGCCGGCTTCCAATCGCCGGAATTGTGGGCGTCCGGGGCGACATCTTCAAAAACGAGATATAATATCCCGCCAGCACAAAATGTCATTATCGATCCGAGGACAAGATGGTCGAGGGTGAATAGCGAATATCCTGCCAGCGCGGAAACCGGCCCGATAATGATGCTGCCCGCCATGATCTGCAGCACATGTTTCCGCAAAAAACCGGCATGCGATTGGCGGATTTCACGATAGGCGTTAAATCCCTCGGGCAGGTTCTGGGCAATGATAATGACCGTGAGAAACAGCGCCATTTTGAAATCGCCGGAAATGACCGCGCCGAGAACAATGGCTTCGGGAATAAAATCGAGATTCAGAGCAATCAGCTGGCTGACCGGTGTACCCCGCCTTTTCAAGCTGTGATCGATCAGAAGAAACACCAGACCGCCCGCCAGAAAAGTACCAAGCCCGAGCCACAATGGCTGGCTTTCCAGCCCGTGCGGAACGAGCACCAGGCCCACGGCACCGATCAATGCGCCGCCACCGAAGGCAATGATCGCCCGCCGCATCCCGTCACTGATCAGGCCTTTTTTATGCTCGTCGAGCCAGCCCAGGATGGCTCCAAGAAAAGCGGCCAGCCCGGCCAGCACCGACAGGACAATGAGCGCTAGCATTTATTAGCGTCTATCATGGTCATCGAGAGCGCCGCAAAATTATATACAGTGCACCCCCGCCGCCATGGCGAGGATGGGCACGGCGGACCGCGGCAATGCGGGAAGCGTGGCGGGAAGCGGCGAGCCAGTCCGATATTGCCGCGCGGATTGCCCCGCGCCCGCCTTCACGATGCCGTTCATCCGCGCTGCGCGCCTTTCCCGTTATCAGCAATATCGCGCGATGCCCTGCAGCGATGCTGAGTTCCAGCGCGCTGTCGAGCCGGCCGTGGGCCGAGGACAAAGTGTAGCCATGGAGATCGATAGTGACGTCCGGGTGCACCACGCCCTTTGCCAAACGCCGATCCCATTGACCGTCGAGTCCGTGTTTTTGGGGAACTGCGACCTGTTCCCTTAACGGGATCGCCTTGCCGGGAGCCCCGCCAAAGGTCTGCGCGGTGATCGGTGCGTTTACGTCAGAAAGCCTCTTGGCGACTGGCAGCGCATTCACCCGGCTGACCCGTTTCCGATCCAGCGGCTCGACCGTCTCGATAAATTTCTGCCAGAGCGCCTTTTCGCCGGCGGTAAGGGGCCGGTCGGACATAGTCTATTTTCCCGAGGCCCGTTGGGATGCAAAAAGCCTGGATAATGTGCCCTTGGGAAGGAATATCAGCGCCTGTCCTCGCGAAGACATGCCGCCAGCGATCTGGGCCGCTTCTTCGCCCGCGCCCCAGAATGTGTCAAAACGATTGGCCCCCTTGATCGCCCCGCCACTGTCCTGCGCAACCCAGAGGCCGTCGGCAATATCATGTTCCATGTCGAGATAGACCGGTGCGCCCAAGGGGACAAACATCCGGTCAGCCGCAACCGATGTTCGCGCGACCACAGGGTGGCCCATCGCACCCAAAGGTCCCGGACCGGTCAGTTCGGTGAAGAAAATATAGCTCATATTCTCGCGCATGATCCGCATGCCTTGATCGGGATTGGCACGCAGCCATTCGACAATGCCCTGCATATTGGTCTTGCCATCGGCCAGCAGGCCGCGTTCGCGCATCACCCGTCCGATACCGGTATAGTCGCGGCCATTCTGCCCGGCGTAACCGATCCGCATGATCGAACCGTCGGGCAGCGCCAGGCGGCCACTGCCCTGAATCTGCAGGAAGAACAGGTCGATATAATCCTGGGCCCAGGCAATTTCGAGCCCCTGTCCGGCGAGGGCACCGTCGTCAATGGCGGCCCGGTCTTCGAAGGGAACCAGTTTGGTTCCGTCCACTTTTCCGCGAATACGCTTGTCCTTCAGCTCTTCGGAAAACAGGCCGAGGTCAACATCGAGCAGATTGGCTGGCCGCCGATAGACCGGAACTTGATAATTTTTATTTTTAATCCGCGATCCGCGAATCTGCGGTTCGAAATAGCCGGTTGCAAAAGCCGCACCATCGCCAACCTGGACGGTTTCGAAATAGGATGTGAAAAAGCGCAGCGCATCATTGGCCGGCCAGCCTTTGGCGGCTTCGCAAGACAATTGCCAGTCCGCGCCCTGTGTCAGTCCGCTATTGTCTTCACGCCGGACCAGGGATGGACAACTGGTGCGAAAGGATTGCAATGCGGCGACCGCTTTGGACTGTGAGAGATCGAGGGTGGCCATATCTGGCCCCGCCGCAATGCCGGTACCCAGCGCTCGGGTAGTATCGGTGCCGATTTTCGTCAACTGCGCAGGATCGACGGGCTTTAGGGTGAGAGTCGAAGCCCAAGGCGCCTTGGGCTTCGGAGTGGAGATATCGGGACTATCAACCCTTACGCGCTCACCCTCCTGCTGAGTGGATCGGCCTTGCGCGGCTCCTTGCGGAATGATCGTCATGGAACAGGCGCTGAACAGCGTCATCGCGCCGAAAAGCGTCCCGATTCTCATGATAATGTCGCTTGGCGACCGAGGATCAGGCCTCATCAGTCTCGTCAAGCAGCCAATTCGGGTCGGCGCTGGAAAGATCCCGGCTGAACGTCCAGACATCATGGGTCTCGGCCGCGTCGGATAGCGAGCCACCGATCAGCTTGCCCTTTTTGTCTTTGACCACCGAAGCGACATCCGCATCGAATTGCACCGTGATGCGGGCCACTGGCCGACGATATTCCGCTTCGGAAATCCGCGCATTGTTGATTCGCACCAACTGGTTTTCGAGCACTTCGCCACGCTTTTCACGCGCGTCTATAACTTCGGCAAAGCTTTCGTACACATCATCATCACAAAGGGATTTCAATTCTTCCTTGTCGCCCTTCCAAAAGGCTTCAAGGACCATACCATAGGCCAGCTGCGCGCCTTCGACGAACCGGCCGACATCGAAATTCCGGTCGGCGTTCAGGATTTCCCGCATTCCGGCTTCGGCGCTGCTGTCGTAGACCATAGCGGGCGTACCAGCAGGCGCTGGAACGATATCCGGAACATGCGGCTTGGCATCTTCCAATGGTCTCCGCTCATTCGTGCGCGGCTCTATACTCCGCGGCGTGTGTTCCTGCTCATGACCGGTGCGTTTGCCCAGTACGGAATAAAGGCGCAAGCCGAGAAAAGCCGCTACCATTGCCAATAATACGATTTCGATGGTCACTTCAGAATCCAATCTTTTTTATTACCCTATACATAGGCAGAAAAAGGGGCGGTTTCAAACGACATTAAAGAAAAAGCCGCAATGTCGCAATCGGCCAGTATCTTGTACCGGCCAATTTGTGAACGAGCGCTTACAAATTCACTGGAATGTATGGCCCGGGAACTCCGGTTTACTCTTTCATTGCCCTCGGTTCCGTCCCCTGCTAGGCGCGCTGCGAACGGCGCGGCAATATGCGCCAAAGGACATGATTGACTGATTTTCCGAAAGGACAGGCCCGATGGCTGATGAGAATGACCAAAACGACTCCGAAGCGAATCCCGCTGGAGATGTGACGACTCCCGATCCGCTTGCCAATGGCGCAGACACCCAGCCGCAAATTGGTGTGATTTCGCAATATGTGAAAGATCTTTCCGTCGAAAATCCGAATGCACCGGATGTATACCAATGGAACGCACAGCCACAGATTGATGTGCAGTTCAATATCGGCTCGTCCGTCGTTTCGGACGAAGTCCATGAAGTCGAACTGAAGATTGACGTCACCGCGAAAGCGGATGAAGGCGTCGCTTTCGCCGTGGAATTGCTCTATTGCGGCCTCTTCGGGCTGCGCAACGTGTCCGAAGAACAGGCACATCCGTTCTTGTTTGCGGAGGCCCCGCGGCTCCTCTTCCCCTTTGCCCGGGCGATCATTGCCGATGCGGTGCGCGATGCCGGGTTCCAGCCTTTGTTGCTGGAGCCGATTGATTTCACTGCGCTCTATATGCAGCAGCGCGAGCAGATGGCGGCACAGCAGGCAGGCGAACAGCCGGTTGGCAACGCTTAAACCTCCTTGCTAGGATAGCAGGCATGAACCTGCTGAAGTCCACCGGAACAATCGCCGGACTGACATTGGTCAGCCGCGTTTTCGGTTTTGTCCGTGACATCATGCTGGCCCGGATACTCGGCGCTGGCGCGGCGGCCGACGCCTGGCAACTGGCATTTCAGCTACCCAATATCTTCCGGCGTCTGTTTGCCGAAGGCGCGTTTTCTGCCGCTTTCGTGCCTCTGTTTAACCGCAAGATGGAAGAGGATGAAGAGCGGACAGCAGCGCAGAATTTCGTGATCGATGTGCTGTCGGTATTCGTACCCTTGCTGTTGATCTTTACGGCGGTAATGATGCTTGTCATGCCCGGTATAATCTGGCTGATCGATGATTTCGGGCAAGGCGGCCGATCGGGTGGTTTTTCAGTGTCCCTTGCACGGATAACCTTCCCCTATCTCGGCCTGATCAGCATCACGACTCTATTCGCGGCGATTCTCAACTCGCTCAGCCGTTTCGCGGCAGCGGCAGCAGCGCCGATCATGCTCAATATCTGCATGATTGCGGCATTGCTCGCAGCCCATCTGGTGAATGGCGGCGATGACCCGCATCAGACAGCCTATTATCTGGCGATTGCCGTCTCATCGGCTGGACTGGTCCAGATGCTCTGGCTTTATTATTGGGCGCGAAAGACCGGATTTCGTTTTCCGATCAGAATGCCCCGGCTCACTGACGACGTAAAGCAATTGGGCGTGCTCATCCTGCCGGCGGTATTCGGTGCTGGCATCTATCAGATCAGCCGTTTCATTGATCTGTTCTTCCTCGGGCGCTTGCCGGAAGGCTCTTTCGTCTATCTGGCCATGGCCGATCGCCTGAATCAATTGCCTCTGGGTATTATCGGCATCGCCCTGGGGACCGCCATATTGCCCGCCCTGTCACGATTCATCGCCAAGGATGATCTGGGCGGAGCCCAGCGATTGCAAAGCAATGCGATCGAACTGGCCATGCTGATCACCATACCGGCAGCTATAGCGCTGTTCTTTGCCGCTGGACCGCTGGTCACATCCTTCTACGTCGGCGGTAAATTTACCGCCAGTGATGGCCAGACCACCGCCGCTGTTGTAGCCGCCCTTGTCGTTGGCTTGCCCGCCTATGTGCTGGTAAAAGTCCTGATCCCCGGATTCTTCGCGCGACGAGATACCAAGACGCCGGTCTACACCGCCGGTATATCGCTGCTCATCAACATTGCGCTCAACCTGCTTTTGATCCCTGTCTATGGCATCAAGGGTCTCGCCTTCGCCGGTGCAATAGCCGCCTGGTGCAACTGCCTTATGCTATATACCATGCTACACCGTCGCGGACATTTCCATCTGGAATGGACGCTATTGCTCCGGATCGGACGTATCACATTGTCCGCAGCAGGCATGGCAGCGGTGCTGATTTATGCCGCCCCGATCGGTGAAAACATGTACGATGGCACTATCTGGCAGCGGATTGGATCTATCACCGCTCTGGTAAGCGTCGGTGGGCTGGTTTATGCGGCGCTCGCATGGCTGACCGGCGCGATAGACCGTGACAAGATCACCATGTTGACGAAAAAGAAAGCGGCGGAAGACGCTGCAAGCGAAGGAAACCTGTAACATGCGGACGGTATCGGGCATCCAGCCTACAGGGAATCTCCATCTCGGCAACTATCTGGGCGCGATCAAGAATTGGGTGACGATGCAGGACGAGGGAGAATGCCTGTTTTTCCTGGCCGATCTCCACGCGATCACGGTCCATAACGACCCCGTTGAACTGGCTGCCAATTGCCGTGAAATGGTAGCGGCGCTGGTCGCCGCCGGGGTCGATCCGGACAAATCGATCCTGTTCAATCAGGCCCGGGTACCGGCGCACGCTGAACTGGCATGGATGCTGATCTGCAACACCCCGATGGGCTGGCTCGACCGGATGACCCAGTTCAAGGAAAAGTCCGGCAAGCACAAACAAAGGGCATCACTGGGTCTCTACGGCTATCCGGTGCTGCAGGCCGCGGACGTCCTGATCTATCAGACCACCCATGTTCCGGTCGGCGAAGACCAGAAACAACATCTTGAACTGGCTCGCGACATAGCGGCAAAGTTCAACAGCGATACCGACACCGAAACATTCGTTCTGCCCGAACCATTTATCGGCAAAACAGCGGCCCGGATCATGAGCCTCCGCGATGGCAATGCGAAAATGAGCAAGTCAGACCCGTCCGATCTCAGCCGGATCAACATGAGTGATGATGACGAAACGATTGCGCGGAAATTGAAGAAAGCGAAGACAGATCCCGAGCCACTGCCGGACAATATGGACGATCTTGCAGCTCGCCCGGAAGCGAAGAATCTGATCGGCATTTACGCTGCGCTTGCCGATCATTCGCAGGACGCCGTGCTCGCCGAATATGCGGGTAAAGGGTTTGGCGACTTCAAACCGGCGCTTGCCGATCTGGCGGTGAGCAAATTGTCGCCAATCCGCCAGCGGTTTGAAGAATTGCGCAAGGACGAGACGGCAATTGACGCGATTCTGCGTAGCGGTTCAGAGAAGGCCGCGGTGATGGCGCAACCGACATTGGAGTCTGCTTATGCTGCGCTGGGACTGCTGCGCAACTAGTGGATCATGTCGCAGGACCCGGTCGCAAACGGCGCAATAGACTTGCCTGCATCGCCATTTTCGTTAAACGCTAGACCATGGATATTATCTCGATACGCGGCGGCAATCGGCTGTCTGGCACCATTCCCATTTCGGGAGCCAAGAATAGCGCTCTGACCCTGCTGCCTTGCGCGCTGCTGACCGATGAACCGGTCACCCTGCGCAACCTGCCGCGGCTGGCCGATGTCGACAGTTTCGGGCATCTGCTCAATCAGCTGGGTGTCTCGACCACGATCGAAGGCGCAAGGCCGGAAGATTTCGGCCGGGTCATGACGCTCAAGGCCGGCAAGATCACTTCGACCGAAGCACCCTATGATATTGTCCGGAAAATGCGGGCGTCGATCTTGGTGCTCGGGCCCCTGTTGGCGCGTGCCGGAGAATGCCGGGTATCGCTGCCTGGTGGCTGCGCGATCGGCAATCGGCCCATAGATCTGCATCTCAAGGCTATTGAAGCGCTCGGTGCGACAATCGAAACCACCAGCGGCTATGTCACGGCACGACAACCCGATGGCGGATTGCCCGGTGGCGAATTTGCCTTTCCCGTCGTGTCAGTTGGCGCCACTGAAAATGCGCTGATGGCCGCGGTGCTGGCCAACGGTACAAGCATCCTCAAAAACGCTGCGCGGGAACCGGAAATTGTCGATCTGTGCAACATGCTGGTTGCGATGGGCTCAGAAATTGAGGGTATTGGCTCTTCGACATTGACCATCCACGGTGTCGACCGGCTGCACGGCTGCACCTACCGGGTGATGTCGGACCGGATCGAAGCGGGTAGTTACGCCTGCGCGGTGGGCATTGCCGGCGGCGAAGTCGATCTGCTGGCCGCCAAGGCAGATGAAATGGAAGCGACGCTGGATGCGCTGCGCCACGCTGGTCTCCACATCGATATCCATGCCAAGGGCATCAAGGTTGCCTCCAATGGCAAGCTCAAGCCGCTCACCCTGTCCACTGCTCCCTATCCTGGTCTGGCCACCGATATGCAGGCACAGTTGATGGCCATGCTGTGTCTCGCCGACGGTGCCAGCGTGCTCACCGAAACCATTTTCGAAAACCGCTATATGCATGTGCCCGAACTCAACCGGATGGGCGCGGATATCGAGACCAAGGGCCGCACGGCCGTGGTGCGGGGCGTCAAGAAACTAACCGGCGCACCCGTGATGGCGACCGATCTTCGCGCCTCGATGAGCCTCGCCATTGCCGGACTGGCAGCGGAGGGGGAAACCCGGTTGCAACGTATCTACCATCTTGATCGCGGCTATGAACGGCTGGAGGAAAAACTGGCGGCTGTGGGCGCAGATATCGAACGGATCAGCGGAGACTGATCATCCCCCAGTTGCCACCTATGGCAGCTCGCCAGCGTGGCGGTTTCGAGTGACCATCCGCAAGCAGGAACGAACAAAAAAAGGTGGCCGGAGCGGGCCACCTTTAAATACCGGACAAATTGAAATGCGATATCCGGCGTTATCTTATCCAAATTAGCGACCGTTGCTGGCGACGATATCGACAGCCGTCCCGCCGCCCGAACGCTTGTTCAACGTGATCACAAAGGCACCGTCATCGCTGCCTCTGGTGCCGCCCAGAACATGTTCGCCACCGCGCAGCAGATATTCGGCATCGAACCCGCCGCGCTTGGCCTGGGTATAATAAAAATCCACGACGCTCTTCATCGGCGAGGCGGTGGTGAAACTGACCACGCGAATGTCGCACAGACCGCCCTCGACACCGGCAGCTTCCTGCACATTGGCCTTTGGATAGACCGGGAATTCCGGCGGCATGCGGTTGGCCCAGCCCATGTTATAGCTCAGTTTCTGGTCGCACGTGCCCTTGCCGCGCTGCGCGCTTTGGCGTTCCGCTTTCGCGCCCAGCGTCATGCCTTCGCTTCCGGCACAGCTTGAACATTCATCATCCGACGTCATCTGGCGTGGTTTCGGCGCGCTCAGCATCTTTCCGCCCAGCGCAGCTGCAGCTGCGGCTTTGCCGCCGTCCGCCGCACCGGCATAAGTGGTGCCGGGAGGGACCGATCCGTCTGCCGGACCATTGGCACCGCGAATGGCATTGCGGTTCGCCTGATCCGTGAGCTCGGGGTCGACCAGGATCGCGTCTTCCAGCGCATCATTCATCGCCGGGTCAGAGGTAAGATTGTCGTCCAGTTTTGCCAGCTCTTCTTCGCTGGTTTCATTGCTGCCACAGGCCGCAAGCGTCAACGGCAGCGCAAAAGCTGCGACGGACAGCAAAAGGGAACGGGAAAAGTGAGACATGCAGTTTGCTCCTGAATTTGGAGAAACAAATGCATCAAAAAGCGTTAATTTTCCGTTAGGGAATTTGGTTAATCCGGTGACTATTCGTTAACCCCTTGTCCCGTTTCGGGATTCTAGCCAAAGGTTGCCGGGCCGTCGATTTCACCGAACCGGATCAGCCGGGAGGTCAGAACGGCTGCCTTCCGATTGACCACGGCTTTTTGATATTCGGGGTCGGTGACCATTTCCATGAAAGCGCCACTATTCGGGTAGCGGGCGATGAAGGATGCGTCCCACTGCTTGTCATCGGGCCCAATCACCATGCATTCCATCTGTCCCCGCCAGATGATCGTGCCGCCAACCCGCTTGAATATCGGCCCGCTGGTCTTGCCATATTCGGCATAGGCGCGCTCGCCGGTCCAGCCCTTGGCAGCATTGGGGTGATCAGCCGGATATTGCGCATCGCCATGAAAGCGCAGCAGATTGAGCATATTGATCGGCACGTCTCGCGGCAGCGCCTTGAATGCGTCGAAACTTTCCCGTGTGGGGTCAAGATAGCGATCTTCGGTCATGGCCTGCTCTCCTGTTGGAATCGTTTTCTATTCTCTTGCCATTGTTCGCGCGATTGTCCCCAGTCGTCAACCCGTGCATCCTGATAGGGTGCGGGCAGCTTTGTCGGCCCGCGATTGGTTGAACCAACCCGCTCGGCCAGTTTGATCGACGCGAGATTGTCCGGATCAATCGTATGGCAGATATCGCTCCAGCCGAGCGTATCGACCGCATAGTTCATGCTGGCGACCGCCGCTTCAAGCGCATAGCCTTTGCCGGCATATTCCGGCGCAACGCCCCAGCCCACTTCCGTTCCCGGCCAGCCGTCGGGATACCAGGGACCAATGCGGCCAATCCATTTGCCGCTATCCTTGAGGATCAGCGAGAACATCGCATAGCCGCGAACATGCCATGCGCCGACCATGGCGCATAAATCCCGCCAGCTTTCGGCACGGCTTTTGACGCCGCCAATATAGGTCATTGTAGCTTCATCCGCCTGAAACGCAGCCCATTCGTCGATATCATCGCCATTGGGCGGTCGTAAAATCAAACGGTCGGTTTCAATCCTGATATCATCGATAGCCATGGCCTGCCTCCCGCAGGCTGCCAGCCTACTATGACCCTGTAGAATTGCAAACGCTTGAAAACGCAGTGCACTATACCTATAATACAGTTATGGCTAATCTCATCTCCATCCTGATCGGAATCATCGCCCTTGTTTTCACCTTTGTCGGCCTGGTGCCCCTGCTGGGCTGGACCAACTGGCTGATCCTGCCGTTCGCCGGAATCGGAGCGCTGTTCGGCTTGATCTCTTCTCGCACCAGCGGCATGTATTTCTGCCTGATTGTCATGGGCATCTCCGCCTTCAGGCTGTGGATCGGTGGCGGCATTATCTGAGCCTGTTGCCGGGTTTTCGCGGCGATAGGATTTCTTGATTGCTCGCTCGAACCGGTCGGCTTAAGCGCTGCACAATGTCCAGTGCGCCATCCACCAGCCGAATCGGCCTCGTTCAGGCGCTAACGGCTTGTGTTTTCTGGGGCCTGATGCCGGTCTATTTCAAACTGCTGCAAAGCGTCGACGCGCTGGAAGTTGTCGCCCATCGCATCATCTGGTCAGTGCCTCTTCTGCTGATCATCCTCTATTTCCGGAAAAACCTCAGCAGTCTGGGAGTCGCTCTGGCGGATCGCAAACTGCGTTGGGCCATGCTGGCCAGTTCCTGTCTGATCGCTGGTAACTGGCTGATCTACGTCTGGGCCGTGCATCAGGATCATATTCTCGCGGCCAGCCTCGGCTATTTTATCAGCCCGCTGCTCAGCGTCTTTCTGGGCAGGATATTTCTCGGCGAGAAACTCTCTCGCAACAAGTGGATTGCCATTGCAATAGCGGCCGCGGGTGTTTCGGTACTAGCGGTGCAAGCGCTGGATACGCTCTGGATCAGTCTGGCTCTGGCGATTTCGTGGGCCAGCTATGGACTGGTCCGCAAGATAGCGGACATTGGGCCAATAGTCGGGTTGACAGCAGAGACTGGTATATTGTTCCTTCCGTTCACCCTGTTCTTGATCTGGCTGACCTTTGGCGCGGCACCGTCCTCCACTGGCCAGCATCTTGGCGATGACCGGATGATTGATCTGCTACTGATCGGCGGTGCCATAGTTACCGCAATCCCGCTGGTGCTGTTCGCCGCAGCGGTCAAGAAAATGACTCTCAGCGCCATCGGATTGCTGAATTATCTGGCGCCAACAATCCAGTTTCTGGTCGGTGTATTCGTTTACAAGGAAGCACTGACGCCTTCGCACATCATTTGTTTTGTGCTGATCTGGATCAGTCTGGCGATCTATTCGACCGATTCCTATCTGGCGGGCAAAGAGGCGCGGAAAGCCCAACCCGCCTAACCATCTCCGACACTATGTGAGTGACCAACCACGACTTCTAAGAGCCCGTCGGGTCGCAGCAGCCGATAGCCGGTCAAGGGTGGACGATACGCCAATCCAGGTCCGAGCCGGCGTGAAAGGGAACCAGTGTGGAGCCCTCGGCCTCAAGACTGTCTGGAACAGTCAAACTGCGTCGCTCCAGAGTCACGCGTTCTTCGTTGCACGGCAGGCCATAAAATCTGGGGCCATGTTCAGAGGCAAAACCCTCCAGCCGGTCGAGCGCGCCTTCTTCGTCGAACACCGCTGCATAGCTCTCCAGCGCATATGGCGCGTTGAAAATCCCGGCACAGCCGCAGGCCGACTCCTTGGCGTGGATCTCATGCGGAGCGCTGTCGGTGCCGAGAAAATATTTCGCGGATCCGGATGTAGCCGCTTTGCGCAGAGCCAGCCTATGCCGTTCCCGCTTCGCCACCGGCAGGCAATAGGCATGCGGGCGAAACCCGCCGGCAAATAGCGCGTTGCGGTTGATATGGAGGTGATGCGGCGTGATTGTTGCTGCAATATTCGGGCCGGAGCTATCGACGAACTGGACCGCCTGTTCGGTCGTTATGTGCTCGAACACGATTTTTAGCCCTGGCAATGCACTGCTCAATTTTTCCAATACCCGCTCGATAAACACCGCTTCACGATCAAAAATATCGATATTGCCGTCGGTCACCTCGCCATGGACCAACAGCGGCATGCCGATCTCCTGCATCCGTTCGAGCACTGGCATGATATGCGCGACATCCGTCACACCATGCGCGCTGTTGGTCGTCGCGTTGGCGGGATAGAGTTTTGCCGCGGTAAAGATGCCTTCCGCATGACCCTTTGCGATATCGTCAGCATCCGCATCATCGGTCAGATAACAGGTCATCAGAGGGGTAAAATCAGAATCATCTGGCAACGCCGCCATGATGCGTTTCCGATAATCTGCCGCGCTGGCGGCGCTGGTCACCGGCGGAGAAAGATTGGGCATGATGATGGCCCGGGCAAACTGCCGGGCGGTAAACGGAGCAACCGCTTTCAGCATCGCGCCGTCGCGAAGATGCACGTGCCAGTCATCGGGCCGGCGGATGGTAATGGTGTCGGTCATATGGCTCCGGGTAAGGCTTGGTTTTTCCTGCTTTACCTCCTACCTAAATGCCATGACCGAAACCAGACTTAATGACCGCGCCATTATTCGCCTTTCCGCGACGGATGAATCCGAAGATATCAGGGAATTTCTGCAAGGTCTGGTGACTCAGGATATGGCTGCGGTCAAGCAGGGCGCTCCCCAATGGACCGCGCTACTCACTGCGCAGGGTAAAGTTCTGTTCGATTTCTTTCTGTGGGCCGATGGCGATGATATCCTGATCGATTGCGAAAGGGAACAGGCCGAGGGACTTGTCCGCCGCCTGAAGCTCTATCGCTTGCGGCGAAAAATCGAGATCGTCCTGGATGATTCGGTCGGCGTTCATTGGGCTGTGACAGCCGAGAACTGGCCGATCGATCCCCGATTGACAGCGTTGGGGCACCGCTGGCTGAATGACGCGGGCGATGGTGAAGGTGCTGAGGTAGATTATAGAAAGCATCGCCTGTCCCTCGGCGTTATCGAGGGATCCGCGGAACTCGGCAGCGACAAGACATTATGGCTCGAATGTAATGCAGCGGAACTGAATGGCGTCAGCTTTACAAAGGGCTGTTATGTCGGACAGGAAAATACGGCACGGATGAACTACCGGCAAAAGGTCAACCGGCGGATGGTCGTTGTGCCGATCGGAGAAGCCGATGAAAAGCGCCAGCGCATCGCCTATCCGGCGTACGGTCTGTCGGTGGAACATCGCCGCGTGGACGATCTGACGGGGCTCAGCCTACCCGATTGGCTGGCAAAGGCCATAGGGACGTAAAATTACTCCAGAATCGCTCCACTTCGGTGTCGGCTAAGCCCTGACACGAACTTCCGATCGTCAGCAAATTCGCGACGAGCGTCAGCCTTCGGTGGCATGCTTATCCCAACGTTATTCCAACCGACCGGATTTTAGGCAGCGTCGCTTTCTTCGGCTGCTTTCGGTTTGACTACCCGTTTCTTGCGAGCCGGTTTCTTTTCAACCTCGACCTCCGTCGATCGCGAAATCGCCGGCGGCAAGGCACTGGCATCCAGACCATTGGTCTCGCCGTTCTTTTCGGGAGGATCGCTGCGGGTTGCTACATTTTCAACCTTGCGGGGACGCCGGCTGCGAACCGGTTTTTTCTCTTCAGCCGGGTTAGTCGCTGCAGCATCATCGCGATCAGCACGATCAGCACGATCATCGCGCTGTGGACGATTTTGCTGCGTTTGCTGAGGACGACCGCGATGATTGTCACCATCGTTTTCGCTGGAATCGTCCTGGCTAGAGCCATTGCCGCGATGGTCCGGGCGCGATTCTTCACGCGCCAGCCGCTGTTCTTCCCGGCGGGCCAGTGTATCGGCGTTTACCCGGAAATAATGATCGGCAAATTGATGATAATATTCGGCCTGGACGCGGTCGCCATTGACCTGCGCGTCCTGCGCCATTTTTTTGAATTTATCGAGCATCTGTGCAGCATTGCCCCGCGCGCGGCTGTCGATCCGGTTATCGCGATCCGATCCGCCACTGCGATTGCCCTGGGGGCGGTTACTGGTGTTCCGGCCCCGTCCACGGCGGCCAGGCTGACGATTGTTCATCAAATGAAAGGTATCCTTATACCGTTAATAAACTTGGTCTTTCTCAAGTTATAGCCACACTCTGGTGACGATTGCGCTGCAGACAACCTGTCCACAACGACCCATACAAGACAAATACTCGCCGAAAACCAGCAAAATTATCAAGTTGGGGGCAGGCCAGTGATTTAGGGAAAAGCCAGAAATCATCTGCGCCTGAGCAAGTCTTAGCGACTCGCTTCGTCAAAACCAAGCCCTTTTTATCTGCGTAAGATTAACAAACGGTCATTGCTGCCAAAGTCTCGCTTTAATTCAACATGATAACCGTTTTCCTTAGCGATTTCCGAAACCGGATTTGCTTGGTCAAAGCCGATTTCGAGCAAGGCCGTTCCGGTTGGCGAAAGCAGGGTTTCGAGCGCAGGAATGATGATCCGATAATCATCCATCCCGTCTTCTCCGGCGAACAAGGCCTGACGGGATTCATATTCGGCCACATCCACCGATAATCGGGCGCGGGTTGAGACATAGGGCGGGTTGGCGAGGATAAGATCGAAGCCGGACCCGAGAGAGCCTGCCCAATCGGGCATCGTCCAATCCAGCAGCAGAAACTTGGCCTGATCGGCCAATCCGAGCGCATCGGCATTATTATGGGCAATCTGCAAGGCGGCCGCACTGGCATCGATACCCAGACCGCTGGCCTCCGGAAATTCGCTTAGCGCCGCAAGCAAAAGCGCGCCACTGCCCGTGCCCAGATCCAATATCCGGTGCGGATGCCGCGACGCGAAGGCACGGACCGCCTCCTCGACCAGCAATTCGCTGTCGGGACGGGGGATCAGGACATCGGGCGTGACCTGAAAGTCGAGGCCCCAGAATTCCTTCCTGCCGATGATATGGGCGATCGGTTCGGATTGCAGGCGCCGTTCGATCAGCGCAGAAAAATCAGTCGGTGCTGTCAGTCCCGGCAATTTGAGCAGAAGTTCCGCTCGCTCGATCTGCAGGGCATGCGCCATTAACAATTCCGCATCGAGTCGGGGGGTGTCGGAGGTTTCGGCAAGCATCTGCGCGGCCTCGCGCAGCGCTCCGGCTGCATCACCCATCCAGATTGGCCAGCCGGCTGGCTTCATCCTCTGCTATCAGCGCGTCGATCATTTCGCCGAGCGCGCTGCCCTCGATGATTTCCGGGAGCTTGTGCAGGGTCAGGTTGATCCGGTGATCGGTGACCCGGCCCTGCGGATAATTATAAGTGCGGATGCGTTCCGAGCGATCACCGGAACCGACCATCGACTTGCGCGCTTCGGCCTCTTCGCTCTGCACGGCAGCGCGTTCCTGCTCATAGAGGCGCGCCGCCAGCACCTTCATCGCCTGCGCCTTGTTCTTGTGCTGCGACTTGCCGTCCTGACATTGCACGACAAGGCCGGTCGGCAAGTGGGTGATGCGGATCGCGCTATCGGTCTTGTTGACATGCTGACCGCCGGCGCCACTCGCCCGGTAGGTGTCGATGCGCAGATCTTCGGTGCGGATTTTCACATCCACTTCTTCCGGTTCCGGCAGGATCGCGACGGTCGCGGCGGAGGTATGGATACGCCCGCCGCTTTCGGTTTCAGGGACGCGCTGGACCCGGTGGACGCCCGATTCAAATTTCAGTTTGGCGAACACGCCCTTGCCCTGGATATTGGCAACGACTTCCTTGAACCCGCCGACTTCCGAGGCATTGGCGGAGATCATATCGACCTTCCAGCCCTGCAATTCGGCATGGCGGCTATACATGCGGTACAAATCGCCGGCAAATAGCGCCGCCTCGTCGCCGCCGGTTCCGGCGCGAATTTCGAGCATCGCGGGGCGATCATCGGCGCTGTCCTTGGGCAGCAATTGCAGCGCGAGGGCCCGCTCAGCCTTTTCCACCGCCTTCTTGACACCGTCCACCTCGTCGGCGGCCATTGCCTTCATCTCGGCATCATCTCCGGAGAGCATCTCGGCGAGCCCCTGCTGCTCGTCACGCAGCGCTTTGAGGTGCGTGGCGGCTTCGGCAACCGGCTCGATCTCGGCATATTCCTTGGACACGGCGACAAACTTATCGCTGTCCAGTTCGCCGGACGCCATCATCGCCTGCAGCTCGGCAAAGCGCGCTTCGATCTGTGCGAGGCGTTGGGGAGTGATGGCGGTCATGCCGTCAAAGCCTCGACCAAACCGCTTAAAACAATCTCCCGCTGGTCGCCGGTTTCGAGATTTTTGACCGCGACAACACCATGGGCCAGTTCGTTCTCGCCGATGATAACCACATGGGCAGCGCCAGCAGCATTGGCTTTCTGCATCCGCTTTTTCATATTGCCCTTATAAGCCATGTCACAACTGATACCCGAGCTGCGCAGGTCACCCATGAGTTTCATCGCAGCCGTTTCGCAGCCGTCTCCCAATGGAATGAAGATCGCATCGGGACCGACCGCTTCGGGCTCGTCCAGCAGCATACCCAACCGCTCAATACCGGCAGCCCAACCCACAGCGGGCGTCGCGGGACCACCGAGCGTCTCGATCAAACCATCATAGCGGCCGCCCGCCAGCACCGTACCCTGCGCGCCCAGCCGGTCGGTGACAAATTCAAACGCAGTGTGGCGATAATAATCAAGCCCGCGCACCAGACGGCTGTTGCGCGTCCAAGCGACGCCGCAAGCATCGAGACCCTCGGTGACTTGCGCGAAAAACTCTTTCGCCTCGGTCGACAGATAGGCGTCAATATCCGGTGCGGCATCGGCGATCGGGCGGTCCTGCCGTTCCTTGCTGTCCAGTATTCGTAGCGGATTGCGTTCCAGCCGGTCCTGGCTGTCTTCGGAGAGGTCCTTGCGATGCGCCTGAAAATGCTCGACCAGCGCATCGCGCCAGGCATCGCGACTTTCGGCATCGCCCAGCGTATTGAGCTGCAAAGTCACGCCGTCGGCGACCCCCAATTCGTGCAAAAGCTGATCGGCGAAGCAAAGCAACTCCACGTCCGCCGCCGCTTCCTCCGCGCCGATAATCTCCGCATCCAGCTGGTGAAACTGCCGGTAGCGTCCCTTTTGCGGACGTTCGTAGCGGAATATCGGGCCATGCGCGGAGAGTTTGAGTGGCACATGCTGCTGCCAGCCATTGGTCAGAAAGGCACGAGAGATACCCGCGGTAAATTCGGGCCGCAGGGTCAGGCTATCGCCGCCGCGGTCCTCGAACGAGTACATTTCCTTGGAAACAACATCGGTAGTCTCGCCGAGCGAGCGGGCAAAAACCGTGGTTGGTTCGAACACCGGCATTTCGACACCCTTGAAACCGTAAAGCCGCCGCACGCGTTCAAACGTCTCCACGACATACTGGAAACGCTCCTGTTCTTCGCCAAATATATCCTGCGTGCCGCGCACCGGCTGGGGTGTCTGTATCTTTGCCATAGGGAGCGCTTTAGCCAGAGATGCGGCAAAGCGGAAGTGGCTTATTTCCACCAAGCCTCTGGACGAAAGTTGCAAAAGCCGCCATTCAGGCGCGCTCGTCATTATAGGGGTTTTCTGCATATGCGTCTGGTTGGCACATTGGGTCTGGTCTTGGCCCTCACCATTTCTACAACGGCGGCAGCAATGCCGGACAGCCTGAGCAAACCAGGCTACGCCCCGCCGCAGGAGACAATCCCGGCACCGCAGGATATTGTCTATCCCGGCACCATGACCCTCTCGGTCGACGCCCGCGATCATGATATGGGCATATTCCGCGTCACCCAGACGATTCCGGTGGCTCAAACTTTAACGGGGGGGCCCGGTCGCCTCACCCTGCTCTACCCTGAATGGCTGCCGGGCAATCATGCGCCGCGCGGCGAGATTGAGAAGATCGCCGGACTGGAATTTGCCGCTGATGGGGAAAAACTGTCGTGGATCCGCGACGAGGTCGATGTCTTCGCCTTTCACCTGACGGTTCCTGAAAATGTGAGCGCGATTACCGCGACATTCCAGTTTGTCTCGGCCACGACCAGCAGCCATGGCCGGGTCGTTATGGCACCGTCGATGCTCAACCTGCGCTGGCATCAGCTTTCACTTTACCCGGCCGGCTATTTCGTCCGCCGGATTCCGGTCGTGGCGACCGCCATCTATCCCGATGGATGGCAGGCAGCGAGCGCGATGCGTCCGACATCACAGACCGGCGGCACGGTGGTCTATGAAAAAACCGATTATGACACACTGGTCGACAGCCCGGTTTTTGCCGGACAATATTTTCAGACCCATCAACTGACCAGTCGCGCGCATCTCAATATTGTCGCCGATGATGCAAAATTTCTAAAACCCGAAAAGGCACAAATTGCTGCGCACAGCAGGCTGGTCAAAGAGGCCGAAGCCCTGTTCGGCAGCCATCCCTATGATCGCTATGATTTTCTGCTCGCACTGACCGAAGATATGGGCGGCATCGGCCTGGAGCATCATCGTTCCTCCGAAAACGGCGTGAACCGCGAATATTTCACCGGTTGGGATAGCGGACCGGGTCGTCGCAACCTGCTGCCGCATGAAATCACCCATGCCTGGAATGGCAAATATCGCCGTCCGCAAGGCATGTGGACGCCCGATTTCCGGCAACCGATGCGCGACAGCCTGTTGTGGGTTTATGAAGGGCAAACGCAATTCTGGGGCTATGTGCTCGGCGCAAGGTCCGGACTTTATTCGAAGCAGGATACGCTTGATGCCTTTGCCGCCATCGCAGCGGGAATGGACCAGCGGATAGGCCGGAGCTGGCGCCCGTTGATCGATACCACCCATGATCCGATCATCGCTGCGCGGCGGGCCAAGCCCTGGACCAGCTGGCAGCGATCCGAGGATTATTATAATGAAGGCCTGCTGATCTGGCTCGAAGCCGACCAGATCATCCGCCGCGAATCGGGCGGCCGAAAATCGCTTGAAGATTTTGCGCGGACCTTTTTCCGCGGCAAAAATGGCGACTGGGGCGTGGTCACCTATGAACAGGAAGATGTTGTCGCTGCGCTCGGCAAGGTCCAGCCCTATGACTGGGACGGGTTCATCGAAGAGCGGGTTTACCGGACCGGCACAGAAGCCCCCAAAAACGGCCTTGCTCTCGGCGGTTACCGGCTTGTCTTTGTCGATACGCCGAGCGCGTACATTCTGGCCAATGACAAGCGCCGCAAACAGCTCGACCTCAGCCACAGCGTCGGCCTGATCATGGGCGGCAAGGGGATTATAAAATCGGTGATCTGGGACAGTCCGGCGTTCAAGGCCGGACTGAAATCCGGTCTCACCATCTCGGCTGTCAACGGCAAGGCCTATAGCGACGAAGCGCTCAAGCAGGCTATCGAGGAAAGGCGCGGCGGCGAAGGCCAGATTGAAATATTTGCGAAAAACGGTGAGGCCTATCATAATTTTATGGTCGACCATTCGGATGGCCTGCGCTATCCGGCGCTCGAGAAAATCACCGGAGAGGGTGTTGATCAAGAAGGGGGCATCGACCGGCTGTTACGGCCGAAAACCAGATAAGGACCACCTTTTCCATGGATATTAACAAGATCGCGATCGGCGATAACCCGCCAGAAAGCCTGAACGTCGTCATCGAAGTGCCGGTTGGCGGCGAACCGGTCAAATATGAATTTGACAAGGCATCCGGCGCACTGTTTGTCGACCGTATCCTGCATACGCCGATGCGCTATCCCGCCAATTACGGCTTCATTCCACACACTTTGTCACCCGATGGTGATCCGCTTGATGCCCTGGTCGTGGCGCGCTCGCCGTTCATGCCCGGTTGCGTCGTCCGCTGCCGGCCGATTGCGGTGCTCAACCTCGAAGACGAGCATGGTGGCGACGAAAAATTGCTCTGCGTGCCGATCGACGCTACTTTTCCTTATTATCGCAAGATCGACGAGGGCAGTCATCTGCCGGAAATCGTGATGCAGCAGATCGAGCATTTCTTCACTCACTACAAGGACCTCGAACCCGAAAAATGGGTCCGGGTTGGCAAATGGGGCGATGCCGACGAGGCGAAGCGCGTCGTGCTCGAAGCGATAGAATTGGCCAAACAGCAATGAACATGAACCGGATGATTTTGGCGGTGACGGCACTATCGGCACTGGCAGCTTGCGCAACCCCGGAAACCCGGGTTCGCAAGGGTTTGATGAATGCGGGATTGTCCGAACCAGTATCGGCTTGCATGGCGGACCGGATGGTGGATCGCCTCTCGCTGGGGCAGCTCAACAAGCTGAACGGTCTTGGCAAGCTCAAAAAACGCGCGCCAGGCGATGTTACATTCAGCGAATTTGTCAAACAGACCCGCGCGCTTCAGGATCCGGAGATCGTGGGCGTTGTAACCAGCTCGGGCGTGATTTGCGTGGTCAAATAGCGGCCTGGTCTATCGAACAAATTGCCAAAGAAATTTCGCGACGACGGGGCTTTTGTCAATTTCAGCCCGGATCAGGGAGTTTCCCCACCATAGCCGCTCATTGTTCGCCAGAACGACGAGGGTCAGTTTCTGGTCGGGTATTTTCAGATAGATTGCGGAATATCGATCCGGATCCCAGCCCGAATGCCAGTATAGCCGCTGCCCTTGCCAATCCTGGGTAAACCAGCCCCAGCGATAATCGCCATCAGGAGGCAGCGCTTCGTCATTAAATATGCGTTCCATCCAATCCCGGGGCAGCAGCTTGCCAGCATCCAGCGCGATATCAAACTGCGCCAGATGGCGAGCGCTGGCCTTGATCCCCGCCGCAGCCCGAAAATCGTCATCCGAAAAACTGTTCTTTTCTGATCGGCCTTCTTCATTGACGGAAAATGGTGGTGCCAATAAGCGCAAAGCCGATCCGCCATCCGGGTCGTGCCATCCAAGCGCGACGTTGTCCATGCCGGCAGGCTTCAGCACATTGTCGCGGACAATGGCGCGCAACGGCCTTTTCCCTGCCCCCTCAATCGCGCGGTCTATGCGGGCATAAGTCATCGGATTATAAACGAACCGGCCATCCGGCTCGCCATTGACCCGCATGTTCAATATGTCGGACAGCGTTAAATTCCGGTTGCAGTCAACCGCCGCAATCGGGCTCCCGTCTTCAGCCACCCCGCCGCCGCCAAAGACAATATCGGAACCGGAAAACCATTCACAAAAATCCTCCCAGCCCGGGTCGCTGGACAGAGACAAGGCGAGCGACAGCCGCTTTGCCGATGCCTCCTTCAATATCGCAGTCGCTGCGATCGGCTTGGTGACGGATGCGATGCTGAACGTGGTATCCATCGTTGTGGCAATTTCGCCTTCATCGTCCGATGTACCTAGAGCCAGTTCCCAGTCGATTTGTCCGTCTTTGACAATCAGCGCGGTGAGCGCCCTGATCGCATTTTCTTTGCGAAAACTCTCGAGAAACCCGACAAATTCGCCATAGTTCTGCGCGGAGGAATTGTCTTTGGCCTCGGCCCGCTCGTAAGCCAAGCTCGTGAGAAATGCCACTATCGCCAAAAATACTGCTAGTTTTTTTATCGCCATGGCGCAATTCACCCCTATTAGCATAAGCGCCAGGCGCCGATAGTTTCATTGGCAACCTATAATGGTGCGACAGGTCCGGCAACCGACAAATATCTTGAATCAGGGTGGAAATGACCCACCATCTGTGCTTAAGCCGCACGCAAGACTCGCATCTTCTAAAAGACGATTTACCAGCTCGATGAAAGGCTTCTCATCTTTCCATGAACATCCATGAATATCAGGGCAAGGAATTGCTCGCCAAACACGGCATTGCCGTTCCTGCCGGTCACGCCGCGCTCACCGTTGAAGAAGCGGTCGCCGCAGCCGAGAAACTCCCCGGACCGCTTTATGTTGTAAAGGCGCAGATCCACGCGGGCGGACGCGGCAAAGGCAAATATATAGAGCTGGGTCCCGATGCAAAAGGCGGCGTAAGGCTGGCGAAATCGGTCGACGAAGTGCGCGCCAATGCGGAAGAAATGCTGGGCAATACATTGGTCACCATCCAGACCGGGGACGCCGGCAAGCAGGTCAACCGGCTCTATGTCACCGACGGCGTCGATATCGAGAAGGAATTCTACCTCTCGATGCTGGTCGACCGGGCCAGTGGCCGCGTGGCAATTGTCGTTTCCACCGAAGGCGGAATGGATATCGAGGAAGTCGCTCACAATACGCCGGAAAAAATCAAGACGATCACGATTGATCCGGCGCAGGGCTTCATGCCGCATCACGGCCGGACCATTGCCTTCGCGCTCGGGCTGAAAGGCGATCTCAACAAGCAGGCGCAGAAGCTCGGCAAGAAACTCTACGACGCGTTCATGGCGATGGACTGCGAGATGGTCGAGATCAATCCGCTGGTGGTGACCGAGGATCAGCAACTGATCGTGCTCGACACCAAGATGAGCTTCGACGGCAATGCGCTGATGCGCCACCCCGATCTCGCTGCGCTGCGCGACGAGACCGAGGAAGACCCGGCGGAAGTCGAAGCCAGCAAATCCGATCTCGCCTATATCAAGCTCGACGGCAATATCGGCTGCATGGTCAATGGCGCCGGTCTCGCAATGGCGACGATGGATATCATCAAGCTCAACGGCGCCTTTCCGGCCAATTTCCTCGACGTTGGCGGCGGCGCGACCAAGGAAAAGGTCACCGCAGCGTTCAAGATCATTCTCGCCGATCCGGCGGTGGAAGGCATTCTCGTCAATATCTTCGGCGGAATCATGAAATGCGACATCATCGCCGAGGGCATTGTTGCCGCGGCCAAGGAAGTCGATCTGGACGTGCCGTTGGTGGTCCGGCTGGAAGGTACAAATGTCGCCAAGGGCAAGGAAATTCTTGCCAATAGCGGCTTGCCGATCGTTTCGGCCGATGATCTGGGCGATGCCGCGAAAAAGATTGTCGCACAGGTGAAAGCAGCGGCCCGAAGCGATTGAAGACGGCCCCGGCCCAGTCCCTGAAGGAGAGAGATTAAAGATTTGCTGCACCGCAGCGCAAACTTGACGTTTACGTGAACGTAAGCTATCCGGTTTGAGAAATTAGAAAAAGGAAACAGCAATGAAAATCCTGGTGCCCGTCAAGCGGGTGATTGATTATAACGTAAAACCGCGGGTCAAGTCCGACGGCAGCGGCGTTGATCTCGCCAATGTCAAAATGTCGATGAACCCGTTTGACGAAATTTCTGTCGAAGAAGCCATCCGCCTGAAAGAGGCCGGCAAGGCCGAAGAAGTCATCGCCGTTTCGGTGGGACCGCAAAAGGCCCAGGAGACCTTGCGTACGGCGCTCGCCATGGGCGCGGACCGGGCGATCCTGGTGATGACCGACGAAGAAGTAGAGCCACTCGCCGTTGCGAAGATCCTCGCCAAGATTGTCGAGGAAGAGCAGCCCAAGCTGGTAATCACCGGCAAGCAGGCGATCGACGACGATTCGAACCAGACCGGCCAGATGCTCGCAGCCTTGCTTGGTTGGGGACAGGGCACCTTCGCGAACACCGTCGAACTCGACAGCGACAGCATCACCGTCAAACGCGAAATCGATGGCGGCCTGCAGACGGTCAAGCTCAGCCTGCCCGCCGTGGTCACCACCGACCTGCGCCTCAACGAACCGCGCTATGCCTCGTTGCCGAACATCATGAAGGCGAAGAAAAAGCCGATGGATGAGAAAACGCCAGCCGATTACGGCGTCGACATCACCCCCCGCCTCACCACCATCATGGTCACCGAACCGCCGGTGCGCCAGGCCGGTGAAAAGGTAGAAGATGTCGATGCGCTGGTCGCGAAACTCAAGGCTGTGGGAGCGATCTAACCGCCTGAGCCTGAGACACCCCCGTTCGTCCTGAGCTTGTCGAAGGATTGGTGGGACAAGGTGCTTCGACAGGCTCAGCACGAACGGTTTTGAAATAAGATTTGAAGGAGTTCCGAAAATGAAAACTCTAGTTTTAGTCGAACATGACAACAGTAACATGAAAGACGCAACGCTGGCTGTGGTCACCGCCGCGTCGCAACTGGGTGAAGTCCACGCTCTGGTCATAGGCTCAGGCTGTGCCAGTGTCGGCGAACAGGCGGCCAAGGTCGCTGGCGTTTCCACCGTCCATGTTGCCGACGACCCGTCGCTGGAACATCAGCTACCGGAAAATGCCGCGCCGCTGATCGCCAGCCTGATGGAAACGCACGACGCGTTTCTCGCGCCCGCGACCACCACCGGCAAGAATATCGCCCCGCGCGTCGCAGCCCTGCTCGACGTCATGCAGATCAGCGACATTCTCTCGGTCGAAAGCGAAGACACGTTCACCCGGCCGACCTACGCCGGTAACGCGATTGCCACGGTCAAATCCTCGGATGCCAAGAAGGTCATCACCGTGCGCGGTACGGCTTTTGACAAGGCAGCAACCGAAGGCGGTAGCGGTACGGTTGAAGCCATCGGCGGCGCCAGCGAATCCGGCCTGTCCAGCTTCGTCAGCGAAGAAATCGCC
Organism: uncultured Parasphingorhabdus sp.; assembly: GCA_965534715.1. GTDB lineage: Bacteria > Pseudomonadota > Alphaproteobacteria > Sphingomonadales > Sphingomonadaceae > Parasphingorhabdus. The sequence continues at coordinate 62,214 of CBETBW010000016.1, forward strand.
AAATCCGAACGGCCCGAACTGACCAGCGCAAAAATCATCGTTTCTGGTGGTCGTGCTCTGGGTTCTGCTGAAAAGTTCGAGGAAGTCATCACGCCACTCGCCGACAAGCTCGGCGCCGGCATCGGTGCTTCGCGCGCCGCGGTCGATGCGGGCTATGTCCCCAACGACTATCAGGTCGGCCAGACCGGCAAGATCGTCGCCCCGGAAGTCTATATCGCGATCGGCATCTCCGGCGCGATCCAGCATCTTGCGGGCATGAAGGACAGCAAGGTCATCGTCGCGATCAACAAGGACGAAGATGCGCCTATTTTCCAGGTCGCCGATATCGGGCTGGTCGCTGATTTGTTTGATGCCGTGCCGGAGTTGACTTCGAAGGTTTGAGCCTTTCACTCAAAGCGGAGCCGCGAGCGAGTTTGACAATTTATGACCCCGGTGACGTGACCCCCAACGTTCATCCATTTACGATTAGAGTCTCGGCATCGTTATTGCGCGGCTGCGCAGGTGAAGCAAGGGGCTGCGTAGCGTAGCCTCCGGCTATGCGGAGCGAA
>CBETBW010000017.1:0-62243 GCA_965534715.1 uncultured Parasphingorhabdus sp.
GCGAAGGGTATCAAAACCAGAATGCGTTTCTGGAAAACGGGAAAGGTAGTGGGAGGAGTCACTTTCAAAACCGGCACCGTGACCCATCTCCTCCAAAATCCCGTATATCTCGGCAAGGTTAAACATAAGGAGAATATCTATGATGGAGCCCACCAGCCCATCATCTCTCAAGAGCTGTTTGATCTTGTCCAGTCCACCTTTCAGGCCAATCGACGTACCAATGCACTGGGCAAGAAGAGCCGCAACCCGAGTCTGCTCACAGGCCTAATCACGGATCCAGATGGCAAACCGATGACACCAACCCATGCAACCAAGGGATCAAAACGGTTCCGCTATTATGTCACTCGTACCCAACCAGGAGACCAATCGATCAAATGGCGCATGCCGGCTGGAGAAATCGAGCGGCTGGTGGTCGGTACCATTGCGAAGCAATTAGGCAATATCGATTCCGATGGGTCTGAGACTGCTGCTCAACTCTCCGAGCAACTCAACATTCGTCGGAAGATTGCGAAAGCCCTGCCCGACATGACTGTCAGAGAGCAGCGCAGAATATTGCTCGGACGGCAAACCCGCGTGCGGGTGAACGAAACTGCCATAAGAATATATTCTAATCCATCGGATCAGGATGAACCCTCGACTGTGTCCGTCAAGGCGAAACTGGTGAGCAAGGGTTTCGACTTGAAACTCGCTATCGCACCTGACCATGGTCCACCCAAATGGGATCCCGATCCAGTGCTTCTGCGACTGATCGCTCATGCCTTTGCAGCACAGGATCTTCTGCTGGCCGGAAAACCGTCGCCGATGATTGCAGATTATAGCCCGCGCCATCTCCAGCAGCTCGCTAGACTTAGCTACCTTGCCCCTGACATTATCTCCTCGATTATTGATGGTACCCAGCCGGTTGATCTGACGGGCCGCAAGATCCTGCGGATTGGCAGCGTTCCGCTCTGCTGGACCGAACAGCAGAAGCTGCTTGGCTTCAACTGAAGCTTCAAAACCACCCCAACATCCAACAGTGCATCTGGTGCCAGCGTTTCGGGCCATGGAGATAAATGGACATTGTGGCCCACCATCGCCGCGACCAAATGGTCTCTGGCCACCGGAGTTCCCATACCACCTGAGGTAACCCTCTGAGAACTGGGCATTAAATGTGCACACGTTGGCGGTGCCGCGAGACGTTTAAACTAAAGGAAAAAGGTGGTGCCCGAGGGCGGATTCGAACCACCGACACAGCGATTTTCAGTCGCTTGCTCTACCAACTGAGCTACTCGGGCATCTGGGCCTGCGCGATGCGCTGGCCCCGTTAGGAAGCGACGCTATAGGCGGGAGGATTGCCGCTTGTCCAGCCTAAAAATGGCGGTTTTGTCGCGCCTGCTCAGTCCTCCCGATCGCGGCCGGAATCACCGGCGAAATGATCGGCGAGCTGGTCGGGAGAAACCGCTGGTCCCGGTATTTTATAACCATCACCGAGCCATTGCAGCAGATCGCGATCCTTGCATCCGGCGCTGCAAAATGGTGCCCATTGTTCGGAAGCCGTATTGCGGCAAACCGGGCATTTCGGGCTTTTTGTACCGGCCATCTGTTATCGCTATCCTAAAAGTTCAGGGAACAAGCCGAACAACAGGATCGCGGATATGACCAGCGGGCAAACCCAGCGGACAAGGAAAAGCCACATGCGCTGTAAACCGCCGTCCAGTCCATTCTCGCTGTCGATCAACCGGCGATCCGCTATCCAGCCTACAAAAATCGAGACGAGTAACGCAGATAACGGCAGAAGTATTTTTGCGGTAAGCTCGTCGATGATACCGAAAACCGGCTGCCCTGAAAAGATCATGAAGTCAAACGGCTGGAAATCTGCCTGGCTGTTGAACGAAAAGCTCGCCCATGCACCGATCAGAAAAGCAAGCCCGCCCAGGATGATTGTAACCAGCCAGCGCGGTTTCTTGAAACGTCCTATCGCCCAACTGACGGAAGCCTCCAGCAGTGCAACCGAGCTTGTAAGCGCTGCGAAAAATACCATGATGAAGAACAGCAAGCCAATCAGCGCACCTGCCGGCATAGTGAGAAAAGCGACCGGCAGATTGACGAACAATAGTCCGAGCCCACCCTGTACCTGCTCCTGGCCATCAAGTATCGCATTCAGACTGGCAGGAGCGAGGACGGCGAACGTGATCGGAAATATCGCAAGACCGGCGATAATTGCAACGGACGTATCCACCGTGGCAATCTGAGCGGATGTTTTCGCGAGATTTATGTCCCGCGAAGCATAAGCGCCGTAGGTGATCATCAGCGCCGACCCGAGAGACAGCGAGAAAAGGGCCTGACCGAGCGCCGACAATTGTACCGAAGGGTCAAGCAATCGCGCTGGTTCGAATTCAAAAAGGAAGGTTAGCGCCGCACCGAATGAACCGGTAAACGCGCCGTAGACCGTGATGGCGATCAGCAATATGAAGAAAATCGGCATCAACCAGACAGCCACTTTCTCGATCCCGCTACTAACGCCGCGACCGACAGCAATTATCGTGAGCGCCATGAATAGGGCGTGCATCGCCAGCATCTCGCTAATGTCACCTTGCAGAGCCGGTAACAGGCCCTGAACCTGATCCACTGAATAGCCTGGGAAAGCGCCTCCGGTTATACGGCCTGAACCGACAGCACTGGCAGCGTCTCCCGCAAAAATGCCGATGAAGTGCAATATCCAGCCTGCCAGGACGCTATAATAAGTAAGGATGAAGAAAGCGCCGACCATCCCGATACCGGCACCCACCGACCACCAGCCAGATGCGCGGGACTCAATCGCGACCTTCTTCATGCTTTCAATAGCGGAGCCCTTGCCGTGGCGACCAATGAGAGTTTCGGAAAGCAGGATGGGCAGGCCGATCAGCAGCACGCAAAAAATGTAAAATATGACAAATGCGCCACCACCATTTGCTCCGGCTTCAGCGGGGAATCGAACCAGATTGCCAAGTCCGACGGCAGAACCGATCGCTGCCAAAACAAATGCTGTTCGCGAGGACCATCCCTCGCCGCCTGGTGCTGCTGCGCCTGCCATATATCATACTCCCCAATATTCCGGACCGGTTTCGGCCTTGTTACAACCGTTACTAGCTGCGCATCAGCATCGGGCCAAGCGGTTTTCCAGCAAAAATATGGACGTGCAGATGGGCAACTTCCTGATGGCCGTGTTTGCCGATATTGGCGAGCAGGCGATAGCCGGGTTCTACCATCCCGGCTTCGCGGGCGACATGGCCGACGGCGCGGACAAATCCGGCAATTTCTGCCTCGCTCGCCGCCGCCGAAAAATCATCCCAGCTGACGTAGCGGCCTTTCGGAATCACCAGGATATGCTCAGGTGCTTGCGGATTGATGTCGTGAAAGGCGAGCACCCATTCGTCTTCATAGACGGTTTTATTGGGAATCTCGCCACGCAGGATTTTCGCGAAAATATTATCGTCATCATAAGCCAGGGTCGGGTCTATCGCCATCAGCTTGCTCCTCTTGCCGCTTTTTCTTCCAATCCGGACAAATTCTCCCGGCGGGCCAGTTCTGCGGTCACATCGTCGAGCGACAGGTCCATGTCAGCGAGCAGGACCATCAGGTGAAAAAGCAGGTCGGCAGCTTCTCCGGTCATCGCTGCCTTGTCGTCCTGAACAGCGGAGATCACCGTTTCAATCGCTTCTTCCCCCAGCTTCTCAGCCATTTTGGCACGGCCCTTGGCGCGAAGGCTGGCGACATAGCTTTTGTCCGGCTCCGCTTGGCGGCGCTCCAAAATCGTGCGTTCGAGAGATTTGAGGATATCGTTCATCAACGGCGGTTTGCGCGACAGATTGCCTGTTCGTCAAGTCCTGACGGCAGAAGTTTGCATGACCCGTAAAAAGGGGCCGCCAGATCCCCCTCTGACGGCCCCACTCCGGCCACACCGCAATTGAGTTGCGGGCGGCTCTGGAATCGCGATGATCAGGTTTTCTTGCGGCGTCTGGCAAACATGCGGCCCGCTATCAGACCAACGACGCCAAGCCCGAGCATCAGCAGATTGGACGGTTCGGGGACCGTCGTTCCCCCGGTTGACGATCCGCCCGGGGTGTTTTTCCCGTCGGTGGAACTTTTCGGCACCGGAGGCGTGTTCGAGTGGCCGGATGAACCCCAGCCGGAGCTACCCCAACCCTCGACGGTTCCGCGATTATCGGAATTCTGTGCGGCTTCGGCGGGAGTGCCGGCTGCGACGGTCATCGCTGCGGCGCCTGCCAGAATTGCATATTTCATGCGTTTCACGATCGATTCCAGTTCTATGCTCAAAAAGCCTGTGGATATGATTAAGCAATATTCCTGCCAGATCGACGAAACCCGCTGTTTCGCAAGGACAGCTTGGTTAACCGCATTTCAAAAATCTTCGAGATGTAAGCTAAGCCGACATTAACCATCCGTCGCGGGAAGCAGATTCTGGAAATCCCTGCCGATTCAACCGGAATCAGGCGCGGGCGGGCAGCCCGGCAGCGCGCAATGCGGCGTGGGCATCAGCGATGCTATGCTCGCCAAAATGAAAAATCGAAGCGGCGAGTACCGCATTGGCATGGCCGATAGTCACGCCTTCGACCAGATGATCGAGATTTCCGACCCCGCCGCTCGCGACCACCGGAATAGATACGGCATCAACAATGGTGCGCGTCAGTTCCAGATCATAGCCGTCGCGGGTGCCGTCGCGGTCCATCGAGGTTACCAGCAGCTCCCCTGCCCCCAGATCTGCCATCCGGACGGCATGTTCAAGAGCGTCAATGCCGGTCGGGGTGCGGCCGCCATGGGTAAAAATTTCCCAGCGCCCTTCGACCACTTTCCGGGCATCGATCGAAGCAACCATGCACTGGCTGCCGAAACGGGTGGCGATATCGCTGATCACTTCGGGCCGGGCCACCGCGGCGCTGTTCACCGCGACCTTGTCCGCCCCGGCGATCAGCAGCGCGCGCGCATCATCGGCGGTGCGCACGCCGCCGCCGACCGTCATCGGCATGAAGCAGACTTCTGCGGTGCGGCGGACGACATCGATGATCGTATCGCGATTTTCATGGCTGGCGGTGATGTCGAGGAAACAGAGTTCGTCGGCACCGGCGGCGTCATAAGCCTGCGCCTGCTCGACCGGATCACCGGCGTCCTGCAGGTCGACAAAATTGACGCCCTTGACCACCCGGCCATTGGCGACATCGAGGCAGGGAATGACGCGGATACGGACGGTCATGACATCGTCACCCCAGCGAAGGCTGGGGGCCAAGCCAATCTCAGTGGGAGCCACAAATTTGCCTTGGGTCCCAGCCTTCGCTGGGACGACAACAATGATAACCGCTCAATCACGATTGGCCATCGCGATCGCAGTCGCCAGATCGAGCCGTCCATCGTACAGCGCCCGCCCGGTAATCACCCCTTCTATCCCGTCGTTCGCGTGCAGGCTCAGAATATGGATATCGTCCAGCCCCTTGACCCCGCCGCTGGCGATCACCGGTATCTGGACCGATCGCGCCAGATCGACGGTGGCCTCGATATTGCAGCCGGTGAGCATGCCGTCGCGTCCGACATCGGTGAACAGGATCGATGCCACGCCTGCATCCTCGAACCGGCGGGCGAGATCGGTCACGCTGACATCCGACACATCGGCCCAGCCTTCGGTCGCGACCATGCCGTCCCTCGCGTCCACGGCGACGACAATGCCGCCTTCATATTCTTTTGCCATATCCTTGACGAATTCCGGGTCCTTGAGCGCCGCCGTTCCGATCACCAGCCGGGCAACACCCAGATCAAACCAGCGTTCGACCGTCTCGCGATTGCGGATACCGCCGCCCAGCTGCACATAGCCGGGAAAGCTGGCGACAATCGCTTCCACTGCTTCCGCGTTTTGCGGCGATCCGGCAAAGGCGCCATCGAGATCGACGACATGGATATGCTCGGCTCCCGCAGCAGCAAACAGGCCTGCCTGTTCCGCCGGATTATCGCCGTAAACCGTCGCCCGGTCCATATCGCCTTCGGCGAGGCGCACAACTTCACCCGATTTTAGGTCGATGGCGGGAAATACGATCATTGCAAATATTCCGTTAGTGGTGAGCTTGTCGAACCACGTCTATCGAACCAGCAAGGTCCTTCGACAGGCTCAGGACGAACGGCACGCAACATGATCATGGCTTCCACTCCAGAAAGCGGTTGAGAAAGGCCAGTCCGTAAGCCTGGCTTTTCTCCGGATGAAACTGGACGCCGACAATATTGTCGCGGCCGACCGCCGACACGAGCGGTCCACCGTGATTGGTCGTCGCCAATATGTCCGCTTCATTCGCGACTTCAAAATGATAGCCGTGCAGATAATAGGCTTCGCCGGGTTCCAGAAGATCATGTCCCTCGGTCGGGGTTACGTCATTCCAGCCCATATGCGGGACCTTGATTATGTCGGAAGCAGGCTCGATCGCCTTTACCGTGCCCCCGATCCAGCCAAGGCCGTCATGCTCGCCAAATTCTATGCCCTTGTCCGCCAGCATCTGCATCCCGACACAGATACCGAGGAAAGGCACGCCTTCGCCGCGAACCCGCTGGTCCAGCGCTGCCACCATGCCGTCGATCGCAAGCAGGGCATCGCGGCAGGCCCCAAAGGCGCCAACACCCGGCAATATGATACGATCGGCCCGTTGTACCAACGCGGGGTCGGCGGTTACAGAGACATTTCCGGCCCCTGCGGCCATCAGTGCATTGTGAACACTGTGCAAATTGCCGGCGCCAAAATCTATAAGAGCGATGGTTTCAGACATGGCGCAAATCAACCGCCGAAGGCGCAAAGAACGTGCGGCTTGCGGATAATCTTCGCGGCTTCGCGGCCTCGCGTGATAAAATCATGGAAAAAGGCCCGCTGCTGCGGGATATGCAACTCAGCCACCCAGCTGCCCCTTGGTCGAGGGTATGGCATCGCCCTTGCGCGGGTCCCGCTCTACCGCCTGCCGCATCGCGCGGGCGAAGCCCTTGAAGATGCTTTCCGCGACATGGTGGTTATTTTCGCCATAGAGCAGTTCGATATGCAGCGTGATACCGGCAGCATCGGCGATGCTGTGGAACCAGTGCTTGATCATCTCCGTATCCATCTCGCCCAGCCGTTCCTGGGTAAATCCGGCGTTCCAGACAAAATAGGGTCGCCCCGAAATATCCAGCGCAACCCGGCTCAATGTCTCGTCCATCGGCGAATAGGCATTGCCGTAACGCACGATTCCCGCCTTATCGCCAAGCGCCTGATCGATCGCCTGCCCCAGCGCGATGGCGCTGTCTTCGGTCGTATGGTGCTGATCGACGTGGAGATCGCCTTTGATCCGCAATTTCAGGTCAATCAGGGAATGTCGCGAGAATTGTTCGATCATATGGTCGAGAAAACCGATGCCGGTAGACACGTCATATTGACCGGTCCCGTCGAGCTTCAGCTCGACGAAAATCTCGGTTTCCTTGGTATTTCGCTCGATTGTCGCAGTTCTCATGCAACTGGCCTATAAAGGCTTGGACAAATCAGGCAAGAATTTCGCGGCTCTTGGTTGACGCGAAATTCATTTTACGCTCTTGACCCGATGCCCGCTTCGCGCCACCTAGGGCAAATGAGCGATGATGCCCCCGATAGCCTGATTCCATATGACGAAATCGTGCAGGAAGCCCTGCGCGCCGTGGTGAGCCGGGTGCTCGGACAAGTTGTTAAAGACGGCCTGCCCGGCGCGCATCATTTTTATATCACTTTCAAGACCCGCGCGCCCGGCGTCGACATTCCCGATCATCTGATCGCCAGATTCCCGGACGAGATGACGATTGTCATTCAGAACCGCTATTGGGACCTGAAGGTCGATGAAGACCGGTTCGAAGTGGGCTTGAGCTTCAACCAGATCAGCTCGATGCTGCATATTCCGTTCGCCGCGATCACCTCCTTCGTCGATCCGGCGGTCGATTTTGCGCTGCAGTTTCACGTTGACGAGGTCGAAGGCGATATCGACGGCCATGACCCAGCGGAGAATGACGGTGAGACGGAAGCAGTCGAACCGGTTGATGATGGCTCCAACGTGGTGACGGTGGACTTCGGCAAGAAAAAGTGAGCGGGACCCGCACCGAAACCGATTCTCTGGGCGAGATCGAAGTGCCCGCCGACGCCTATTGGGGCGCACAGACCCAGCGCAGTATCGAAAATTTCCCCTTCCCGCGTCAGGAACGCATGCCGATCCGGCTGATCCACGCCCTCGCCGCCGTCAAGCAGGCAGCGGCGCGGGTCAACGGCATCCATGGCCTGGAACCGGAAATTTCCGCCGCCATCGAAAAAGCGGCCAATGCCGTGCGGACCGGCGCCTATGACAATCAGTTTCCGCTGACCATCTGGCAGACCGGGTCGGGAACCCAGTCGAATATGAACGTCAACGAAGTGATCGCCGGCGTCGCCAACGAGGCGATTTACGGCACCCGCGGCGGCAAATATCCGGTCCATCCCAACGACCATGTCAATCGCGGGCAATCGTCCAATGACAGCTTTCCCACCGCGATGCATGTTGCGGCGGCGCGGGCGCTGGAGGTCGAGCTGTTCCCGGCACTGGAACAATTGCACGACGCCCTTGCCGAAAAGGCGCAGCAGTGGAAGTCTATCGTCAAGATCGGCCGCACCCATCTGCAGGACGCCACACCGCTGACTCTCGGACAGGAATTCTCCGGCTATGCGGCGCAACTGGTCGCCGCCCGCGACCGGGTCGAGACCGTCCTGCCCCGGCTGCTCAAGCTGGCGCAAGGCGGAACAGCGGTGGGAACCGGTCTCAACGCGCCTGAAAATTTCGGCGAGCATATTGCCAAGGAAATTTCCAAGATTACCGGCCTGAAATTCACCTCCGCCGACAATAAATTTGCCGAACTGGCGGCGCATGACACGATGGTGGAATTGTCCGGTGCGCTGAACACGCTGGCCGTTTCACTAACCAAGATCGCCAATGATATCCGGCTGCTCGGGTCGGGACCGCGTTCCGGCCTTGGCGAGCTCGATCTACCGACCAATGAACCGGGCAGCTCGATCATGCCGGGCAAGGTCAATCCGACCCAGTGCGAAATGCTGACCATGGTCGCCGCTCAGGTCATCGGCAATCATCAGGCGGTGACCGTCGGCGGACTGCAGGGGCATCTGGAACTCAATGTTTTCAAGCCGTTGATCGCTGCCAATGTATTGCGCTCGATCGAAATCATCTCGATCGGCATGTCCAGTTTTTCCGAGCGTTGCGTCGAGGGGCTGGAAGCCAATGAAGTGCGGATCAAGGAGCTGGTCGACAATAGTTTGATGCTGGTAACCGCGCTCGCGCCGGTAATCGGCTATGACAAGGCCGCAGCTATCGCCAAGCACGCCCATGCAACCGGCCAGACCTTGCGCGCGGCGGCGCTGGAACTGGGCCTGGTTGACGCGGAAACCTATGATAGCCATGTTAAACCAGAAAATATGGTCGGGAATATTTCCTGATCCGGGAACCAGAACATCATGTCGCTAATCAGAAATATATTCTCCACGCTTGTCGGTAATGAAGCGCGCAAACACACCAAAGGTCATGGCTTGCGCAACTTCGGCCTCGGCATGCTCGCCGCCCGCCTGGCGACGCGCTCCATCCCCGGCGCGCTGTTTGTCGGCGGGGCATTGATTGCCAAAAAATTATACGATGACTCGAAAGAGGCCGAAAGGCTTCCGGCATCCGAAGCGGTTATCGACATCGAAGGCCGTCCGGTTCCGGAAGAAAGCGAAACCGCGTCCAAACCGGCGACTTTACGTCTTCCCGGTTAACCAATAGCCGGTACCCGCAGCCTGCCAATCCTTCACCGCTTCAATCGGCACCGTGAGCATCAGGATATTGAGAGTTAGATTGTCGCGGATCATATAGCCGGTGAAAAGCTCGAAGATCACGGCAATCGCTAGCGTCACCTTCCACGGCAGGCGTGAAGCGAGGAAGAATCCGACGATCATCCATGCGATGTCGGCCATCGAGTTGATGATAGAGTCGCCTTCATAACCATAGGAAATGGTCGCTTCACGATAGCGATCGATAATGACAGGCGAGTTTTCCAATAGCTCCCATGCCCCCTCGACCAATATTGACAGACCGACAATCACGCCGAGCGGGAACAGTTTGGGGAAGCGCTTGTTCAGGAGGTGACCCAGACCAAAGAAGATGAAACCGTGAATGATATGGCTCATCGAATACCAGTCAGCGATATGCTGGCTGTTTTCCGAAGATTGCACAACGCCCTGCCAAAGCCTGATCGTGCCGCAGGTGCATATCGGAGGGCGCCCCATAGCAAGAAGGATCAGCGCAAACCCGGCAAATAAAACGAGAGCGATCAGCGCGCTGGATTTGCTGATCTTGAGCGGCCATTTCATCTTGTATTTCCTCCCACGCAACAATGCGGTGAGAACAGTTTATCCCCCCAATTGCAATATTGATTGTAACTGACATTGCTGTAAGCTTCGCAAAAGCCGCTAATATAGAGCGATACAGGAGAGCATATTGGCGACGACCGCGCAAACAGGGGAATCTCCCCGCAAATTCTATGGCTGGACCAATGTCGGGCTATTCTTCTTCATTCAGTTCGCGGCTTCCGGCTTTGTCTATTTTGCCTATTCGGTAGTGTTCCCGGTGATGGTCGAAACGATGGATTGGAACCGCGGCACGGCATCCCTCGCACAGTCGATTGCCCTGATCATGCTGGGCCTGGCCTATCCGTTGACCGGCTATCTGATTAGCCGCTTCGGGGTCCGCCATACGGTCACCATCGGGCTTCTTGTCATGCTGTCCGGTCTCGTGCTGCTGGTTACCGCGGTTACCGAGATCTGGCAGTGGATCATGATCTGGGGCGGCGTCATGGGCATGGCCTTTGCCCTGACCGGTCCGATCTGTTCCCAAACCGCGATGATCAGCTGGTTCAGCATCAAAAGATCGACAACCATCGGTATCGTGATGACCGGCGCAGCATTGGGTGGCGCATTGGCGCAACCGGTGCTTGCGAGCATGATGGACCAATTCGATAGCTGGCGCGCCGCCTGGTTGATCGCGGGCGCTATGGTCGTCCTCGCCCTGATCGCCACGCAATTCATCATCAACCGCCCCCAGGATATCGCCCAGTTTCCCGACGATGTCGATCCGGGACTGGCGGCGCAGGACCCGCTGGCCTTAAACCTGCGCCCAAAAACCCACCGGACCGGGCATGACTGGACGATGAAGCAGGTTGTCCGGACACCGACCATATATCTGGTTCTGCTGATCTCGGTTGGCTATTTCGGTACTTTCTTTTTTCTGCTCAACCACGGCGTATTGCACCTCACCGATAACGGACTCTCCCGTCTTGAAGCGGCATCGATCATCGGCCTGGCGATATTGGGTAGCGGCCTGGCGCGCATTCCTGCGGGTTGGCTGGGTGACCAGTTCGAACTGCGCTGGACGGTGTTCGGATTCATCGCCCTGATGGCCTTTGCTCTGGCAGGTTTCTGGTTCGGCCAGGGCGTCATTCTTCTTTCGGTCATGGGCATGCTGTTTGGTGCGGGCTATGGTGGTTTGCTGGTGCTGGGTCCCGTGGTAACGGGAAATTATTACGGCGAACGCGCGTTCCCGATCATAAACTCGGTGCTCGCTCCGGTCATGCTGCCTTTCGCTGCGGCAGCACCGGTTGGCGGTGGCTATATTTTCGAAACCACCGGCAGCTATGACCTCGCCTTTGCCATTGCGATCGGCATGCTGGTCGCCGGGATGATCGCCGCGTTTTTCATGAAACCGCCGCTCGCGCCCGGCTAGGGTCAGACCCTAGACATTGCCATCGCTGGAGAGCAGCGCCGCAATCGGACGGGTTCCGGGCCGGCGTGCCAGTACAATCATCAAAATGGTCGTGAACGGCACCGCCAGTATCGCACCGGGAATGCCCCACAGGCTACTCCAGATGGCCAGCGAAACCAGCACGACCATCGGGCTGAGGTTGACCGATTTGCTGAGCATCTTTGGCTCGACCACATTGCCGATAATCACCTGGGCGCCGGTCATCAGACCGGTGGCGATCAACGGAATTGTCAAACTGCCAAATTGTGCCACCGCAAAGAGCGCGGGAAAAGCCACGCCGACAAAGGAACCGATATAGGGGATATAGTTGAGCAGTCCGATGATGATCGCCCAAAGGGCTGCATATTCCACACCCAGAATCAGCAATATAATCCAGCATACGACACCGAGAATGATATTGATCAGCGTCTTTGTCGCCAGATAGCTGCCGATATCATGGTTGATCCGCGTGATCATGTTGAGCGTGTCGGTGGAATGGCTGTCAGAACCAAAAGCACGGCGAACCTTCTCTGGAAATCCGGTGATTTCACTGAGAAGAAAGGAGGCATATAATATCGTGATGAAGACAAATCCGCCAAAGCTGGTCAGCGAGGAAAGTACCGACTGGGCAAGCGCGGCGATATCGATCTCGGTAAAGAATCTGGTCGTAAATTCGCTTACCGCTTTGGCGACAGCTTCCGAACCCCGGTCAAATATCGCGGCCGGTGATGCCATGAGTTCGGAAACCTCTGGCTGACCGATCCTGTCAACGGCCGGAGCCGGGAACCATGCCGCAAACAGATTTTCCAGATTGCGCTGATAGACCGGCAGCGAGGGTACGAGATTCTGCAAGCTCGCCACCAGCATCCGGGACATCGCAAACAACAGCGCGAGAACCCCGATCAGGGCAAGTGTCGCGCGCAGCCATAAAGGGGTCCGGCCAAACCCCGGTATACGGGCGACCGTGGCGCTGGCGGCATAGAGAATCTGCAGCAAAATGATCGCCGTCACGATCGGCAAGATGATGTTCCTGCCAACGTAAAACAGCCAACCCACCATGATGGTAATGCCGACCGCGAAAAAAATAGTGCTGAGACGTGCCTGAAACATGGTTTCGGAATAGCCGGATTTAATCAGACTGTCATCAGGATGATTGCACGGGGCGGGCGGGATGAAAAAAACATCGCGGCAGCATCTTGACGCCATGCGCCCTTCTCGGCCAATAGCCGCTATGGCCGAGAATATTTCTTCCCAGACAATCGACAATGATCACCGAGAGTTGAGCCGCCGCGGCCTGCTGTTTGTGCTTTCCTCCCCTTCGGGTGCCGGCAAATCGACGCTGGCGAGCATGCTGCTCGAAGCCGACGAGGAGATCGCCATGTCGGTCTCCGTCACCACGCGCACAAAAAGACCCGGTGAGGAACATGGCAAAGACTATTATTTCGTCGGTGGCGATGAATTTGAAGAAATGGTCGCCGATCATAGCTTCCTGGAATATGCCACCGTATTTGGTAACCGCTACGCCACGCCCGCCGCACCGGTCCAACAAAGCCTCGCGGACGGTCAGGATGTGCTGTTCGATATCGACTGGCAGGGCACGCAGCAGCTCTATCAACGCGCCGGACAGGATGTTGTCCGGGTGTTTATCTTGCCGCCCTCACTCGATGAATTGCGCAAACGGCTGGAAAGCCGCAACACCGATGCGCCCGACATCATCGAAAGCCGGATGCACCGCGCGGCGAGCGAGATCAGCCATTGGGACGGCTATGACTATGTTCTGATCAATGATGATCTCGACGCCTGTTTTGCCAAGGTGAAGCAAATTCTCGCCACCGAACGCATGCGCCGGGCCCGCCAAACCGGCCTGATCGGCTTTGTCCGGGATTTGATGGCGGAGTGATCAGTCGGCAGGCGATGCGGCCTGCCTGACATAGAGCCCGTCGAAAACCGTCGACCAGCTTGCTCCATCATCGGACGATGCCTGCCAATGCTGGCGGACACTGCCATCGCTGTTGGGCGTCCAGGTGACCCTGTTAATCGCGGTGCCCTCCTGATAATAAGGTGTGTTCCGGTTGCTGAGAACCATTTCACCCTGATCGTTAAGCCCGCCCTCGATATATAGCGCGGTGCCATCCACGCCCATCCAGGTCTGGTGCCATTTTTTTCGGGCAGCGTCATAAAAGCTCATGCTCATACCGGTATAACCGCCCTTGGTACTATAATCTTCGCGGATGACGCAGCCGGCATGGTCGCGGGATATCCGGTTCGACGCCGTGGGCTGATCCTGGCCGGCGGCGGTCACATCCCAGACACCGATCCAGAAATCGAACGCGCGGTGATTGTCGGTGGCGCAGGCCGGAGGGGCGGCGGCCGGGCTTGCCACTTGCTGCGCAAATACCGGCGCAAACAAAGGGGATGGCACCAGGAGCGTCGCAAGGACCACGCCCAATAGGGGTCGGACGCGAGGCCAGCTGACCCGGAAATCGGAGCTTGCCCATGCGGTAGGCAATAATCCCCGGCCCAGCATTTTGCGATTCCGCATCATGACACCATCCCCCATGGTTGAGCTTCGATGCGACCCGAGAGCATATTGCGCTTTTCCGGATCATCACTCAGCTACCCGCCAGATAGCACAAGAGTGCACAACTCCGGTTTTCATTCGACCAACGGCAATGGCCAGTCGATGAACGGGGGAGAATATTGCGTTCGATCTATTGGGCGTCCAGTTCGTCTGAATCGTCTGTCACCCGTTGCTGCCAAAAGAGCGTTGGTTTTGCCGCTCTGACCGATTACCAGAAGCAGGAGCGGCGAATTGCTGCGGGGGGCGAATATGGTGCAAGCAAGCGAAATTGATGTCCTGATCGTCGGTGGCGGCTTTTCGACGATGCCGCTGGTCCGAGAACTGGACTCGTGCGGCATCAGCTGGCTGATGGTGTCGGAAATGACCCCGATCTGGCAGCAGCTGGAAGCGGCCGACGCGCTGGATTTCGATCTGGTGAGTTCTCTGTTCAGCAGCATCTATTCCTTTGAGCTGGTCGAGATGATGCGGGAGCAAGGCGACACGCTGAAAGACGGATTTCCTACAGCGCATGAATTTTATGCCATTCACAAAAAATATGCCGAACGCTATGCCGACAATATCCTGCACGGTCATGTCGACAAAATCGACAATCATTCCGGTCACAGCATCGTACATGTAGAGGGCGGGAAAGAGATTCGCGCCAAACACGTAGTCGTCGCCACCGCTTTTCGCCGTAAAATGAATTCCACCTTGGCGGAACTTAAAATTGATGAAAGTATGGCAGGAAAATCTGTTGCGATCACATCGACGGGTGACTCTGCGAATATGATTATCGCCCGGCTGGTCGGTTTTGGTGCCGATGTGCATCTGGTGACTAATGGATTCATTGCGCTCGACAAGATGTTCGTCACATTTTCACCGCTCGATCCCGGTGGACGGTATAATTCTATGGATCAGTTTGAAGTGCATAATCTGGCAGAGGTCAGCCGCTGGGGATATCGTGCGCTAATCGACGGCGGTTATGTACAAGGTATGATACGACCTTTGTTCGCAAAATTGATGGACCGTGACAGCATGAGCGTACGCCATCCGCTCTCCAATCGTCCACAGAAGGAAGTACGCAACTTTTTCGGTGCCAGGGCGCCAATTGAAAACGGCCATATCACGATCAAGCACTGGCCAGTCGATACCTATCGCAGATATTTCGGAGACAATCTCGAAAACTGCCTGCGTGACGGCTATCTACTCAATGATCTGCCGTTCTTTGTCGACCAAGGATTAGTGAAATTATGGGACAAGCAAACGACAAAGATCGATAGGAATGCGAAACAGCTTAGCGACGGTGACAACAACATCGCGTTTGACTTGATCATTGATGGTGGCCCGGAAGAACCCGCCATTCCGCCCATCCATACGCATGGCGACGGGCAAAATGCGTATAGGTTCAAGCAACGTGAGACATGGCTGGGCGTTGTTCCGCCTACGCTCAACAATATCTATATGATTGGTTTCATTCGTCCCTTTACGGGCGGGATCAATAATGTCAGCGAGATGCAGTGCCTGCTGGTCCACCGGATGATAACAGATCCGGATTTTCGTACAAAGATGCAATCGGATATCGATAAACGTATCACCAAATATAACCGCAGATATTACGCTAATCGTCCGCCCAAGGCGACGGATCATCTAGTCTATTACGGTAACTATACCGATGAGGTCGCAAAGGCTCTGGAAATCCGCCCAAGCGTGAAAGATGCGCGCAACGCCTATGATCTCATCAAATATTATATGTTCCCGAACAATGTGTTCTATTTCCGCGAAAAAGGGCGATACAGGGTGGAGGGTGTCGATCAACTCATCCGCATGACCGTCAAACACCATCATGATTATTCCATATTGATGCTGCTTTGCTTGCGCTATCCGGCGTTTGAGCTACTCGCTCTGGGTACAATCGCTTTCGCCCCAATTCCATGGTGGATAAAACCGTTCGCCGTGGTCACGCATATCATCTTGCCATTTACCTCGGTTCTCCTCGGCAAATTCGGTTTGCCCGCGCGCGACAGCAAAATGATCTTCAATTATCGCAAGGCCATTTCCTTCCCGGTTCTTGTCTACCCCCTAATCGCCGCCGCAACATGGGCTATCGGCGGCTCGCTCGCCGCCTTCACCCTTTCCGCCGGGCTGCTTACCTATGTCTACGCCATGATCCACCTCGGCAGCGCCAAAGGCTGGAACCGAAAATTCTTCTGCGATATGCGAAGCAAGAGAGCGCCCGAGAATGTACGGTTTTTCGAGAAATACCGGGAGGTTTTTCGGCGAGTTAAGGGTGACAACTAAGATCGGTCCGATATTAAAAAGACCAAAACGGCGATTGTCTCGGTCGACGGCGGAGAGAATGTCGATGTCAACATCACCCGGTGGATCGAACTCGTCTCCGCGATGCTGTCCGAATACTGTCTGACTGAAAACTGGTCTCGGGCCCCCGTCACGCTCCCCCGAAAACTCCCCCTTGCAAAAAGAACAAACATCGAACATATAACGCAGACCACCCTGTCCTTTCGACCCGCTGGACTCTCTCCGGCATCTTCGGCAAAGCACCCGCATGAGTCTTACCCACATCAAAGTCAAAGGTGCCCGCGAGCATAATCTCAAGGGCGTGGATATCGAGCTTCCGCGCGAGAAGCTGATCGTGATCACCGGCCTGTCCGGCTCCGGCAAATCGAGCCTCGCATTCGATACGATCTATGCCGAGGGGCAGCGGCGCTATGTCGAGAGCCTCAGCGCCTATGCGCGGCAGTTTCTGGAGATGATGCAGAAGCCCGATGTCGAGCATATCGAGGGCCTGTCGCCCGCGATCTCGATCGAGCAGAAAACCACCAGCCGCAATCCGCGCTCGACCGTCGCGACGGTGACCGAGATTTACGACTATATGCGCCTGCTCTGGGCGCGCGCCGGAGCGCCTTATTCCCCGGCGACCGGTCTGCCGATCACCGCGCAGACGGTGTCGCAGATGGTCGACCGGGTGATGACCCTGCCCGAAAAAACCCGCTTCTTCCTGCTCGCCCCGGTGGTGCGCGGACGCAAGGGCGAATATCGCAAGGAATTGCTCGAGTGGCAGAAGGCCGGTTTCACCCGGGTCCGCGTCGACGGCGAATTTTACGATATCGAGGAAACGCCGAAGCTCGACAAGAAATACAAGCATGACATTGAGGTCGTGGTTGACCGGTTGGTGGTGCGCGAAGGCATGGAACAGCGGCTGGCGGACAGTTTTGAAACCGCGCTGCGTCTGGCGGATGGTCTGGCGTTTGTCGATCTGGCGGATGGGACGGTTGAAGAGGCTTTGGCGAATGCCAATCGCACTTCGACAGGCTCAGCACGAACGGTGAGTGAAGACGCTGGCTCGTCAAAAAAATCCGTTCGTCCTGAGCCTGTCGAAGGGTCGAGCGTCGCGGAAGCCAGCGCGAATTTCAAACCGGAGTCGGGATCAAAAGCCGTTAGTGCTGAGCCTGTCGAAGCACGCCTAACGGACGAGAAGCGCCCTTCGACAAGCTCAGGGCAAACGGATTCCCCCCAGGGCAAGATGAAAGGCACCGGCCTGCCCCCAAACCGGATCGTCTTTTCCGAACGCTTCGCCTGCCCGGTCAGCGGCTTCACCATCGAGGAGATCGCCCCGCGCCTGTTCTCGTTCAACGCCCCGCAAGGCGCTTGTCCGTCCTGCGACGGTCTCGGCGAAAAACTCCATTTCGACACCCAGTTGATCATCCCCAATCCGGCTCTGAGCATTAAAAAGGGCGCGGTCGTCCCCTGGGCAAAATCCAACCCGCCCTCGCCATATTATATGCAGGTTCTGGGCAGTCTCGCGCGGCATTTTGAATTTGACCTTGATACCCCGTGGAGTGAACTGAGCGAGCATCATCGCGATGTCGTCCTCAACGGGACGCAGGGCCTTCCCGTGACGCTGCGGTTCCAGGACGGCCGCAAATCCTATGAGGTTAAGAAGCCTTTCGAGGGCGTGGTCGGCAATCTAAAACGCCGCATGCTGCAGACCGAGAGTGCCTGGATGCAGGAGGAGCTGGCCAAATTCCAGGCAGCGGCACCCTGCGAAACCTGTCATGGCGCGCGGCTCAAGCCCGAAGCGCTGGCGGTGAAGATCGCTGGCGAGGATATTTCGATATCGACCCGGCGCAGCGTCGGCGATGCGCTCGAGTTTTTCGAAACATTGGGCGCGAAACTGGACAAGACGCAGAGCCAGATTGCCGAACCGATTCTCAAGGAAATTATTGCCCGACTGGGATTCCTCAACAATGTCGGGCTGGATTATCTCAATCTCGACCGGACCAGCGGGACGCTGTCCGGCGGCGAGAGCCAGCGCATCCGCCTTGCCAGCCAGATAGGGTCGGGCTTGAGCGGTGTGCTCTATGTTCTGGATGAACCGAGCATCGGTCTGCACCAGCGCGACAATGACCGGTTGCTGACCACGCTCAAACGCCTGCGCGATCTCGGCAATACGGTGATCGTGGTCGAACATGACGAAGATGCGATCCGGACGGCGGACTGGATCGTCGACATGGGACCGGGCGCGGGCGTCCATGGCGGCGAGGTCGTTGCCGAAGGAACGCTCAAACAGATATTGAAATCCAAAAGATCGCTGACCGCCGCCTATCTTAACGGCACGCGGGAGATTGAGGTTCCGGCCAAGCGGCGCAAGGGCAATGGCAAGAAGCTGACCGTGCACGGCGCCACCGCCAATAATCTGCAAAATGTTACCGCGTCCTTTCCGCTCGGCACCTTCACCTGCGTCACCGGCCTATCAGGCTCGGGCAAAAGCTCGCTGACCATCGACACGCTTTATGCAGCAGCGGCGCGGACGCTCAACGGCGCACGGGTGATTGCCGGCAAGCACGACAAGATCACCGGCCTGCAATATTGCGACAAGGTCATCGATATCGACCAGTCGCCGATTGGCCGCACCCCGCGTTCGAACCCGGCAACCTATACCGGTGCCTTTACCAATATCCGCGACTGGTTTGCCGGCCTGCCAGAGGCGCAGGTGCGCGGCTACAAGCCCGGCCGGTTCAGTTTCAACGTCAAGGGTGGCCGCTGCGAAGTGTGCCGTGGCGACGGGCTGATCAAGATCGAGATGCACTTCCTGCCCGATGTCTATGTCACCTGCGAGGAATGCGGTGGCAAACGCTATAATCGCGAGACGCTCGAGGTGAAGTTCAAGGGCAAGTCGATCGCCGATATTCTCGATATGACGGTCGAGGACGCAGTGAGCTTTTTCAAGGCAGTCCCGCCGATCCGCGACAAGATGGCGATGCTGTTTGAAGTGGGCCTGGGCTATGTGAAGGTCGGCCAGCAGGCCACTACCCTGTCCGGGGGCGAGGCCCAGCGGGTGAAGCTGGCCAAGGAACTGTCCAAACGATCAACCGGACAGACGCTCTATATTCTCGACGAGCCGACCACCGGTCTCCATTTCGAGGATGTCCGCAAGCTGCTGGATGTGCTGCACCGACTTGTCGAACAGGGCAATAGCGTGGTGGTGATCGAGCATAATCTCGATGTTATCAAGACCGCCGACCATATAATCGACCTCGGCCCCGAAGGCGGCGTGCGCGGCGGCGAGATTGTCGCGCAAGGTACGCCGGAAGAGGTTGCCAAGGTCAAGGCCAGCTATACCGGCGGCTATCTGAAGGATATGCTGGCAAAGTGAGCGGCGGCCAAACGAAGCTTTTGTTTGTCTGTTCCCGCAATCGATTGCGCAGCCCGACTGCCGAAGCGGTGTTGAACAGCGTGGATGGGGTGACGGCTATCTCTGCAGGCATCAACAATGACGCAGAAACGCCGCTATCTGGTGATCTGATTATATGGGCGGATTTCATCTATGTGATGGAAACGCGTCACAAGAAAAAAATTGCTCAAAAATTTAGCGCATTGCTGAAAGACAAACCCGTTAAAAATCTGGCCATTCCGGACAATTACAATTTCATGGATCCTGATCTTGTCACAAAAATAGAATCCAAATTTCCCGAATATTTCCCCCTAGTATCGCACCGCCCGCGCTCGCCAGACCAGCAGTAACGGTGCCAGCAATTCGATAACCATCCCGGCGATTTGTTCGGTAGGCGGGGCACCGATCGTGAGATAGGATATCGCTCTTGCACAGCCGCCGATGAAGATAGCGATGATCGCAAAGCGGAACAGATCACCCCTGCGCCTGATATCACCAGAGCTGTAGAAAATCATTACCGCGACGCCGATATAGACGCCGGAAAGATAGCGATATTGATTGTCCATCGCGGCGCTGAACGGTTCGCCAGCCATATGCTCCGCCGCACCGAAAAATATACCGTTCACCCCAAACCACAGCGGAATGAAGCCAATCAATATAGTGACCAAACGAAATGCGATCATATGGTATCCCCCTTTTATTCCCTTCTCTCTGGACGGATAAGGATTTGGTAACGTGGCAGACGGCCTGCCTAGCCATAGTTGGTTGAGGCTCTACAATCTTCCGTTTGTAGAGCCTCCTCATCTAGCTCCGACCAGCAAACAAGTTCGCAAGTCTGCACCTTTGCCCCCCGTACGGGCGAAGGCTCACTGTTTTCCTAAACCCCCAAAGCCCCCTGCAGCCTATTCTGTTCCTCGTGGGTCATTGAAGATTGACACGAAGGAATCGGGCTGTCAATTTCTGTGTCCCGCAGCAGAAGCGGGACGACATTCAAGAGATGAACAAGGACTGGTGTCCCGATCATCAAAACGCAGAATTAAAATTTGCGGAAACACAGCAGCTAGAGCCGTTCGAGCCGAACCGGCAGTCCGTCCTTGGGCTGCGGGATCGGAAAGACTTGCCAGTTCGGTTCATAATCCGGCCCGCCTTGCAAGACAATGCGGTTCCGGGTCAGCATCGCGTGCATCAATATCTTGATCTGCATATAGGCGAAATGGAGACCCAGACACATATGCGCGCCTCCACCAAAAGGGACCCAGGCATATTTGTGGCGTCCGGCGCTGTTTTCGGGGGTGAAGCGGAGGGGATCGAACCTGTCGGGATCGGGCCAGTGCTTCTCCATCTTGTGGACGAATTGCGGGCTGATGCCAATATTGGTGCCAGCCGGTATCGTGTAGTTGCGGAACGTGAAATCCTTGAGCGCGCGTCGCGGAATGCTCGGCACCGGCGGGATCAACCGCAGCGCTTCCTTGAACGCCATTTCGGTGAGTTCCAGCTTACCCAGCTGTTCCATCGTGAGCACCGTCCCGGCCGGTGCAACCGCCAGGCATTCCTCGCGCAGACGGTCCTGCCATTCGGGGTGCTTGGCGAGCAAATAGGTCATGCTGGTCGCCGATGACGTAATCGTGTCATGCGCCGCCATCATCAGGAAATTCATGTGATCGACGACCTCGTCTTCGGTCAGCAACTCGCCATTCTCATGGGTAGCGAGGCAGATCTGGGTGAAGATATCCTCTCCGCCCCTAGCCCGTCGCTCCTTTACCTGAGGGGTAAAATAGTCGAGCAAATATTCGCGTGCCTTCACGCCTTTCCGCATCTTGGTGAATGGAATGGGTGAGCGCACGACGCCGATCGAGGCCTGCACTTCATCAACAAAGGCCTTGTTGATCTTGTCTGCTTCCGGCCCCCAGGGGATACCAAGGATGGCGCTGGCAGCAGTATCGAGCGAAAGCGACTTGATCGCCGGATAGAAATTGAATTCGGTCCCGCTCCACTCGGCAACGCGGTCCAATATGCCCGTTCCCAGAACCTCGCAATGGTGTTTCATCGGCCCGGGCTTGAACGCAACCGAGAGCGCCTTGCGGTCGGCTCTGTGCCGGTCAAAATCCATCAGCATCAGTCCGCGCGGGAAAAGATTGTTGAGCACCGGTCCCCAGCCCTGTTCGCTGGAAAATATCTTGTCTCTGTTGAACATCACCAATTCGGTCGCATCGGCACCGAGCAGCATGACATTCTGCTTGCCGAAACTATTGGTGCGATAGACCGAACCATAGCGTTCGAACATATATTTGCCAAAACCGATCGGGTCATTGATCACCTTCAGCGTCGTTCCCAATATCGGCAAGCCGTTTTCACCGGGAATATGTGCCAGTTGCTCTTCGCTTGGAGGTGTCACCCAATGGGGATTGGCGGTTTCCTGATAGGGATGTCCATGTGGTTTTGCTGTAGTTGTCGCCAAGGGGGAGCTCCTGAAATGGGGTTTCTATTGCTTACTAGCTACTTTCATTAATGTCAGCAAGGCCCTCCATTCATAAGCTATTCAATCGCAGCGCGTTACCTGTGGCGGCAACAGATAACGAATCACGACCTTGCATGGCTGGTGCCACCGGGGCCGGATTCCGAGGGAAATGTCATGACCAATTTTACGATGCCCCGATTGCTGAAATCTGCCGTGACCGCCGGTGCGTTGTTGAGTCTGGGCGGCTGCATGTACGGCGGTTCCGGCTATTATGGTGACGGCTATGTCAACAATAGTGGCTATGGCTGCGATCCTTACGCCCCGTTCGACGACTATTATGCCTGCGACTATGGCTATGGCTTTGCCAATATCGGTTACGGTGGCGGCTGGTATGATCAATATTATTATCCCGGCTACGGGATCTATATCTTCGATCGCGGCGGCAGGCGCCACGCTATGCGTGACCATCACCGCCGTCATTGGGCCAGACAGCGGGCCGAATATGGCGGGCACCACGCCAGAGACCGCAATCGGAACCCGGAACGGCGAACAGAACGACGTGACGGGCGATATGAGCGCGGAGACGGCACCCGCGATCAAAGGCGGGGCCACTACCGCGACAATAGCGGCACGCGCAACGACCCCGGCAACCGCCCAGAAACGAGAGCACCGCGACCCGGCAGCAATGGCCAAGCCGCCCCGGCTCGCGATCGCGGCGATCGGGCGGGGCGGGACGACCGTCGGCCGACGATGGCAGCCGAACAGCCACAAGCCCGGCCTGTTCCGACTCCCAGACCGCCACGTGTGGAAGGTCCCCGCCATTCACCGAGGACCAGTCCCAACGCGCGCGAACCTGTCAGCGACGATTAGCCAGCCATGACGCGCTGCCCCGATCCTGAACGGTTGCCGCTTCAGAACAAATCGCGCCCACTTTCGGGGCGAACGGATCAATTGGTGCGCCAAATTTGACTTTAGCGGACAGCTATCTGACCGGCGTGCCGGCTAAAGGTTAAGACAATTGTAATCATCGCAAATAGCCTATATCCTGAGTTTTCGAGTTAAGTTTCGAGGATTTTGGTCGATGGCAAGCGCATTTAGCGATATTCAACCCGATGATTACACACCATCGGAAAAGCATCCGCAGCATGGCGTCATCATTGGCGGCCCGGCGGCGCGGGCAAAACGCATCGAATATGGCATATTGCTTTCCACAATGGTGGTGGGTTCGCTCGGCGCCTTATACTGGACCATCGCTCATTCGACCGGCTGGGTGGAATGGTCTGCTTTTCTGTTCGGCTTTGCGCTGATCAACATGGGTGTGGGTATCGGCTATCATCGCTATTTCACCCACCGTGCCTTTGAAGCGGGGCCCAAAATGCGCCTCGCCATGGGGATCATGGCGCAAATGGCGTGTCAGGCTTCGGTGCTGAAATGGGCTGCCGACCATCGCCGCCATCATGCTTTTTCCGATGATGTTGGTGACGTGCACAGTCCCTATGTCGACGGCTACGGTCAGAAAATGCCGATATGGAAAGGCCTTGGCATCGCCCATTTCGGCTGGCTGTTCGACAATACGACATCGGACATGAATGTTTACGGCAAGGGTCTGATCGACGATCCGCAGGTTTTATGGTGTCACAAGCATCGCTGGTCGATTGCCATTTTCTCGAGCATCGTCTTGCCGGCTCTGTGGGCGCTGGCATTCGGCGGGCCGGAATATATCATCGGCACCATCCTGATCGGCGGCTTCTTTCGCAACTTCTTCTTCCTGAATTTTGTCATGGGCGTGAACAGCATCGGCCACGTTTTTGGCTCGCAACGGTTCAAGACCAAGGACGGTTCTCGTAACAACTGGTTCATGGCGTGGATGACCTTCGGTGACGGATGGCACAACAACCATCACCAGCACCCCCGCGCCGCTTCGTCGAAAATTGCTTGGTGGGAATTCGACCTGAACGGCCAGATCATCTATCTTTGGGAAAAGATGGGCTTGGTGTGGAACGTCCAACGGGCGCCCGCCTATATTCGTAACACAAAGGGCGAATGGGTGCAGAAAGACGCAAAGATCGCAATCTCCGGCCTGACCGAGCCGGAAGTCATGTCAGTCGAGGATGGCGGCGTGATGTTTCCCGCCAAAGACAAGCAGCATCATATCGAACCGGCCGAGTAACGGGACGCAAACCGTTCGGCTAATGTGATCGCAAGGTCAGCGTCGCTGACACGGTTCCATTGCTAGCAGGATTGACGCTGAGCGACTCCACAACAATTCCTTCCCGTTCGATCCGCGCCAGCCATCCAAACAGCGCTGTCGGCTTCGCCGATTCCACCAGCATATTGACCCGGCTTTCCGATTGTGGATCGATCGAGCCCACCGCAATCCCGGTTTCTCCTGCGCTCTGACTGACAAAGGAATCGATTTTGCCGCTGAAATTTGCCACTTTCCCGTCCACCGGCGGCAGAAGAGCCGCAACCTTGGCTTCTATCCGGGCCTGCCGTTCGATCGCATAGACATAACGCTCTTCGGCAGCGGTCATCGCTCCGGCCATCGGCCGTACGATGCCATAATAGCCAACCAGTCCCGCCACCAGCAGGGCTGCAATTCTGACCAATATTCGCTCTCTTTGGGTGAGCCCGACAAACCAGGTTCTTGCATTTTCGATCATGGCGCCCTCACCGTAATATCCGCTTGCGCCGAACCCGTGGCATCGGTGCGCGGGGTTGCGGTGATGATAAACCCCGCTTCCTGCATCGCCAGCAGGGCCGGGTTGATATCCTCATTGCGGATAGCGGATAAGGTCGCTGAAATTATCCCGTTCTCGCCATAAGCCATCCGGGTGATCACCACGTTCGGGGACTGTTGCAGCGCAGAATATAGCGCAGAAGCCGGAACCGGGAACATGATATTCCCGCGATTTTCGGCAATCAGCCGCTCGTCCAGCGCCCGCTCGGCGCTGTCCGGATCTTCCACCTCACCCAGCACGGAATCGGCACTGGCCAGAGCAGCCTCGTCCGCTGCATCGGCGGCCCGGTGATATTGGGCCAGCTGGATCAGCGGAATGGCAAGCGACAATATGACCAGCGCCGCGACCATCCAGCCAAGCACGCGCTTTTGCGTTGCATCCATCGTGCGTTGCGTTTTCTTGGCAAACGGTCCGGTCCGAAAATTCAGGTCGGTCTTTTGAGACGCACCGACCAGCATCGCGTCAAAGGCGTCACCGGCAATCGGCGTGATGGTCTGGTCGGCAAACAGAAGCTCCCGGATCGCGGGATCATCGGTCGCTATGATATTGCCCGCGCGGATGACCTGGTCAAATCCGAAATCTGCCGAAACCACTCCGTTGCTCGCGACCGGCAGCAACCAGCCCGAAGGAAGGATCGCATCGGGGTCGAGATTCAACGCCTGCAAACGCACCAGACCCGCCGACAATATGTCCCTGCCGAGCGATGCCGTAACCACCCCGCCGGCTTGATCTATTGTGGATATGATGTGAAGCTGTTCGCTGTCCAGACTATGGGCTCTCGCCGCCATGATCGCCGCTGTATGCGCTTGACTTTCCGTCGCATCGGCGATTGCTTCGTGGCCCATGATAGTGGTTAGATGTGACGGAACGACCGCTATCACGCCCACTTCAACCTGTTCTTCATCCAGCCTGCTGGCTTGAGAGGCCGCGAGCGGATCCGGATCGCATCCCCGGGACTGCAACACGCCATCGGCGACGCGCCACCAATAGAGCGCCTCGTCATCGGTAGCCGGAAAGGCCGTTAGAAGAAAATCTTGGTTCACGCGCTTCTGTTCTTATTCGCCGTAGATATCGGCATCGTCATCTTCACCGCCCGGTGCCCCGTCAGCGCCCAGCGAATAAAGATCGAAACCAGGACCACGGCGTCCGGGATTGTCATATTGATAGGGCCGTCCCCACGGATCATCGGGCAGTTTCTTGATATAGCCGCCCTGGCGATAGCGTGCGGTCGTGGCCAGCGACGGAGGCGCAGCAATCAGCGCCTGCAACCCGTCGGACGAGCTCGGATAGCCAAGATTGTCGAGCCGGTACATTTCGAGCGCCTGACCCAGAGTCGCGATATCCGCTCGAGCTTTTGTTTCCATCGCGCGATCCTGACTGGGCAGGACATTGATCACCACGATCGTGGTCAGCAGGCCAAGGATAAAGATCACCACCATCAGCTCGACCAATGTGAAGCCATTGGGCTTTTTCCGGGGTTTCATTTCCGGAGCCAAGGCCTCGCCAGGATTTTCTATGTCTGTCGTCATGATCATTCCTTTGTCCCCGGCCCTATAGTCCGGCAAGATTCTGGAGCTGCAATATCGGCAATAATATCGCCAGTATCACCACCGCGACCAGCCCGCCAAGCGCAACGATGATTAACGGTTCCAGCAAGGACAAGGCGGTGGAGCTGAAATTGTCGAATTCGCGCTCCAGATAGCCCGCCGCCCGCGCCAGCATGTCATCAAGCCGGCCCGATGCTTCGCCGCTGGAGGTCATATAGACCAGCATCGGTGGGAAAACGCCGGTATTTTTGAGCGCGCTGGACAGGCTCCCGCCGCCTCTTATGGCTTCCACCATATCTTCCGAAGCCTTGCGCAGCACGCTGTTGTGGATCGTCTGGGTGGTCAGCCGCAATCCCTCGATGATCGGCAAGCGGCTGGCCACCATGGTCGACAAGGTCCGTGCCAGTCGGGCCGCATGCAAATCCCTCAGCAACCGCCCGAAAAACGGCAGGCGCAGCAGGAAGCCGTCGAAACTATATTTGATCCGGGGCTCCTGAAGCGCGCGCCAACCGATCATTAGCACCATCCCGATCAGGATCGCAATCGCCCACCACCAGTCGGCCAGAAAGCTGGAAATGCCTATCACTATACGGGTGATCAGCGGGAGTTGCTGGTTCACATTGTCGAATTGATCGACCACCTTGGGCACGACCGCGATCATCAGCAGCGCAACCACGATGACCGATACCAGCGCCAGCACAATCGGATAGGCAAGCGTGCCGATCAGCTTGCCGTGCAATTCGGCCTGTCGCTCGAGCAGATCGGCGAGCCGTTCCGTGATATCCGGCAGCGTACCGGAACTTTCCCCTGCGGCGATCATCGCCCGATAGAGCGGCGGAAAGCTTTTCGGTTCGCGGCGCATTGCTTCGGACAGGCGCTGCCCCTCGATCACTCCGCCATGCACCGTCGCGATCCGCTGCCGGACATGGGGCTTTTCATTCTGGTTGCCGATCAGCCGCAGTGCTTCCTCCAGCGGACTGACCTGCACCAGCGAGGACAATTGCCGCGTGAACAAAGTGAGTTCTTTCGATGTCAGTTTTTTTGGACCCAGCAAGCCGGCAGACGCCTTGCCTTGCTTGCCCTGCGCCGCTTCCATGCTGACGACATAGAAATTCCGCTCGGTCAGTTTTGCCCGCGCGGCATCGTCGCTAGCCGCGGCCAGCCGTCCGGTCTTTTCGCGGCCCTTGGGGTCGATGGCGGTATAGGCATATTCAGGCATCGGCCGCTTCGCTTTCGCGCCGGGAGATTCTGATCGCTTCTTCGGCGGTGGTAAGCCCTTCGCGGACGAGGCTTCTGGCGGCGGCGCCAAGATGGGGCTGGCGCCGGAAGGCATGGGCCGCAATGTCGGCTTCCTCGCCGCCCTCGTTGATCAGCTTGCGCAATGTGTCGTCGATCCGGATCGCCTCGAACACCCCGATCCGGCCCTGAAAGCCGGTGTGGTTGCATGCATCGCAGCCAGTCTCGCGGTAGATCACGGTGCCTTTTTCGAACCCTAGCAACACGGCCAGTGAGCCATCAGCCTCGACCGGTGTGCGGCATTCTTCGCACAGCCTGCGGACCAGACGCTGGGCAATCACCGCGCGCAGCGTCGAGGCCAGCAGAAACGGCTCCACCTTCATGTCGCGCATCCGCGTGATCGCGCCCACCGCGTCATTGGTGTGGACGGTAGAGAGCACCAGATGGCCGGTGAGGCTCGCCTGCACCGCAATATCGGCCGTCTCACGGTCCCTGATCTCCCCGACCATCACCACATCCGGGTCCTGTCTGAGAATGGCGCGTAGGCCCGCAGCAAAGGTCAGGCCGACTTTCGCATTCACCTGGGTCTGGCCGATCCCCTCGATCGCATATTCCACCGGGTCCTCGATGGTCAGGATATTACGGCTGCCATCGTTCAGCTGCTTGAGCCCGGCATAAAGCGTCGTGGTCTTGCCCGAACCGGTCGGCCCGGTGACCAGAATGATGCCATTGGGTTCACTGAGCGCATCGGTGAGGATCGCGTGAGTGCTTGGCGACATGCCGAGGAGGTCGAGCAAGATACCCGCGCTTTCCTTGTCCAAAATCCGCATCACCACCCGCTCGCTCGCCCGGTTGGGCAGAGTGGACACACGCACGTCGAGCAATTTCCCGCCTAGGGTCAGGCTGATCCGGCCATCCTGCGGAATACGCCGCTCGGCTATATCGAGTCGCGCCATCACCTTGATCCGGTTGACAATCACGCCGGCCACATGCGGCGGCATCCGCAGCTTTTCGGTCAGCACGCCGTCGACCCGCATCCTGACCACCAGACCCGTCTCATAGGGTTCGATATGGATATCCGAAGCACCCTGCCGCGCCGCTTCTGCAATAATCCCGTTGATCAGCCGGATGGTGGGCGCGTCATCGGCACTATCGAGCAAATCCTCTGCGCTGGGAATATCGCCGGCGATATCGTCCAGTCCTTCGCCGGCCAGCGCCATATCTCCGGCCATCGCCGCCGCCGATCCGTCCATCGCATAATGGGCGCTGAGCAGCTTCTCGAACGCCGGACCATCGACCAGTTCGACGTCAAACGGCAACGCCAGATAGCGGCGAACCTCGAGCAGAGCCGACGGATCAGACCCCGCGCGCATCGCGAGGGAAAGCCGGTCGCCGGTGCGATCCTGCAGCAACAGGCCATGATCGCGGGCGTAAGAATAAGGCAGGTCCTTGGCAGCCGTTGGCACGACCGGCCCGTCATCCGCTTCGGAAACAACCGCCTCTGTTCCCCGCGCGATTTCCATCATGGATTTCCGCTGGTCTCGCTCGCCGGCAGCGGTGCTTGCTCGATCATGCCGCTGTCCCTGACCGCAGGCATATCGCCGGGTGCATAGATGATCTGGTCATCCGGGCGCGACGGTACGGACGGCGGTACGGTCCCGAGATAATCGCGCACCAGCGCGTCGAGCGAGGGCTCCTGATCCGGATTGCGGGCAAGCTGGCGGTCGCGGATATAGCCGTAGCGCGAACTCGAGAAACGCCGCGCATCATTGGGATCTTTCAGGATAGTCGGACGGATGAACACCATCAAATTGGTTTTGACCCGCGATTTTCCGCGCGACTTGAACAGTTCTCCGAGGATCGGAATATCGCCGAGAAACGGGACTTTCTGGATCGTGCGCCGCTCGTTGTCGTCGAGCAAGCCCCCCAGCGCGATAATCTCGCCATCGCGCACAGTCACCGTCGTGTTGATTTCCCGCTTGTTGATAATCAGCTCGTTGAAACTTTTGGAAACCGGTCCGGCAATAGAGCTGACCTGCTGACGCAATTCCATCCGCACCTCATCGCCGGCGTTGATCTGCGGTGTCACTTCCAGCTCGATTCCGACATTCTGCCGCTGGATCGTGCGGAACGCATTGTCGAAATTGCTCGACAGCGCTTCGCCGGTCGACACCGGGATCTCCTGACCGAATAATATGCTGCCCTTGAGATTATTGTTCACGGTCAGCGAAGGCGTCGAGAGCACATTGCTGTTGCTGTCCGACTGCACCGCATTAATAATCGCACCGAGCACGGCGTTTCCTCCCAGGCTGGTCGCAAAACCGCCAAAACCGCCGCGCGCCGCAAGCACCGCATCAGCGGCATTCTGACGCAGCGCATCGCCAACCGAGCTATTGGTGGTGGTCGTTGTCGCGGTCGTGGTCGTTGTGGTGGTGGTTGTATCAAATTGATCAGCCAGCAGACCGCCGGCAACATCGACGATATTGGGAGAGGCGTTGGAGAAATTGGTCACCGCAAAGGGCACGTCTTTCCCGCCGACCAGCCATTGCACGCCCAGTTCGCGGGCGAGAGTTTCCGAAATCTCGACGATGATCGCTTCGACAACCACCTGTTCCTGACGCGTATCGAGCTGGCGGATCAGTTCGCCGATCATCCGCTGGACATCGGGATTGGCAGCGACAATGATCGCGTTGGTCCCTTCCAGACGAGTGACGATGGCGGGACCGCGGCTGGCAATGCCATTGCCGCCGCCTGTCGCACCCGGTGCTGCCGCACCTTCACCATCTCCGGCCGGCACGACCGTAGCGGAACGTGTACCGCCATTGCCCAGCAGGTTTTCGATAACCGGCAAGAGATGCTCGGCATTGGCATAGTCCAGCCGGTGGACGCGTATCTCGGTCCCCGATTCCGCGCGCTGATCCAGCTCCCGCGCCATCTGCGCAAAGCGCGAAACCGCGCCCGGATCACCGCGCAGGGCGATGCTGTTGCTGCTGTCGATCGGCACCACGGTTACCGGAGCGCGCAGCCCCTCGCCGCCGCCCTGTGCGGCCAGCGCCTGAAGCGAGGTTGCGATTTCCCGCGCACCGGCGTTTTTGAGATTGATGATTGTGCTGGCGGCGCTGTCGCGGTCAATTTCCCCCACCAGCCTCCGGATCCGGCGGATATTGTCGGCATAATCGACAATCACCAGGCTATTGGCGTTGCGGTTGGAGGTGATTGATCCCTGCTTGCTGACCAGCGGGCGCAGGGTTTCCAGCGCTTCGCTGGCGACTATCGACTTGAGCCGTACGACTTCTGTCACCAACTGGTTGGCCTCGGCGCCGCGCGACCCGATCCGGGTCGGCTGAGAAGCCGCGCCATCGGCCGGCTGGATGCGATAGGCGCCGCGCGTCGTGGGAATCGCGACCAGATTATTGGCGCGCAGGGTCGACAGAAATATCTCGAAATATTCCGAGCGACTGAGCGGACGGTCGGTGACCACCGAAACCTTGCCCTGTACCCGGCTGTCGATGATGAAGGTGCGGCCGGTCACCCGCGCCGCATCCTGCACGAAGGCGCGGATGTCGGCATCGCGGACATTCAGCGTGTGCTGGGCAGACACCGGTGCAGCTGACAGACCGAGACAAAGAGCAACAACGGCTATGATCCGGGCGAATAAACTACGCATTACTGGGCTCCCAGATTGACAGTGATCGGAACCGTCTTGGCTCCGCGCTCGACTTCGACGGACAGGCGCGTGCTGGGCCCGATCTGGCTTTTCAACGCTTCGATATCGCTCGTCGAACCGACCGGACTGCCGTTGATCGATATGATGATATCACCATTGCGAAAACCCGCGCCGTTGAACAGGGTGCCATCTCCCAACGGAGAAACCAATATACCGGTGACGCGGCCCTGATCGTTGCGCGGTGCCAGCGATGCGACGCCCGGAATTTCATTGCCATCTGCCGTCAGGGGAAAAGAAGCCATGGGAGCGTCCGTCCCGACGGTTTCTGCGGGTATCGACTGGTCGAGATACAGGCTTTCCAGAACACCGCCGCGATTGATGATCACATGGTCAAAGGCGACACTGTTCAACGTTACACCGGGCAATATCTCTTCACCCACAGCATAGCTTTCCTGCACCCCTTCGGGGCCGGACAATATCGCAGACCCCAGTCCCGATGCCTCGTTCATGCGGATCCCGAAAAGTGTCAGTTGCAGCGATGTCACAACATTAGCGGTTTGCGCCGCATTGCTGCGAAAAAAGGGATCGAAGCTGCCGAACAAAATCAGGCGCGATTGCGGAGACAGGGTTTGCACTTCAGCGGCGCGATAGTCACCGACCGGACCCAGGGGCGTCAGGACCAGCCAGATCAGGCGAATCGTCTGAATCAACAGCAAAACTGCCAAAAGGACGAACAGAACAGGATAAAGGCCCTGCCGGTTATACCAGCGGACCATAACGCCAAATCTGTCCGAAAAGCTGTTACCCACGAATCCCCACACCCTTGCAACCCCTTGCGTCTATAGCGATTTCATCAGCTTTCGACGACTCATTGATCACAAAAATCTTACCGGCTCTTTCGAGTGCGCGACAACCATCAGGGCAATTGCATATTCAACAAAGCGCCCAGATCATCAAGCGCCTGCCGTTCTGCCGAAACCTTGATCGCCGCCATGCCAAGAGCGGCAGCCGGTTTACAGTTGATTCCAAGATCATCGAGATAGATGCATTGCCCCGGTTCGACGTCCAGCGCCTCGCACATCATCTGGTAAATGCGCGGGTCCGGTTTGCGGATGCCCGCCTTGCTGCTTTCGATAATATGGTCGAAGCGCCGCATGATATCTTTCACCGCAGCCGCTTTTTCATCATCCATCGCCATGCCTGCGCCCTTGCCCGCGGGCACGTTGTTGGTGATGCAAGCGATGGTAAAGCCTTCCGTTTTCAATCGGTCAAGCGTCGCCACCATAGCGGGACGCACGTCGCCAGCCAGTCGCGCCAGCACATCCGCTCCGCGCAGTTCGATACCAATGGCCTTTGCTTCCTGCGCAAACGCCTCGTCAAACCCGGCCGCATCCAGCTCCGCGCGTTCGAATTTGGCCCAGGCATTGCCATCAGGGTCCGTGCTGTTGATCCGGCGAACGCTGTCTCTGGGCACGCCTTTTTCAGCTTCCAGCCGGTTGAAGGCTTCGAAGGGTGACGATGTAATCACCCCGCCAAAGTCGAAAATTACGGTCTCATATTTCATGCAACAACAGCTCCAAAAATCGATCCGATGGCGGCAGTCAAGGCCATGGCCGCGGCACCCCAGAAAGTCACGCGAACAACCGGTCGCGCAATCGGCGCCCCGCCAAGTATGGCGCCAGCCGCCCCCAGCGACGCGAGTAACAACAATGCCGTCACAATCACAGCCCAGATCAGCATCTCGCCACTCAGCAGCGCCGCTAGGATCACCGGCACCAAAGCCCCAGCCGCAAAAGCAAGCGCAGAAGTGGCAGCAGCCTGTAGCGGCCTGGCCGAATAATGCTCGGTCAACCCGAGCTCGTCGCGCAAGTGCGTCCCCAGCGCGTCATGCGCCGTCATCTGGTCGGCAACCTGTTCCGCAAGATCGCTCGTCAATCCCCGCTTCTTGTATATCGATATCAGCTCCAGCCGCTCGGCCTTGGGCTGGTTCTCCAGCTCCCAGATTTCCTTGGCCCGTTCTGCCGCTTCGCTATCGGCCTGGGAACTGACCGAAACATATTCGCCCGCTGCCATCGACATGGAGCCGGCAACCAGTCCGGCGAAAGCGGTGAGCATTATCGTCTCCTGGGAGGTGGCGGCGGCTGCCACCCCGACAACCAGACTTGCGGTCGAGACAATCCCGTCATTCGCTCCCAATACGGCGGCACGCAGCCAGCCGACACGTTCAAGCAGATGTGGTTCGTGATGCAATCTTGACAATTTCTGATCCTATTTATTCAAATATTCCAGTTTCAATCCCGGCCGTTTCCAGCGGGTTTTGACCAGCTTTCCGGTCGCGGACAGACATATCCAGGCATCCATCATATCGTCACCGCCAAAACAGATATTGGTGGTGTAGATATCCGGCGTCGGGACAAATTCGACCAGATCACCTTCGGGCGAAACCACGCTGATCCCGCTTTCGCCGATGGTCGCGACGCAGATATTGCCGCATTCCTCCATCGCGAGGCTGTCGAAAAACTTGTAACCGGAGGGCCGGTATAGCGGGATGCCGGGACCGCCGGGACCCGCGTCGGGCGCGACCTTTCCGGGCGCGGTGATGTTGAATTTCATCAAGCGGCAGGTGAAGGTTTCGGCGGCGTAGAGCGTCTTGCCGTCCGGTGAAACCCCAATGCCATTGGGGTTATTCGAAGGAAAAATCACTTCTTCCAGATGGCTGCCGTCGGCCTTGGCATAGAAAATCCCGACAATGTCGTGACAGCGCTTGCCATAGTCGGTCTTGCCATGGTCGGTGAACCAGAAGCCGCCGTGCGCGTCAAACTGGATATCATTGGGACCGCGCAGGATGCAGCCGAAATCACCATCATTATAGAGCGTTTCGACCTCACCGCTATCGGGATCCACCCGCTGTATGCTACCACCTACATAATCCTTGGCGATGCCGGCGGGGGTCAGGAAGCCGTTTTCATCCTGATATTCAAAACCGCCATTGTTGCAGACATAGATTTTGCCATCCGGGCCCATTGCTGCCCCGTTGGGACCGCCTCCGGTCTTCGCGATCGCCTGTTTGGTGCCGTCCGGCAATACCCGGGTCAGCTGCTTGGCTTCGATTTCAACCAATATGACGCTGCCGTCGGGCATGGCAATCGGCCCTTCGGGAAAGCGCAGGCCTTCGGTGACTATTTCCATAAACATATCCTCCCAAATTTTGTGACAGTCATTGCGGGAATCCGGCGACAAGTCTAGTAGCAAGGCAGACAGTTTCAGGAGCAACTATGTCCAACGCTTATCCCCGAAAATTGCAACTCCATATCGATGGCGAATGGATTGATGGCGAAGATCGCGATATCCATCAGGTCGTCAATCCGGCGACCGGACAGGCCATTTCGGATCTGCCCAAGGCAACCAGGGCCGATCTCGACCGGGCGCTGAGGGCCGCAGAGCGGGCCTTTCCGGTATGGCGCGACACGCCTGTCGCAGAGCGCGCAGCGATTTTGCACAAAGCCGCTGACTTGATGCGCGAACGGGCACCGGAAATCGGTCGCCTGATGACCGCAGAGCAAGGCAAGCCGCTGGCCCAGGCAGTTGGCGAAGTTACAGCTTCCGCCAGCCATTTCGATATCATGGCGGAGGAAGCCAAGCGCTGTTACGGTCGCGTGCTCGTGCGGCCCGCAGGCCAGAATAGTTTCGTGAAATATCAACCGGTTGGCCCGGTTGCGGCATTCAGTCCGTGGAATTTTCCGGTATTCACCCCGGTGCGCAAGCTGGCGCCAGCAATTGCCGCCGGCTGTTCCATCATCCTCAAACCGGCCGAGGAAACCCCGGCGAGCCCGATTGAAATGATCCGCTGCCTCGTCGATGCGGGCCTGCCCTCCGGAGTCGTGCAAATCGTCTTTGGCGATCCGGCAGAGGTCTCAAGCCATCTTATTGCCTCGCCGGTGATCCGCAAGATCAGCTTCACCGGATCGGTTCCGGTCGGCAAACATCTGATGAAGCTGGCCGCCGAGGGCATGAAGCGCACGACCATGGAACTGGGTGGTCATGCGCCGGTGCTGGTCTTTGATGATTGCGATCTGGAAAAGACGCTCGATCTGGTGGTGACCGGCAAGTTCCGCAACGCCGGTCAGGTCTGCGTCTCGCCGACCCGATTCTATGTCCAGTCGGGCATTTATGACCGCTTTGAAAAAGCTTTCACCGAACGCGCGCAAAAAGTCAGCGTGGGTGACGGGTTTGAAGATGTCGAAATGGGCCCGCTCGCCAACCCGCGCCGGCCGAGCGCGGTCGGGGCGATGATTGAAGATGCGCGGACCAAGGGTGCCGACGTCCGGCTCGGCGGCGAACGGCGCGGCGACAAGGGATTCTTCTTTGATCCCACCGTGCTGTCCCACGTCCCGCTCGATGCCAATATCATGAACGAAGAGCCGTTCGGACCAGTCGCCGTGATGCGGCCCTTCGACACGCTCGACGAAGCCATCGAACAGGCCAACCGCCTGCCGCTCGGCCTCGCCGCCTACGCCTTTACCGAAAGTCTGCGTACCGCCAATATGGTCGGCGACAGGATCGAAGCCGGAATGGTGGCGATCAACAATCTCACCGTCAGCCCCGGCGATGCGCCCTTTGGCGGGGTAAAGGAAAGCGGTCACGGATCGGAAGACGGGCCTGATGGACTGAAGGCCTATATGGTGACCAAGGCTATTCATCAGGCTTGAAATCCCTCTCCCGTGAGGGAGTTCAAATCGACTTCGGGGAGATCATGCCCCCGGCATGATCTAGAAATGATATGGGGTATTATTTCGGCCCGAAATCGATTTGAACTGGTTGCGACGACTTGGCAACTTGTTGCCTAGTCATAGCTGGGTGAGGGTGTACAATATCTCGAGAGCAGAACATCCTCATCCAACTTCGCCTAGGCAGCAAAGCTGCAAAGGCTCCATATCCTTCTCCCTCACGGGAGAAGGGCGGGTGAGCAAGGAGAGAATATGATGAAAAAACGCACCGGCGCGCAGATTTTGGTCGATCAACTGGTCATTCAGGGCACCGAACGGATATTCACCGTTCCCGGCGAAAGCTTCCTCTCGGTCCTCGATGCGCTCCACGATTGCGGCACGATCCAGACGGTTGCGACGCGGCAGGACGGCAGCGCAGCGTTCATGGCCGAAGCCGATGGCAAAATGACCGGACAGCCCGGCATTGCCTTTGTTACCCGCGGTCCCGGCGCGACCAATGCCAGCATCGGTGTCCACACCGCGATGCAGGATTCGACGCCGATGATCCTGTTTATCGGCGATGTCGCCCGTGATGATCGCGACCGGGAAGGCTTTCAGGAAGTCGATTTCACCGCAATGTTTACACCATTAGCCAAATGGGCAGCGCGGATCGACAATGCGGCGCGAATTCCGGAATATCTTGCGCGCGCCTTTGATACCGCAAGCAGTGGACGCCCCGGACCGGTCGTTCTGGCACTGCCCGAGGATATGCTGCGCGACGAGGTCGAAGCGCTCGACCGGCCCAAGGTGATCGCCCCCGCCCAGCCGCTGTGCCCCGATGTAATGACCACGCTCACCGATATGCTGCGCGATGCAACTGATCCGATTGCGATTATCGGCGGCGCTGGCTGGAGCAACAAGGCGAAACATTATTTCGCCCAATATGCCGAACGGATCGGCCTGCCGGTCGCGGTAGCATTCCGGCGGCAGGATAATTTCCCCAACGAGAGCCCGGTCTATGCCGGCAATCTCGGCTATGGTCCCAATCCCAAGCTGATCCAGCGGATCAAGGGCGCCGATCTGGTGCTGGCCGTAGGCGCGCGGCTCGGCGAAGCGACCACCGAGGGCTATAGTTTGATCACGCCCGACCATCCCGGTCAGATTCTTGTCCATGTCCACCCTGATCCGGACGAGCTCAACCATGTCTACCGCACCGACCTGCCGATCTGCGCCGAGATGGACGAATTTGCCGAACAGGTGGCGCTGTGGGAAGATGATCTGCTCAGTTTCGATGCAGGCAAGGCCGCGCATCAGGACTATCTCGCCTGGTCGACGCCAGAACCGACAACAGCAAAGCTCGATCTCGGCCCATGCGTCGCGGCGATGCAGAAACTGCTTCCCGCCGATGCGATCATCTGCAACGGGGCGGGCAATTTTTCCGGCTGGTGGCACCGCTACTGGAAATATGGCAATTTCCCGAGCCAACTCGCCCCGACATCCGGCGCGATGGGTTATGGCGTCCCCGCATCGGTTGCAGCAGCTTTACGCTTTCCGGACCGCACAGTCGTTGCGCTGGCCGGAGACGGCGATTTCATGATGAATGGCCAGGAGCTTGCCACCGCGATCCAATATGACGCCAATCTGCTGGTACTGGTGATCGACAATGGCAGCTTCGGCACGATCCGCCTCCACCAGGAGCGCGAATATCCCGCGCGGCTGTCGGCAACCTCGCTCAAGAATCCCAATTTCGCAGCACTGGCCAAGGCTTATGGCGGATGGAGCGCAACGGTGGAAAGCACCGACGAATTCGCGCCTGCGCTGACAGA
The DNA here is from genome assembly GCA_965534715.1 of uncultured Parasphingorhabdus sp. Taxonomy (GTDB): domain Bacteria; phylum Pseudomonadota; class Alphaproteobacteria; order Sphingomonadales; family Sphingomonadaceae; genus Parasphingorhabdus. The sequence continues at coordinate 38,250 of CBETBW010000017.1, forward strand.
AGCGATGAAGCAGAAGGGCCTGCGCTTGTTACACCTCAAAACCGACGTGGAGTTTCTGACGGCAGCCGGAGCGACAGTGAGTGGGCTCAGGAAGCGTTAAAAACCGCCTCCTGATCACTCTCCGTCACCGACAACCGCGTCTGTCGGAGGCTCGACCCTTCCTTGCGCTTTGGAATCCTCCTTGACCGCCTCCGGAGATACGGGTCTGTCCAGCTCCGGTATCGGGGTTACATCCACCGCAATCTGGCCAATTGCCAGGTTCAGGCTTTCCGGCCATAATGATGGTTCACAGTTTTGCGCCACGATATGGCGTATAAGCTCGACAAACCTGTCGGCTTCCCTGACGCAATTGGCTTTGTCGAAGCACGCAATGGCGCCCCGTTTGAGAGCATCGATTCTGATTTCGGAGCCGCGCACCGAGCAGGACGAAACGATCAATACACGCGAGAGTGAATTTGCAACAATATGGTCAAGGAGTTGCAGCCCGTCCATGCCGGGCATGTTTATGTCGAGCAATACCAGATCAAACAATCGCTCATCCAGAATTTTGATAGCCTGAAGTGCGTCCGCCGCATGCTCGGGTGGACGAAAATCCTTGTGGTTGCTGATCACCAAATCGAGCATTGCTCTCAATGTTGAGGAATCATCCACGATGAGCGTTCGAATTGCTCCTAGCATGACTATCATTTCCTCTCGCCAGGCAGATTGCCTGAACAGTCCTGTGAATATACGGCTGTTGCGATGATTCATTAACCAACTGACCGACTATCATCCTGAACAATATCGGAAGAGGGCAGGACAGTGCGTGAATATCGCACCAGACGTTAATGCAAACGAGAGGTTTGCGGCGCATAGCGACAGCTGTCTGGAGACACCCACATGAAATTCGTTTTACTCGAATCGCGCGGCGGCAATTACATGGTAGTTGTCGAGAATATCGCGTGGCTGCGCACCGACGCCGATGGTCAGACCAAAGTTGGTATGGTCGGAGGTTCGCCGCTGCTGGTGGCCGGGACCATCGAAGAGACAGCGGCGACCATATTGGCGGGCTAGGTCCGTCGGTCGGTCGCAAACGCCGGATAATTGGTCACTCGCCGCTTAGCCGAACACCGACCAACCCGTCTGCTTGACCAATTCTCCCAGCGCGATGCTGCCGACCATCGACGTCCCCGCCTGGTTGAGACCGGGTGACCAGACTGCAATCGCCCCCTGATCCGGCGCCACCACCAATATACCGCCGCCGACGCCGCTTTTTCCCGGCAAGCCGATGCGATAGGCAAATTCCCCGCTATTGTCATAATGGCCGCTGGACATCATCACCGCCAGAATCCGGCGACAGCGCTTCTTGGTAACAATCTGCTCGCCGGTCTCCGGATCGGTGCCATCAAATGCCAGAAAAAGAGCAGCGCGAGCCAATTGCCGGCAGGAGATGGCGAGCGAACAATGCCGAAAATAGGCCGAGAGAGCCGCTTCCACCGGATTGGTCATATTGCCGAAGCTGGCCATGAAATGCCCGAGCGCCCGATTGCGGGATCCGGTATCGGATTCCGATCTGGCAACATTTTGATCAATGAAGATGCTGTCATCCTGGGACAATCGGCGGAACAGCTGCAGCAAGTCCGCAATCGCCTGATCCGCACCCGCCTCGCCGCCGCCATAGGCGGATATCAGACAATCGGTTGTCGCGATCGCGCCGGCATTGATCAGCGGATTGCGGGGGATGCCTTGCTCTACCTCCAGCTGGACGATCGAATTGAATGGTGAACCTGACGGTTCCTTGCCCACGCGTTGCCAAAGATCATCGCCAATCTGCTTGAGCGTCAGGGCGAGAGTGAAGACTTTCGAGATACTCTGGATTGAAAAACTCTCATCGGCATCCCCCAGACAGTGCATCTCACCGCCGTCGAGCGCCACTGCGAGGCCGAATTTATCGGGGTCCACACAGGCCAGCGCCGGAATATAATCGGCGACTTTGCCAGATCCGATATGAGGTTTTACGGCGGTCTGGATGGATGCGAGAGTTTTTCCCCAGTCCACGGGCGGGTCCAATATCGTCATTCTCCCGCCATCGCCAAAATCGCATCCCACTCGCTCTTCGTCACCGGAGCGACCGATAACCGCGATTGCCGGATAATCGCCAGTTCCTTGAGCTTGGGATTCTGTTTCATTGCTTTGAGCGGCACCGGCTTGCCCAGCTTGCGCACCGGCTTCACCTTCACCACGACCCAGCGTTCGGGATCGGTCGTCACATCGGGGCTATGTTCTTCGGAAACCTCCATGATGCCGACCACTTCAAGGCCCTGTCGCGAATGGTAGAAAAAAACTTGATCGCCCTTTATCATGGCTTTCATGTTGTTTGAGGCCTGCGCGTTTTTCACGCCGTCCCAAGTGCCTTCACCCTCGGCGACCAGATCATCCCAGCCATATTCATCCGGTTCCGATTTCATCAACCAATATTGCGGCATCGCTCTTTCCTTTTTTTTCGGCCCCCTCAATAGCCCACCAGACGCCAACAAAAAAGGCCCCGCCATTTGGCGAGGCCTCCCTGTTATATGATCAAATCCGGTTCTATCCCGGCATCAACACGGTATCGATAATGTGAAGTGTTCCGTTGCTGGATGGTATATCTGCCTTGACGACCGTAGCCTTGTTGCCAGCACCGTCCTCAAGCACGATTTTATCGCCGTCCATGGAGGCCGTGATCGCGCCGCCCTCCAGGGTGGTGATGCTCGCGGTCCCTCCGCCATCGGCAATCGCTTTGGCGATATCGGCAGAGGTCATCGTGCCGTTGGCTAGGCCATATTTCGCAACTTTGGCGAGTTCGACCTTGTTGTCCGGATTCATCAGGTCTTTGAGCTTGCCCGCATCCATCTTGTTAAAAGCATCGTTGTTCGCGGTAAACGCGGTGAAGGGGCCCTCGTCCTTAAGCTCCTCGGCAATACCGGAAAGCCCCACCATTGTGGTCGCGGTCGTAAGTTCCGGCTGGTCCTGAACCACGGCTGTCAAATTGGTTGGTTCGGATTCCTCGGCCTGGCGGGCGTCATAAATAGCCTGCTCTTCCTCGTTCATTTCTGACGAACAGGCGGACAAAGCTGCGACTGCCATTGCCGCAAGAATTATTCTGGATGGGGTATGCATGATGTTCCTTTCAAGGGCACTGTCGCCCGGGATTTTCCAAACATTGGAATTTGCGGGATACGGAAATCTAACAGTCTGCCTTCTGGAATCAAGAAGCAATCGGAAATATTGTCCTCAGCTACTGCACAGCAACGCGATTGTGCGGTTAAAACCATCAGCCCCGCTCCCTTAATTCCTATCTGCCGGTTGCAGTTCAACAAAAAAGGCCTCGCTTTTCAACGAGGCCCTGTTTGTCTGGATACTATCCGAAATCATTCGGGCATCAGCACCGTGTCCACTTTGTAGAGCAGACCCTTGTCCGACTTAATGCCATCCGAGATCACGGTTGCCTTGTCGCCCGTAGCATCTTCCAGGACGATCTTGTCACCGTCCATGCTGGCTTTCAGTGTCCCGCCCTGCATCGTGGTAAAGGTTGCTGTTCCGCCACCATCCTTGATTGCCTTGACCATATCATCCGTCGTCATCGCACCCTTGATATTGTGATACCACAATATGTTGGTCAGCTTTTCTTTTTGCTCGGGCTTCATCAACTCGGTCGATGCCTCAAAGCCCAGCTTGTTAAACGCATCGTTTGTCGGCGCGAAAGCGGTGAACGGACCTTCTGCCGCTTTCGGCGATGCCGGAAGGCCTGTCAGACCTACCGCCGCGTTCATCGTTGTAAGATCCGGCTGATGCGAAACAATCTCTGCCAATGTTTCCGGCAATTTATTCTCTTCCGTCAAACGGGCTTCAAGCGCAGCTTGATCTTCTTCGCTCCGCTCTGATGAGCAGGCCGAAATTGTTGCAAGTGCCACCGCAGCCAGCAGCAATTTTGAAGGGATTCGCATAATATTCCTTTCGTGGGATGACTCGGGTGCTTTACGACGAACGGACAGTTGAGTTCAACACAAAAACTACAACGCCAATGGACCCGATCATTACCCGGGATGCACGAAATCCCCATCAAAGCCCTTCAGGTTCGCTCTGTCAGGAACAAAAAAGGCCCCGCCGTTAAGCGAGGCCTTTCCCAATTCATCCTGGTTCAGGGGATGGAATCATCCCGGCATGACAACGGTGTCGATCGCGTGGATCACGCCGTTGGATGCCTCGACATCGGTCAATATGACGGTCGACTTGCCGCCGGCTGCGTCTTCAAGAATGACGGAATCGCCGTCCAGAGCGGCCTTCAGCGGTGCGCCCTGCACGGTGGTCAGGACTGCCGTACCGCCGCCATCGGTGATCGCCTTGACGACATCCCCCGCTTTCAATTCACCGGCGACGACATGATAGGTCAGGAGTGCAGCCAGATCGGCCTTCTTTTCAGGTGTCAGCAACGCGGCCAACGTGTCGGGATCGACCTTGGCAAAGGCATCGTTCGTCGGTGCAAACACGGTGAATGGCCCGTCGCCGCTCAGCGTCGCACCAAGATCAGCTGCGGTCACAGCCGTCACCAGCGTCGAAAAATCTGCATTGCCAACGGCAACGTCAACGATCGTGCCTGGTTCGGCAGTAGCGGTCGCATCCATCATGGCGTCGGCAGAGCCTTCATCGACGGCTGCCTGCGGCGCTTCGGTCGAACAAGCCGCCAGAGCTAACACGGCAGTGGTAGTCAGTATCATTTTGGGGGAAATACGCATGATAAGCCTTTCAAAAATTAAAAATGCATCTCTTCCAGCCGCAAGGGCGACCAGTCATCGGATATGCAGGAGATGGACTATATCAGGACCGGTTCAAACCTGTCCTTTCGGGCGTATCGGTTGGCTCAGTCCTTGCCGAGGTGGACAAAGTCCCGATCAAAACCTTTCAGATTGGCACCGCCATCGACATAGATGATCTGGCCGGTGACCGCATTGGCTCGGGCCAGATATAATGCCGCATCGGCAATGTCATCGGGATCGGGAAGCCGGTCGAGCGGCATCATCGTCGTGATATTGGCCAGTTGGCCGTCGCCATATTCCCCTGCTGTCAGGGTCAGGCCGGGCGCGATACCGTTGACCCGTAGCTTGTCTGCACAGGCAACCGCCAGCGATCGCACCGATCCGGCCAAGGCCTGCTTGGACAGCGTATAGCTCAACTGATCGCGGTTGGGATTGCGGATGCGCTGATCGAGAATATGGATGACACAGGCCCTGTCGCTCGCTGCCGGACGGCGTTGGTGGAGAGCGGTCGTCAGCATGACCGGAACCAGACTGTTGACGCGAAAATGATCCTGCAGGTCTTTTTCCTCTATCTTGCCGACATCATCTTGCCCGAAAATCGAAGCGCTGTTGACGACAAGTTCCGGTGTTCGCCCGAAATGACCGATCACCTCGTCGATCAGCGTTTCGGCTGCGCCTTCGTCCAGAAAATCCTGCTGGAATCCGGACCATTCGCAGCCCGTCTCCTTCAGTTTTTTGGCCAGCTGGCCATCGGGAATGGCATCGCTATTGCCGTGGAGCGCCAGCGCATATCCTGATTCTGCCAGTCGCGCGGCGATCACCGCGCCAACCCGCTTCACGCCGCCGGTGACCAGCGCCAGCGGCCGGGTCATCGTCTGCTCCGGCTGAGCGTGATGCCGATCTGCTCTCCCTTTTCGGAGATCAGCAGTTTGACGATCTTTACCGTGACCCGCAATATATTCTGATCCTGAAGAAACAGCGTTTCAACGATATGATCCGCCACCGCCTCGATCAGCTTGAAATGCACGCCTTCGGGCAAGGCCGTGGTCGCGGCATGCTTGAGGTCCATGTAATTTTTGGAATGATCAAGCGAAGTGTCCGCTTCATAGCGTTCCTGTATCTTGAGTTCCGCCGCGATCGAGATGCGCAATGGCTGCGGCAAATGGGTCTCTTCGGAATAGATCCCGGTGAGCACATCAACATCGAGATCGTTGACTTCCAGAAGCAATGAGTCTGTCATAGGCAATCTCTGACCATGTTCGAGTTAAAATGGCAAGTCAGGCTGACCAGCGGGCAAAAATCGCGGTCGGCAGTAGGAGCCCCCGCGCCTCTTCGCGAACCGCCAGTTCCCCAACCTCGATCGTACCGCCCAGATGGGACAGTTTTTCGTTGAGCAGCGAACCGAGCGCCAGCGCCGACATCCGCACGGCATAGACGGTGAGGAACAGGCAGCGGCTGTCGGCATCGAGCAGCTTTCCGCAATTTTCGACCAGCCCGGCCAGATGTTCTTCCAGTCGCCAGATTTCCCCATCCGGTCCGCGGCCATATTTGGGCGGATCGAGGAGGATTGCATCATAGCGCCGTCCGCGCCGCACTTCGCGCGCGGCAAATTTGGCGGCATCGTCGATGATCCAGCGGATCGGGCGATCCGTCATCCCCGACAAGGCGGCATTGTCCCGCGCTGCGGTTACGGACTTCTTCGACGCGTCGACGTGCACGAGATTGGCCCCGGCCGCCGACAGCGCCAATGTTCCGACCCCGGTATAGCCGAAAAGGTTCATCATCTGCGGCGATTCGACGTCCTGCAAGTTGCTACGGAACCAGCGCCAGACCGGATCCATGTCGGGGAAATAGGCGAGATGCCGGAACGGCGTGCACTGCGCGGTAAAGCTGACCTCTTCCCAGTCCATCTGCCATCCCTCTTCCGGGACATTGCCGTTCAGATGCCAGCGGCCCCCGCCATCCTCGTCGGAGGCGGGAATAAATTCGCCGTCGGCCTGCCAGTCATCGTTCGCCGGCACCCACATCGCTTGCGGCTCGGGGCGGATGAAATGGAAATCACCGTAGCGTTCCAGCTTGCGGCCATGCCCGGAATCGACCAGCGCATAGTCGCTGCGCGGGTCGCTGATCATCAATAGGGGGGCCGGCCGGGTTTCAGCCATCGGACGGCGTGGCGTTGGACATGATGAATGATTTTACCGAATCATAGTCGCCCGGAAGCTTGGTATATTTTTCTTCCCGGTCGAACAAATCCCCCACTCGACGCGGCAAGGCCGGTCGAATGCCCGTTGCCCGCTCGACCGCATCAGGAAATTTCGCCGGATGGGCGGTTGCCAGCGTCACCACCGGCACCGCCGGATCGAGATCAACATGTTGCGCCGCCGACAGGCCGATGGCGCTATGCGGGTCGATCACATGACCGGCCCCGTCCTGCGCCCAGCGCATGGCGAGCGCCATATCGTCCGGATCGACGCGATAACTGGTGAAAATGGAGGCTGCGGCCTCCCGCATCGCGGGTTCCAGCTGCATATTGTGGGTCTGTTCAAAGGCTGCCATCCGGGCGGCTGTTTTAACGCCATCGCGGCCTTCCAGATCAAACAGCAATCGTTCAAAATTGCTGCTCACCTGAATATCCATCGATGGCGCTGCGGTAGAGGTAACGGTTCCGGTCGAATAGTCCCCGGCGCTCAACGCCCGGTGCAGGATGTCGTTGACGTTCGTCGCCACAATCAGCCGTTCGATCGGCAGTCCCATCTGCGACGCGACATAGCCGGCAAAGACATCGCCGAAATTGCCGGTCGGTACGGAAAAGGCGATCTTGCGATGCGGCGCGCCCAACTGGCTGGCAGCATAAAAATAATAGACGATCTGCGCCATCAGCCGCGCCCAGTTGATCGAGTTGACCGCCGAGATCGAGAAGCGGTTGGTTACTTCCTGATCGGCAAACATCCGCTTCACCATCGCCTGGGCATCATCGAAACTGCCGTCGATCGCGATATTATGGACGTTGGGAGCACGCACCGTGGTCATCTGCCGACGCTGGACATCGGATATCCGGCCATCGGGATGGAGCATGAAGATATCGACCTTGTCCCGCCCCGCCAGCGCATCAATCGCGGCCGAACCGGTGTCACCGGACGTGGCACCGACCACCGTCAGATGCTTGTCCTGCCGGGCAAGAAATTTCTCGAACAACAGGCCGAGCAGTTGCAGGGCGACATCCTTGAACGCGAGCGTCGGCCCGTGGAACAGTTCGAGCAGCCATTGCCGTCCGTCCAGCTGCACCAGCGGCGTCACCGCAGCATGGGAAAAACGGCCATAGGCCTGCTCGCAAATATCGCGCAATTCGGCTTCATCGAGCGCATCGCCGACAAAAGGCAGCATCACCCGGACGGCGGTTTCCACATAGGAAAGGCCTGCCATGGCGGCGATCTCGTCGGCGCTGAAGGACGGCCAGGATTGCGGCAGATAAAGGCCGCCGTCGCCGGCCAGTCCGGCCAGAGTCACTTGTTCGAAATTCAATGCAGGCCCTGCGCCTCTGGTCGAGATATAATCCATGATGGCGAGCGGGTTAGGGCAAGTTGCCGGATGGGGCAACGCCCTTGTTCCGGCCCCGCAAAGCGAGAAGATAGATGACCAGCGCAATGCCCGCGAAGAGAAACCATTGCACCGCATAGGACAGGTGATTGTTGGGGACATCCTGCAGTGCGGGCGGCTGGCTTCTCTGCAATCCCGCCACCGGTTCGCTCGCCACCAGCCGGATGATATACTGGCTGTCGGGCGCGATAATACCGTCGACGATGCCGCCGTCCCATTCCGGATTTTCCGGTCTGGTTGACCAGCCGGCAACAACCTGCGCGCCTGGCCCTTCTGCGCCTGCGGTCCGGCACTGGGCGATATGCGCCCAGCCCGATTTTCCGTCAATATTACGCCCGCTGGTCGAGCGCCAGCCGATGACGGCGAGGCAATTGACGGTGGATTTGCGAAAATAGGGTGCATCTTCCAGGCTCGGTACGGCGGGATAGGCAATCGCCGACAGTTCCGATGCCGCCGCATAGGTCTCGAGCAAGTCGTTCTTCCATTGTGCGCGCTGCAGCTGCCATATGCCCAGACCGGCCATGGTTGCCACCGCGGCCAGAACGAGGATTGTCCCCAATATCGGCAGGCGCTTCATCATAGGCCTTCGCGTTCGTCGATACTGCCTTCCCGGGCCTGGTTGCGATGCTCCAGGATCAGCAATATCGCTTTCGACACCCTGAGTGACCCGACAACCGCTGCAACGGTCAGAGGAACCCATAGCAGCACATGCACCCATAAAGATGGATGGAAATTAGCCTCCAAGGCCAGAGCCAGACCCAATATGATTGCGCCGACGATCAATGTCAGAAAAGCTGCCGGGCCGTCCCCGACATTATACTGGCTAAAGTCGAGGCCGCAGGCCCGGCATTTGTCCGAGAATTTGGTTAGATTGGCGAACAGCGTCTTTTGGCCGCAATGGGGGCAGAGACCAAAAAGGGCAGCGGGAAGTACATCCGGCTGCCCCTTTTTATTTTCGGTTTCTTTCAACGCGATGGCCTAGTGGACCGGCGCGCCCCAGCCGCCCCAGACATAGACGACGATGAACAGGAACAGCCAGACGACATCGACAAAGTGCCAATACCAGGCCGCTGCTTCAAAGCCGAAATGCTGTTGCGGCGTGAAGTGGCCCTTGTACGCCCGTGCCAGACAGACGATCAGGAAGATCGTGCCGACCAGAACGTGGAACCCGTGGAACCCGGTCGCCATGTAGAAGGCCGAACTATAGTTGATGCCGGCAAACGGGAACGGCGCAACGCTATATTCATAAGCCTGGATTGCCGTGAAAACCGCACCCAGGATAACCGTCAGCCACAGGCCGGTGATCAGGCCTTTGCGATCGCCGTGGATCAGCGAATGGTGCGCCCAGGTGACAGTGGTACCGGAGCACAGCAGGATCATCGTGTTAAGCAGCGGCAATTCAAAGGCATTGAGCACTTCGATGCCCTTGGGCGGCCATTGCAGCAGTTTCGCGGCGCCATCCTGTCCGATATAATTGGTGACAATACCGTCAACCATTTCGAGCGGCTGCGGGAAGAGCGCGAAATCAAACCAGGCCCAGAACCAGCCGACGAAGAACATGACCTCCGAAGCGATGAACAGGATCATGCCGTAGCGCAGATGAAGCTGAACCACGGGTGTGTGGTCGCCGGCATGGGCTTCCTTGATCACATTGGACCACCAGGCGAAGAAGGTCAGTCCGACCGCGCCGACGCCAACGAAGAAAATCAGTCCGCCGAACGCCATTTCGTGCATCCAGCGGATACCGCCGATGGCCAGGACAAACGCGGAAAAAGCGCCGAACAGTGGCCAGATGTCTGGCGGGAGAATGTGATAATCATGATTTTTGGCACCGGCCATAATATTTCCCTAACCTTCTCTCAAATTTCTCTTAGCTATCGCCTTCGCCGGCGTCTACCGCCTGCTCGTCCGTCGAACGATAAAAGGTATAGCTGAGCGTAATTTCCTTGATATCTTTTGTTTCCGGATCGTCCATTATAGCCGGATCGACATAATAAAGCACCGGCATCCGCATCGTCTGTCCCGGTTTCAGCAACTGCTCGCTAAAGCAGAAACATTGTACTTTGTTGAAATATTTGCCGGCCAGTAGCGGCGTCACATTGAATGTCGCCGTACCGACAACCGGCTGGTCTGAATTGTTGGTCGCCAGAAAAATCGCCATGTCGCGGGCACCGACGGTGACATGATCAACCGCTTGCTCCGGTTTGAACGACCAGGGCAACGCAGAATTGACATTGGAATCGAAACGGATCGACATCACCTTGCTGGTGGCCTGAACCGTTGCAGCCTCAGCCGCACCCACCCGCTGGGTCGTACCGGCATAGCCGGTCACGCGGCAAAAAACCTCGTATAGCGGCACGGCGGCAAAGCCCAGACCGAGCATGCCGAGCCCCATCGCACCCGCCATAATGGCGCTGCGCCGGTTCTTGCCGGATAGAGATGCTTGCGCGGTCGTCATCAGGAGCCGGCTCCGATTTTGACGATAGTAATCAGATAGAATAATACGACCATGAAGAGCAGCAGGCCGGCCATGATGACCGCCCGGTGCTTCTGCCGTGCCTGATAGACCTTTTGCTCTTCGGGGGTCATCGGTGCCTTGTTGTTGTCAATCTCGCTCATGTGAATATTATCCGGTCAGCAACAACCGCTGCGAACAGCGCAAACAGGTATAGGATCGAAAATTTGAACAGGCGCTTCTCGGCTGCCATGTCTTCCGGCCGAGTTGTCTTGCTACGGGCAACCTGCCAGGAAAGCGCACAGAATATCACGCTCAACACGATCGCGGCAGCACCATAGACCATGCCAGCGAGGCCCAATGCAAATGGCGCAATGGCGACCGCCGCCAGCACCAGGCTATAACCGAATATCTGGTTGCGGGTCGATCGCTGGCCGGCGACCACCGGCATCATCGGCACACCGGCTTTGGAATAATCGCTGTTCATGAACAGGGCGAGTGCCCAGAAATGCGGCGGCGTCCAGAAAAAGATGATCGCAAACAGCAGTATCGGCATCAGCGTAACATCGCCGGTCACCGCGGCCCAGCCGATCGCTGGCGGGAACGCGCCGGCAGCGCCGCCGATGACGATATTTTGCGGTGTGCTGCGCTTGAGCCAGATGGTGTAGACCACGGCGTAGAAGAAGATCGAAAAGGCGAGGAATATCGCGCTGAACCAGTTGACCGCGACGCCCATCAGAAGAACCGAAAAAACCGATAGTCCAATCCCGAAATGCAGCGCGGTTTCCCGGTCCATCCGGCCAGCGGGCAGCGGCCTTTGGCTGGTCCGCTTCATGATCGCATCGATATCGGATTCATACCATTGGTTGAGCGCCGCCGAAGCCCCGGCTCCCAGGCTGATCGCAAGGATCGCCGTAAAGCCGATGACCGGATGAATCGAACCGGGTGCTGCCAGCAACCCGCACAAGGCGGTGAATATGACCAGCGACATCACGCGCGGTTTGGTCAGCGCAAAGAGATCCTTCGCGCTGGCCAAGCCTTGTATCGTGTGTGACGCAGTGGTCATTTCTCTTTCCAAGTCCCGGACTGTCCCTCAGATCACTTGATTTGAGGAAGGGTTTCGAACTGGTGGAACGGCGGCGGGCTGGACAATGTCCATTCCAGCGTCGTTGCGCCTTCGCCCCAGTAATTGCCTTCCACTCTGCGGCCCGCCAGCATGGCGTAACCGATGTTCACGAAGAAGATCAGCACACCGACCAGCATCACGGCATAGCCGATCGAGCTGATCTGGTTCCAGTAAGCAAACTGCTCGGGATAATCGGCATAGCGACGGGGCATGCCCTGCTGACCCAGGAAATGCTGCGGGAAGAACAGGATGTTCACGCCGATGAAGAAGATCCAGAAATGGAGCTGCCCCAGCAATTCGCTGTACATCCGTCCCGACATTTTCGGGAACCAGTAGTAGAAACCGGCGAAGATCGAGAAGACCGCACCCAGCGACAGCACATAGTGGAAATGGGCAACCACGTAATAAGTGTCGTGAAGATTGTCATCAATCCCGCCATTGGCGAGCACCACGCCGGTCACGCCACCGATAGTGAACATGAAGATAAAGCCAAGCGCCCACATCATCGGCGTCTTGAAGGACATGGAACCGCCCCACATCGTCGCGATCCACGAGAAGATCTTGATGCCGGTCGGCACCGCGATAACCATGGTGGCTGCGGTGAAATACATTTTCACGTTAACCGACATGCCGGTGGTGAACATATGGTGCGCCCAGACCACAAAGCCGACGACACCGATGGCAACCATCGCATAAGCCATGCCGAGATAGCCGAAGATAGGCTTGCGGCTGAAGGTCGAGATAATATGGCTGACCATGCCGAAACCGGGCAAGATCATGATATAGACCTCGGGATGTCCGAAGAACCAGAACAGATGCTGGTAAAGCACCGGATCACCGCCACCCGCGGCATCATAGAAAGTCGTACCGAAATTACGGTCGGTCAACAGCATGGTGATCGCTGCGGCGAGAACGGGTAGCGCCAGAAGCAGCAAGAAGGCAGTGACCAGCACCGACCAGACAAAAAGCGGCATTTTGTGCAGGGTCATACCCGGTGCGCGCATATTGAAAATGGTGGTGATGAAGTTGATAGCCCCGAGAATCGAGGAAGCACCGGCCAGGTGAAGCGAGAGAATCGCCATATCCACCGCCGGGCCGACCGAACCGCTCGTCGAGAGCGGCGCATAGACGGTCCAGCCGGTACCTGCACCGTAGCCGCTACCGCCCGGAACGAAGGTCGAGCCTATTAGCAGCAGGAAGGCGGGGACCAGGAGCCAGAAGCTGATGTTGTTCATCCGCGGAAAGGCCATGTCCGGCGCGCCGATCATTAACGGCACAAACCAGTTACCAAAGCCGCCGATCATCGCCGGCATGACCATGAAGAAGACCATGATCAGGCCATGGGCGGTAATCAACACGTTCCAGAGGTGATAGGCTTCGTCCATCGATGCTTCGCCGCCGCCCATCAGAGCGTTGTGGCTGCTTGCCCACATCTGCAGATACTGGATACCGGGCTCGGCAAGTTCGAGACGCATCAGACCGGAAATTGCACCGCCAATGATACCCGCGATAATCGCGAAAATCAGATAGAGCGTGCCAATATCCTTGTGGTTGGTCGACATGAACCAGCGTTGGAAAAAGGCTGGCTTGTGATCCGCATCATGCGCGTGATCGTCGATATAGCCATCTGCTGTGATTGTTGTCATTGCTCTAACCCTCAGTTGGTCGCAGCGGCTGCATCGGCAGGCGCAATTTCGGAAGTCGCTTCAGTGACGGCAGCTTCGGTGGCTTCTTCTGCGGCCGGAGCCGCGTCGCCCTTCACCGTGCCGCCATTGGCGCGAACCCAGTTGTTGAATTTTTCTTCGGACAGCACTTCAACCGTGATCGGCATGAACCCGTGACGCGCGCCGCAAAGCTCAGAGCACTGGCCATAATAGACGCCTTCGCGATCGATCTGCAGAACCTTTTCGTTGATCCGTCCCGGAACCGCATCGAGCTTGAACCATGCCGAAGGAATGGCGAAGCTGTGAATGACGTCGGCAGCAGTGATCAGCAGCTTGACCGGCTTGCCGACCGGAATAACCATCCGGTTGTCAGCGGCCAGCTGATGCGGCTCTCCCCGTGCCGCTGCTTCTTCTTCGGACAGCATGTTGGAAATGACTTCGAAATCACCATTATCGGGATAGCTGTAACCCCAATACCACTGATAGCCGGTGACCTTCACGGTCAGCGCATCTTCCGGTGCCGGCTCAAACTGCTGTGCAAGCAGGCTGATCGACGGCACGGCAATGACGACAAGAATCAGAACCGGAATGACCGTCCAGATAATTTCAATGAAAGTATTGTGGGTTGTCTTGGATGGCTCGGGATTGGCGCCGCGGCGAAAACGGAAGACGACCCAGAACAGCAGGAAGAGAACCAGCAGGCTGACACCAACCATCATCGGCACCAGGATCGCGTTGTTGATCCAGTGCGCGGTTTGGCCGGTTTCGCTGAACTGCTCCTGAAAATCAATGCCGCCATCGACCGGCATGCCGATGCCCGGCGTCGGTTTCATCGGTGTGTAAAGCGCGGGATCAAGCCCCGATGCGGTAGCTGCGGCTGCGGCCGGTACGTCCGCTGATTCAAGTCCGCTGGTCGCCGCCGGGTCCACGACTGGCGCCGCCGGCAATGCTTCCTGCGCCGACAATGCCGTCGGCGTGAGAATCAGGCCGATGGCCAGAATCCAAGCTTTCACAAAATGAGTCATATATCGCTCAACCCTATCTTACCCCAAGTTTCGGTAGTTTTCCGGCAATGGCCCGACATTTTGAATCAGCGAGCCCGGCGTGGAATAGTCCGATTGGGGCGGCTTATAGGCATGGTTGACGCAAGCCTCAAGCTACCGCACACATATTTTTTCAGTTTTTTGACTTTAATTTTTCTGGCAATGCGGCGGCAATATGCCCATTTGGGCAGAATGGCGAAAATCAGGCAGGGATGAAACAGTGACAGAAGAAGAGATTTTAGCGGAATTCCGAAACTGCGACGCCTTGCTGCAAGGCCATTTTGTTCTCTCGTCCGGACGCCACAGCATGCAATATTTGCAATGCGCTCGATTGCTGATGAACCCGGCGCGCGCGTCGCGGATGGCCGAAGCGCTTGCTGCGAAGATTCCCCAGAATATCCGGCGTTCGATCGATATCGTCGTTTCACCGGCAATGGGCGGCGTGATCGTCGGCCATGAAATGGGACGTGCGCTCGGCCTCGACGCGCTGTTTCTGGAACGGCCCGAAGGCACATTCGAACTGCGCCGGGGCTTCCGGCTGGAACCGGGCCAGAAAGTATTGATGATGGAAGATGTCGTCACCACCGGCCTGTCCTCTCGCGAAGCCATCCAGGCAATCCGGGACGCGGGCGGCGACGTGATTGCCGCTGGTGCGCTGATCGACCGGTCCAACGGTGCGGCGCAATTTGATGTGCCCTTTTTCCCACTGGTGGCGCTTGATGTGCCATCCTATGCCGCCGATGAACTGCCCCCTGAACTGGCCGCCATTCCCGCGACAAAGCCCGGCAGCCGCGCGGAGCCGTCACCGGCGTGAGCATGTCCACCCCGCTTAGACTCGGCGTCAATATCGACCATGTCGCGACGATCCGCAACGCGCGCGGCGGCGATCATCCCGAACCGGTTCGTGCCGCATTGATGGCCGCCGCGGCGGGGGCGGACGGGATTACCGCCCATCTCCGCGAGGACCGCCGGCATATCCGCGATGATGATCTGACGGTGCTGATGGACACGCTGTCGATTCCGCTCAATCTGGAAATGGCCGCAACCGACGAGATGCTGGCCATCGCGCTGCGCCACAAGCCGCACGCCGCCTGCATCGTCCCGGAAAACCGCGAGGAGCGGACAACCGAAGGCGGGCTCGATGCCGCGGGCATGCACAACAGGCTCGCCGATTTTGTCGGCCAGTTGAGAGAGGCGAATATCCGCGTCAGCCTGTTTATCGAACCCGACCCGCGCCAGATCGAGGCCGCCATCCGTCTCGGCGCGCCGGTGGTCGAGTTTCACACCGGCCATTATGCCGAAGTCACCGGAGCCGCACGCGAAGCCGAACTCCGCCGGATCGCCGATGCCGCGGCTCTGGCTGCAAAGAACGGTATCGAACCCCATGCCGGACACGGGCTGACTTTCGACAATGTTGTACCGATCGCTGCGATCCCGCAGCTGGTAGAACTAAACATCGGCCATTTCCTGGTCGGGGAAGCGATTTTCAGCGGCCTCGACGGCAGTATCCGCCAGATGCGCGCCTTGATGGATGAAGCGCGATGAGCATTGTGAAATGATCATCGGCCTCGGCTCCGACCTTTGCAATATCGAGCGCATCCAGAATTCGCTCGACCGGTTTGGCGAGCGTTTTGAAATGCGCGTCTTCACCGAACTGGAACGCGCCAAGGCGGCGCGGCGGCCGCATACCATTGCCGGAACCTACGCCAAACGCTTCGCCGCCAAGGAGGCCTATTCCAAGGCGGTCGGCACCGGATTTCGCGCTGGCGTGTTCATGAAGGACATCGGCGTCATCAATGCCAAAAGCGGCGCCCCCACGCTTGCTTTGACCGGCGGCGCAAAGAAACGGCTCGACGCGCTGACCCCGGCGGGATATGGCGTCACCGTTCATCTCACACTCACCGACGATCATCCATGGGCGCAGGCATTCGTGATCATTGAGGCCCATCCACTATAGGAAACGCGCTTCGCATGGACCAGGAAACCGAAGAAAAAGATATGGCACTAGAAAATACCGCTGGCGGCGATTCCACGAAAAAACCGGAAAAGGAAAAGACCGACTGGATCGGCGAGATCAAGAGCATCGGCTTGCTGCTGCTGGCCGTGCTCGCGTTCCACAGCCTGGTCGCCAAGCCCTTTTATATTCCGTCGGTCTCGATGATGCCCGGCCTGCTCGTCGGTGACCGGCTGATCGTCAGCAAATATGCCTATGGCTGGTCATGGGTGTCGCCCACTTTCCATATCCTGCCGCGCATGGAAGGCCGTCTGTTCGGAAGTCTCCCGGAGCGCGGTGATGTCGTGATTCTTACCCCGAGAGAACAGAGCAGCGACTATATCAAGCGGGTCATCGGCCTGCCCGGCGACACAATTGAATTGCGCGGCGGACAGGTGTTTCTCAACGGCGTCGGGGTGAAGCAGGAATTTCAACCGGACATGGAAATACCAATTGACGCAAATTCCCCGTGCTCGGAAAGCGAGTTTCCCGGCGCTCGGAGTGCGGATGCCAAGGGCAATCCTGTTTGCAGAATTCCGATTTTGAAAGAAACATTGCCGAACGGTGTCAGCTACAATGTGATTGACTTGGGCTACCGGCCCTTCGTTGATGACGTTTCGCCAATCAAAATTCCGGAAAATCAGGTATATTTGATGGGGGACAATCGCGATCAGTCTGCGGATAGTCGCGTATCGCCACCGGATGGATTGGGCGGCCCCATCCCCTGGGAAAATATCGGCGGACGAGCGGAGTTCATCACCTTCTCGCTGGATGGAACCACGACGCTCAATCCCTTGAGCTGGTACGGTGCCTTCCGCAGCGGACGGGCCGGAACCAGCCTGCGACCCGACAAGGCGGTTGCAACCGCCAAATAAGCGACCAGACAAGCTGCGAGTCTAGAGCCGCAGCCCTGCGGTTTCGTCGAGACCGGCCATGATATTGAGATTCTGCACCGCTGCGCCCGAGGCACCCTTGCCGAGATTGTCGAGCCGCGCGATCAAGCGGACATGATATCCGCCAGCGTTGCCACAGACAAACAGCTCCAGCCGGTCGGTCGGAGCGTCATTCTCGCTGATCAGCAGCTCCGTCAGATCGTCCCTGCCCTGCACCGACACGATATCCGAACCGGCATAAAAGGTGGTCAGATCTTCCAGTAACTGTTCCGCGCGCACCGATCCCATCGCGCCGAGATGGAGCGGCACGTCGACCAGCATCCCGCGAAAGGCACGGATCACAGACGGCGCAAAGATGACATCATGAGTGAGACCGCCATGGACCTTCATCTCCGGCATATGCTTGTGATCAAGGTTCAGTCCATAGCTGCGGAAACCAATCTCGGGTTCCTCGGCAAACCGCTCGATCAGGGCCTTGCCCCCGCCCGAATAGCCGGACACCGCATTCATGACATAAGGCCAGTCGGCGGGCAGCCGTCCGTTTGCAACCAGCGGCGCAATCAGCGCGAGAAAGCCGGTAGGATAGCAGCCGGGATTGGACACAAATCGTGCGTTGGCTATCGCTTCCCGCTGGCCCTTGCGAAACTCGGCAAATCCGAACACCCAGTCAGCGGCCGTCCGGTGGGCCGAAGAGGCGTCGATCACGCGGATTTTTTCATTCTCGATCAGCGATACCGCCTCGATGGCCGCTTCGTCCGGCAGGCACAATATGACAAAATCGCTGTCGTTGATCGCCCCGCGCCGCGCATTGACATCTTTGCGTTGATCTTCGGGCAATTGAACGAGCGAAAACTCGCTCCGGTCCGAGAGCCGTTCGGCAATCTCCAGTCCGGTCGTTCCGACGGCGCCGTCAATGAAAACAGTCTGCGTCATCGCCAACCTCAGGACAGCCGTTTGCGGGCCAATATCGATTGGTCCGCTATTTTCGCAAAGCGGGCAACCACATCTGCCAGCGGCTCGATAACCACCTGCATCCAGTGCGAATTGGCGTGAACAATCCGGTCCTTGTCGACCATGAAGCCGACATGATCCGGGAAGAAAACCAGATCGCCGCGCCGCAACTCCTCGTTCTCCGCGATTTCTTCACCCAGTGCCGCCAGCTGCTGATCGCTGTCACGCGGCGCCTCGACACCGGTCAGCATCAGGATCATCTGGACCAGGCCCGAGCAATCCAGACCATCGCCGCTCCGGCCGCCCCAGAGATAGGGCGCACCAATCAGCTGTTCGGCGAGCGCCGCAGTGCCGTTGGCCCCGTCAAAAACAACCTTCGTGCCAATCGGCTGGACATGGCGCACATGGACAAAGCCCTTGCCGCTTTTCAGAAAGGACCCGCATTCGCTGGCTTCGCCGCAGGCAATCCGTGCGCCCATCGGCAGCCGCTTCATGACTCCCGATTTGAAATCCGGTTCGATGAATATAAGCGCCGCACGCGCAAAGATCAGATGGGTTGGCTGCGGTGTCTTTTTCTGATGTTGCAGTGCATGGACCGGGACATAGCCGACATAGCCGTCATAGCCGCAAAATCCCCATGCCCAGTCACCGGCGATATCCAGAACATGGAAATCTTCGCCGTGCAGCAATTCGGAAATCGCTTCATGATTCTTGCCGCTCTGCTTGCGGATCATCGCTTTCGGAGCAGAACAGCGCATCGGCATCGACGCAGCATAATGGGGTGCAAACAACTTGCCGGCCAGCGCGATATCCGCAAGGTCGCCGCGATGCGCGGTGATCCGCGGATCGAAATCCTCTTCCGGACCATGCAGCACGAATTTCGCCTGCGCGCCAGTATCTGCAGCTTTCATGTCCATGCGTATAGAAATCCCAATAGCGATAAAAAATGTCCGTGACTCTGCGGCTTATGCGCCATGTGACAAAGCGATGACAATCGGCCGCCTTTAAACGACCTGGGGGCATTTAATCAAGCAGTGTCGCAGAAGTCTAGTTACCGTACCGCCCCTGCAAGTAGCGCCAGCTCGCCCGCAGCCCCAGCGCTTCGCCGCCTATCGGGCGGCCCGGCTTGACCGCTGGTCGCCAGGCAAAAGTATCAAAATGCGCCCAGGACACGGATTCCGGAGCAAATTTTTTCAGAAACAGGGCTGCGGTGATGCACCCGGCGAAGCCACCGGAAGCGCTGTTCACACAATCGGCGATAGTGCTGTTGAGCATGGCATCATAGCCGGACCAGAGCGGCATTTGCCAAAGCGGGTCGCTTTCATCCTCGCCGGCCTGCAGCAGTCCGTCCGCCATTTCCTTGTCATCGCAGAACATCGCCGGCAGGTCCGGACCCAGTGCAACGCGCGCCGCTCCGGTCAGCGTCGCAAAATCGATGATCAGTTCCGGTTCTTCCTCGCCGGCCAGAGTCAGCGCGTCGCCCAATACCAGCCGGCCTTCGGCATCGGTATTGGTGATTTCGACGGTCAGCCCCTTGCGGCTCTGCAATATGTCGCCGGGGCGCAGGGCGTGGCCATCAACCGAATTTTCGACTGCAGGAATCAGCAGGTGCAGATGCACCGGAAGATTGGCCTCCATCACCATCCTGGCGAGGGCAATGGCATGGGCAGCGCCCCCCATATCCTTTTTCATCAGCATCATGCCGGCGGGAGACTTCATCGAAAGCCCGCCGGTGTCAAAGGTCACCCCTTTGCCGACAATCGCAATTTTCGGATGGTCGGCCTTGCCCCATTTCAGTTCGATCAGGCGCGGCGCATGGGCGCGCATGGCCGCCTTGCCGACACCATGGATCATCGGGAAATGCTCTTCCAGCGTGTCCCCGCGGGTCACTTTCAACTCGCCGCCGTGCTTTTCAGCCAGCTTGTCGACGATATCCTCGATCTTGTCCGGCCCCATGTCGGCAGCCGGGGTGTTGACCATATCCCGGACCATCGCGGTGGCTTCGGCCTGACACACGGCCTCATCCCGCTGACCGATCGCATCCTTGACCAGCAATATGCTCGGTCCCTGACGATCGGGAAGTTCCTTGTAGCGATCGAATTCATGTTGCGAGATCAGCCAGCCGAACAATGTGCCCTTGGCGCTGGCCTCCTGCAGGCGATAACGCCCCTCGGGCAGGCTACTACCCAGCTTGGCCAGCGACCACGGATCAAGCTTTTCATGATCCAGCACACCGGCGACAACCGAAAAATCAACCCCGGTGTCATCTTTCTTGCCGCCAATCAGAGGTAGCAGCAGATAGGTGTCGGGTTTGCCGGCAAATTGATAGGCCGTGACAATTGCCCGGACGCTATCCGGTTGTGCTTTTAGCCAGTCCTCGAAATTATCCGTATCCAGTAGCTGGATGGAGCGCGCGGACTGGCCGGTATCGGCCTCGATCAATGCAGTGAAATCAGTCATTTGATCGCTATAGCCACAGTTCAAGCCCAGCGCGAGAGTCTATTCGGCGGCGACGACTTCCGCTTCGGCCTGCTTCTTTGGCAGATGAACCACTGCTGCACCGGGCTTGGAAAAGACCATGACACCATCGTCCACGGCCTTGTGCCGCAGATTGATGATGTCCTTGGGATAATTCTGGTTCAGCCGCCAGGGCTTGCGATCGCCCTGTTTCGGCAAATGATTGATTGCCCGCTGGACATAGCCCGAGGTAAAATCGAGCATCGGCTCGGTTCCCATCAGACCGTCGGATGGCAAGGTCGGAGTCGCTATCGGCGTGCCGTTCCTGTCCATGAAATTCACCAGCCGGCAGACATATTCGCTCGTCAGATCGGCTTTCAGCGTCCAGCTGGCGTTGGTGTAGCCCATCGTCATTCCGAAATTGGGGATGCCGGAGAACATGACGCCTTTGTAATTGATTTTTTCGCCAAAATTGACAAGCCGCCCGTCAACCGAAATGGTCGCGCTGCCGCCGGTAAGCATTTTCAGTCCGGTAGCCGTTACGATGATGTCCGCCGCGAGCGTCTTTCCGGATTTAAGCTTGATGCCGTCTTTGGTAAATGTTTCGACATGATCGGTGACAATCGATGCCTTGCCGGATTTGATCGATTCAAACAAATCGCTGTCCGGAACCAGACACAGTCGCTGATCCCATGGATTATAGCTTGGCGTAAAATTGGTCATGTCGACGTCCGGCCCCATTTCCTCGCGCACCATCTCGAGCAGCCGGTCCTTGAAACCCGCGGGCTTCTTGCGCGCCAGATTGAACATGAAAATGCCCATCAGCACATTTTTCCAGCGCGTCAGCAAATAGGCAAGCTTGGCCGGCAAGACTTTTCGGAACCGCAAGGCCCATTTGTCCTCGCCCGGCCGCGATACGATATAGGTCGGAGAACGCTGCAGCATGGTGACATGCGCTGCGCTATCCGCCATCGAGGGAACCAGCGTGACCGCAGTCGCACCGCTCCCGATCACCACGACCTTCTTGCCGGCATAATCCAGGTCTTCTGGCCAGAATTGTGGATGGACAATCTGTCCGGCAAAATCTGACTTGCCGGGGAAGTCGGGGTTATGGCCTTCCTCATAGCTATAATAGCCCGAGCACATGTGGAGGAAATTGCACTGGACAGTGCTGATCGAACCATCGCCATGCTGGAGGCTGACCGTCCACAAGGCCTGTGCGCTCGACCAGCTCGCATCCACCACCTTGCGGTTGAGCAGGATTTTGTCGTCCAAGCCATATTCATCAACGGTTTCATTGAGATAATTGAGGATCGACGGCGCGTCTGCGATGGCCCGGCGCGAGGTCCAGGGTTTGAAATTGAAGCCCAATGTATACATGTCGCTGTCCGAGCGAATGCCGGGATAGCGAAACAGGTCCCAGGTCCCGCCGAGCCGCTCCCGCGCCTCGACGATGGCAAAGCTTTTGCCGGGGCATCTTTTGGTCAGGTGGACCGCTGCGCCAATACCGGACAGGCCGGCACCGACAATCAGGATATCAAGAATTTCATTTTCCATCCTGCCGCTTTACTGACATGGGTGTTAGTTGGCAAGTGAGGGGATTTTCCGGGGTCTATTCGCTGATCAGGGTTAGGCTTCGAAACAGACTCTGGTCGAGCTTATGGTCGAAGCGACAGCCGATATGGCCATCCTCGCACCAGATAGTGGTTGCCGCGATCGGACTGCTACCCTCGAAACGCAGCCAGAGGCGGGTGCGCTTGGCAAGCTTGGTTTCGCAGGCAACGCGGCAACCATAGATCGAAATATCCACCAGTTCGCCAGCCTTGCCCGTTTTGCCATGCTGCCGGACTGCAGCACGCTGGATCTGGACGGGATGGCGGAACACCTGGCGCTGTTCAATCTGCGCAGCTTCCACCGTACGATATTGCGAATTCATATAGCCCATCATTAACCCCTTGAGGGGAAGCTTAACGGATTTTACTCAACAAATCGTTAAGCGACGGGAAGCAGGAACCAGCGTCCGGAACTGATCAGCCGGATTATTCTGCGGCTTCAAGGGCTGGTTCGTTTTCACCAGCCGCCTGCTGCGAATTGGGGCCGTAAAACTGGATTACCCCGTCGTCGACCGGATCGTTAAGAAGGATATTCCTGTCGAAAAGATAATCCTGGTTGAGCTTCCACGGCATGGTCGTGCTGTTGCGCGGCAGTTCGGACAGCGAACGGGTAAGATAGCCGGACGAGAAATCGAACAGTTCCTCCTGCTCCAGTTCCGTGTTGAGCACCGGATTGGCGATCCGCGTCGACGTCGCGTCCATATGGCCCAGCACGCGGCAGACAAATTCCGACACGATATCCGCCTTGAGCGTCCAGCTGGCGTTGAGATAGCCGAATACGATCGCGAGGTTGGGAATGTCGGAGAACATGCAGCCCTTGTAATAATAATGGTCGGGCCAGTGGACCGGCTTGCCATCGACTTCGAACGCAACCTTGCCGGCGACCGCGAGCTTGAGCCCCGTCGCGGTGACAATGACATCCGCATCAAGCGTCTCGCCGGATTTCAGCTTGATCCCGGTCTCGGTCACCGTGTCGATATGGGCTGTCTTCAGGTCGGCCTTCCCCGCAGCAATCGCCTTGAACATGTCGCCATCGGGTACCAGGCACAGCCGTTGCTCCCACGGGCCATAAGGCGGCGTGTAATCTTCCGTCACATATTTGTCGCCCAGATCCTTCTTCATCGGCTTTTCGAGCTTGGCAATCACCTTCTCCGGCTTGTCCCGCGCCATCCGGAACGTGATGTCCTGCAGCTTTACATTCTTCCAGCGGGTGATCTTGTAAGCCAGTTTTTCCGGCAGAATACGGCGTAGAAAGTTCGCGATCCGGTCTGTTGACGGCGCCGACGCATACCAGGTCGGCGTGCGTTGCAACATCGTCACATGGCTCGCTTTCTCCGCCAGCACCGGGACGATCGTCACCGCGGTCGCACCGCTGCCGATGATCACCACCTTCTTGCCGGTATAGTCGAAATCCTTGGGCCAGAATT
>CBETBW010000018.1:0-59932 GCA_965534715.1 uncultured Parasphingorhabdus sp.
TCGCATGCACCAGCGTGACCGACGATCCCACGCTGACGCTCGACGAGGAAGAAATCGAGGAAGCGGCCTGGTTCTCGCTCGACGAGGTCAAAGCGGCCATGGCCGGTGAACCGGATGCTCTTTTTGTCGCTCCGCCACCTTTTGCTATCGCCCACGATCTGCTTCGGCACTGGCTGGATAGCAAAGCCTGATATGTTTGTCGGGCTGACGAGGGAATGTCCTATTTTTCGATCATCCACTGCCCTTCGCTGAAACGATAAACATTGGGCGAGATACAACGCAGTTGTTGGTTGCAATCATCAACCACAGAGCGTTTGAAAGCCGCCATATCGGAAACGTCACTGTCTAAAGCGACCATGACAAATTGATCAGACGTGGCAGTAATCAAAAGGCTTTCTCCAACCTGGTCAGACAGTTTTAACCAATCGGCTTGAAACGCCAGCAAACTGGCGAGATATTCTTCCATTTCCAATCCAACGGGGTTTTCTCGCAACTGGGCCATTGTGGGAAATGCGGGAAGGATTGCTCTGGTTTGTTTTGCTGCCAAGCCCCACGCTTTCTGCTCTTCGGTGTTCAAGTCTTGCAATGCTTTTTTGGTGGCCAAAGCAACCGTGGTCGGAGAGTCAAAAGCCAGAAATGCGTAAAGGTCTTCTCCGATTTTTCGGTGAGGTACCTGATCTATGTCCAACTCCTCAATACCGCTACCTCCAGCCAAATAGTCAAAATATTGTTGGTCTCTAACAATGATCCGAAGCGAAGCCAGCTCGGATTCGCGGGCCGGTGCCGTCATATTGTCCACGAATTCCTGTTTTGTTTTTTCGCATTGTTCGTCGGCTGCATGTTGGCAAAAGGAATAAATGCGGCGAAGGTTTATCACTCCTTCTCCCGATTTTTCATCATTGGTCACAATCTCAAGATCAGCCTTGATCTCCAATCGGGAGGCGGGTTTTGCAGCCACAATTCTTTCGTACATTTCTGTAGTGAATTCTTGCGGAGATGCTGCTGCTGCGGTGACACTAAAAGCGGCGCATATCAGAAATAGCAAGACGCTTGATAATCGCTTTGTGCCTTTGATTTCCGACATATCGCACTGGCCTCTTCGCTTTGAGAATTATCCTATAATCTTGTCGTCAAAGTAAAAAGCAATTCTTCACACCAATCCCAGATTTGCCAGTTCACCAAGCATCTCGGCCGGCATGTCTTCTGCGCCTTCCGCGCCATCGCCGAGATCGAGCGGGGCATCCTTTTCCTCGAGATAACGCCAGCCCTGATGGGCGCGTTTGGGAATCGGCTGGACGGCAATAAGCCGCGGTTCCAGCCTGATCCACTGCCGCCCCTCGCCATTGTCCATGAAGCCGATGATCGGCGAGCGACCGACAATTTTCTTGGCATGAATCCAGTAGAGTGAGCCACCGATCATGTCTTTGTGCCGCTTGGGTAAATAGCGGGTCGTGAGCCGCGCTTCGCCACCGGTGGCCGCGTTGTCCTTATGGGATTCTAGCCATTTTCGCAGTGTTGCCGGGCTTTCGCTGCGATAAGCGATCTTGGTCATGTTGAGTGGCATAAGCAGTATCTGTGGGCGACAGCCGGTTTAGTCAAGTATCTTGCCGACCCCGATCAGCCGAATCAACCAAAGCACATATCGCATCATCAAGATTATTATTGCAAATGATTATCAATAGCATATTACAGGAAGAATCGAATTACAGGGAGATGGATATTGGGCGAGATTTTGGAAAAGCTGGCGTTGCCACTACCTGATATCGGGGCGTTGCCATCGGTTGAAGCGAGGCTGATCATCGCCTTCCGGCTGGTGGTGGCTGCGGGTCAGAATGATTATGACTGCCGGGATCAATTGTCGGAACGGCTGGGCGGTGACCGGGCGGCAACGCAGATATTGATAATCGCGGAGACCATCGGATTTGCATGGCCGGAACCGTTTCAGATCGGACGCCCTTGTTGTTCGCTGACAACGCCGGATGAAATATGGCTGATCACCGCGATCCGGCTAGCCGCTTGCGAAAACCGGCCCGGCTTTGATGCGCTCAGCTGCGAAATGATCGGCGATGACGCGCGGGAAAGGATTTACAATGACCTGCGCAATTTTGTCGCGGCATATACCGGGACTAGAGGCTGACTATTCCGCTGTTGGGCGTGATTTTCTTCAGGCAATCCCGGTCATGTTATGCGGCATGGGCGTTATAAGTGGAGTGGATTTGTCAGCGTCGATGGTCTCTGCATCTCTGCCGTTACTCTGGCCTTGACCGTTCAAACAGTCTGACCGTTTTTTGTTGATATTCGGCATCACCGGTGGAACGAAAGCCCAGTCTTTCAGCCAGGCGGATAGACGGGATATTTTCGGGACTGATAATGCAAACGGTTTTGTCGGGGCTGAACTTTTCATCCAGCCAGTTTTGCGCTGCTGTCATGGCTTCCCGTCCATAGCCTTTGCCATGCCCGGCTGCCGCCAGAATCCATGCCGCTTCGTGAAATGGGTCGAAATCGGGTCCAAGTCCGCGCCGGAAGTCACTATATCCCACTTCTCCAACAAATTGTCCGGACGATTTCTCGATAAGCGCAAATATGCCATATCCCATGACTTGCCAGCGCCCGACATATCCCAGAAAACGCAACCATGCTTCGGCTTCGGTGGCGGGCGTGCCGTTAATATATTTCACAACGGCTGGGTCTTGCCACATTGCGCGGCAAGCCTCAAAATCATCGGCTATGTGCGGACGGAGCAACAGGCGTTCGGTTTCAATCACTCTGCACTCTAAAGGCTGACCATTCCGCTGCCAACCGCGAGACCGAGGAAAGCCAGAAAGCCCATGGTGTCGGTGATCATTGTGACAAAAACCGAAGAGGCAAGCGCCGGATCCTGATCGAGCCGGTCGAGCATGACGGGGACGAATATACCGGCGAATCCGGCGATCACGATATTGATCATCATGGCGAGCGCGATAACGCCGCCGAGCAGCGGATTGGTGAAAACGAGAGCGGTTCCGAGTCCGACCAGCAGGGCAATCGTGGCGCCGTTGAGCAATGCTATCCGGAACTCCCGGCCGATAACCCGGCGTGTGTTGGAGCGGGTCAGTTCGTTCATCGCCAGGGCACGCACGGACACGGCCATCGTCTGGGTGCCTGCATTGCCGCCGATCGAGGCTACGATCGGCATGAGAACCGCGAGGGCGATCATCTGATCGATCGCCGCTCCGAATATCGCGATGACACAACTGGCGACCAGGGCCGTCGCCAGATTGGCGATCAGCCAGCGCACGCGGGCTTTGTAGGAAACGCGAATCGGCTCGTTAATGTCGCCATCACCCGCACCGGACAGCAGCAGCACGTCTTCGCTGGCCTCATCCTCGACAATATGGAGAATGTCATCGACGGTGATCATCCCGATCAGGCGACCATCATCGTTGATAACCGCGGCCGAGATCAGATTATATTTCTGGAAGCGCAGCGCTACTTCTTCCTGATCCATATTGACCGGGATCAGCGACTGCTCGCGCTTCATGACATCGGCAATCGCGATATCGCGCGGGGTTCTAAGTATCCAGCTCAGCTGACAGGTGCCGATCGGGCGGAACGCGGGGTCGACCACGTAAATTTCCCAGAATTCCGTCGTCAGATCGTCATTTTTGCGCAGATAGTCGATCAGATCGCCGACCATCATATGTTCGGGCACCGCGACAAATTCGCGCTGCATGATCCGCCCGGCGGTTTCCTCATCATAGGTGAGGGCGCTCTCGATGGCGGCGCGGTCTTCGGCATCCAGCTCGGCCAGAACCGCCTGCTGCTCGCCTTTTTCGAGATCTTCGATGATCGCGACCGCATCATCGGTGTCGAGTTGCTCGGTGAGGTCGGCAATCTGACCCGCATCGAGCGCTTCCATCAGGTCTTCGCGAACATGCTCGTTCATCTCCGCGAGCACGTCGGCGCTTACAAGATCGCCGAGGGCTTCTGCCAGTGGCGCGCGTTCGTCGGCATTAACCAGCTCGAACAGATCGGCAATATCGGCATTATGCAGCTGGTTGACCAGTTCCTGCGCCAGGGCCGGATCATTATCCTCCACCGCTTCGGAAACCGAGCGCACGAATTCGTCGGTCAGCCGGTTGTCCTCGTCGTGGACATCCTCGCGTACGGTGTCGGCATGCGGGGCGTCGTTGATCTCGGTCATCGCGATGCTCCCCCTCTGTGCGCGTTCGGCTGCTTATTAGTCGCGGCAAGCCTGCAATTGCAATCTTTTGTGACATTTATCGCAAGCAGGGTGATTTTTTGCAGCGGCTTGCCTATATGCGCCCCAAGAACGATTCAACGAACGAAAAGGAATAGACACGATGGCGCACGAAAAAATGACTCTCCACCTCGAAGGCGGCGATGTAGAAATCAAGCTGCGGGCCGACCTGGCTCCCAATCATGTAGCCCGGATTACCGAACTGGCGGCCGACGGATTTTACGACGGCGTCGTGTTCCACCGCGTCATCGACGGCTTCATGGCGCAAGGCGGCGACCCGACCGGCACCGGCATGTCCGGCAGCGACAAGCCCGATGTCGCGCAGGAATTTTCCAAAGAGCCGCATGTCGAAGGTACCTGCTCGATGGCTCGCACGATGGACCCGAACAGCGCCAACAGCCAGTTTTTCATCTGCCTCGATGATGCAGGTTTCCTCGACGGCCAATATACGGTCTGGGGCGAAGTGACATCCGGTATGGAAGCGGTTCATGCGCTTCCCAAAGGCGAACCGCCGGCGCAGCCAGGCGCGATCAAGTCCGTCACCCTGAGCTAATCAACCCGGATGCGTCTCGATAAACCCAGGATCGCCCCGCTCGCCGAGTCCGAACTCGGATCCGAGCATCGGGCGATGCTGGGGGAACGCTTCCAGTTCGGTAAAATTCTGAACATCTTCCGGACGCTGATCAGGGCGCCGAAAGCCTATAAAGCCTTCATGTGGTGGGGCGGCTATATCCTGTCCAACCATAATGATCTGCCCGCCCGCGAGCGCGAGATCATCATCTTGCGCACCGGCTTCAACTGGAAATCAGGCTATGAATGGGCGCAACATGTCCGGATTGGCAAGGATTGCGGCCTTACCGACGAAGAGATCGAGTGGATCAAGGCCGGGCCGGATGCGCCGGGCTGGACGCCTGTCGAGCGCGCCATGCTGCGGGCAACCGATGAACTGACCGGTGACGGGCATGTTGCCGATGCAACCTGGGACGCGCTCGCTGAGTTGACCGAAAAACAACGCATGGATCTGGTCATGACCGTGGGCCAATATACGCAAGTATCGATGATGTTGAACAGTTTTGGTGTGCAACTCGACGATGATCTGGTGCTCGACCCCGACCTTGCGGTCTAAAGACCCTCTTTAACCACCCAGTCATGGAAGATCCGCACCGCGCGGTTTTTCTTGTCGCGTTTGCGGCAGACGAACCAGTAGCTGTACGGGCTGTCGACATCATGATCGAACAGTCGGACCAGTCGCGGATCATTGGCATCCGAAAAATGCCCGCCGTGCATGATCGCGATACCAAGCCCCTGTGCCGCCGCTTCGAGCATCAATGGACCGCTGTCGAGATGGTCGATGCCAGCGGGTTGCAGATCGGGCAGCCCCACCGCTTCCTTCCACTGGTCAAACGCCCGGGTCATGTTGCTGTGGATCAGGATATTGTGGTTCTTCAGGTCTTCCGGACTGTTGATGGCATTGGGGCCTTTGGTCAGTTCTACCGATCCGATGGCATAAACCTTGTTGCTGTCCAGCTTTACCGAATAGAGGTTGGGGTCGACATTATCGCTGATGATGATCGCTGCATCCACCGCCTCGCCGAGAATATTTTCAGCATGGGCCGATGTGTCGACGTCGATATGGAGTTTGGGATATAATTTTTTGAGTGCCGGAAGCTTCGGCAGCAACCGTGTCGCTCCGAAAAGGGGAAGGACACCCAGCCGCAGACGCATATCGCCGCCGGAGACGGTCATCTGGTCCACCGCTTCGCCAATGGTTTCCATCGCCGGGGCCACCGCTTTCAGCAATATTTGTCCATCCTCGTTCAGGACCATCGACTGGTTCCGCCGTTCGAACAGGGGCTTGCCGATATGATCTTCTAACGATTTGATTCGCCGGCTGAGTGCAGGGGCAGACAGGGCCAGTTCCGCTGCTGCAGCCTTGGAGGAACCCAGGCGGGCCACCCGGATGAAAGCCTCAAGAGCACGAAGGGGAGGGAGACGCCGCATAATATGACCAATATTGTGGCTAAATCAGCTTTGTGCAATGCAAAAATGTACGCAAAACTGAGAAAGCGTTGGAAAACTGTCACTAACACTAATTGTTAGTTGCAAGTTATGCAATCTACAATGTTCTTTTCGCACTTGCACAATAAATGGTTTCGATGCATTCAGCATGGGCCTTTCAGGCATCCTCTCCTAAAAACTTTTAAGGCCAGTTCTTCGGAACTGGCCTTTTTTTTTGGCCAGATTCGCCAGGCAAGCGATGATTTGAAAATCAGAGTCGCATATCGCCGGGTCGATCCCTATCTTGTTGGTAACAACCAATATGATATTCGAGGAGATACCCCCCGTGTCCGATCCAGCGCCCAATAAAGAACAGTCCGAAGAAGACAGCAAGCTGCTGAAACTGCAAGTTGCCAATGCGAGACCCGAGGATAGCGGTCGCGGACTGGCACGGTTATCCCGGGATAATCTTGGCAAACTGGGACTGGTCGAAGGCGATGTTGTCGAAATTATCGGCAAGCAGGCAACCCCGGCGCGGGCGGTCCTGCCCTATCCGGAAGACGAAGGACTGGATTTTGTCCGGCTTGATGGCCTGCAACGCGCCAATGCCGGGGTCGGCGCGGGGGATTTTGTTGAAATTCGCAAAGTCGAATCAAAGCCGGCCAAGAAAGTCGTTTTCGCTCCCGCCCAGAAAGACCTGCGTCTGCAAGGCAATGGGACCGGCCTCAAACGCAGTTTCATGGGTCGCCCGCTAAAAGCGGGAGACTTTGTCGCAACCCATGGTCAGCAACAGGTGGATCGTGGCGACATGCCCCCGCAATTGCGGCAAATGCTGGCGGCTCCGGCCTTTTCGCTTACACAAATCCGGCTCAACGTCGTTTCAACCTCGCCCAAGGGCATTGTCCATATTGACGAGGATACCGAGGTCGAACTGCGCCCGGAATATGAAGAATCGACAGAACATCGCCGCGCCGATGTTACTTATGACGATATCGGCGGGTTGCATGACACGATCGATCAACTCCGTGAATTGGTGGAATTGCCGCTGCGCTACCCGCAGCTGTTTGTCCGGCTTGGCGTCGATCCGCCGCGCGGTGTGCTGCTGCATGGCCCTCCGGGCACCGGCAAGACACGACTCGCACGGGCGGTTGCCAATGAAAGTGAAGCAGAGTTTTTCCTGATCAATGGCCCCGAAATCATGGGCTCTGCTTATGGCGAATCGGAGAAGAAACTCCGCGAGATATTTGATGCAGCGGCGAAAGCCGCGCCCTCAATCCTGTTTATCGACGAGATCGATTCGATCGCTCCGAAGCGCGGGCAGGTGCAGGGTGAAGCCGAAAAACGGCTGGTGGCGCAGCTGCTCACCTTGATGGACGGGCTCGAATCGCGGGTCAATCTGGTGGTAATCGCCGCAACCAATCGGCCCGAAGCCATTGATGAAGCGCTGCGCCGTCCCGGGCGTTTCGATCGGGAAATCGTCGTCGGTGTGCCGGACGTGGCGGGCCGACGCGAGATTCTGGGTATTCACACGCGCGGAATGCCGCTCGACAAGGCGGTCGATTTGCATGAGCTTGCACGCACGACCTACGGCTTTGTCGGGGCAGATCTGGCGGCGTTGACGCGTGAGGCGGCGATCGAAGCGGTACGCCGCATCATGCCGAAGCTGGATCTGGAATCGGAAATAGTGCCGCCGGAAGTGCTCGATGAACTGGTCGTTCAGCGCCATGATTTTGTCGAAGCCCTGAAACGGGTCCAGCCATCCGCGATGCGCGAGGTCATGGTCCAGGTACCCGATGTCCGCTGGGAAGACATTGGCGGCCTCGACGACGCGCAGATGCGGTTGAAAGAGGGCATTGAACTGCCGTTAAAAAACCCGGAAGCTTTCACGCGGCTGGGCATTCGACCAGCCAAGGGATTTCTGCTCTATGGTCCGCCGGGAACCGGCAAGACCTTGCTGGCCAAGGCCGTCGCCCGCGAAGCCGAAGCCAATTTCATAGCCATTAAATCGAGCGACCTTCTCTCCAAATGGTATGGAGAGAGCGAGCAACAGATTGCGCGCCTGTTTGCGCGGGCAAGGCAAGTCGCGCCAACGATCCTGTTTATCGACGAGATTGACAGTCTCGTCCCGGCGCGTGGTGGTGGCATGGGGGATTCCCAGGTTACCGAGCGGGTTGTCAATACGATCCTGGCTGAAATGGACGGTCTGGAAGAAATGCAGTCGGTGATCCTGATCGGTGCGACCAACCGTCCCGGTCTGGTTGATCCGGCGTTACTGCGGCCGGGCCGGTTCGATGAACTGGTCTATGTTCCTGTCCCGGGCAAAGATGGTCGTCGCCGCATATTGGCCATTCATACTTCAAAAATGCCGATGGCCAAAGATGTTGATCTCGATGAGATCGCGGCGAGCACAGAGCGTTATTCCGGGGCTGACCTGGAGGACGTGGTCCGCCGGGCAGGGCTTCACGCGCTGCGTGAATTTGGGGGACTGGTCGAGACTGTCCAGATGAAACATTTCAAAAAGGCGTTGAAGGACAGCCGAGCTTCGGTGACTCCGGAAATGGAGGAAGAATATGCCAAAATGGAATCAACGCTCAAGCAGAATGCAATGCGCGTAGACCCTATCGGTTTCGTGGCACCGGGGATGTTGACGCCGGTCAACGACAGCAAACATTAGGGTCAGAACCCTAACGGTCGGCGACGATCCGGTCGTCGAGTTCGAGGGCCTTGAACCCCCAGCCAAAGAGGAAAACGCAGACGGTTATCGCCAGCCAGAAAGGCAAGGGGCCAGCATAGGTGTAGAGCAGGACGCCGAGCGCGGGAGAGGCAATGAAGGCCATCCCGTTCACCGACGCGACAATGCCGGCCACTCCGTTTTGCTCCGACCGTCTGACGGCAAGCGAGGCTCCAGCCGTGAAACCCGGGCGGAACAGGCCAAAGCCCAAAGACGCCACCGCAAATCCGATGATGATGCCGTACAGGTCATGGGACAGGCCGATAATCAGGCAGCCAAATGCACCAAGGATCATGCCCCATAATATCGAGATACGTGGTCCCATCTGGAGTAGCGGGATCAGGCCCCATTGCGCCAGCAAGGTTGCCGCTGCGCCGGACATCAGTACGAGGCCGGTCATCTTGATGCCCATTTCCGGGTCGCCGCGCAAACCGAGTCGGTCGAGGATGAGAAACCCGATGACTCCCAATATCAGGGCATGGGCATTACCGCCCAAAACCCCGGTGATCAGCCACGGCTTGATCCGGTCATCACCCCAGCGCAATTGTGGGGGCAGGTCGGTATCCTCTTCGTCATCGTCGTGCTCATCATCTTTCAGCCTATCGGATGATGGCGCTGAACTATAAGGCTCCGATGTCACCACGCCACGCGCTTCATAACCGGGATTATCATCGGGCAGCTTCAGCGCCAGTGCCACCATCACCAGTACGCCGATCGCGGCAAAAGCGAACATCGGGCTGGAAAGACCCAGAAACGGAATGATCAGCAATGGCGCAACGGCCGGGCCGACAATCGTTCCGAGACCGAAGGAGGATGCTATCAGGGACAGCGCCTTGGTCCGGTCGGCGCGCGCGGTTCGGGCGGCGACATAGGCTTGCACTGCGGGCGGAGCGGCCGAACCCAGGCCACCATAAAGGCTGCGAAAAAAGGCGAACAGGACAAAAGTCCATATCGCGCTGTACCAGCCCAACAGCCCCAGAAACAGAGCCAGGCCGGCGAGCGCAAAGGAGGTTGTAAAGCCGATCATGCCCAATCGCATCAAGGCTTTGCGACCGCGATGATCGGATTGG
Source organism: uncultured Parasphingorhabdus sp. (assembly GCA_965534715.1). GTDB lineage: Bacteria > Pseudomonadota > Alphaproteobacteria > Sphingomonadales > Sphingomonadaceae > Parasphingorhabdus. Next base: position 10,040 of record CBETBW010000018.1, read on the forward strand.
CGCGCCCATTTCGGGGCGGTATAGACCCATAGAAGAGCGGACCAGCTAAACGCCGCGCTGACCCAGAAATCGGGAATATCCAGCTGTGTCCCGATCGTCGGGAGAATGGATTGCATGGCTGTGTTGCCTGATGCGGTCACCAGCATGACCGAAAACAGCACGGCCATCCGGGTGGCGTCGATCGGCTTGGCATCGGGAACGGATGATATCTTCCGATTCAGTGGTTCTATGTCGGGAGAATCAGCCATGGCGCTCCTATGCCATGCTATTTCTGCCAGTCATAGCCACGTTCGACGCGGGCGACATGGAGGCTATATGCGCTGTACCATTCGCCGCGGCCCTGTTCGCGGATGACGGCATGATCAGGGTTGTCGCGCCATGCTTTGGCGCTGGCATCATCACGCCAATAGCTGATCGTGATCCCAAAGCCATCAGCAGACCTGGCGTGATCCTGTCCGAGGTAACCGGGCTGCTCAGCCGCCAGCGCGCTCATCGATATCGCCGCAGCCTGATAGGCATCTTCATTGGTGGCGGTGCGCGTCGCACAAAAGATGACTGCTATGGAGTCTTTCGGATGAAGCAACATCACTCGCTTTTAGCGGGTCGATTGCAACGGACAACCCGTATTATATTTGTCACCGGTGCTGTAACGCCCTAGTAAGACGGTTTGATCTGTCACCGGAGGAATGAGTTGACTAACAGTATCGCCAAAAGGAAGATTATGGATCGCGTCAAGTCGCGGATGGAACGGCGTCTCGGCCCCTGGGGTGTTTTCTTCAAGGGTTTTCTGAAGCACCCCGTGATGGTGGGTTCGATCATCCCTTCGTCGGATGCCACGGTCAAAAAGATGCTCGCACCCGTCAAATGGGATGAGTGTGATCTTTTCGTCGAATATGGTCCGGGGGTCGGGACGTTCTGTCGACCGGTGCTCGAACGATTGAAGCCCGGCGCCATGCTGGTCGTGATAGATTTGAACCCCGACTTCATCGATTATCTCGGCAAGTCGATCCGTGACAGCCGTTTTTATCCCATTCACGGGTCTGCGGCTGATGTGCAAAAGATCATTCGCGAGCTCGGCCACGAGAAAGCCGACTATATCCTTTCCGGCCTGCCTTTTTCGACACTGCCTGACCAGCTTGGCCCCAAAATCGCCAAAGAGACCTATGAGGCGATCCGGCCGGGAGGGGCGTTTCTGGTCTATCAATTCGTTAAAAAGGCGCGCGACTATATGACACCGCATTTTGACCATATCGATAGCGGCTATTCGTTCTGGAACATCCTGCCATGCCATCTGTTCTGGGGGTGGAAAGGAAAATAGGCGTTCGTCGACGGCTGAATGCCGTTCGTCGAAGCCAGTATCCGGCCATACTCTATTTACCGGCATGTCTGACGACATGTTCATTGTATTTTGATTGAGAGGAAAATCCCGATGTCCCGTTTGTCCCGCTCCCTGTTTCTGGCTTTGTCTACTACAGCGTTGACGGTTGCCGCACCGGCACTTGCGAAAAATCATATGGCGCCCAAGCCGGCGCCGGTGAGCGAGCTGGTCGACGCGGTTGATATTCCCTATGAAGAATTCACCCTCGACAACGGATTGAAAGTGCTGATTCACACCGATCGCAAGGCACCTGTTGTCGCGGTGTCGATCTGGTACGGCGTCGGTTCAGCCAACGAACCGAAGGGCAAGACCGGCTACGCGCATCTGTTCGAACATATCATGTTCAACGGTTCGGAAAATGCGCCGGGAGACTTTTTTGAACCGCTGCGGCAGATTGGCGCAACCGATCTCAATGGTACGACCTGGCTTGACCGGACCAATTATTTCCAGACCGTCCCGACCTCCGCGCTCGATGTCGCGCTGTTTCTCGAAAGCGACCGGATGGGATATCTGCTCGGTGCGGTGACGCAGGAGAAGCTCGACAATCAGATCGGCGTTGTATCGAACGAAAAACGCCAGGGGGACAATCGGCCCTACGGACTGGTCGGCTATCGCCAGACCGAATTGCTGTTTCCCGACACGCATCCCTATGGGCATGACACTATCGGGTCGCTGGAGGATCTCGAAGCCGCTTCGCTCGATGATATGAAGCAATGGTTCACCGATCATTACGGACCGAATAATTCGATTCTGGTACTGGCCGGCGATATTGATGCGGCGACCGCCAGGCCGCTGGTCAACAAATGGTTCGGCGCGATTCCGCGCGGCAAACCGATTCCGCAGCTCAATCCCGCTTTGCCGACTCTGGACGCCCCGGTTTACGAGGTGATGAAAGACAAGGTCGCAACCACCCGCATCTATCGGAATTGGGTGGTGCCGGGCCTGAATGATCCCGACTATACCCCGCTCGATGTCGGTATGACGGTGCTTGGCGGTCTCGCCAGCTCGCGGCTCGACAATATCATGGTCCGGGAAGAGAAAAACGCGGTCGCCGTTTCGGCCTATGTCCTTCCGTTCGTCCACGGCAGTTTCGTGGAGATCACGGCCGACGTCAAACCGGGTGAAGATGCCGATGCCGTCGCCAGGCGGCTCGACGAGATTATCGCAGACTTCATCGCCAACGGCCCGACCGAAGATGAAGTGCAGCGCGTGGCTACGCGCAACGCAGCGGCACGAATCGCCGGACTGGAGCAGGTCGGCGGATTCAGTGGCAAGGCAGTGGCCCTGGCGCAGGGCGAGCTCTATTCCGGTGATCCGGAATTTTACAAGAAGGAACTGGGCCGGCTGGCATCGACCACACCGGCAGCGGTGAAAGCTGCGATGCAGAAATGGCTGACCCGTCCGGTCCTCGGGATCACGGTGATCCCGGGCGAACGGGATGAATATCAGGAAGTGGGTGCTGGCATAGGCGCGCGCACCGGCGTTCTGACCGCTCCCGCTTATTATATGCAGGATGGTGAAGCTGCGACCGTGACCACTCCCGACCGGTCCAAACTGCCGCCCGTGGGCGACATTCCCAACGTCGATTTTCCAGACGTCGAAACCGCGACCCTGTCCAATGGTATCAAGGTCTATTTTGCGCACCGGGATGCGGTGCCGATGACCCGGGTGACCTTGTCCTTCAACGCCGGTACGAGCGCGGATTCTTCGGACAAGCTCGGGCTCCAGAATTTCGTGACCGAAATTCTGGAGGAAGGCACGACCAGCCTGACGTCGATCGAAATTGCCGAACAGCAGGAGCGTCTGGGAGCCAATATTTCCATTGGCGGCGGCCGCGACCGCACCGATGTCGATTTGAGCGCGGTTAATCCGAATCTCGACGCGTCGCTCGACCTGATGGCGGATATTGTCAAAAACCCCGCGCTCAAGACCGATGACATCGAGCGTATCCGGGTAAAGCAGCTGACCGCGATCGACCGCGAGGAAAGCGATCCGCTAAGCATCGCCAGCAACACGCTGCCGCCACTGGTCTTCGGTTCCGAGCATCCCTATGGCCGCGGCCTGTCGGGTAACGGGACCAGGGAAACGGTGTCGGCGATCACCCGCAATGACCTGTCCGGCTTTCATCAAAAATGGATGCATCCGGCGAAAGCAACCATCTTCGCAGCGGGTAAAATCGGCAAGCAGGAGCTGGTCGACAAGCTCGAGATGCGCTTTGGTCAGTGGAAGGGCACCGGAAAAGCCGCGCCGGCGAAGAATTTTGACGCCGCCATTCCCGAAGGAGAGGGCCGGATCATTGTCATCCACCGCCCGAATTCTCCGCAATCTATGATATTGGCCGGACAGGTATTGCCCTATAAAGGCACGGATGACCTGCTGACGCTCAACGCAGCCAATGAAATATTAGGCGGCAATTTTCTTTCGCGGATCAACATGGATCTGCGCGAAACCAAGGGCTGGAGCTACGGAACACGCAACACCGTGCTGCGCGGCGAAGACCGGGTTCTTTATACCATGCGTGCGCCAGTTCAAACCAACCAGACCGGCCCCGCGGTTGCAGCAATCGATGCGCAGGTCCGGGATTTCCTGGGTAAAAACGGTGTCACGCCTGCGGAACTGGAACGCACGGTCAACGGCAATGTCCGGGAGCTGCCCGGCCAGTTCGAGCGCACGCCCAGCATATTGTCTCAGATGCAGGGTGACGTCATGCTGGGAAGGCCGTCCAACTATGCGGAAACCGTCGCGGACAAGTACAAGGCGCTAACCGCAGAAGAATTGAACGATGCAATGGCCGAGGCGATTGATCCGGATAAATTCACCTGGGTCATTGTCGGGGACGTGGACAAGATCAAAACCCAGCTGGAAGCCCTCGATATGCCAATCGAATATCGCGGCTATGAAGCTAGTGACACTGCTGTTAATAGTGATGGCAGTTCGAATGATTCGGCAGGTGGTGACGAGTGATCCCCGGCCTGGACCGGGTCAGGGCTTTGACATTAAAAGGAGAACGGAATGTCTATTGATGGAACTTATACATGTGTGACGAAATCCCCGATGGGAGACCAGACTTCGGAATTTACCATCGTAACCGACGGTGACACGTTCACCGGCGTCAACGCCGGTTCAATGGGATCGATGGATGTCGAAAACGGCAAGGTCGATGGCAATCATATTACCTGGGAAATGAACATGACCGTTCCCATGCCGATGAAACTGGAAGGCGATGCGACCATCACCGATGGCCAGCTGGCCGGTTCGGTGAAAGCGGGCGCCTTTGGTGAAATGGCGATGACCGGTACCAAGAAATAATCGATTTTCAGGTTAATAAAAAGGGCCGCTACCTGAAGAGGTAGCGGCCCTTTTTTTGTCTGCAATGTTAGTCAGGTCTAACGGACGACGACGCTCACGGCACGGCGGTTTTGTGCCCAGGCGCTCTCGTTGGACCCGAGCGCTTCCGGACGTTCCTTGCCGTAGCTCACGGTGGTCATCCGTGACGGGCTGACACCCAGCGATGCGAGATAGTTTTTCGCGGCATTGGCACGGCGTTCGCCGAGCGCAAGGTTATAGTCACGGGTGCCGCGTTCATCGGCGTGACCTTCGACGGTGATCCGCGCATTGGGGTTTTGCGCCAGCCACTGGGCCTGGCTTTGCAATATAACCTGGTCCTGTGAATCGACATTGAAACGGTCGGTATCGAACAATATCCTGTCGGACATTGTATTGGCCACAAAATCGCCCTGAGATCCCGGCGCATAGCCCGGACCAGCTGGTCCGGTCGGCGCGGTAGTCGGCGCAGTACCTACGGGTGCCGGCGGCAGTTCTTCGGGTGGCTTCTTTGAACAGCCAGCCAGTACAAGACTGGCGGTAATCAAGAGGGGGGTCGCATATTTGATCATTATTCTGCTCCTATTTGAGTTAGCCCTTCGGGGAGATATAACCTTTTTTCAGTAGCTTGTCTCGATTTGAATTTATGGCAGCAACGGTCCCCATGCCGGATCGGAACCATTGACCGGTGTTGGCAATTGCCGTTCGTTGCGGCCTGTCAGGTCGACTTGCCAGATACCCGTGCCGCCGCTTCCGCGAGTCGTCCGGAAAAACTGAATCACCCGGCCATTGGGCGCCCAGGTCGGTGCTTCGTCCTGCCAGCTGTTGGTAAGCAGCCGTTCGCCACCGCCGCTTGGCGTCATGACGCCGATGCGGAAATTGCCCGCCATCTTGGTGAAGGCGATCAGGTCACCGCGGGGGCTCCATTCCGGTGTGGCAAAACGACCACCGCCAAAGCTGATCCGCCGTTCATTACCGCCATTGGCGTCCATCACATAGATTTGCTGGCTGCCCGAGCGGTCGCTTTCAAAGACAATCCGGCTGCCATCGGGCGAGAAGCTGCCGCCGATATCGATGCCGGGAGAAAAGGTGAGCCGCTGCGGATTAGCGCCGCCTGCTGCCGCCACTTTGTAGATGTCGGTATTGCCGGCAATGGCCATGGAATAGAGTATCCATTTGCCATCCGGTGACCAGCGCGGTGCGAAAGTCGGGTTGGTGCTCTGGGTGATCAGCCGCTGCCGACCTGTTCCGATTTCGTAGATATAGATACGCGGATTGCCGTCGAGAAAGCTCAGATAGACGATGCTTTTATAATCCGGCGAAAAGCGCGGGGTCAGAGCGGTGGCCTGACCATTGGTGATAAACCGGTGGTTGGCGCCGTCGCTATCCATGATCGCGAGCCGTTTGGTCCGGTTTCCCTTGGGGCCGGTCTCGGCGATATAGGCGATGCGGCTGTCAAAAAATGGCGATTCGCCGCTCAACCGGGAATAGATGGCATCGGCGCATTTATGCGCGGCCCTGCGCCAGTCGCCCGGTTCCACAACAAAACCCTGACGCGTGAGTTCGGTTTCCAGCGCGACATCATAAAGATAGCAACCCACCGTCAACTTGCCGTCGGAATTGGTGCGTACGAAACCCTGAATCAGCGCCGAGGCGTTGGTGCCGCTCCAATAGGGAAATTGCGGGGCGGTGACTTCCGAGTAGCTGATCCCGCGAACCTGATTGCGGCCGACCGGTTTGAACAATCCGCTGGACCGCAGGTCGCTGACGATAACGTCGCTGATCTTGCCGCCCAGCTCACTGGTGTTGCCGGCCGGCGTGTCGACGCTTTGCGGTGTGGGCAGTCCGGGAACCGCGATGACGAGCTCTTCCGCTCCGCTATTGTCGACATCGACAGTCAGTTGGGCGTGAGCGGTCGCGGTCAATCCAAGACAGGCGATGACGCCAAGGATGAATGTTCGGATATATGGGGCGATGGACGGCATGAGTAGTCTCCTAGACACCAAGATACAGGACAGGTTCGATAACCTTCCATTCGTCATAAAATTTTTCCGGAAATGTTGTGTAAGGTGCAGCAAGCTGGACAGCAGCAATGGCGCGTTCCTGATGGACATCGACCTGAGACCGGTTGCTCGGTGTGATACCGGTAGTTGTCGCCGTCGGTGTGCCGATGATCCGACCGTTGCTATCAAGACGCGCCGTGACCTTGGTCCGCAGCAGTTCGGCGTCGGCGCCTGTCGGCGGCCGCCATTTCTGTTTGATCAGCCGGTACAGTTCGCGTTCTAGCGACGCGATAGCTGCCGACGATGCCTTTTCCGCCGCGATATTCTGGTTCCGGCTGACCGACGGCGCATCGGTGACGCCTTTAAGGAAATCATCGCCCAATCGGGAGCCGCGTGGCTTTGATTGCGGCTTCGGTGCCGCTTTGGCAGTGGTACTGGCCGGTTTGTCGGGTCGCCGGCGAGGTTCGCGGGACACCGGGGCGGGCGCGACCGCTGGTTTCGGTTTCGCTTCCGCTCTCGGTGGTTCCGGTAGCGGCTCCGGCATGACAAAGCTGCTCTCTTCGGGTGCACCAAGCTCTGGTGCCACGCTGGTCGCCGGGGTGACTTTGGCAGGATCGGGAGCCGCGCTTTCGAGCCCGACCTCATCGGCGATCATTACTTCTATCGGCTTGTTCCGAAAAGCGTCATTGGTCGTGGTAAGGATGCTGAACGACAGCACACCAAAGAGAGCCACATGACCTGCAGCTGCTATTCCCAAGCCAATTTTTTCAGCTTTCTCCATATCAGCGGTCCACTATTATGGTGTCTCGGATGAACCTGTAGTGACCAGGGACACCCGGTTCAATCCGGCCCGGTTGAGTTCGCCCATGACGCCCATGATAAGACCGTAATCGAGCGTTTTGTCGCCGCGCAGCATGATCTGGCGCGGATCTTCCGGATCTTGATCGGCGGCAATCTCGCGCAATCGTGTTCCCAGAGCGCCGCGGCTGAGTTCTTCGTCTTCGATAAACACGCGGCCTGCACTATCGATCGAAATCTGTACCGGCTCATGGTCCTGTTCCAGCGCATTGGCGCGGCTTTCGGGCAGGTCAACGGGCACGCCAGCGACCAGCAGCGGTGCCGTCACCATGAAAATGATCAGCAACACCAGCATCACATCGACAAAGGGTGTGACGTTGATCTCGGCCATCGGCGCACGTCCGCGACTGCCGCCGCGCCTCCCGATTCCGGATCCCATATTCATGCCCATGCTCAGTCTCCAAGCTCCAGTTCGCGGCTGAGCGTTGCGTGGAATCCATCGGCAAAGCGGCCCATGCGGGCCTCCAGCTTGTTCAGGCGGTGCGTGAAACGGTTATAGGCAATGACCGCAGGAATAGCAGCAAACAGACCGATGGCCGTAGCGAACAGGGCCTCGGCAATGCCGGGTGCGACCACCGCGAGCGAACTATTCTGTTCCGCCGCAATCGCCGAGAAGCTGCGCATGATCCCCCAGACCGTACCGAACAGACCGACAAAGGGTGCCACGCTACCCACGGTGGCTAGAAAATTAAGACGGTCGGCGATGCGATCCACTTCCTCGGCAATCGTCGCGTTCATCGCGGTGGCCAGCCGCTGCCTTGTACCCTCGCGGTCAACCGGTCCCTTTGCCGTCGAACGGCGCCATTCCCTGACACCGGATGCCAGGACTTTTGCGCTGGGCAAGCTGGACTTGCCATGTTCATCAAAAAACCTGTCGATATTCTCGGCCTTGGAGAAGGCCTGTTCGAACTTATCGGATTTGCGCGCGATTTGCGCGATGTTCATGCCAAAGCTGACGATGATCGTCCATGTCCACACGCTGGCCAGCAGCAGCCCGATCATCACCGCCTTGACGATAATATCGGCTTCCAGAAAGAGGATGACGGGAGAGAAATTGCCGGCTGTCGCCCCGAGGGAGAGTTGGTCTAGCAAGTTTTGATATCCTTCATTTCGTATCCGCTTGATCCATGACGCTGGCGAATGCTTTTGTCCATGATTTCGGTTGCCGTCTCGGACGTCCGGCGGGGGTAAGGAAAGCCGCGTGAACAGATGCTGACGTGATCTTGTCCGATCCGCGCACGATCGTCTGGTCGATAATCACGCTGGCGGCGCGCAGCGTCTCGACCGTGCTGATGACGACAAGATCATCATCCAGCTTGGCCGGCAACAGATATTTCATCGTCAGATCAACCACTGCGTAAACACCTTCACCGCTCTCATAGGCTGTATTCTGGTCCATATCGAGCTGGCGAAGCATGTCCGATCGGGCGCGTTCCATATAGCGAAGATAATTGGCATGATAGACAATGCCGGAAAAGTCGGTGTCCTCGAAATAGATGCGGGTAGCGAAATAATGCCGTCCATTAACAAACCGGCCGTCATGCGGTTTGATATCATCGGGAATAAGGGAGGGAATGTCCATCCAGCGACATTAGGCGGTTGGTTTCACAGGTGGAAGAGGGAATGTTCGGCGTGCTTGCATCTGAACGTGAATTTGAGTCCGTTTGACTGTGAGATCACGGTCGCCGACAACAGACAGCCGTCAGTTTCGTTCAGCCTATTCCGTGCTCGGCCATTCGTCTTCCGATAACGGCTCTCCTGTTTCCAGAACAGACTTAAGATTGCTGAGAACCGCTGGCCAGCCTTCGCGCACACCGATATCCATCCGGGATCCCGGTTCGAGTTCGCTATGGATCACGGTCAGCTTGGTGTCGGGGCCCAGGCTGATCAACTCGTAGGTCACTCGTGACAGTTTCTCGGGGAGCTTTGCTTCCTGGTCAAAGGCCCAGCTCCAGACCATTTTTCGGGGCGGGTCGATTTCGATAATGCGGCCACGCGTGTCGATTTTATCGCTGCCATCGCTGCGCACATGATCCCATCGCGAACCCGGCTTCCAGTCGGACTCGTTATAATGGCCCCAATAGGCCTTGGTAAGCTCGCGGTCGATCAAACCGTTCCAGACCTGTTCGGCAGTGGCTTTGATAAAGATCGTATAAACGAAATCAGGCGCACATTTCTTGCCGGTCGAACTGCGGGTCTGGATCGGGACGGTTTTACTATCAGGCACGGCGTTTCTCCTGGGATTTTGTGAGTGGTTTTTCGATCTGTTCCTTGAAGTCGGTCAGCGCCTCGACGCGGGCATCTTCGAACTTGCCGACCCAGCGATGAACGATATCGCCGAGCGGAACGGGATTGAGATAATGCAGTTTTTCCCGTCCCTGCCAGTGAATCGATACGAGATTGGCCGCCTCCAGAATCCGGAGATGTTTGGTGACGGCCTGGCGCGACATATCCAGATTTGCGCACAGTTCACCGAGGCTCTGGCCGTTGTCGCTAAACAGCCGGTCCAGCAAGAGGCGACGGGTTTCATCGGCAAGGGCGGCAAAGACATCGGACATGGCTTCTTATATGCAACCAATAGGTTGCATGTCAAGCTCTCAATTGACGTCCTTGGCCCCAACTTTGACAAACTTTGGATGGAATCAGCGCGCACATCCAATACACAGGGCCGCAGCCGGATCGATCTCCAGCCGACGAAAGGCAATCGGTTCACCGCACTCCGCGCACCAGCCATATTCATCCTCGGCCAAGCGGTTCAAGGCAATTTCAATTCTCGCCAGATCGCTGGTTCTCCGCCGTGCTTCCGCCTGGGCCATCTCCTGTTGCTGTAAGGCGTCCATCCGCGACAGGCGGCCGACGCTTTGCTGGTCCAGTTCAACCGTATCGCGCCAGCTGGCACCTTCCTGGTTGCGTGCCTTCAGTTCGGATTGCCGCTCGAGCAGCAGCTTTTTCAGCTTGACGATCTGCGAATTTGCAAGGGCCTCGACCAAGACTATTCCGCTTGCGGCGTCAGCAGTTCCAGTGCCGCAGCGGTCATTGCCTCGGTTCCCAATGTGATGGATTCTCGAGGGGCAACCTTGAAGAACGGCGAGTGATGCGATGGCACCGGCTCGCCGCCTGCTTCTTCGCGATCAAAATCGGCCTGCGGTGTCCCTCCGACAGAAAAATACACGCCGGGTACATCGGTATTGGGTTCGACAAAATAGGCAAAATCCTCCGCGCCCATGCCTTCGCGAGGCTTGTTGTCGAAAACGTCCTGGCCAAAGCGTGAGGCGAAAACGCCCTTCACCCGCTTGGTCAGCGCAGCATCATTATAATTGGCCGGGGTGGATTCTTTCGATACCAGCACTTCGGGCAGCTTGTCATCCGGCAGGCCATTCATCCGGCCAACATTGGTCGCGATGCGCTTGATGCCTTCCAGCAATTTTGCCCGCGTATCTTCGTCATCTGAGCGGACTGTCAGCTGCATGACCGCCTTGTCCGAAATGATATTATGCTTGAACCCGCTGTGGAACGAACCGACGGTGATGACGCCGGGTTTCAGCGGGGCGATTTCCCTGCTGACAACCGTCTGCAGGTTCATGATGATCTGAGCGCCCATTACAATCGGGTCCTTGCCCCGATGCGGAGAAGCGCCGTGCGCACCAACTCCGTGGACAATGATGTCGACGCTGTCGGATGAACTGCTTGAGATGCCTTCGTCGAGGGAAAGCTTGCCGGTCGGCGTGTCGGCAGAAACATGAAAGGCCAGGGCGAAATCGGGCTTCGGAAAACGGGAGTAGAGCCCGTCGTCCATCATCAGCTTGGCGCCGCCGATGCGTTCTTCGGCGGGCTGCGCGATCAAGACCAAAGTGCCGGCCCATTGATCCTTCATGGCGGACATCCGGCGCGCGGTGCCGATCAGCGAAGTAATATGCACGTCATGGCCGCAGGCGTGCATGACCGGCTTTTCTTCGCCGTCGATACTGACCTGTTTCGCGGTGGACATATAGTCCAGCCCGCTGTCTTCGACGAGCGGCAGCCCGTCCATATCCGCGCGCAGCATCAGGGTCGGACCTTCGCCGTTTTTCATCACCGCGACCACGCCCGTACCACCAACCTTTTCGGTCACGGTGAAACCCGAAGCCCGCCATTGCTTGGCGATGATCGCGGCGGTGCGGGTTTCTTTATAGGAAAGTTCCGGGTTGCGATGAAAATCGAGAAACAGGGCTTTCAGATCCTTGTCATAATCCGCTGCAATTGCCGCAGCCAGATCAGGCGACGGCGAACTATTCTGTGCCGATACCGGTGCGGTCCAGATTAACGCGGTCGTCGCCGCCAAAGCCAAAAGATGTTTCATGATTCTCTCCCTGTATTTTTCTTCCTTATGCAGGACCCATACGGAATGCGCAAAGCTTGTTACCTTCCGGATCGCGGAAATAGGCGGCGTAAAAAGCCATCGGTCCTTCATCGCCGCGGACATCGGGCGCGCCTTCATCGCTACCACCAAGTTCGAGGCCCTTGTGGTAAAAACTGTCAACCTGTCCGCGTTCTTTCATCTGCAGCGCGATCATATTGCCATTGCCGGGCTGTGCGGATTGACCATCATAAGGCTTGGTAATCGCAATGGATGGTGTGGTCATATCGACGCCATAGAGGGTGAAACCATTTTCCTCCAATTCCATCAGGCGTTTCGCGCCCAGTTCGCCGAGCAGCGCATCATAATAGCCACGCGCCTTGTCGAGATCATTGGTGCCGAGCGTTACATATCCAATCATGGGTTTTCTCCTGATCATCAATCGGGGCGACTGATTCGGTTTCGCAGTGAAACTTATCAGGCGCGGACACAGATGCAATGACCTGCAGCGTCATTCCGCGCTGGTCCGGAGCGGGGAGAGCGATCCGGAACAAAAAAGGCAGAAGCTTATCGCTCCTGCCTTCATGTCATTTGCTGCAAATATGGTCAGGTTCATCCAGTCGGACAACTGCCGATTCGTTTGCCATTGCTCTTGGCGGAAATATTCATTTTCATACCCGCCGCGCCGCCATTCATGTTCATCGTCATGTCATAGCTGCTCGGTCCGTATTGGCCGTCCATCTTCATGGTCATGTTGCCGGGAGCGCCGCCCATATTGTTGCACGCCATTTCGGACGATACAGCCCCACCGCTCATGTCGAATTTCTTGACCTCGCAGTTGGTTTCTTCCTGCGCGGCGAAAAATTGCGCACCGGGGTTTTCGGCATCTTCCTTGGTGATGCAGGACTTCGAGGTCGTGACCTTGCCCTTCATACTATCCATCACGCCGGCTGGCATACCGTCCGGCAGTCCGTCGATTTTTACGTCCACGATTTCTACGGTATTTTCCCATTCGCCGGGCTCAAGCGTGACTTTGTTCATTTCCTGAGCCACTTCGTCGGCGGTGATCTTGCCGTCACCGTCTTGGTCGGCGCCCTTATCCGAACAGCCGCCTATCAGGCCGAGTACAGCCACTGAAACCAGTAATTTTTTCACAAGAATATTCCCTCAATGTTGGTGCCCCGCAGACAGTCATAAACCGATGAGCCACCGAAGTAAATTTTCTATGATGCCTATCGTAGGAAAACTCTACTCCGGGGATGACATTGGACCCTTTTTGTTCCATATCTACCGCATGACAGAATTAGTGATTAGAAGAGGCCTGGCGGAGCCGGACACCGGCGAAGATTTTGTCCCGCACAAGCCCCATCGTCCCGCAAAATCGGAAGGCGGAAAACCGTTCAAGCTGGTCAGCGATTTTGAACCGGCCGGCGATCAGCCGGATGCAATCAAGGAATTGGTCGCGGGGATGCTCGACGAGGAACGCGATCAGGTGCTGCTCGGGGTAACCGGATCGGGCAAGACCTTCACCATGGCCAAGATCATCGAGGAGCTGCAACGGCCCGCCTTGATACTGGCCCCCAACAAGATTTTGGCGGCGCAGCTTTACGGCGAGTTCAAGAATTTCTTTCCGGAAAATGCCGTCGAATATTTTGTATCTTATTATGATTATTACCAGCCCGAAGCCTATGTCGCGCGGTCGGACACCTATATCGAAAAGGAAAGTTCGGTAAACGAAGCGATCGACCGGATGCGCCATAGCGCGACCCGCTCGCTGCTCGAGCGCGATGACGTGATCATCGTGGCGTCGGTGTCCTGTCTTTACGGTATCGGTTCGGTCGAGACCTATTCGGCGATGATCTTTGATCTCAAAAAGGATCAGGCAGTCGACCAGCGGGATATCATCCGCAAGCTGGTGTCGCTGCAATATAAGCGCAATGACATGGCCTTCGCGCGCGGCAATTTCCGGGTGCGGGGCGATAATCTCGAGATATTCCCGTCGCATTATGAAGATATGGCCTGGCGGATCAGCTTTTTCGGCGACGAGATTGAAGAGATAGTCGAATTTGATCCGCTGACCGGCAAGAAGGGCGCGAGTCTGAACCGGGTACGGGTCTACGCCAATTCGCACCATGTGACGCCGGGCCCGACGATGAAGCAGGCGATGGAAGCGATCAAGTTTGAGCTTGGGGTCCGGCTGAAGGAACTGGAAACCGAGGGCAAGCTGATCGAGCATCAGCGGCTGGAACAGCGCACCAATTTCGATCTCGAGATGATAGGGGCCACCGGCAGCTGCGCCGGCATCGAAAATTATTCGCGCTTTCTGACCGGGCGGTTACCGGGTGAACCACCGCCGACCCTGTTCGAATATCTGCCGGACAATGCGCTGCTATTCGTCGATGAAAGCCATCAGACGGTCCCGCAAATCGGCGCCATGTCGAAGGGCGATCACCGCCGCAAGATCAACCTGGCGGAATATGGCTTCCGCCTGCCCAGCTGTATCGACAACCGCCCGCTGCGCTTCAACGAATGGGACGCGATGCGGCCGCAGACAGTGAGTGTGTCCGCGACGCCGGGCAAATGGGAGATGGAGCAGACCGGCGGTGTGTTCAGCGAACAGGTGATCCGTCCCACCGGGCTGATCGACCCGCCTGTGGAGATCAAGCCGGTCGAGGACCAGGTGGATGATGTCATCAACGAATGCCGCAAAGTGACGGCGCAAGGCTATCGCACGCTGATCACGACGCTCACCAAGCGGATGGCGGAAGATCTCACCGAATTCATGCACGAGGCCGGGATCAAGGTCCGCTACATGCACAGCGATGTCGAAACGCTGGAACGGATCGAGCTGATTCGCGACCTCCGGCTCGGCGTCTATGACGTGCTGGTCGGCATCAACTTGCTTCGCGAAGGGCTCGATATCCCGGAATGCGGCCTGGTCGCGATACTCGACGCCGACAAGGAAGGTTTCCTGCGCAGTGAAACATCGCTGATCCAGACCATCGGCCGCGCCGCGCGCAATATTGACGGCCGGGTCATTCTCTACGCCGACCGGATGACCGGATCGATGGAGCGCGCGATCAGCGAGACCGATCGCCGGCGCGAGAAGCAGGTCGAATATAATCTCGAGCACAATATCACGCCGCAATCGATCAGGAAGAATATCGGCGATATCATCGCCCATGCGACGGCCAAGGATATGGTGACCGGCGCGGTCGACGACGATGGCCATCATCTCGTCGGCCATAATCTGCGCGCTCATATCGAGAGTCTCGAGAAACAGATGCGCGATGCGGCGGCTGATCTCGAGTTCGAGACCGCGGGGCGCTTGCGCGACGAAATCCGCAAGCTCGAGGCGGAGGAACTGGGACTGCCTGCTGATCTGCAGGTCGCGCAGCCGAAAGGCAGGTCGACCGAGGGGCGGCCGGGGACGCGCAAGATGGGTTATGGGAAGACGCAGCGGAAGATGTAGTAATGGACCCGTTTCGATTAACAGCATGCTGAACTAGACCAACGGCATCGCAACCGCTTGTGCGAAACTTCCTAGCGGTCCATGTTGTCGTCGACATCCTGGGGAGAGGCAATCATGCGTACATCCATCCTTCTGACATTGGCGACATCTGCCTTGGCATTTGCTGCTCCGGTTTACGCAGGAGATGCAACCCCTGCATCGGTGGCTACTGCGGAAGCAACGGCCCCTGATTTTGCAGCGGCCGTGTCGGCGCCGGGTCGGGATGAAGCCGACGTCAAATTGGACGAGAGCCGCAAGCCTGCAGAAGTGCTGGCCTATATGGGTCTCGAAACGGGCGATGCGGTGCTCGATATCTTCGCTGGCGGCGGCTATTATAGTGAGATCATGGCGCGCGCCGTCGGTCCGAACGGTTCGGTTATTGCCGTTAACCCGCCGCAATTTGTCTCCAGTGACCAAGCCAAGGAAAAATGGGCGAATGTCGCCGCGCGGCAAGCCAATGTGACCATGGTGCCGTCGCAATTGCCGGATTACACACCGGCAGCGGACAGCATCGACTTTGCCATGCTGCATCTGATCTATCATGATTTTTACTGGCAAAGCGAGAAGTTCAAATTCGATCGAATGGACCCGGCTGTGGTGCTGGCAAATCTCTATGCGGGCATGAAACCCGGCGGTATCGTGGCGGTGGTCGACCATGTCGGTTCACCCGGCGACACGCGTGCGGTGGTGGAAAAAACCCATCGCATCGATCCTGCAACCACGCGGTCCGATTTCCTCAAGGCCGGTTTCGTGCTCGATGGCGAGAGCGAGATGTTTGCCAATCCGGAGGATGATCTGGAAATGAATGTCTTTGATCCGGCGGTGCGGGGGAAAACCGATCGCTTTGTGATGCGTTTTCGCAAACCCGGTTAGCGATTTGCGTTGCGAGCAAGCGCGAATTCGGACAGCGAATCGATAACAATCGTAACCAGTTGGAAAGTCAGGCATTTTCAATCATGGTTGAAAATGGCTGCCTGGCGGACGCAACCAGCTACCGCCAACTGCGCACGGCGCTTAACAAAAAAATAATGTCAATCCAACACTTTGCGTTAAGATACATCTATTTACAAGACTGTTCATAGCAGGTTGCTTAGAAGACCATTATACGGATTACATAGATAAGGACTGAGCCAAGGATAAAATTCCAGCGCGCTGGAATTGACTGAGGTCGGTATCAAGAAGTTGCAAAATTACCTCCACTGCCGGTGAAAACTGGCGGGCGGATCGGAGAAGTTTGACCGCCGGCGCCTTTAGACAGGGTCGCACGCTGTCGGAACAGAGGCGGAGGCAGATTCGGGTTGTGTATTGGATCTGTCTCCGACCCTCAGTGCGTACAAAGAGCAGCAATTGCTTTTCCACCGGGTCCAGGGATTTGTTGACGACGACTTTCGGGGGGTTCGTAGTCGTCGCCATATCCCGAGACCCTGGGGCGCAGGGCTGGCGCGCGTAAAGTTGGCGTGCCGGCCCTGCGATTGCCCCGCAATTCAGGAAGCGTATTTGACCGAGCAGCCGTAAGGGCGCGAATGTGCAACGCTGACTTTATCCCCGGATTTGATCTCGCCCAGTGCCGCCAGCACATGATTGCGCGCATTCTTGATATCTGCCGGATTGGCCGTCGGCTTGTCGTCGATACCGCCCTGATAGACCAATGTTCCCGAGCCATCGATGATATACAAATGCGGCGTGGTCCTTGCGCCATAAGCCTTGCCGACCAGGCCTTTTGTGTCGAACAGATAGTTGCTCGACCGGAAATTTTGTTTGGCCATCAGCGATTTCGCCTCGGCAGCCGTCATATGGCCCTGTTTGCCCTTGGCGCCGCTGTTGATCGTCAGCCAGACCACGCCCTGTTGCCGCGCCGCCTTTTGCGTCGCTTGCATATTGCCGCTATTATAATGTTTGGACACAAAGGGGCAGCCTGGATTGTGCCATTCGAGAACAACGGTCTTGCCGCGAAACTGTGATAGCTGAACCGTTTTGCCATTTACATCGGTGAGTTTGAAATCCTGGGCAATGGCGCCGGTTTTCTGGGCTGCTGCCAGAGGACTTGCCAGTGCGATGACGGCGATGGTTGCAACAGCAAAAGAGGGAATGTTTCGCACTTATGGTCTCCGTTCATTGGGGGATTGAATTAGTTGATGTGATCTACACCTGTTCGCTCACCAGATCCGTCAATGTCGCCACGGTCAGAATCTGCGGAAGAATCACCGGATCCTTGCCGGGGGCGTAATAAAGATAGAGCGGGACACCGGCGCGGCCATGTTGTTCAAGAAATTTGCTGATCACCGGATCGGGCCTGGTCCAGTCGCCTATCAGCACCGCGACTTTGGCCATTGCAAAAGCATCAGCGGTTTCGGTACGCTGGATGGCGGCGGCCTCATTGGCCTTGCACGTAATGCACCAGTCGGCAGTGAAATATGCGAACACCGGTCGGCCGGCCGCCCGCAATTCGGACAGGCGCTTTTCGCTAAACGGTTCGCTGGGCAACGTTGCGTCGGATGCGCTGGCCAGTTTCTGGCTATCCATCGCCGCTTCGCCGGGGAGGGCGATGATACCGCCTGCTATGGCCGCAACCATCGCTGCGCTGGTTAATGCACCGCGTGACAATCCTTTCATCTGTCCGCCGCCGAACCACCACAGGATCAGCGCGACGACGAGCAGGAAGAGCAACGACAGACCCAGCGCGTCGGTACCGATCTGGCGGCCCAGCAACCAGATCAGGCCGATGCTGGTCAGGAACATCGGGATCGCCATGATCTTGCGAAAACCATCCAGCCAAGGCCCGGGTTTTGGCAAGCGGTTGCGGATCGCGGGTACAAATCCGATCAGGAGGAAGGGCAGGGCAAGGCCGACGCCAAGGCCTGCAAAAATCACCAGTGCGGCAATCGGCGGCAGGATGATTGTGGCACCCAAAGCTGCGGCCATGAACGGTCCCGTGCAGGGTGTCGCGACGAACGCGGCCAGCGCGCCGGTCCAGAAGGATCCGGCAGCGCCGTCTTTCCGGGCCAGCTTGTTGCCGAAATTGACATTGGGCAGCTCGAACATGTCGGCCAGATTGAGGCCGATCGCGGTAACCAGCGCGAGCAGGACAAAGATGATCCGGGGATCCTGAAGCTGAAACGCCCAGCCGACTGCCGCTCCGCTGGCCCGCAGGCCGAGCAGGATTGCACCGAGCAATGTGGCGACCACGACGACACCGGCGGTATAGGCCAGCGCATCGCGCCGGACGACGGTTTCATTGCCGCCGGCCTTGGCCAGACTGATCGCTTTCAGACTGAGTATCGGGAAGACACAGGGCATCAGGTTGAGTAGCAAGCCGCCCAATATCGCGCCGCCCAGTGCGAGGAACAGCAGCGAGGTGATATTCCCGTCCTCCGGCCCGTCTCCAGCCAGGGGCAGGCCGGTCATTGCGACTTCGCCTTTGGTCGCGGTGATGAGAAATCCCGTGTGCTCGCCGATTTTCAACACACCGTTGATCGTATCCAGCCCATCCCCGCGCGCGCCGGTTTCAAGGATCAGGCGGTCGCCGTCACGGCTGAATTTCTGTGGCGCGGCATAGTCGACGATGCCGTCTTCGAGGATAAAGAAATAAGGCCGATTGATCTCGACACTGGCCGGAAGCGGGACCGACAGGCGGAACAGGTTGTCGGTAACTGCAAAAGCTCCTTCGCTGCCCAAAGGCCGGGGCAGGGCTTCACGAAAACCGCTGAACCGCTTGTCCAGCAAGACCGGCGCTTCCTTGCCGACGACCTGCAGAGTGATCGACAATTCATCCTGCTCGGGTACGCAGATCTCGTCGGTGCAGGAAAGCCATTCGGATTTAACCGATATCGGCAGCGGGCCGGGCTGGACGCTATCGGACAGGTTTAGATTGACCAGAACCGCATAATCGCCCTTGTAAACATAGTTCATGATACCGGAGATCAGCAGCGTATCTGGGACCTGAAATTTCGGCTTTCCGGCTGTCACGCCTGCGGGCAAAGTCCAGTCAAAGCTCATGCCGATGCCCGCATCGCCGGGATTTTCCCAATATCCGTGCCAGGTTGGCTTGGGTTCCATGACAAAGGCCAGAGTTACGCTTTGCCCGGCCTTCACATTCTGTGATTCGGCGACCAGTGTAGCGGGTACATTCAATTCGCTGTTGCCCAGCCGATTCTGAGCCTCGGCCGCAGGCGTAAAGGCCAGCGCCGCGAACGCCAGCATCATCGCGAAGATGCGAAAATCAAATGTCATAAAAACTCACCATTTCCTGTTTATTCGCATTTAGGCTATTGGCAGACAGCTTTCTATAGCCGCTTTTATCAGTGAGGACCATTCGTGCGAAAATCGACCATAGTTACAACGCTGGCTGCGCTTATCACATTTTCAGGAACCGCAAATGCCGAAGATCACATAGCCGCAGAAGCCTCCAATCCGAAATTGGTTGTTGCCATCTCGGTTGACCAATTATCCGCCGATCTGTTCAGCGAATATCGCAGCAGCTTTACTGGCGGTCTGAAACGTCTCGCGAGCGGCGCGGTATTTCCGTCCGGTTATCAATCCCATGCGGCCACCGAGACCTGTCCCGGCCATTCGACGATCATGACCGGCGTCCATTCCGGACGCGCCGGGATCATCGCCAATAACTGGATTGATTTGTCGATCAAACGCGAAGACAAGACCGTCTATTGCGCCGAAGACGAGCGGATTGACGGTACCAGCTTTGGCGATATTACCGCGGCTACACAGGGCGATTATGTCGCCTCGGCCTGGCATTTGCTGG
The DNA here is from genome assembly GCA_965534715.1 of uncultured Parasphingorhabdus sp. Lineage (GTDB taxonomy): Bacteria > Pseudomonadota > Alphaproteobacteria > Sphingomonadales > Sphingomonadaceae > Parasphingorhabdus. The sequence goes on from CBETBW010000018.1 coordinate 30,209, forward strand.
TGCCCACATTGGGCGAGCGGCTCAAGAAAATATCGCCAGAATCCCGCAATGTCGCGGTGGCCGGCAAGGACCGGTCAGCCTTGATGATGGGCGGCAAGGATGTCGACGAGATATACTGGTGGAAAGGGAACGGATTCTCGACCCTTGTCGGTCGTGGCACGTCCGATTCGATGGCCGCGCTAAACAAGAGCATTGGTGAAAAGATCGACAAGGCACGCCCGGCTTATGCGGTCCCTGCCCATTGCAACGTGCGCGGCGCGAAAATTGCGCATGGCGATGATCAATCCGTCGGCGATTATGCGTTCCAAAGGCCCGACGGCGCCGCGCGTATTTACCGCGGCTCTCCCGACTTTGACGGTTCGGTGATCGCGGCCGCAACGACGTTACTGAACGAACATAAGCTGGGTCAGGGCGAAGCCACGGATGTCTTGTCCATCAGCCTGGCCGCGACCGACTATATCGGTCACGCCTTCGGCACGGCCGGCCTCGAAATGTGCATCCAGATGAGCGCACTGGACCAGTCGCTCGGAGATTTTTTCGATATATTGGATGGTCAGAACATTGACTATGTCGTCATGTTGACTGCCGATCATGGCGGGCTCGACCTGCCTGAGCGGATGCGCCTTCAGGGTGTTCCGACGGCACAGCGGATCGACGCTGCTCTCAATGCCAAATCGATCGGCATGACCATCGCCAAGGAACTGAAAATCCCGGGAGACAAGCCTGTTCTGTATGCCGACAGCCCCTTTGGCGACTATTATGTCAGTCTGGACCTTTCCAAAAAACAGCGGGCACAAGTCAAGGATAGCGCCATGGCGCTAATAGCGGCTCACGCGCAGGTGGAAGCCGTGCTCGACCATGACGATATATTGGCGACCGAGGTTTCGAGCGAATCCCCCGAGGAATGGACTTTGCTACAGCGCGCCCGCGCTTCTTTCCATCCCGACCGGTCCGGCGATTTTATCGTCCTGCTCAAAAAGGCAATTACCCCGATAGCTTCAACCGCACGCGGATTTGTAGCAACGCATGGCAGCCCGTGGGATTACGATCGCCGCGTTCCTATCCTGTTCTGGCGCTCGGGCATCCAGCATTTTGAGCAGCCACTGTCGGTGATGACGGTCGATATTGCTCCGACTCTCGGTGCGCTTATCGGCGTGGATATTCCGGCGGATGAAACCGACGGGAGATGTCTGGATATCGACGGCGGCCCGGCGAATAGCTGCGAATGAATTACCGCCGCTGGTAGCGGGTCAGGCCTTGCCCGAGGCTGTTGTTGGCAATCCGCAGCTGGTCGCCGCTCCAGTCGGCAACAAACCAGGTGTTGCGTTTCACGCCCTTGGCCAGCGACGCGCTGTTCGAATGGATGTTGAGCCCCGTCGAGCTGTGCTCCCTGTCTTCGGCCGCTATGGCGATGAAGGCGCTCCAGTTTTCCTTGTTCTGGCCCTGGACAAAGACATTGCCGCTGATCACCCCGGTTGCGCCGGCCGGCAGGTCGATCATGTAATTGGTTGCACGACCCTGCGTATCATCAAAACTATTGTTGTTGATCGTCGCCCGCCCCGCCCGGCTTTTGACATAATGTCCGCCATTGCCTTTTTCGAAACGGCTGTTGGTCACCTTCAGCGATCCGAAATCACCGATATAGATGCTGTGCGCGCAGGACAGGCCGCGATCACATCGTCCCAGTCGCTGGAAAGTCGAGCGATCAATTACAATTTCGGCGCTCGGGTCATCGGCGCTCAATATGCCCTGTTCGGCGTTGCGGAACATGGCGTTGTAAACATAGAGATCGCCCCGCTCGATGCGAATGCCGGCGCCGTTGCCATCGGCTACTTGCTGATTCTGGAATATGATTCCGTCAATAGTGGCTGCTTTGCCCCGCAAGACAAGCGATGCCTTGCCCTCGCAGATGCCGCCATCGAGCACGGTCTGGCCCGCAACTAACGCTTTGTAGGTGATGCGACCCGCCTTCTGGACCGCGCAATCGCCATAGGCACCGGGTGCGATGATGATTGTCGCATTATTGCCGCCGATTGCCGCGACCGCGTCCGCCAGCCCGTGATAGGCCTGGCCGGTTTCCTTGACCGTGAACGGGGCAGTCCGCTGGGCTTGCGCAGCCGTTCCGGCGAGGGAGGCTGAAAGCAGTGCGGCGATCAAAGGGGTCGTGAACTTCATTTCGGCGATCCTGAATCGGGGGAATAGGGCAGTTTCAATATCGCTTGCCGCGATATCAAACAATATAAAAGCTTAGGCTGTCCCAGATGAATTCAGGCTGAGCGAAAGAAATTAAAGGGTTAATTCCCTCCGCCTATTCATTCAGATTGGGCCGCAACCATCGCCGCGCCTGATCGATGGAGGCGCCGCGACGGATGGCATATTCTTCAACTTGGTCCTCTCCAATCCGCGCAACACCGAAATAGTCGGCCTGCGGGTGGGCTAGATAGAAACCCGAAACAGCCGCGGTCGGCGTCATCGCGAAGCCGCTGGTCAGTTCAATGCCCGTGTTTTCCGTCGCATTGAGCATGTCGAACAGGATCGGTTTGAGGCTATGGTCCGGGCAGGCCGGGTAACCCGGGGCAGGGCGGATGCCCTGATATTTTTCCCGGATCAGATCCATGTTGTTCAAATTCTCTTCGGCTGCATAGCCCCACAGGTCCTTGCGGACATGTTCGTGCATGCGTTCGGCAAAGGCTTCTGCCAGCCGGTCGGCCAGCGCTTTCAGCAAGATGCTGCTATAGTCATCCTTGTCCATTTCGAACCTCTGGACATGTTCATCGATGCCGTGACCGGCGGTGACCGCGAAGCCGCCGATCCAGTCGTCGGCGGTATCAATGAAATCGGCGAGACAATGGTTCGGTTTGCCACCGCGTTTGACGACCTGCTGGCGCAGCATGGGCAAGGTATATTCATCATTTTGCGGAGAGACGAGAATGTCATCGCCTTCCCTGCGCGCTCGCCACAGACCGGCCACGCCTTTGGCTGTCAGCCATTTTTCGTCGATAATCTGGTCGAGCATGGCCTGCGCATCGCGAAACAGGTCGCTGGCACTTTCTCCCACCACTTTATCGGTCAGGATGGCGGGGTAATTCCCGGCCAGCTCCCAGGTCCTGAAAAAAGGGGTCCAGTCGATATAGTTGCGCAGTTCCGCAAGATCCCAGTCGTCATATGCGTGCAATCCCGGTTTGGCCGGTGCCGCAGCCTTTAGACTCATGTCAACCTCGGCGGCGTTGGCGCGCGCATCTTCAAGTGTTGTCAGTTTTTTTCCGGTCTTGCCCGCCCGCGCGATGCGGACCTGTTCATAATCTTCCCGGGTTTTGGCGATAAAGCCCACGGCCTGCGTGTCGCTGACCAGCTGGGAAGCGACGCCGACGGCGCGGCTGGCATCGAGCACATGGATGGTCGGACCGCTATAGGCGGGTTCGATACGCAGCGCGGTATGGGTTTTTGATGTGGTCGCGCCGCCGATGAGCAAGGGCAATTGCATTTTTGCCCGCTCCATTTCTTCGGCGACGGTTACCATTTCGTCCAGCGACGGGGTGATCAGCCCGGATAGTCCGATGATATCCGCATCATTTTCATTCGCGGCCTTCAAAATATCGGTCCAGGACACCATCACGCCCAGATCGATGACTTCAAAGCCGTTGCATTGCAGCACAACGCCGACGATATTCTTGCCGATATCGTGCACATCACCCTTGACCGTGGCCATGATAATCCGGCCCTTGCCCTTGGCATTTTCGTCCTTTTCGGCTTCGATATAGGGAAAAAGATGGGCGACCGCCTTTTTCATGACACGGGCGGATTTTACCACTTGCGGCAGGAACATCTTGCCCGAACCGAACAGGTCACCGACAACATTCATGCCGTCCATCAAGGGGCCTTCGATCACTTCGATCGGGCGGCCTTTGCGGTCTTGCACCGCCAGCCGCATTTCCTCGGTATCTTCGATGATATGCGCGTCGATGCCTTTGACAAGCGCATGTTCCAGACGCTTGTGCACTTCATAGCCCCGCCATTCCGCTGCTGCCTTTTCCGCTACTTCATCGGTGCCGCGGAATGTCTCGGCCAGCGTGATCAACCGGTCGGTTGCATCTTCGCGACGGTCAAATATCACATCTTCGCAATGTTCGCGCAGTTCGGGGTTGATATCATCATAAATATCCAGCTGCCCGGCGTTGACGATTGCCATATCCATGCCCGCAGGGATGGCATGATAGAGAAATACGCTGTGCATCGCCCGGCGGACCGGTTCGTTGCCGCGGAAGCTGAACGACAGGTTTGAAAGTCCGCCGGAAATATGGACATGCGGGCAACGCGCCTTGATTTCGCGCGTCGCCTCGATGAAATCGAGTCCATAGCGGCGATGCTCGTCGATGCCGGTGGCGATCGCGAACACGTTGGGATCGAAGATAATATCTTCCGGCGGAAAACCGATGCCAGTCAGCAGCTTGTAGGCGCGTTCGCAAATCTCGATCTTGCGTTGCTTGGTGTCCGCCTGTCCGGTTTCGTCAAAGGCCATGACCACGACAGCGGCGCCATAAGCCATGCATTTGCGCGCGTGATCGAGAAACTCCTCCTCGCCTTCCTTCATCGAGATACTATTGACGATCGGTTTGCCGGACACGCATTTAAGCCCGGCTTCGATCACCGACCATTTGCTGCTGTCGATCATCACCGGCACACGGGCGATATCGGGTTCGGCAGAGATCAGCTTGAGAAAGGTGGTCATCGCATGATGCGCGTCAAGCAGGCCCTCGTCCATATTGATATCGATCACCTGCGCGCCATTTTCGACCTGCTGGCGGGCGACCTCGACCGCCGCTTCATAGTCATCGTTGAGGATGAGCTTCTTGAACCTTGCAGACCCGGTAACGTTGGTGCGTTCGCCGATGTTGACGAAATTGGTGGAAGAGGGCTTTGTCATAATATTGTGATGTCATCCGTTGGTCTCGAGCGAAGCCGAGAGACAATTAATTTTACTCTACCCGCGCTGCGGCGGCGCGCAGCACTAGCGGGATAGTCGATCGCTTATGCCGCCATGTTGAATGGCTCCAGTCCCGAAAGGCGAGTATGAACAGAAATGGCCGGTATCTTGCGCGGTTCCTGGCCGGTCACGGCTTCGGCAATGGCACGAATGTGATCCGGTGTTGTACCGCAGCAACCGCCGACGATATTGACCAGACCATCTTTCAGCCAGTCACCGATCAATTCCGCTGTTTCTGCCGGCATTTCATCATATTCGCCGAGATCATTGGGCAGGCCGGCATTGGGATAGGCCATGATCAAAGTGTCCGCCTCTTTCGACAGCATCGCCAGATGCGGCCGGAGCTGGTCGGCGCCGAAGGAACAGTTGAGACCGATGGTCAGCGGTTTCAAATGACGCACGGCATGCCAGAACGCCTCGACGGTATGGCCCGACAGATTCCGGCCGGACAGGTCGGTCAGGGTCATTGATATCATCAGCGGCACGTCGCGGCCGCTCGCCTCGGCGGCTTCCATCGCGGCCATTCCGGCGCATTTTGCGTTGAGCGTGTCGAATATCGTTTCGATCAACAGAAAGTCCACTCCGCCGTCGATCAACGCATCGCATTGTGCGCGGTACACGCCTTTGAGATAATCATAGTCAATCTCCCGGAAGCCCGGGTCATTGACGTCGGGTGACAGGGACAATGTCTTGTTCGTCGGGCCGATCGCTCCGGCAACGAAGCGCTTCAGACCATCCTTGGCTTCGGCCTTTTCGCAGGCCACGCGCGCAATTTCTGCCGATTTGACGTTCAGATCGCGTACCAGATGCTCGCAGCCATAATCGGCCTGGCTGATCTCGGTGGAGCTGAACGTATTGGTCTCGATAATGTCGGCGCCCGCTTCCAGATAGGAAATATGAATCGCTTCGATAATGTCTGGCCGGGTCAGGCTGAGCAGATCATTATTGCCCTTCTGGTCATCGGTCAGGTCCAGACTGCCGCGATAATCCTGTTCGCCAAGCCGATAATCCTGGATCGCCGTGCCATAGCCGCCATCGAATACCAGAATGCGCTCTGCGGCCAGTTTCTGCAATTGTTCGCGTGCGCTGGTCATGCCGCTTTCTCCTGTCGTCCGCCAGTGGGCCGCTTGCCGAGCAAGTGGCAAATGGCGTAGCTAAGTTCTGCCCGGTTGAGCGTGTAAAAATGAAACTGGCGGACGCCGCCGGCATAAAGCTTGCGGCATAATTCCGCCGCCACGGTGGCCGCGATCAATTGCCGTGCCGAGGGATGGTCATCCAGCCCTTCGAACAGGTCATTCATCCATGGCGGAATTTCCGCGCCGCACATTCCTGCAAACTTGCGGGTCTGGGCGACATTGGAAACCGGCAAAATGCCTGGTACCAACTCTGCATCGATACCGGCCGCTGCCGCTGCGTCGCGAAATCGGAAAAAAGCTTCTGCGGTAAAGAAAAACTGGGTGATCGCCCGGCTTGCTCCGGCATCCAGCTTGCGTTTCAGATTGTCGAGGTCGCTTTGCGGGCACTCGGCTTCCGGATGGGTTTCCGGATAGGCGGCAACCGATATTTCGAACGGCGCAATATCCGTTAGGCCCTTCACCAGCTCTGCGGCGCTGGCATATCCTTGCGGGTGCGGCTCGAACGCCTGACCTTCTGCAGGCGGGTCGCCGCGCAGGGCGACAATATGGCGAACGCCCGCGTCCCAGTAGGATTGGGCAACCTCCGCGATTTCTGCTTTGCTGGCACCGACACAGGTCAAATGCGCTGCGGCCGGAATATTGGTTTCCTTTGCAATTCTCGCCACCGTAGCATGGGTGCGTTCCCGCGTAGTTCCACCAGCACCATAGGTCACAGAGACAAATCGCGGATTGAGCGGCTCGAGAGTCACCACACTATCCCACAGAGTCCGTTCCATCTTTTCCGATTTGGGTGGGAAAAATTCAAAAGAGACATCTGCATCCCCGCTCAATCCCGCAAACAGCGGAACATCAAGGGCGCGTTTGGCTTCTTCCAGCTCGCTCAGAGCCATCGGCCGTGTCGAATTGCTCATGCTGTTGCTCTTTTCAAATTTTCAGTTTGGGCGGTCAATTTGCCGGAGTCGGGATGCAGACTGGTAATGGCGGACTTTCTGGCCACCCAAATTTTTACCGTCAGTTCGCCTCCATCGAGCGTTCTGGTCTGCACCAGCTCGAGCTTTGATGCGGTGAGCCAGCGTTTCATGCTGTCATCACTGAAGCCCAGGCGCGCATGAGCATGTTCTGTGCGCAAATCTTCCCGGTCGTGCGCCGCAAAATCCGCGATCAGGACCAGACCATTGGACTTCAGCACCCGGGACACTTCGACAAGCACAGCCTCCGGATGCTGGGCATAATGCAATACCTGATGGAGGATGGCGGTGTCGACGGCACCATTGGCCACGGGCAGCTGGTTGAAATCACCCTGTTTCAACTCCGTCTTCTGTACCAAATTCGATCCGGTGCCAGTCTCGCTTTCGAGCAATTTTGCTCGAGCCAGCCGCAACATTTCGGGACTCTTGTCGAGCGCAATGACCGATTGGGCCGACGGTCCGAACAGTTCGACCATCCGTCCCGTGCCAGTCCCGATATCCAGCATCTTGCCAAGTTGTGCGTCCCGCAGCAAGGCGAGCATGGCTCGCTCAACTTCTGCTTCGGGTAGGTGGAGCGACCGGATCGCATCCCATTCTTCGGCATGGGCGGCAAAATAGCGTTCAGCCATGTCAGCGCGCGCTTTGCGGACCAGCGATAGCTGCGCTTGATCCTGCGTGGCCTGTTCGGACTTCGCGACCTTGTCCGACCGAAAAATACGCCCCAAAATTTCCAGCTCGGATGCGGGTCCGGGTTTCAGAAAAACCCAGCTCCCTTCCTTCCGACGTTCTGCCAGCCCGGCTTCATCCAATATCCTGATGTGGCGTGAAATACGGGGCTGACTCTGGTCAAGAATTTGCGCAAGCTCGCCCACTGCCAATTCCATTTTCTGCAGCAACAGCACGATTCGCAACCGTGTAGGGTCGGCAAGTGCTCTAAAAATGTTCAAGATATGGTCCATCGCTCATAGGTATATAAAGAAATCTTTATATCTGGTCAATCGGCTAGATTTTCCGCGTTTGGTATTTGTTTGGGACCGCCATTATGCCAGAATTTACAGGACATGAAATTGCCACAACAGGTTCTTCGTTGCGTTCGTTCCGTCATATCGCTACATACACGCACCGTAGGCCGATGGAGGAAAGAACCTCCCGCCCTGCGTGGTTTTTTGAGGAATATAACAAAGGTTTACCCCAATGAAAAAAGTTACAACGTCACTCGTTTTGGCCGCTGCACTTGGCCTGGCCGCATGTTCTGGCGCCGACAATGCTGAAGCCGGTGCAGAAGAAGCCGTAGAAGGCACAGAAGCAACCGCTGAAGAAGCTGCTGATGATGCTATGGATGCCGCTGAAGGCGCAACCGACGCCATGGGCGAAGCTGCTGCTGACGCAACTGCCGAAGTTGGTGCTGCTGCTGATGCTGCTGGTGAAGCCGCTGGTGAAGCCGCTGCAGCTGCCAATACTGCTGCTGATGCTGCCAAAAAAGCTGCAACCGCTGCGAAAAAAGTAGCTGAATAAGCTTTTCGACATATTGAGAAAAAAGGGCTGCTTTCGGGCGGCCCTTTTTTTGTCTTTGGTTCCGTCCGGATCGGCTTTATGGAGATGCAATGAGAAGCGTTTTATGTGCCATGATATTGACCGGACTGGTCGCTTGCGGCCCTGCCCAGAATGATCCCGGCCCCGGCGGTGTTACCGTCGGCGAGGCAAAAGCACTGGATGAAGCGGCGAAAATGCTCGACGAGCGCAACGCGCCGCCCGAATTGATCGAGATTCCGGAAACGGCCCCTGCCGATACCGAATAAGCGCTAGCCTGGGTGGTAACGGGCGACAGCTCGGGTCACCGCCTGCATCAGGCGCATGCGTTCGGGAATCGAAGCGGTCGTGTCACCCAGCATTACGACCACGGCATAGCGTGTACCATCCGGAGCGGTCATGATACCAATATCATTATATCCGGTTGCCATCGAACCAAGAACCTGTCCGGTCCCCGTCTTGTGCAAGAATTCCCAGCCCGTCGGCACTCCGGCCTTCAACCGATTTGGGCCGCTGCGTGTGCGTTTCAATATCGATTGCAGCAATCTTGTCGAATTGTCCGAGAGCAGTTCGCCGCGGGCCAATTTGTCGAGCGCGCGAACAATCGCGAGTGGGCTTGCCCCATCAACCGGATCGGCGAGATAGGCGTCGAGTGATTGGCGTCGTTGCTCGACCGGTATTCTGGCGCGGGCCGCATAGAATGTCCTTCGGTGGGACAGATTCTGTTTCCATTCCATTCCCGCAATTCCGCTTTGTAATAGCCGTTCGCCAGGACCGAAGCGAATTTTGCCAAGGTTGTTTTTTGCGATGAACTGGCGGACGGCTTCCGGCCCGCCGGCATGACGAAGCAAGGCGTCATTTGCGGTATTGTCGCTGCTCGCCAGCGCCTTTTCCAGCAATGTGTAGACGGTTTTCACAACGGCGCCTTCCCGTTCCACTTCAACCGCCATGGGTTGATGGAATACCGTCAGGTCTTCTTTGCCAATGCGGATGGGGTCCGACAATGATGCGCGGCCCTGATCGATCTTGTCGAGCAAGGTTATAGCGACCCAAAGCTTGGAAACGCTTTGCTGGGGGAAATATTCATCCATCCGGTGGCCGAATTCCCAATCGCCATCGATCCGTTTGACCGCAATCCCGGTTTTCCCCGGGAAGCTTCGCCACAGATCCGCAACTTCGCGGACCAGCGCGGGATCGGGGCGTTCGCGAGTATTATCGGCGCGAGGCGATGTCGACGGCGCGGGATTCTGATATATCGGAGGTGGGGCATCTGATCGTTGGGCCGCTGGCCGGTTCGAAGTAGACACGCATGCGGTCAACATGGTGGTCAGCAGCAAAATCAATATATACCGAAACTGGATCATGCGGGGCCGATCATCTGATGTTAGAGAGCTCATATATCCTTCTAGCTAAGTGACCCAGTCTTAACAGAGCCATAACTGGGGATTGCGATGAACGATTCTCTTCGTGCGACAGACGGTTGACGCGGGCCCGGAAGCCTGTTCATCTTCGAAAAGTCAGCCCTATTTCCTGATGCCAAAATTGAGCCTGCGGGTCACGCTATAGTCGAGCGTATTCACGAAAAAATAGGATATCGTCCAGCGCAGTCGATTGAGAAAAGACCGGCGGGACCTGTGCAGTTCCGGGGTGATAGCTTCTGCTTGCTCATGCAAAATGTCGATTATGCTGCGGGCGTGATTGGCAAAGTCCGCATCTTCGATCCGCAACATCATTTCCACATTGATAAACAGGCTGCGCAGATCGAAATTTGCTGAACCGACATATACCGCATCATCGACAATCACCAATTTCGTGTGAAGGCGCTTGGGCTGATATTCGTAAAGCCGAGCGTTCCGCTTCAACAGATATCCGTAAAGCAACCTGCTTGCTCCGATTGTCGCGGCATTGTCTGTTTTGCCTGGCAATATGATCCGGCTCTGACCGCCGCGCTTGGATAATCCGCCAATACGCCGCAAAAGCCCTTGTCCTGGCGAAAAATAGGCGCTGACCAGATCGAGCCTGCAGCCGTTTTCAAGATCCTTCTTGATCGCTGATGCCCAGCGACTCAGGCGATTGCTCGGTCCGCCCAGAAGCCAGCGAAACTGGCCATCGCCAGAATCCCAGTGCCGGACCATCTTCCGCAAAGAACGTATGTTGCCGTTGTCCCGATAGACCCAGTCCGACAACAGGCGATAATAGTTGGCCAGATTCACGACTTCGGGTCCCTCGATTTCAAGGCCGAGATCTTCCCAGCTATCACCGGTCGGGCCGCTATCCTCGGCTGGACGGGGCACATCAAAATAGTCGTCGGCAATGTTGAAACCACCAATCAGGGCACGGCGATCATCGGCGATGATCATTTTCTGGTGATTGCGGACAAAATAACTGGTCGAAAAGCGGGGGCTGAAAATCTTGAACTTCCCGCCCGCCTCGATCAGCGGATCGAAGAAATTTCGTGAAGCACCATTGGAGCCGAAGCTGTCGACCATCATTTCGACTGCCAGCCCGCGTTTACAGGCGGCGATCAGGATGTCCAGGATCCTCCGGCCGGTGCGGTCATCCTCAAACATGTAAAAGAACAACTTGAGGCTTTTCTCCGCGCCTTCGAGCATCTCCACCAGCGCGGCCAGACGTTCCGTCGCAGCACGGACGAGCCGCAATCGGTTTGCCCCGACGTCAAACCATTGCGGTGGAGCGGAGTGCAATATCAGGTTATCTGCCGTGGCGCTTTCCATGCTTTAGGGGCATAGATTATCACCGGTGCACCGACAAACCATTAGATTGCCTGCCAATGTTTGCACGACACCGGATTTGTTGACAAATCCCGCCCATATCCCTAGATGCAGGCCTCTTTTCCAAAACTTTGCAGAATCAGGAGCGGCTTATGGCTCGCGTTACCGTTGAAGATTGCGTCGATAAAGTAACAAACCGGTTTGATCTGGTGTTGTTCGCTGCCCAGCGCGCACGTGAGATTTCAGGCGGCGCAGAGCTGACTGTTGATCGCGATCGCGATAAAAACCCGGTTGTGGCGCTGCGCGAGATCGCAGAAGAAACGGTCAAGCCTAAGGATCTGGAAGAAAGCCTGATTCAATCGCTGCAGAAGGTCCTCATCGATGATGATGATACGCCGGATGAAATCGGTTCGATCAGCCAGTCTGCAGAAGCGCTTCGTCTTACGGCAGCTGCACCACCACGCAGCGCCGGTGTTTCCGGAGACTATGGTCGCCGTTAAGCAAGCCGCGTTACCGCGCATGATTTCTTGAGACAAAAGAAAAGGCCGCCGGAATATTTTCCGAGCGGCCTTTTCTTATTCAATCTATAAAAGCCGGACTAGGGCATTGACCCTAAGCGCCTTGCGGCTTGGGATCGCCAAACGGACCCTTCTTCTTCCGTCCCGCTTTCGGGATGCTCGCGCCGATTGAAGGTACAGCAGCCGGTTTGACAACATTACCATCCGGACGTTCTAACTTGCCGGTCTCGACCAATTCGTCGATTTCTTCTCCCGACAAGGTTTCATATTCCAGCAGCGCATTGGCGAGGGCATGGAGCTGTTTCTCGTTTGTCGTCAGCACGTGCTTCGCCCGGTCATAGCTGTCGTCGATCAATTTACGAATTTCCAGATCGATCTTTTTCGCGGTTTCGTCGGACATATGAACGCGCTGGGACTGCGAATAGCCGAGGAAGGTCTCTCCCTGTTCTTCTTCATATTGCAATGGCCCCATCTCGTCGGACATGCCCCATTGGGTGACCATGTCGCGGGCCAGCTTGGTCGCATATTGGATATCGCCGGAGGCACCGGATGACACCTTCTCATAGCCGAAAATGATTTCCTCGGCGACGCGGCCGCCCATCGACACCGCCAGATTGGCGTGCATCTTGTCGCGGTGATAGCTGTAATTGTCCCGTTCTGGCAGGCGCATGACCATGCCCAGCGCACGGCCGCGCGGAATGATCGTCGCCTTGTGAATCGGATCGGATGCTGGCTCATGCACCGACACAAGTGCGTGGCCGGCTTCGTGATAGGCAGTCATCCTTTTTTCGTCTTCGGTCATCACCATCGATTTGCGCTCGGTGCCCATCATGACCTTGTCCTTGGCATCCTCGAACTCGCTCATCGCGACCATCCGTTTGCCACGGCGGGCAGCCATCAGGGCTGCCTCGTTGACCAGATTGGCGAGATCAGCACCGGAGAAGCCGGGAGTCCCGCGCGCGATGGTGCGAGGTTCGACGTCCGGAGCCAGCGGCACCTTTTTCATATGCACAGCGAGAATTTTCTCGCGGCCTTCGATATCGGGACGAGGCACAACCACCTGGCGGTCAAAACGGCCCGGGCGGAGCAGGGCGGGGTCGAGTACGTCGGGACGGTTGGTTGCTGCGATGATGATGATGCCTTCATTTGCCTCGAAGCCGTCCATCTCGACCAGCAACTGGTTCAGCGTCTGCTCGCGCTCGTCATTGCCGTTGCCGAGCCCGGCGCCGCGATGACGACCGACCGCATCAATTTCGTCGATGAAGACGATGCACGGAGCGTTTTTCTTCGCCTGTTCGAACATGTCACGGACACGGCTCGCGCCGACGCCGACAAACATTTCGACAAAATCGGAACCGGATATGGAGAAAAAGGGAACGCCCGCTTCACCAGCAATTGCGCGGGCCAAAAGAGTTTTACCGGTACCGGGCGAACCGACAAGCAGCGCGCCTTTCGGAATCTGGCCACCAAGCTTGGCAAAGCGGCCGGGGTTTTTCAGAAACTCGACAATCTCTTCCAGCTCTTCACGGGCTTCATCAATCCCTGCGACATCCTGGAACGTGACCTTGCCTTGTTTCTCAGTCAGCAGCTTTGCCTTGGACTTGCCAAAGCCCATGGCTCCGGAACCGCTGCCCTTCTGCATCTGGCGCAGCACGAAAAAGGCGATGCCGAGGATCAAGAGGAAAGGCAGGGACTGGACGAGAATGATCTGCCAGATGCTCGCCTGTTCCTGTGCCTTGCCGCTATATTCGACGCCTTTTTCATCCAGCAGCGTCACCAGTGACGGATCGCTGCCGACTGGCGTGGTCGAGAATTTGTCACCATTGGTGAGTTCGCCGGTGATCTTGTCCGGGGCGATCGCGACGGTTTTCACGCTGCCCTCTTCAACCTTGTTGCGGAACGAAGAATAGCTGATCCCTGTTCCGGCTTCGGTTGCGGCACCGGCACCGAACATCGACACGGTGAGCAGAAGCGCTACGATGACGCCAGCCCAGATGAACATGCTCTTCATCCAGGGATTTTCTTTGGGATCCTGTTCGTCATTCATTGCGCATCTTGTCCTGTAATCATTGTTGCAGCGGATGATAGGCATCAAGCCGCGACTTTCTCATTCCTCTAAAGATAGTCCTTTTACTGCGGATGACAATATGAACACCAATGTTTTTACCGATCAGTGTGATTGTGGCGGCCTGTAACGAGGAAGCGTCAGAAAATTTAGCTGTTCCGGCGCTGCGGAGCGGTCTCGAAAGTCCAGATCTCTCCGCCCCGGCATAAAATGTTGCCCAGGGTGACGGTTTCACCCCGTTCCAGAGCGATGATCGTCTGGTCAATCTGGCTGCCGCGAGGGGACAGTGAGGGGTCACAAATATGCAAGCATTTAAGCAGCAGCCGCCGCTGTATCTCGTGCGGCAAATCGGTCTTGCAAAGCGTGCACCCGCTATCGGCGGTTTTTACATGGTCGACGGCAAGTTGTTCGACGTGCCATTCGATCGCCTCTCGCGCTGCGCTCAACGCGCTTGCGCTCTGGCTGGCGAGGCTGGTGTCAAAGCCTTCGAGGTCCTTGAGCGCATTGCGCACGCGTACCCGATCGAAACCCTGATCGCGATTGGAGGGGTCGTCGACCGCGTCGATACCTTGGTCGGCGACATAGGATATCAGCGCTGATTTTTGAAAATGGAGCAGGGGCCGGATAATGTTGCTCCGTTTCTCCCTTATGCCCGACATCCCGTCGATACCGCTCCCGCGCAAGATACGCATGATCATGGTTTCCAGCTGATCGTCGGCATGATGGGCAGTCGCCAGCCAGTGGATATGGTTTTCCTTCATCCAGTCATTGAGCAATCCGTAGCGCGCGCGTCGTGCAGCGCTCTGGATGCTGCCGCGGATCGGAACAACCGGCCGAAGGATCGCATGGGGGATTCCGCGTTCACGGCAAATCGATGCTACAAATTCTGCTTCCGTCCGTGAGTCAGGCCGCAAGCCATGATCGACGGTCGCGGCGGCAATCCTGTCCGGACAGGCGGCAAATGCCAGCAATAGCAAAGCCAGGCTGTCAGGGCCGCCGGATACGGCCAGGCCCAGTTTCTGATCATTCGATTCAAACTCGGGAACCAGCCGGGAAAGTGCCGCCACAAAATCCTTGTCGAGCGAGGCGGTTTCGTTTTCCATGAGCTACTTGCAGTTGGCGGCAGCCTTGCCCGATTTTACCCGGTCAGCAAGCCGGCCAGTGGCAACCTCGGGATAGACATCCTGCATTTCTGCCAGGACCCGGCACGCATCATCCTTCTTGCCCAGCTGCACCAAAGCCGTGCTCAGAAAATAGAGGCTGTCCGGTGCGCGCTCGCCCCGGGGGCGTTTTTGATAATTTTCATATAGAGCAACCGAAGCCAGTGCGGGCTTGCTATCATCGAGATAGGCGCGACCGAGCAAATTTTGGGCGAAGCTTGCCCGGCGATGGCTAGCATGATCCTCTGCCATCTTTTTGAGCTGCGTCTGCGCTTCGGGATAGAATTTTGCCTCCCACAACCGGTAGCCATAAATATATGCATCTTCAGCGGCATCCCCGGTATCCGGCATGACGATTGCGGCGACGCCTACAACCCGCTTGGGGTCGGGTGCGGTCTCTGGCTCCGCTTTTATCGCCACCGCCGGTGTCGATCCGTTTGTGCTTGTGCCCTTGGCGCTAACTGTCGGCGCTTCCGTTGCAGCCAATTGATCTTCAATTTTTTTCAGCCGAAATCCATTTTGCTCCACTTGGCCGGTAAGGTTCGCAAGACTGGTCTCCAGCGCGTCGACCCGTGCGATCAGGTCAGTGACGGCCGACGTCGTGTTTACTGTCGCAGGCGAAGCAGGACCGGTTTCAGCCGTGATCTCGGGTTCGAAATAGCGGGTTGAACCGCCGGGGAAAACCTTGCGCTGAATCGCACGCATCTCTTGCTCGAGCCGATCGACGCGCTTATCTGTATTTGCATCTTGTGCCGACGCCGGTGCGGCGATGAGCAGGCTGGCGAGCAGGATTGTGATACCGAATGTCTTCATCGAAGCCTCCGCTGAATTTGGCATATATTAACCATATATCACCCTGAAATGTAAAGAATATTATATTCGGTAACTGACTGAAACCCATCGCTTGCCGCCAGTATATCGACGTTTGCGATATTCAGTCAGTCGATAAATCGGCCGCCGGATCGCTGACTTGTCCACGGGCGAGCAAGGCTGTTGCGCTGACCCCGACATCCTTGATTGTCCGCTCCGCCGTGCCCAATTGCGGGACCACCTGACCGTCTATGGTGACGGTCAGTGCATCGGGGCGCCCGGTCAGGATCTGGGGGTTGTCGGCATCAGCGGGAACAGTGAACGTCTCCCCCGCCGTCATTTCATTTTCAAACAGGCGCTTGCCTTCGCCATCATATATTTTCATCCAGACATTTTGGGTTGCGGTCAGAACTACGGTTCCCTGGCTTGACGGTGTCGGGCCTCTGTCATCGATATTCTGCGAATTGGGGCTTTCCGAAGCCGCTTCCATCTCGGTCGAGGTTTCACTCTCCGCGAGCGGCGTTATTTCACCCGGATTGAGGATCAAGGTGCGCCAAACCAGATAGCCGACGAGCACCAGGACACCGATGCCGGCAGCAGTCCATGCCAGATAGCGAGGCGGAACACTGGAAGGGTTGGCTGGAGCATAGCCGCTCATTTCTGGCTGGTAGACGCCGTGACCCTGGTCTTCCATTTCCTCGCGCAACTGACTGCCGATAGAAGCATCGCTCAGTCCGACCGTTCTGGCAAAGGATTTGGCAAAACCGATTGCATAAGTTCGTCCGGGAAGTGCTTCAAAATCACCGGTTTCGAGCGAAGCCAGATGGCGCTGTGGAATCCGGGTTTTCTTTGCGATATCTTCCAGCGACATATTTTTCTGCTCACGCGCCTGGCGCAACAATGCGCCTGTGCTCTGCAGATGCGGTTCGACATTCTCGTCGTCTTTGGTTTCTTCGGCCACTCCATACTCCTCTGGCCGGATCATTCTGCGACCCTTTTCGCACGCCCCCGGATATTCCTAGGAAAAAAGCCAGTTTGGACGGCAAAAGTCAATGACAATCATGGTCGAAGCATCGCATTTTACGATTTTCGGCCATTCGTTCGAAGATTTGCTGTCTGACCGCCCGAATAGTGATCAGTCCAGATCGATTTTATGCTGGCTGGCCCATTGTTCGAGACGCGTCCTCGGCTCAGCAGGCGCTTCCTTCAAAATCGCTTCAAGCTCCAGTTTGACCTCACCGAGATCCAGCGAACGCACCATCGCCTTGATCGGGCCAACCGAAGCTGGCGTGATGGACAAATTGCGAATGCCCAATCCCAACAGAGCCAGAGCATCGATAGGACGACCACCCATTTCTCCGCATACGCCGAGCGGAATACCGAACCGTTCAGCATTGTCTGACGCGCGCGCCAGGAATCTGAGAATGGCCGGGCTCATCCAGTCAAACCGCTCGGCCAGTTTGGGATTGCTCCGGTCGGCAGCAAAAAGAAACTGGGTCAGATCATTGGTCCCGATTGACAGAAAGTCGAGCCTGTCTGCCATCAAATCGAGACATTCTGCCAAGGCCGGGACCTCGAGCATGGCGCCATATCGGATCTGCGACGGCAGCCTCTTTTTCTGGCTGTGCAGATAGGCGCGCTGCTTTTCGAATACCGCTTTGGCTTCATCAAATTCCCAGGGTTCTGCGACCATCGGGAACATGACATTCAGTTTCCTTCCTGCCGCCGCCTCAATCAAGGCTCGTGCCTGAACTTTCATAAGCGCGTCCCGTTCAAGACCAACGCGAATAGCCCGCCATCCCATGGCCGGATTATCTTCTTTGGCAGCGCTGGCCTGAAAATAGGGGAGAGGCTTGTCGCCCCCGATATCGACGGTGCGGAATATGACCGGCTTGTCGCCGGCCGCATCCAGCACATCACGGTAGAATCGTGTCTGACCGGCCCGTCCGGGCATCGTCGCGGCGACTAGAAACTGAAACTCGGTCCGAAACAGGCCAATGCCATCAGCGCCGGTCAGGTTGAGCAGAGCCAAATCGTCGCGCAGTCCGGCGTTGATATTGACGGTGATCCGCACGCCGTCTTTTGTTACCGCTTCCTTGTCGCGCAGCTCGGAATAAGCGGCGCGCTTTTTCTGACTGAGTTCCAGCTGTGCTTCAAACGCTTTCTCGACCGAGGGGCCGGGCCTTACATAGACGACCTTTTCATCGACATTGAGCAGCAGAAGATCGTCTTCCCGGACCACTTGCCGGATATTCTTGACCTGGCCGAGGATGGGGATGCCCATCGCACGTGCAATGATCGTGACATGGGCGGTCAGGGAGCCTTCCTCGAGGACAACGCCCTTCAGCTTGCGCCGGTCATATTCGAGCAGTTCCGCCGGTCCCAGATTGCGGGCAATCAGGATTGTGTCCTGTCGCAAGCCCATTGAGGCAGCGGTGCCCATTTGGCCGGAAACGGTGCGCAGCAGACGGTTGGCGAGATCTTCCAGATCGTGCATGCGTTCCGCCAGCAGTGGATCATCGATCTGCCGCATGCGCATACGGGTATGCTGTTGCACTCTTTCGATCGCTGCTTCGGCGGTCAGGCCGCTGTCGATCGCTTCATTGATGCGCCGGCTCCAGCCTTCATCATAAGCAAACATCTTGTAGGTCTCGAGCACTTCCTCATGCTCGCCGCCAACACCGAATTCTGCCTGGCTGGTCATCTGATCTATCTGGGCGCGCATCTTGTCGAATGCGGAATAGACCCGATGCCGTTCCGCCTCGGTATCTTCCGCCACCGTATGCTCGATTTTCACCCGTGGCTCGTGGAATACTGCATGGCCGCTGGCTTTTCCCCTGACCAGTTGCAGCCCGCTGAGGCGATTGGCGCCATTGTCAAGCGCCGCCGATTCTTCTGCGAGATTATCGTCCACAAAATCGGCGCTGGTGATTAATTCCGACAGGACCATCGCTGCCGTTTGAAAGGCCTCGATTTCTACTTCGGAATAGCGGCGCGGCTCGGTATGCTGGGCACATAGGACGCCGATTGCCTGCTGGTTGCGGATGATCGGTACGCCGGCAAAGCTGTGGAATTTTTCTTCGCCGGTTTCCGGCCGATACTGGAAATCGGGATGGCTGGCCGCTTCGTCGAGATTCAGCGTTTCGACATTTTTTGCGATATAGCCGGTGAGGCCTTCCCCCATCGCGAGCTTTGTCACGTGAACCGCTTCGGCATTGAGCCCGCGGGTAGCAAACAACTCCAGCACCCCGTCCCGGCGCAGGTAGATCGAGCATACCTCGCTGCTCACCGCGTCCGCGATCGTATTGACCACCTTGTTCAATTTGACCTGGGCATTGCTACGCGTCGCCATGATCGACCGCATGCCGGTCAGAATATTACGCGCAGTCTTTGTACTCGAGGGATCCGTTGTTGGCATGGTCGTCGCCTAGCAGAAAGGCCAGGTGAGCGCGATGCTGAAAAATGGCACTACCGCCAAAACCGATCTTATTATTGCCTGTGCAGCTTGAACGGCGTCGCCGACGCAGCGCTAGTCCAGCAATTCATCTTTCAGTCGGAGCTTTTCTTTCTTGAGATTATGGATTCGAATCGTGTCGGGAAGTGGCCGGGTTTCTTCTTCATTGATCTTGCGTTCGAGCGCCTCATGCTTGTCGCGCAATGCTGACATGTGATCCTGAATCATTAAAGTCTCCTCAAAAATGTTGTTATGGAAATTGAAAGAGGATGAAAGCTTCCTTTCGTGCTGCAGTCGCCAAATTCCGGCGGAGATCTGGCTTCACGGTTAAATTGTCTTGGTTTCGACATAAACCATGAATAGGAGTAGGATTGCAAAATTGTTGCACGGACGCAAGGGGTGAGATTGAACCGGAATGGGGATGAGCGATGAAGAGTTGCAAACGCGGCTTGAACTGCTGAAAATCGAACATCGCGATCTCGACGAGGCAATTTCCGCGCTGATTGAAGCCGGTAACCCCGATCAGCTCAGGGCGGCGCGACTCAAGAAAAGAAAATTGCAATTGCGCGACCGCATCATATTGCTCGAAAATCAGCTCATTCCCGACATTATCGCCTGACGTTCAAGCTGCAACGCGGGGTTGCGATTCGTTAACTACAATCATCCACCAGTTAACCCCGGATGCGCCCACGTGTCAGTTTGGAACAGACCGCTCTCGGATCAGTCTGGAGCGCGAAATTCCCTGTCCACGAGGGGTAATATTTTGCTACGGAGCAAATATGGCAGATCGTGAATCACTCTTGACCCTGAGATTAATGGATACGCTTTATACCGAAGCGATGGTGCTGGCGGACGAAGCGCGGTCCTATTTCGAATCGGGGCGGTTCAATGAGGATTCCAATCAGGACGCTAATCTTGCCGTTTCCTTTTCCTGTGAGTCGCTGAAAGTGACCACACGATTGATGCACTGCATTGCATGGTTATTGAACCAGAAAGCCCTGCACAGCGGGGAACTGACCGAAGGGGAAGCCTGGAACCATGATCGCGCGCTCGGCTATGCGCCGGCGACCGACCAGTTGATGGTCGATCGCTTTCCGCAAGAAGCCCGGCAGATTGTCATGGCGAGCGAGGAACTGTTCCAGCGCCTGCAACGCCTTTCGGCGCGCCTGCAACGGGAAATGGAAGCCGAGTCAGCGGTACAGGACATGTTCCGCCGTCTGCAGAGTACCTTTTAGCCGGGCGCTATTCGTGTTCAGGCTGTCGCTTTCTCTTTTTGCTCCATCGTCGGATAGTCGATATATCCCTCTGGTCCCTGACTATACCAACTGGGCGTGAAGTCGATCGGGTTGAGGTCTGCGCCGGTCCGGAACCGTTCGGGCAGATCGGGATTGGTCATGAATGTCCGTCCGAAGCTGATCGCATCGGCCTTGCTGTCGGCGAGCGCTGCGGTCGCATTGTCATAAAAATAATCACTGTTGAGCACCAGCGGGCCTTTGAACACCGGGCGGATGTCGGGACTGACCGGCGGAACGTCGGTATTTCCATAGGTGCCGTGGGCAGGCGGTTCGCGCAATTCGAGGAAAGCGATCCCGATCTGGTCGAGCAATTTCGCTGCTGCGGTGAACGTTTCAATCGGTGTTGCGTCATCGGCGCCCTGGGAATCGCCATTGGGGGACAAGCGAACGGCAACCCGGCCACTGCCCCAGACATCGACAAGCCGCTGGGTCACTTCGCCGAGCAGGCGGATGCGGTTCTCGACGGGTCCACCATATTCATCGGTCCGCAAATTGGTGCCCGAACGGATGAACTGGTCGATAAGATAGCCATTGGCGCTATGCAGCTGTACACCATCAAAACCGGCTTTTTTGGCGTTTTCTGCGGCGTTTTGATAGTCATCGAGAAGGCCTGCAATTTCGGCAATTTCAAGCGGGCGTGCTTCCGCATAGTCTTTCTTGCCAAGATAAGTCCTGACGCTGCCCGGTGCGGTCGTTGCGGAAGCGGAAACGGGTTTCTCGCCGTCCAGAAAATCGGGATGAACGATGCGGCCCATGTGCCACAGCTGGCAGATGATCCGGCCACCGGCTTGATGGACTCGCTCGACGACCGGTTTCCAGGCTTCGGTCTGCGCGTCGCTCCAGATGCCGGGCGCAAACGGTGTGCCGAGGCCTTGCTGGCTGATCCCGGTTGCTTCGGAAATGATCAGACCGGCACCGGCGCGCTGGGCATAATATTCCCCCATGATCGGAGTGGGGACATGATCCATCGTTGCGCGGCAGCGCGTAAGGGGAGCCATGAGCATGCGGTTCGGGGCCTCTATGGCACCGACGGTGAGGGGATCGAACAATGTGGACAAGATGGAATTCCCTGAAACAAGAGGCGTGAGTGGTTAATCGAACAGTTAAGAGACGCCCCACTCAAATGCAATGGTTTGAAACCAAGCAAATTCTGTCTATATTGATAGCTCTGATTTCAAAGGAACTCCCATGCCCGTATCGCTTCCCGAAGATCCGACCCTGGATGAAGTGCGCGTCTTTCTCGCTCCCGGACTGGCCGCGCAAGCGGCGTTTGACGGCTGGAACGAGAAGGCAGTACTGGCCGCTGCGGAGCTCGTTGGCGTTGATAGCGATCTTGCAAGACTCGCCTATAACAACGGGCCGGTCGACATGATCGATGCCTGGTTCCAGACGGTTGATGTGCAAATGGCGGCGAAATACAGCGCAGACGAACTTATCGCGATGAAAGTGCGGCAACGGATCAAGGCGCTGGTCGAAGCAAGGCTGGAAGCGATGGAGACGGATCGCGAAGGATTGCGGCGCGCCTTGGCGATTCTGGCGGCACCACCCCATTTGCGCAAGGCTGCCAAAATGGGCTGGCGGGCAGCCGACAAGATGTGGCGGCTCGCCGGGGACACGGCTACCGACTATAATCATTATACCAAAAGAACCCTGTTGTCGGGCGTTTACGGCAGCACGATCAGTGTTTTCCTGGATGATGAAAGCGAAGGCTATTCCGAAACCCGGGCGTTCCTGGATCGCAGGATCGAAAATGTCATGCAGTTCGAGAAGGCTAAAGCCAAGATTACCGGCCGGCGTGGCGACCGGTTCAGCATGGCGCGCTTTGTCGGCCGGTTGCGCTATCGTGGAGCTTGAGGACGGAGCTTGATCGGCATTTGACATGATCGCTGGTGCGTCCGCGATGCAAGGTTTGACCAAGCCCAAGGCGTGCTGCAAAATCGCACAAAAAGACTCGCCAAGACTAATCAATAATGATAATCAATCGCAATTAGATAAAATCGAGTTGCGATATATGCCAATAGCCACAACCCTGGACCAGCTGTCACTCAAGCAAAATGCTGAAATAGTGGCGATCGACTGGGCCGCCATTTCCGACAGCGAGGGCCGTCGTTTGCGGGCGCTCGGCATTGATGAAGGCATCTTGGTCGAGAAACTCCACAAGGGTATGTTTGGCTTGAATGATCCTATTGCGCTGAAAGTCGGACGGATGATGATTGCCGTCCGTAAATCGCATGCGCAGGCGATATCTGTACAATTGGCATCGCTAACGATTCCGGCCTGATTGATGACCCAATCCGCTCCTCTCATTGCTCTGGCGGGCAACCCCAATTCGGGCAAAAGCGCGCTGTTTAACGCGCTGACTGGTGCGCGGCAGAAAATTGCCAATTATCCGGGTGTCACGGTGGAGCGCAAATCCGGCCATTTTGCTTTTGCCGACGGGCGGCCTGCCGAACTGGTCGACTTGCCCGGCAGCTACAGTCTCGATCCGACCAGCCCCGACGAGGAAGTGACCCGTAACGTCATCATGGGGCTGCAACAGGGTGAACGCAAACCCGATGCGATTGTTATCGTCCTCGACGCCGCCAATCTCGATAATCATTTGCGCTTCGCGCTTGAAGTGATCGCGCTTGGCCGGCCGGTCGTTGTCGCGCTCAACATGATGGATCTGGCGGAACGCGACGGTTTGACCCTTGACCCGGCGAAGCTCGAAGAAGCCCTGGGGGTTCCCGTGGTCCCGACCGTGGCGGTGCGCCGGCGCGGGCTGGAGGACTTGTCAGCGGCACTGGAAAACCGCCTCAAACAAAAAGCCAGTGCGCCCGAACCTATAGTCGGCAAGACGCGCGATCACGGCTTGCGCAAACAGGCCAAGCTGATCGCCAATCAGGTAATTATTTCCGAAACCGCTGGCCGGCGGTGGTCGGAGCGGGCGGACAATGTGCTGCTGCATCCCTTTGCCGGCCCCGTGATCCTGTTCGCGGTATTGTTCATCATGTTCCAGGCCGTATTCGCCTGGTCAGAGGCGCCGATTGAAATGATCGAACGCGCCAGCGAATGGGTGGCCGCCTCGATAGATGCGGCAATGCCGTCTGGTTTCCTGCGCGATTTCATCATTGAAGGCGCGATCGCCGGGGTCGGTTCGGTGGTCGTGTTCCTGCCGCAGATTCTGATCCTGTTCCTGTTCATCCTGCTGCTCGAAGCCAGCGGCTATATGACCCGCGCGGCCTTTATCATGGACCGGATGATGGCCAGTGTCGGCCTGTCCGGCCGCAGCTTCATTCCGCTGCTGTCATCCTTTGCCTGCGCCATTCCCGGTATTATGGCGACGCGCAGCATCTCCGATCCGGGGGATCGGCTGACCACCATATTGGTGGTGCCATTGATGACCTGCTCGGCGCGGCTTCCGGTCTATGCGATCATTATCGGCGCTTTCATTCCGCCGAGCACGGTCGGACCCGGCATCGGCCTGCAGGGGCTGGTGCTGTTCGGGCTCTACGTGTTCGGTATTGTCGGCGCGATGATTGTCGCGCTGGTGCTGCGCTCGACGGTAACCAAGGGGCCGAATAGCGGCTTCCTGATGGAAATGCCGAAATACCAGCTGCCGCGCATGAAGGATGTACTGCTCGGCCTGTGGCAACGGGCCTGGATATTCCTGCGCCGCGCCGGGACGATCATCTTTGCGGCCACCGTGGTATTGTGGCTGCTTCTGACTTTCCCGAAAGTGCCCGAAGACAGCGCGATGAGCCAGGTCGACTATAGCGCGGCGGGGCGGATGGCCAATGTCATCGCGCCGATCGTCAAGCCGATCGGCTTTAATCGCGATATCGCACTCGCCCTGATCCCGGCCATGGCCGCGCGCGAGGTGGCGGTGGCGGCGCTCGCCACTACCTATGCGATTGATGCGTCGGACGAGGAAGCGGAAGCCAAATCCCTGACCGAACGCCTGCAAAGCAGCTGGTCACTCCCGACCGCGCTGGCTTTCCTCGCCTGGTTCGTCTTTGCGCCGCAATGCATCTCGACCATCGCCGTCACCCGCCGCGAAACCAACGGCTGGAAATGGCCGGCCTTCATGGTCGCCTATCTTTTTGCGCTCGCTTATGTCGCAGCCGGTATTACATATTGGAGTGCCGTCGCCCTCGGTCTATAGAGTCTCCAAGAATCGATATTCACATATATTTTTTGGGGAATTTGAAATGGCCGGCGGCATCAACAAAGTTATCATCGTAGGCAATCTGGGCAAGGATCCGGAAGTGCGTACCTTCGCCAATGGCGGTAAAGTCTGCAATTTCAGCGTCGCGACGTCGGAAAGCTGGAAAGACAAGCAAACCGGCGAGCGCAAGGAAAAGACCGAGTGGCACAATATCTCGATTTATAACGAAGGCCTGGCCGGGGTCGCCGAAAAATATCTCCGCAAGGGCAGCAAGGTCTATCTCGAAGGCAAGCTGCAAACCCGCAAATGGCAGGACCAGTCCGGCAATGACCGTTATTCGACGGATGTCGTGCTGCAGGGCTTTGACGCGAAAATGGAAATGCTCGACAGCCGTCCGGGCGGCGGTGGTCAGGGCGGCGGCCAAGGTGGAAGCAATGATGGCTGGGGCGGTGGCGCGTCTTCCGGTGGTGGTTCGGGCGGCGGCTCAGGCGGTGGTCAGGGCGGCGGTGCCTTCGACAGCGATCTGGACGACGACGTCCCGTTCTAGGCTGTCCGAACGCATTCGGTTGGCGATACGTCTGCTTCCTTCGGGAAGCGGACGGAACCGACTGGCGCAGAATAGCCCCAGAAGCTAGACCATGTCGATGAGCGCAATCTATGACAAGATTGGCGTTGGTTATTCAAACCTTCGCAAACCGGACAGCAGGATCGCGCGAGCGATCCATGATGCTCTTGGCGACGCCAAATCGGTGTTGAATGTCGGGGCCGGAACCGGCTCTTATGAACCAGCCGACCGTGTGGTTGCCGCGCTGGAACCATCTGCCGAGATGATCAGCCAGCGTCCGCCGGGGTCGGCAAAGGCTTATCAGGGATCTGCGGAAGACATGCCGTTTGCGGACGATCAGTTTGACGCCGCAATGGCGGTGCTGACGGTGCATCACTGGTCGGATCTCGAGGCCGGCCTCCGCGAAATGCGCCGGGTCACAACAGGCCGTCTGGTGATCCTGACCTTCGATCCGGCTTCGCCATATTTCTGGCTGGCAGACTATATCCCGGAAATTGTAGAACTCGACCAGCCGATCATGCCGGAACTGGGCGCGTTTGATCGAATATTGGGTAAAACAAAAGTCCAGACCATAACGGTTCCTCGGGATTGCACAGACGGTTTTCTGGGCGCTTACTGGCATCGCCCGCATGCCTATCTCAACCCGCAGGTTCGTTCAGCAATTTCTACCTTTTCCAAGCTCGATAATGTCGCGAGCGCTTTGGAAAGGTTGGAACAGGATCTGGCCTCCGGTGTCTGGGAAGAGCGTTACGGACATTTGTTGGAATTGGAGAGCTTGGACGTCGGTTATCGCCTGGTGGTCGCAGATCGATAGCGCCTTGGTTAAAGGGGCCTCCAAAGCTTATGCCCCGTCCGGCCCCGCTTGGTATTGAGATAAAATTCATTATGCGGATTAGCGGCGATCGTGACCGGCCGCCGCTAGCAAGTCCTACTGGTGCAATATCCACTGTCCTTGGCTAGCGCCTACCAGTGTTCTGGTACCGTTTTGGGGGCGTCGGCGACGCCGGATAGCGGGCTGAAATCAGCGGTCGTTCGCGAGGGCGATCCCGGCTTTAAATCCTCCGAACGACAATCGAACATTTTGTCACAACAGATTCGCCGCCAATAATGACAGCGCAAAAGCGACGAAGGTGGTCATGATAACTGGTCCGAAGGAACGCAGACCGTGCGATAATAGTCCAGCCATATTGGATTTGATCGCTGCCGCAATGACCGCAAACAGTAGCAGGCTGCTCGCCATTCCATTGCCAATATCAACCAAAGGAGCGGGAATGGAAATCATGCTGTTGACAGCGACCAGCACGATGAATCCGATGATGAACCAGGGCAGTGCTTGCTTCAGGCCAATCTTTAAGCCGGTTTTCGCGCGGGCGGGACCAGCGCCTTTCAGGTCCAGATTTCGCAACAGCATGGCGACGATGATCAGAACGGGTGCGAGCATCGTAACGCGCGACAATTTCACGACTGTCGCAACCTCTCCAGCCTGTGTCGAATAAGAGAACCCGCCGCCAATGGCTTGCGCCACATCGTGGATGGATGCTCCGATCAAAAACCCGGCCTTGGCATCGCTCAATTCCAGAACTCCAGCGATCGCGGGATAGAATGTCATGGCAAAGGCGCTGGCAAGGGTGGTTCCCAGCAATACGATGGTGAATCGCGCCTGATCGACCCGTTCTTCGCCGATGATACTCCATAAAGCCAAGGTCGCAGAAGCGCCGCATATTGCGGTCGCTCCCCCTGCCAGCAAACCGAACAGAATATCCTGTTTGAACAGCTTTGCTGCCAGCATTCCGGTCAGGATGACGGTTGCCATGATCCCGATAAGGGCAAGAAATGGTAGATATCCGAGACTGGAAATCTCGCTGAAAGTGATACGCATTCCGATCAGGACTATGCCGATGCGCAATAAAGTCCGCGAGGAAAAGTCCAGCCCGGCGGATAGTCTTTTGTCCGCGTTTACAAAGTTCAGGGCAAAGCCGATCAACAAGCCCATCAGGATCGCGGGTGGCCCATAATGCTCGCTCAGCCATAATGCAGCCAGTGCAACCACTCCCACGAGCGCGACGCCCGGAAGATAAGATGTCAGTGTCAATTTCTGAGTAGGTTCGACGAGTTGGAGCTCGCCATATAGATCCGCGACGAAAGGAATTTCACGATCGGGATTTGACAATCTTCTCTCCTCGAGAGCCAGCAATCAAAAGCTCTATTGGCTCCGGCTCTTCATATTCTAAAGGGCCATATTTGCAATGATCCCAAAAAAGCCAACGGAACAAAATCGCGGAACAATCCTGCCTATGTCGATTTCCCCCAACGTTGATATCGCAACCAGCTACAATTGATGCCCTGTCCGGTCGCGCTTGGTATCGAGATAAAATTCATTGTGCGGATTGGCGGCGATCTTGACCGGCAGGCGCTCTTCAACAGCTATGCCGCAGGTTTCCAGTCCCGCCACTTTCTCCGGATTGTTGGTCAGCAATTTGACTTTCGGCACGTTGAGCAACTGCAGCATCCGGGCGGCAATCGAAAAATCCCTCGCATCTGTGGCAAAACCCAGACGCTGGTTGGCATCGACCGTGTCAAAGCCCTGATCCTGCAAAGCGTATGCGCGCAGCTTGTTGATCAGGCCAATGCCGCGTCCTTCTTGCCGCAGATAGAGGAGCACCCCCCAGGTTGCTTCACCCATCTGGTCGAGCGCAGCGTGGAGTTGCGGGCCGCAGTCGCATTTCAGGCTGCCGAGGACATCGCCGGTCAGGCATTCGCTGTGCAGGCGTACGACCGGCGTGCTGCTGTCGCGCTTGCCGACCACCAGCGCGATATGATCGGTGGCATCGGCGTCGCTGCGAAAGCCGTAGATATGCGCCTCGGCATTGGCCGCGACGGGAAGCCTGGCGTGGGCGCTGATGGTTAGCGCAGCGGCATCGGCATAGGCCGCCGCATCCTCTGCCTGAACTATATCCTCTGCTTTATCGACAATCACGAACGCAGGGAGCAGTCCGCCCTGACGCGCCAGTTCCATCGCCGCCGTGGCCGCTTGCGGGTTGGTCAGAGTCTCGCTGCGAAACGGGCCCTTCATCGGATATTGCATGTCGAGCACCGGATCGACGATGGCGATAATTTCTGCTGCGGCAACCGGTGCGGGCAGGCTTATCTGGATCGGCAGGTTCGGGTCAGCTGCAGCGAACTGGTTGAGCAGTTTGAGCGTCGCCGCGCGGCTGGCGGAAATGAGCAACGAGATGCTCCCGGTCGAGGGCAGGGCCTGCTCCAGATCACCGGTCTCCACCGGCAGCAGGTTGAGCCGCGCACCGTCCGCTTCCACGCCAACCGGCCAACCCCGGCGGAGCGCGTCAATCGCGCGGGCCGCCCGGCGGGCGGCAGCCTTTTGGGCCCCATCTACCTTAAGGGCCCCGTCGAGAGGCGTTGTGTTCAAAATTTGAATTCCGTGATCAGCGGCGCGTGATCCGATGGCTTGCCCCAGCTGCGCGCGTCTTCCAGGACAACATGGCTGACCGCTTTGTCTTCCAGTTCCGGGCTGACCCAGACATGGTCGAGCCGCCGACCCTTGTCCGATGCTCTCCAGTCCTTTGCGCGGTAGCTCCACCAGGTGAAGAGCCGCTCGGGATCGGGAATGAGCTTGCGGCCGACATCAACCCAACCATGCGCATCGCGCAGCTCGTAGAGATGGTCGATCTCTATCTGGGTGTGGCTGACGACTTTGAGCAAGGCCTTGTGGCTCCAGACATCGGACGCCAGCGGCGCGACATTGAAGTCACCCATCAGGATCGTCGGCTCTTTCAGATTTTTCGACCATTCGGTCATCCGGCCAAAGAAATCGAGCTTCTGGCCAAATTTGGGATTGAGTTCGCGGTCCGGAATTTCACCGCCTGCGGGAATATAGACATTCTCGATGCGCACGCCATTTTGCAGGACCGCACCGACATGGCGGGCTTCGCCATTGTCCTGCCAGTCAAACCGTTCATCCTTGTGCAGCGGGATGCGGCTGATGATCGCGACACCGTGGTGCATCGGCTGACCGTTCAGGATCATGTGATTATAGCCGAGGCGCCGGAACATCCCCTCGGGGAATTGTTCATCGCGCACTTTGGTTTCCTGGAGGCACAGAACATCGGGTCCTTCCTCGGTCAGGAAGCGTTCGACGATGTCGAGGCGGGCGCGGATGCTGTTAATATTCCAGCTGACGATTTTCAGACTATCACTCATGCCGAGTCTACTAGCCACGCTCGCGCAGAAACCCAAGCCCAAAGGCTATGGCGTCGAGCAGTAATTTCGATGGGTAGAAAATGTAAAACCCCCACCTCCGGGGGCATTAAGGAGGTGGGGGCTAACTCGCGTTCGTCACGCA
>CBETBW010000019.1:0-48856 GCA_965534715.1 uncultured Parasphingorhabdus sp.
TTTTCCCACATATTCTTCAGCGAATCGATCCGCTCATCCGTCCAAGCCATGCAAAGTCCTAATCATCTCGAGTTCGGGGCGATATAGGGTTGCCGGGGTGAATATACAACCACGATAATGCTATGATATAAGCGCGATACCCGCACGATATGGGGTTGTGATCGGCGGTGGGAGCCGATAGGCGGAAGGAATATGCTCGACCAACCCGAAAAAGATCAAACGACAGACGGGCCTGCAAATGCCATGCGCTTTGCCGAGCCGGGCGTGCCGGTCATTCGCGGGGTCAATTGGGCCGGGTTTTCGGCGCTATACGGGAAAGAGGTTCGGCGGTTTTACAAGGTTCAACTGCAGACGATCTGGGCCCCCTCGATCACCACATTATTGTTCCTGATCATTTTTACGGTTGCTCTGGGACGCGGCGACCGCCTCATATTGGGTGCTCCGTTCGCCGACTTTATCGCGCCGGGCCTGATCTGCATGGGCATGTTGCAAAATGCCTTTGCCAACAGCAGCTTTTCGATGCTGGTCGGCAAGATACAGGGCACCATCATTGACTATCTGACCCCGCCATTATCGGTCGGAGAGCTATTGGCCGCTCTGGTCGCAGCCTCGATGACACGGGCGGCGCTGGTCGGATTTGCGGTCTGGCTGGCGATGTTTATCTGGCCGGGTGTCAATGTCGGAATTACCCACTGGTGGGCGGTGCTGTGGTTTGGCATCATGGGTGCAGCGATGCTGTCCTTTCTTGGCGTGCTGACATCGATCTGGGCTGAAAAATTTGACCATGCCGCTGCGGTCACCAATTTCGTGGTTGCGCCATTGGCGCTTCTGTCCGGGACATTCTATTCGATCGACCGTCTCGCTCCGGCGTTTCAGGCGGTGAGCCACGCCAACCCCTTTTTCTACGCGATTTCCGGATTTCGCTACGGTTTTCTGGGCGAGGCGGATTCGCCCGTTGTAGCGGGAGCACTGATTTTGCTCGCGATCAACATCGGCCTGGCATTATTATGCTATTTTCTGCTGAAATCGGGCTGGAAGATCAAGTCCTGACCACGCTGACGACGGCGGCTTTAGTGCCGGTGAATGCCGTGTAGCTGATATCGACCGCTCTCGGTCGCCCGAAACACCCGCGCGACATCGGGATGACCTATCGGTTCACCGCTATCGTCGGACACGAGATTCTGCTGACTGACATAGGCGACATAGCTGCTGTCGTTATTCTCTGCGAACAGGTGATAAAATGGCTGGTTTCTCGGCGGCTGCAAATCCTTTGGAATGGCCTCATACCATTCTTCGCTATTGGCGAATACTGGATCGATATCGTAGATCACGCCGCGAAAATCAAACAGGCGATGGCGGACGACATCGCCAATCGCGAAGCGCGCATCGAGGATGGCGGGCGTGTCGGCAGGCAGGGGATTGCCGGACTTGAAGGGATCGGTTGAAATCATGCTGACAATTTAGGCGCTTTGGGATCAGATGCAAGCGCCGCATCGGGATTTCGCTGTGGTGAAGGAGAGGGGTTAGGCGAATTACGCGCTTGCTTGACCCAGACACGGAAGCCGTCCTTCATCTATCGGTCCAAAACCATCACTCCAGAAGGCAAATTAAGTTCCTCCAACCTGCCGGTTGATCGATGAAGGCAGGTGGACAGGAATTGGTTGGGAAGCGGACGTTTTGTTATCTCCGGTTACGAATATATTCTTGCCATATGTTCGCAGAATAACCCTGCTGGCGGCGAAAGTCGCCTGCCTGTGGCAGTGACAAGTCCAAAAGTGCGTTCGAACTTGCAACCTTCGATATCCGTGATGCCGACGACCCCTTCAAATGATGTGGGGATAAAATTGGTTGAATTAATTGCGACACCCATATCCGACGACGCCATTGCCAACAGGGAAACGAAGTTTGTCACTCCGAAAGCTTCTGGTACAAATGTAATCTTGGCATCTCGCTTCTCGGCTTCAACGATAATCTCTTGCCTCAATACCATATACATATCCGGGCTCAATATTGGATATTCCAGAATTTCCGAGAGGCTTGCGGATTTTTTCCGGGCCAAGGGATGGTCTGCGGCCGATATGGCTTGGCAGTTATCCTTGAATAAGGGTCTGAACTCTGCGTTCGGTGGCAAAGGAACTTCGACAATCACTGCTACATCGGATTTGCCGTCGATGACGCTTTGAATACAGCGTGCAGGCGTGTCGTCTATATATTCTATGGTAATTTGCGGATTTTGGACTTCAAACTCTTTGATTGCACTTCGCATGGACGCCGCACTGATCATGATCGGCGAGTAAACCCTGACGATAGATTTCCGGTTTCCCCCCTTTTCGTGAAATTCGTCATGTAGAATCGCCATCTTTTCGACTAGATTCACAGCATGTGTCAGGAGTCTTTTCCCCTCGTCAGTGAGCCGAACAGATTTGGTATCGCGGGTGATCAACTGTCTCTGCAATTTTTCTTCAAGCAGTTTTATCCGGTTGCTGATTGCGGGTTGCGATTTACCCATCATTAGTGCTGCGTCACTGAAACTCGAACATTCGGCAACCGCCAAAAATGTCTGCAAGTCCTGAATGTTGATGTCAAACTGACGAAATGCCATTAACCCTCGCTTTGCCAGAAGCAAATTTCACTCAAACAACAGATGACACAAGTAAAATCGTGAAACTTTGAAAGGTATTTTCGTAACAGCCGCTAAAATATGTTTGTATTTTCATATGCTTACTATCGTTATAACCTGAGCGAATGATGTCATATAGAATGAAAATTCGATAAACCCAACCCGTGTCTAGATGTCGGCGCAGGACGATACGCCGCAGACAGCCGCCGTGTTGATTATGGGTATAAAAATGAACAGGCAAAAAATGACGAAAAGAACCGTCAAGGATCATGAACTTCAACAGCTTGAGGCAGTCGAAACAGACAATCCGCCAATCGTGGACGGAATTCACCATCTCGTGGATTATGTTGCAGATTTGGAGCGAAATACGAAATGGCTGAGCAACCGAAAATCGCGAGATGAAGCGACACTGGAGCTGCTATCACTGGCCAGAGTAATTGAGCGTTTTCATCAAATCAAAGCGAAAAATCTGGGGGAGGAATTGACGGCATTGGGCGAACCCGTGTGGAAAATTCTGATCCAGCTCGTCATCGCGACTGATGAGGAACGGAATATATCCGTAGCGGATATATTCCGCCGTATATCGCTCCCCGAGACAATCGCGCTTCGCTATCTGAATATCCTCGAAAGTAAAGGTTACATATTCTGGTCGGCGCGTCAGGACGGTCACTATGTTAATCAGTTGCAACTAACGAAACAGGGACAATCGATTATGCGGGACACGCTTTCCGTCCTCAACGCGGTATAAAGCATATATGGACTAGTTAGATTACGGTTACAAACGCACCAATACCCGAAACTATCCCCCAAAACCCCTCTTTCCTACAACCTTCCCCTTCTGATAAGCCAGCAATATGACCCTGCTGCCTCATGCTGTTTCTTGCGCGCACCTCCCTGCGCCTCGCTGGAACGCTTTCCGGCCGCTGGGCGGGTTCTCCATCGCCAAGG
Organism: uncultured Parasphingorhabdus sp.; assembly: GCA_965534715.1. Taxonomy (GTDB): domain Bacteria; phylum Pseudomonadota; class Alphaproteobacteria; order Sphingomonadales; family Sphingomonadaceae; genus Parasphingorhabdus. The sequence goes on from CBETBW010000019.1 coordinate 3,569, forward strand.
AGATTGTTGATCTTATGCCCAAATAGTCCGTGTCTGCTGCCACCGGTTTTTTCACTTTAGGGGGTGTGACCCGTGTGACCCTCGGCAAATAATATTGCTTGCCAATCTTATGATGATGAGCAGTACAAAGGGGTCAAAATTTCCGGTTCTGAGCAAACTCGGCTGCGATCAACATGAGGACTGCCGGCTTCGCTCGGACAATTTCGACCGTTATTGATGCGCGTCGATCAACCTGCTGTAACAAATCCATAAATCCCTCCGAATAACTGCCAAGCGCCGGGAGGAAGCAGGGAAATGGACAGAAGTACGAAAATTCAGGATATTGCGAAATCTCTTCGTAAAATATTGTCCGAGCTGGATGAGTTGGAACAGCCTATGGCTGCGATCAAAATATCAGAAGCAATAAATGCAATATCCAACATCGATTCAGTAAGCGAGTATGAGCAAGATATTTGATGCATCTGCTGTCAGCTCCAAAGTCGGAGCAATGCAATTTTTACTGTTGATCGAGCCTCGTGTATGTTGCTGTCAATCGTTAGAGAATTTTTAGGAACCGCTGTATCTGGTGGATATGTTCTGCTCGATATAATCTCTCCCGCGGCGCTATTTCGTTCTATTGGCTGCTCTGCCCACACAAGTCGGCAAACGGCTGCCTGGCGTGTTGGATTGCAGAAGCAACGACCTGTCAGGACTTTGGGTGGATATACCGGGTGACCGCGGCAATTCTCTCAAACGCAAGGTTACCTGAATTTTTGTCTGTGGAGGTGCGTTAGGGATTCGAACCCTAGATACCATTGCTGGCATACCGCATTTCGAGTGCGGCGCTTTCGACCACTCAGCCAACGCACCTCATAGACGCGGCAGCGTGTAGCGATCATAGCGCGGCCCCGCAACCCATATCGCGGCACGCATAATATTCGCCGAGGCAGGAGCGGAGGCATGATGGGAAAATCGTCCTGCGGCCCGTGCAGAAAGGACCCAATTCGAATCCCTGCCGTTCTGCCAACCTGCCTCTGCAGAAATCTTTGTCCTTCGGTGAGAATTGAACCATAAAGGGACTTTCGCCACCAATCGCGCAGTGGCATCGACGCTATCTCCAATATTAGCTGGGAAAAGGTCCGGTTTTTTGGCACGATAGGTTTTGGGCGAAGGACGTTTGAATGACCGGAAATAAAATGACTGAATATCAATCCCATTTGCAGGACGTTTTGGATGCTCCGGAAGGCGCGCATATTGCCGCCCTGTTCGATTTCGATGGAACCATCATCGCCGGTTATTCGGCCACCGCGATGTTGTGGGAGAAAATCAAGCGACGGGAAATGACCGCCGAGCAAATCGTTGAAACGATGAATGTGATGGCGCAATATAGCACTGGAAATATGGGCTTCTCCGGGCTGATGACCGGTGCGGCGAAATTCATGAAAGGCGTAACCGAAGAGAGCTATTTTGAATTTGGCGAAGAGCTTTACGAAAAATATATTGCGCGCAAAGTCTATCCCGAGGCGCGGGCGCTGATTGAAGCCCATCGCGCCAAGGGCCATACGATCGCCATCGTGTCATCCGCCACTATCTACCAGATCGAGCCGACCGCGCGTGATCTCGATATCGAGCATGTGCTGTGCTCGCAGTATGAAGTCGAGAATGGCGAGTTTACTGGCGATATTATCCGGCCCTTATGCTTCGGCGAAGGCAAGGTTATCGCAGCCGAAAGTCTGGCCGCGGACTATGGCCTGGATCTCGACAACAGCTATTTCTATTCAGACAGTTATGACGATATCGAACTGCTCGAACGGGTCGGCAAGCCGCGGCCGCTGAATCCGAATACGAAACTGCGCGAAGTGGCGCGGGAGAATGACTGGCCCCTGGAAAAATATGAAAGCCGGGGGCAGGGCAAGCCGGTGGACTATATCCGGACGATCTACGCCACTGGATCGCTGATCGGGTCTGCGGTCGCTTCACTGCCGATCTGGGCGCTGACCGGATCCCAGCGCGAAGCGATGAATTTTTCAACCGGCCTGTTCGGTGATATTGCAACCGCGCTGACAGGCTGCGAGCTGGAAGTGAGCGGCGAGGAAAATCTGTGGACTTCGCGGCCGTGTATTTTTGTCTTCAACCATCAGAGCAAAGCCGATGTGATGATCCTGGCCAAACTGATCCGCCGGGACATGGGCGGGGTGGCCAAGAAGGAGATTCGGGACACGCCGGTGATCGGCAAGCTGATGGAATTGGCCGGAACAGTTTTCATTGACCGTGCCAATGCCGGGAGCGCAATCAAGGCGATGGCTCCGCTGATTGATGCCATCAAGATTGACGGCAAATCCATCGTCATCGCGCCGGAAGGCACGCGAACCCTTTCGCCGAAACTCGGCCCGTTCAAAAAGGGAGCCTTTCATATGGCGATCCAGGCGGGTGTGCCGATGGTGCCTATCGTCATTCACAACGCCGGAGATGTCGCTCCGAAAAACGAGTTTTTGATGCGCCCGGCAAAGGTCAGGGTTGATGTTTTGCCTGCCGTGGATACCAGCAAATGGTCGGTTCGGACGATGAATGAGCATGTCGCAGAAGTGCGCGGGATGTTCCTCGAGGCTCTGGGGCAAGCTGAAGAAGAGGAAGCACTTGCAGCGCTTGTTGACGAGGAACGCGCACCGGCAAACAAGGCGACCGGTGCAAAGCGATCCCGGAAACCGGCTGCGGTGGCGAACAAGCCTGCAGCAAAAAAGAAGGTGGCTCGGAAGAAGCCCGCCCTGCAGAAATCTGGTACCAAAAAAACTGCGGTGAAGAAATCCGTTGCCAAGAAGCCCGCAAGTCGATCTACCTCTCCAGGAAAGCCAGCGGTGGTAAAGCCTACAAAAATGCAGGCGGCGGAATAGCCTGAATTCTAGGAGCGGGGATGGAAGAAGCAACACCAATGGCAAATTCCGGACCGTTACTGGCGAAGGGCCCGAAGCTATTTATCATTGACGCGCGCAACGGTGTCGAGCGCCGCCATTTGCTCGATTGGCTTCACACATCCATCGCCGAGGGCGGACCCGGCGGGAAACTGAACTGGGTTTCCTTGCCGTTATCTGACGAACGCGCGAAATTGCGCCTCGGCACTTTGGGGGAAAAACTGAAGGAAAATCCGGATACTTTGGTTGTGCCGGTTCGTATTGCCTGGCGGATCCCCAATTTCGAAAAAAGCAGGGCGGTCAAAATGCGTCATGTCATTTTTGGGGATCCGCGCAATCCGGGTAGCTTTCGCGCTCAATCCATTCTTTTGCGCAACAAGCGCCGAGCTCATTGCCTCGCCGGCCAACCCGCGACGATCGGCGAACTTGAGCAACGGTTTGCCGAACTCAGCAAGGACTATGATCAGACCGACAATGCCGAATTTTCTGCCTTTGTAGTTCGCCAAGCCGGCCTTGTGCTGGATATTGCCGAGCGCGGGTTGCGGGGACGACGCTATAAGGTGCCCCGGCATGTGGCGGATGGCCTGCGCAGCGATGCGCGGTTCCGGGCCGCGATGACCAAGCTTTCCAGTGATCTGGGCGAGAGCGAAGTGGCGCTCTACGAACAAGCCGCAAAATATATGAAGGAGCTGATCGCCCGGCCCAGTCCCATGTTTATCGATATGAAGGCAAAACTCGACCGGTTCATGCTGTCGCAGGGTTATGAGGACCAGGTGGTTTTTGACCGCAAGGAGTTGACCCGTTTGCGCACAACGATGCGGGAACATCCGACCTTGCTGTTGTTTACCCATAAAACCTATATCGATGGTGTCACCGCTACCGATCTTGCCTATCAAAACGACTTGCCCCTCATTCATTTATTTGGCGGCATCAATCTGGATTTTTTTGGACTCGGTTTCATGCTGCGCCGTGCCGGGACAATTTTCATCCGGCGGAGTTTCGAGAATAATCCCGTCTACAAGCTCGTTTTGCGTTACTATGTCAGCTATCTGCTCGAAAAACGTTTCCCGATGACCTGGGCGTTCGAAGGCACGCGTTCGCGGCTCGGCAAGCTGATGCCGCCACGCTATGGCTTGCTCAAATATGTCATGGACAGCGCGCACAGCAACGATATCGAAAATGTGCATATCATTCCGGTTGTCACCAGTTTCGATCTGATCCGGGATGTGGAAGAATATGCTAGCGAGCAGACGGGGCGGATCAAGAAGCCGGAGTCCCTGAGCTGGTTCATCGGTTATCTTCGCAGCCTGCGCGAACCGATGGGCAAAGTTTATGTAGACTTTGGCGAGCCGGTGATTGTGAAAAAGGCACCCGATCCGAACGATCGTTTGGCCTTGTCCAAAATGGCTTTTCAAGTTGCCGTACAGGCCAATCGGGCGACGCCGCTGACCCTGACTTCGCTTATGTGCCTTTGCTTGCTCGGCACGGCTCCGCGGGCGATGACAGCAGATGAACTGCGCGCCGTGATAATCTTTTTGACTGGCTGGGCCCGGGAACGTGATATCCGGCTGAGCGATGATCTGACAGACAAGAATCTCGAAGGCTTTCAGCGTGTTGTCGAGACGCTGGTCAACAACGGGCTGCTTGTTCGCTATGACAAAGGCTCAACGCTGGTTTACGCGATCGAGCCTGATCAGCATCCGATCGCGAGCTATTATCGCAACTCAATCATCCATCATTTTCTCGACAAGGCGATCATCGAATTATCGATCCTGAAGGCACGGGAAGTCGGTGACGAGAAGTCAGAAGATGTGTTCTGGGATGAGACAGACCGGCTTCGCGACCTGTTCAAGTTCGAGTTTTTCTATCCCGAGAAACAGCAATATCGGGAGAATCTGAAGGCAGAATTGCAACGCGCTGACCCGGAATGGAAAGCGAAGCTGGAGGAGGGGGGTGTCAAGCTGGCCAGTCTAACCAACCGGTTCCAACCACTGATCGGCCACGCGGTGTTCTTGCCTTTTGTGGAGGCCTATACCATCGTCCTGGATATCTTGTCGCGGCTAGAGCCCGGCAAAGCAATTGACAAGAAGAGTTGCGTGGCATTGGCTTTGAAAGAGGGGCGGCAGGCCTACCTGCTCCGCCGGATCACCAGCGAGGCCTCGATCGGTAAAATTCTGTTTGAAAACGGCTTCAAAATGGCAGCGGGTCTCGGTTTGACCGGTGAGACCACTACGGACACGATTGCGGAGCGAAAAGCGCTTTTGCGGAAGTTCCGGGCTCTTTCCAGACGTATGGAAAAATCCCGTCTCGAAGTGCTTGCTCTGGCCGACAAGATATTTGAATGAACAGGGCCGCCAAAAGGACATAACAGATGACCGAGCAGAGCAATATAAGCCAGTTAAGTGCACAGGACGCCCAGTTTCTGTATATTCAGTCCGCGACCAACCTTACCCATGTGATGGCTGTCTATATTTATGATCCGTCAACTGCGTCCGGTGGGAAGGTGCGGTTCAAGGACATAATCGAACATATGCGCAAACGCCTTGATGTCTCGCCGATGTTCAAGCGGAAATTATACCGGCTACCGATGGATATCGACCACCCTTACTGGGTCAAGGACGAGCATTTCGATCTCGAGGCACATATATCGCACGGTCGCCTGCCGGAGCCTGGCGACTGGCGGCAATTTTGCATTCACGTGGCTCGCCATCACAGCAAGCCACTGGATATGACCCGGCCACTCTGGGACATGTACGTGCTGGAAGGTCTCGACAATATCTCCGGCTTTGCCAAGGGCAGCTATGCTATTTTGACGCGGATTCACCATTCAACCATTGATGGAGTGTCTGGTGCGCATTTCTTCGCCGCTCTTTCGGACAAGGATGCAAAAGGTACGCCTGCGATACCGTTGCCCGAAGGCCAGCCGGTGGTCAACGATTTGCCGACAGCCGCCGAGATATTGAGCCGTGCGGTCAGTAGTACGGTGACTTCACCGGTAAAATTGGCCCAGGCAATGCTGAAATTTGCGCCTGCGCTTATGTCATCGGCTCAAAAAAACCTGACAGGCGGCGACGAGAAAGCGGAATCCGGTGTTCCTGAAACCCGGTTCAACGGTCCTGTTACGCCACACAAAATGTTCGATGCGATCACATTTGACCTCGAAGAACTGAAGAAAATGCGTCTCAAAGTGAACGATGCGACGATAAATGACGTGGTACTCGCGATTTGCAGCGGCGCTTTGCGTCACTATTTGACCAAGCACAAAGAACTTCCCAAGGTTTCTCTTGTCGCTGTCGCCCCCGTCAACGCGCGCAGTCGTTCGGGTGACGAAGCCAATCCCGGCAACAACATATCTGCGATGACGATCAAAATCTGGTCGAATATTGCCGATCCGGTCAAACGCCTCGAAGCAATCAGGGATACGACGCGCGAGACCAAGGCAGCAAAATCCGGGCTCAGTGCACGAATCATGACTGATTTAACCAAGCATATTCCAAGTGTTACCATGGCGGGTGTTGCGCGAATTCTGACCGACGAACGGTTTGCTCCGAAAATGAGCAATCTGATGGTTTCCAACGTTCCCGGTCCACAGATTCAGCTATATATGAACGGAGCGAAGCTGACGCACCAATATGGTTTGGCGCCTCTGGCGCATGGAATGGGCCTGTTTATTGCAACGCCAAGCTATAATGGAACAATCTCCTTCAGCGTCATTTCCGACCGAAAAATAATGCCGGATGTTGAGTTTTTCAGGGAATGCCTGCAAAGGGCATTTAACGAACTGCGCGATGCCAAACCAAGTGCTGTCGCACGCCGTACCAAAAAAACGGTGGTGGCATCAAAAAAGGCGGCAGCGCCCAAAGAAGGTTCGGTGATGTATCGAAGGGTTGCCAAAAAACCCAGAACAGTCGCATCAAAAGCAATCGGCGGGGCAAGCCGAAAGTGAAATAAGGAGCGGATAGATTGTACGCCGTCCGATTCCCGGGCGATGATCGATACCAAGCGCAATTTTGGTGAAAGAGTGAACCGAAAATGATTCTGAACACGACTTTGAAGATGGAAAAAGCAATGGCTCAGGCCAAGAGCTATTCCGAATGGTCGAAAGCAGCGAAAGCACACGACAAGTCCACCGGAGTCGACATATGGAAGGCATCTGATGAGAGTAAGCATTTTGACCATACTTCCATCCGCCGCCGTCTGAAACGCCTCTCCAAGTTTTGGAAGGCGCAGGACAATGCTGGCCTTCTGTACGCTCTGAATGAAGGTATTCATGGAAATATGGACGGAATGGGCCATGCCCGCCTCCACCAGAAAGCGAAATTTGGCACCAAGCGGCTTATCCAGGATTATGTCGACGCGATTGTAAATTCTCTGGAATATCTGGCGAGCGACAAGGTGACCGACATCCCGTTTGAGGAAAAACTCGATTTCTTCCGGCGGGCGCAGCATTGCTATGGACGATCAGCGTTCCTGATGAGCGGTTCCGGTGCGTATCTTTATTTCCATGTCGGGGTCGCAAAGGCGCTATGGCAGGAAGGATTGCTGCCCGATATCATGTCCGGTTCCAGCGGCGGGTCGATCATCGGCGCTTTGATCAGCACGCATAGTGACAAGGATATACCGCCATTTTTCAAACCAGAGAATCTGATTATCGGCGAGGGTGATGAAGACGACGGTCCGGGTGGATTTTTGGGCGGGCCCCGACGCATACGGGCGGACGAAATACGCCAGCGTCTAACAGACCTACTTCCCGATCTGACATTTCAGGAGGCCTATGAACTCACCGGGCGCCATCTCAATGTTTCCATCGCACCGGCAGAAAAACACCAGACTGCACGCCTGCTCAACGCCATTGCATCTCCCAATGTCTATATTCGGGAAGCGGTTCTGGCTTCCTGCGCGGTCCCGGGTATCTATCCTTCCGTGACATTGGCGGCGAAAAACCATCGCGGCGAGCGAGTTCCCTATCTTCCCAATCGCAAATGGGTTGACGGTTCGGTCACTCATGATCTGCCGGCGAAAAGACTGGCGAGGCTTTACGGTGTCAATCATCATATCGTCAGTCAGGCCAATCCGCTGGTCACGCCTTTTGCCACTGATTTCAGCCAGAAACGAAATCCGCTCTCCTCGCTTCGCAATGCTTCGACGGCGACCATGAAAGCGTGGTTCAACGCCAATGTGGAAATGATGCAGAAGCCGCTGTCCTATTTCCCGCGTTTGAACAGCATGGCTAGTATGGCGCTGTCGGTTATCAATCAGGACTATACCGGTGATATCAATATCATACGTCCGACGATGTTCTGGGGACCATCCAAGATATTGAGCAATTTGCCGCTTGAGGATGTAGCCGAACTGATCCAGCTCGGTGAGCGCACGGCATGGCCGAAAATCGAGATGGTTCGCACCCAGACCAAGATCAGCCAGACGCTGGACCGGATCTTATACAAATATGAAAATGATCTGGCACATGATCATGAAGTGGTCGTAAAAAGGAAAATCGCTTGATACACGAAGACGGAAACTTCGGGCTTCCGGCAGAATCGAAGGCAGCGGGAGCGAAATTATATTGGCAGAAATGGTTGCCTGACAGTAATCCCAAAGCTCTGGTTCTGCTCATTCATGGTTATGCCGAACATTCGGGGCGATACCAATATTTTGCAGAACATTGTCTGAGTAAGGGCTATGCTGTCTATGCGATTGACCATTGGGGGCATGGCAGATCGGATGGCACGCCGGGCTTCGTTCCGGAATTTTCAGTGTTTCACGATGGTGTCGATCAGTTGCTGGCCAATGCTAGGAAGGATTTTCGTGATTTACCTGTCGTGCTTGTAGGACATAGTATGGGCGGGTTGATCAGCGCTACCTACCTGCTCGCGAAGCAATCCCGATTTGCCGCCTGTGTGCTCTCCGGTCCAGCGATAAAAGCGGCGGAGGAGCCCTCTGCATTCCTGAAGGCAATGAGTGGCTTTCTGTCCCGGTTTTTACCCAAGTTGGGGGTGCTCGAGCTCGATCCGGACGGCATCAGCCGTGACCCGCAAGTGGTCGCTGACTATCTCGCCGATCCACTCGTCTACAATGGCAAAATGGGTGCAAGGCTGGCCGCCGAATTGCTTGGCAACATGGCCATAGTTCAGAAAAATACCGGACAGATTTCGCTGCCGCTGCTCATGCTCCATGGCGAGAAAGACAGTTTGGCCGCAGCGGAAGGCTCAAGATTTCTGGACGCCCACATTTCCTCACGCGACAAGATGCTAAAAATCTACCCGGGGTTGTTCCACGAAATTTTCAATGAACCGGAAAAAGACGAAGTTCTGAATGATATGACCGGCTGGCTGGACACACAGCTGTCAGCTGGAAAGGGGTAACGGCGAGCCATGAATATATTTATTGCAGTTTTGGGAATTGTCATGGTGGCATTGATTGCCCTCTATGTTTTGTTCCCGCGCACCTTGTTCGGGTTCTTCCGAGATGCCTTGCGCAGAAAGGGCAAGCTGACCGTAAAGTCGATCAAAGTGGGTGATATGCTTTGGCCCTATCTGGAAGGTGGTTCTCCCGATGCCGAACCCTTGGTGCTTCTGCACGGTTTTGGCGGTGACAAGGATAATTGGGCAGCTTATGCGCCAGAGATTGTGGGCAAATACCGGTTGATTGCGCCCGACCTGCCGGGGTTCGGAGAAAATATCAGGGATATCAACCGTGACTATGACATGGTCACACAAGCATCGCGCGTGCGAGACTTTCTGGATGCTATGGGAATTGAAAAATGCCATATCGGCGGGAACAGTATGGGCGGTTTTGTATCACTGCGATTTGCGCTCGACTTTCCGGAACGTCTGATTTCCATGACGCTGTTCAACAATGCCGGGGTAGTAGGAACGAGCGAAAGCAAGCTCCAGAAGGAAGCGCAGGACGGAAAAAACCCGCTGGAGATACACAGCCCCGACGATGTGAAGCGGATGCTCGCATTTATCGCCCACAAACCGATGAAAGTTCCCGGACAGTTTCGGAAAATCTTCTATGAGGATTTTGCCGTGCACCGTGAATTGCTCGACAAGATATTCTGGAACTTGGTCGAAGATAGCACGGGCAACCCGCTGAATGACCAACTTGATCAAGTGAAGACGCCGACACTTATCATATGGGGTCGTCATGACCAATTGATCGATGTCAGTTGTGTCGATGTGTTGGAAAATGGCATCCCGTGCGCAGAATCGGTCGTGTTTGAAGATGTCGGCCATGTTCCGATGATCGAAAATCCCAAAGGCACCGCCAAGCATCATCTCGAGTTCCTTGCAAAATACTGAAATTCCCTTCAGTTTGATCAGGATGGACTTCCGCTAGAGGGGTCGGCGAAAAGGGGTGTTTATGGAGTTGAAAGTCGGACTGTTGGGTGGAGGGTCATGGGGGACCACGGTGGCGTCATTGGTGTCGCGCAACGCGCCGATAAAACTTTGGGCACGCAATCCTGAAACTGTCAGCGATATTAACGACAATCATTGCAACAGCAAATATTTGCCAGACGTCAAATTACCGAAAGCTTTGACCGCAACATCGGAAATCGGCGAGGCTGTGTCCGGCGCGGACGTGCTTGTCATGGGTATCCCTTCCAGCAATTTTCGCAATGTACTGGAACAAGCAAAGCAACATCTCCGACCGTGGGTTCCCGTTATCAGTCTGACCAAGGGTCTGGAACTGGCAACCAGCAAACGGATGACCGAAGTTATTGAAGAGGTTCTTCCAGGTCATCCTGTCGGCGTTTTGACCGGTCCTAATCTGGCGCGCGAAATCATGGCCGGCCAGGCCGCAGCCAGCGTAATCTCGATGGAAGACGAGATTATCGTGAAACAGCTGCAGCAACTTTTCCACTCGGGTCTGTTCCGTGTCTACACAAACACCGATCTGCTGGGTTGCGAATTGGGAGGGGTGCTTAAAAATATCATCGCCATCGCTGTCGGAATGGGTGATGGTCTTGGAGCCGGGGATAATACCCGATCCGCATTGATTACCCGAGGACTTGCTGAAATCACGCGTCTGGGCGTTGCCATGGGAGGCAAACCGGAAACATTCTCCGGGCTTACCGGGATGGGTGATATGATCGCCACCTGCATCAGTCCACTGAGCCGCAATCGTCATGTTGGGGTCGAGTTGGGCAGGGGGCGCCATATAGATGAAATCATCGATGAAATGCTAATGGTTGCGGAGGGGGTCAAAAGCGCGCCGGCAGTGATCGCTCTGGCCAAGAAATACGGGGTTGCCATGCCGATTGCAGAGGATGTGTACGAAGTTACCAAAGGCAATCGCTCTGCTGCGCGCGCGTTCCGCGGATTGGTAATTCAATCAGCTGGAGCCGAGTCAGACGCCGGTTGAAGACAACGGTTTTCAATGAGCTCAAGTACCCGAAAAAAGGCGCAAATCAAAATCGCGGTATGGGAGGATTGTGACATTTGTTGACGATATTAACGAATTTGGATGAACTATTTTGACTCAAATGATTCAAATATAAGCAAATTTCTGAATCAATTAAGTATGTTAGGAAATCTTCTTGGTTTTACTTGCTTTGAAATGGGGCATATCATAAAATTCGATACCGTAGGCAGTGGAAATTGTTAGGCTAAGTATCGCCAAGCACCTTTGTCACACAAGGAGTATAGTATGGAATTTCGCAGTCGCGCAGCCAATGATGTGGAACAGCGTTTGCTGATCGAGGCGAATGATATGCTAGCTCAGGCTTCGTCCACTTCTGAATCTGATATTTTCAATAAACAGTTCCAAGAAATCGACCTGCGATTTGATCGTTCCGATGAAATATTCTGGTGCTACATGAACCAGAAATCTCGCCCGAGCTACACCTATGAACTTGGCGACGAGATCCAGCAGGTCCAGGACTGGCTCCACTCCAACTATGCGATGGATGGATCAAAAAGACCAGATCCCTTGCGCTATTTTGTATGCGGTTCACACACGCCCGGCATTTATAATCTTGGCGGTGATTTGAAACATTTTGCAGATTGTATTCGTCGCCGTGATCTGGGAGCATTGAAGAAATACGCCCGCACATGCGTCCATATGCAATATGAAAATAGCACCGGCTTTGGTGCGCCGATCATAACCATGGCTCTGGTGCAGGGCGATGCACTAGGAGGTGGTTTCGAGCACGCGCTGGCATTCGACATACTGGTTGCCGAAAAAAGCGCGCGACTAGGGCTGCCGGAAATATTATTCAATCTCTTCCCGGGTATGGGTGCATACAGTTTTCTGCGACAGCGTCTTGGTCGGAAAGATACCGAGCGGTTCATCCTTGAGGGCAAGTTGTTCACCGCCGCCGAGCTATACGACATGGGTGTCGTCGACATATTGGCAGAAGATGGCATGGGTGAAGCCGCCATCATAGAATATACCAAACAAAACCGTAAACGATTTCATGCGGAACGTGCTGTCTATCGTGCTCGTAAAATCGCAAACCCGGTCAGCCTCGAAGAGCTGCTGGAGATTACCGATACATGGGCCGAAACTGCGCTTTATCTGGAGGAAGCGGATGTACGGAAGATGGAGCGCTTGGCAACCGCGCAGGATCGCCGTATTCAGCGGTCACTGAGAGCGGTTTGACGGTCAATTGGATTAGCCGACCTGTTTTTGGCAGTCATATCTTCGCTACCGGTTGTCGAAACGGTATCAAGGCAAATACGAATATCGGTAACTAGCTGTTCAATTTTTGCCAGATATACAAACCGTTGATCCTTGAAATCTCGTTCGCCAATCACCTCGAGCTTTGAACATGTTTCAACGAGGTAGGTCGCGCCCACATTTGCGGCCCCGCTCTTGAACGCATGGGCATGAAAACGAAAATCATCAACCGATTCATCGTTAACTGCTTTCCTGAAAGCAATCAGAACCTCGCTAGCATCTTCCAAATAGGCGTCGATAATGGATTGGACAAAAGTCTCATCTCCAATCGAGAGAAGATAGTCTAGCTGAGCCGGATCTATGGCGGGTGGATCCTGCCAGCGTTTTTGACCGTCGAGATTACTGATCACTCCCAACGGATCGGAACCGATTTTGTCTTCTACTTGAGCGACTATCTTGACCGTTTGTGAAGCTATGACTTCGATCAGTGCACTTGCCTCAATAGGTTTTGTCATTCGAAGATCCATGCCGGCGTCGAGACATTTTTTTTCCGTGTCTTCGGTTGAATCGGCCGTCAGACCGATGATCGGTATATGTTTCCGCGGGCCCTCAATCTGACGCCAGAGTCTGCAGCATTCAATACCACCCATAACGGGCATGTTGACGTCCAGGAAAACAATTTCAAAAGAACCTTTCTCGAGCTCTTCGAGCGCTTTCTCTCCGTCTGCGACAACGGTAACTTCATGACCGGCATTGGCCAGGATGGTTTCAAGCACCATCTGGTTGGTGCGGTTATCGTCAGCTATCAACACCCGAACAGGTGAGACTTCAGCTGGCAGCATATCGTCTCTTGAATCTGACTGATGTTGCGCATCTGAATTGTCAAATGAACAGCCAATCTGGACGGCGCTGCGGATAGTGCTGAAATCTGAGCCCGCAGGGAGCAGCGTAGCAAAGGCCGCTCTTAATTGAATATCTTTCAGGTTTTTCTCTTTGCCCTCGGCGAACAAAACTGGAGGAAGCTTGGCTTTCCGGAACGCAGACCATAGCGGAGATTCATCATTATGTTCGCTCGCAATGGCATCGTCTAGCAGAGCAATGTCATAGGATTCAGTGCTGCGTTGCTCGAGAATTTTTTCGATGTCCGCTGATTCGTCGCACTGGACATGGTCGATTATTATCGCCTGATTGTCGACATTGCAGATGACCGGTGCATGCTCATCCCGCGTTAGTGACAGAATTCTGACTGTATCTATGCTGGAGCTAAAATTATCGACTTCCAGGGTTTCGGTCGGGAATGACAAGCTAAATGTGCTGCCTGCGCCGGGTTCACTTTCGACAGAAATCTGCCCACCCATTTGAGCGGCCAGTTTATGGCAAATTGCCAATCCCAATCCGGTTCCGCCGAATTCGCCCGCAATCGAATCATTTGCCTGCTGGAAAACATCAAAAATTTTCTGTTGGGCTTCCCATGGAATACCGGGGCCGGTGTCAGTCACCGACAGCCACATCTGCTCTTGTCCATTCTCCGGAGTGAAACCACACCTCAAGGTGATCGACCCAGATTTGGTAAATTTTACTGCGTTGCTGGTAAGATTGATGAGAATGTTGCGGACATAATCGAGTTGACCAGAAATGATTCGATTGCTGCCGGGTTCCGCTTGAAGGATGATCTTGAGGTCTTTCTCGTCGGCTGCAATTTGCATGATCTCGCGAACTTCGGAAAGAACGTCGACAAGCGAAAACGGCTTGGGATCTGGCAGTTCATCGCGAGAATCCGATTGCGCGAAGTTCAGCAGTTGATTGATCAGGTGCAATAAGTGACGACCTGCGGAAACGCTGGTTGCGACCATTTGATGCTGTTTTTCCGGCAGCTTCATATCGAGCAGGTGGGTGCCATAGCCAATGATGGCGTTCAGCGGCGTCCGCAATTCATGGCTGATGCTGGCGAGAAACAAACTCTTGGCTTTGCTCGCTGCCTCCGCTTCTTCCTTGGCTTGGGAAATTTTCGTGATCAGTGTCGAGCAATAAGCCGGTATTACCAGCAATCCTATCAGAAGGCCGGTCGATAGCGAAGGGCTATTGCGCCAAAAGTCGACGGTGTAGATGGTCCATCCAAATGCGATTGCCGCCATCGCCGAAGCCAGAAAAAGCCACGGCACACCAAAACGAAAGCCATTGCCGAGGATGACCCAGAGCATCAGTGGGTAAAAGGCCTCACTGCTATGGCCGCCGACCTGGAATCCGAAAGCCATTGCGCCAAAGTCCGTACATAGACCGATGACCCGTCTTAAATTCGATGGCTTCCTGTGGATGTGATAGGCTATCGCGATTGCGATGCTGACAACGAAATAGACCCCGAATCCGATGATCAATTCAAGGGGCGCACCCAATATTGCGCAGGCCGAGCCGGCGAGCACAATCAAAATGATCCGGTTCTTGATCATTTCATGTTCACGATCTGGCGCTTGGCCGTCCATGCCATGGGGTGAATCTAAGTGTGGGCTATGCGATTTCGGCAAGGCTCCGGATTTTCGGAATAACACAGTGGTTAACCTTCTGCCGATCGATTGGGTTGATGAATTTTCCGTCCGTCAAATAATTTGCGGAGATCTTCGGCCCGTTGTGGACGTGCAATCTGGAATCCCTGAATCTCATCGCAGCCAGAAATCCGCAACAAATCCAGTTGCGCTTCATTTTCAACTCCTTCGGCGACAACACGCATACCCAGCGCATGAGCCAAATGCGCGATGGTTCCGATAATGGCCCGATCTGCCGCACTATGTTCGATCCGCGATATAAAAGTGCGATCAATTTTGAGGCAATTGGCGGGTAAATCTCTCAGATATTGCAGGGATGAATAGCCAGTCCCGAAATCATCAATCGAGATTCCTACGCCATGATTGCGAATACGCTGGAGCGTCGCTCTGACTTGTTCGTTATTGTCGATAAACAGTTCTTCAGTGATCTCGATGGTAATTTTGGAAGGTTCAATTCCGTTGGCTTCAATACTGGCGAGCAATTCATCGCAAAGATTGTGATTTTGAAATTGTCTTGGTGAAACGTTGATTGCCACGCGGGGCAGATCAATACCCTGATCTGCGTGGGCCCTTATTTCACGGCATACTTCGCCAATCACCCAATTGCCCAGTAGATCCATAAGCCCGCTGTCATCAGCAACCCGTATAAACTGGATAGGCAGTAACCGACCGCGAACCGGATGATCCCATCTGATCAGAGCTTCCAAGCCAACATATTCGAGAGTTTTGGCATCCACGATTGGTTGATATTCCAGTGAAAACTGATTTTCGGTGAGTGCGTCGCGCAATTCGTTCTCTAACGCAGCATCGGCTTGCGCAATTTCGTTCATGTCTTCCGAGAAAAACCGATGACAGTTTCGGCCATTGGCCTTTGCGTCATACATGGCAAGATCTGCCATGCGCAGGACTTCTTCGTACTCATCCCCGTCACTGGGGATGAGGCTCACGCCGATCGATGCACTGATAACTTGGCCTACGCCACTGATTGCGTAAGGTTCACTGATCGAATTGAGAATCTTGGTACAGCGCGAATTGATCGAATCAACGCTTTCGAACTTGCTGAGGATTATCGCAAACTCGTCGCCACCGATGCGTGCTGCAAAATCGTCAGGACCGATAACTTTAGAAATGCGTTCTGCGACTTCCCGCAAAAGAGCGTCGCCGCTATGATGGCCGCGGGTGTCGTTGATGATTTTGAAGCGGTCGAGATCAAGCAGTAAAAGAGCCGCTTCACTACTCGATTTCTTGCAATTGTCGATGGTAGATTTGACGTTCTCGGCAAGTAGCACCCGATTGGGAAGCCCGGTCAGCATGTCGTGCAATGCCAGGTGGGTTCTGTGTTCTTCAGCAAATTTCCGGGCGGTTATGTCAACCGCTGTGGTCAAAACACCAATCGCTTCACCCTTGTGGTTGAGCAGTGGCGATTTGTTGCAATGAAATATCAGATCGACGCCATCGCTCGTGATTTTTTCTTCATAATGGGGAATGGCAAGGCCGGATTTCAAAACGAGCTCGTTCCTACGTCGGGAATTGGCGGCCAAGGCAGGTTCGAAAAATTCAGCAAAATCCAGACCCACCATTTCATCCGGGTCTTTGTCGAACAAGGCGGATTGATAGGCGTTTGTGAAAAGGCATTTCCCGGACCGATCTGTTGCATTGATCATGATCGGGATTGTGTCGATAATCTGCTCGAGCATGCTTTTCCCTGAGGGGCCATCATTTGACGTTGTTGCGTCGGCCGTTGCATGCTTGCGCTCAATTTCCGACGCACGCCTGCGCAGAGTTACACTTTTCTTGCTTTTGGTCAGTAGTGACATAGCGCGACTGCAGAATTCGACATGCGAAACCGGGCTTTGCAGGAAGTCCGTGGCGCCTGCATCCAGCGCGGCAAGCCGGCACTCGCGGTCCTGATGAGCGGTGATGACAATAGCGGGGATGTCGCTGGCGCCTGGCATCATCCTGACTTTCCGGATAAACTCTGCACCGTTCATTTGCGGCATACGATAGTCGACCACCATCAAATCGGCTTTATTGTTACGCAGCCAATGCAGCGCCTCGACAGGGTCAGCATAAGTGACGGCGGAATATTTTTCCCCCATCAACGTCACAAACTGAGCATATATCCTCAGATTAGTTGGCCGATCATCGACTATCAATACGCAGGTGTTCATGGGGATATGAACTACAGGCCTAAGTTCAAGATAAGGTTAACACCCAATTACGGATTTAAAATCATATATTTCAGTAGGTTAAGCCTCTTTGATTGTGACCGAGAATCGCACTATGCGTTCAGCAGGGTTACATCCCCTCCCGTGGCTGCAATATTGCGGGTTATCGCTTGTTCGTGGACAAATCGGTCGACCGATCGTCGGCCATCAGCCTTGAGATGAATACCACCCCTTTGCGAGCCAGAACCGATCCCCAAATCACGATTTGCGGATCGTCGGATGAAACGAGCAGGGCTTCCAAATGAACGTCTTTGATTACCCAGGCTGTAGGCCACGAGCCGCCAGCATTTCCGGCCATGGAAGAGGGCAAGCGAAAGTCAACTGTGTATCTCGCCAATAATCTCATTCTAAAGGAACAAAAAGCGTCTCGGTCTCCTTCCGGCAACCGCTGGAAAAATTACGATTTTTGGTTATCAGCATTGCATTTTTTGATGATTTTTGGTTAAAGCGTTCAAGCAATTTGTGGAGTAGGGGGCGCAGTCTCCACAACAACCTGTCATCGCAGTGCAATCAGCGAATATTCGCTTGATCGTTTCGGCGGGATCATGGGGGTGATCAATGATCCGATTGGGGATCATAATAATCGTTTTTTTGGCAATGATTTGGCCAGCCATGGTCGAAGCCAAACGCGTTGCGCTGGTCATTGGCAACTCGGCATATGTCAACACCAGTTCGTTACCCAATCCGGTCAATGATGCCAATATTGTCGCCGATTCAGCCCGGAAAGCAGGCTTTGATGATGTTGTCGTTGCGCTGGATTTGACGATAAGCAGTTTCCAGCGCGAACTTCGCACCTTCCGGGAAAAAGCCAACGGCGCGGACGTTGCCATGATCTACTATGCCGGCCATGGCATGGAGGGGCAGGGGAAGAACTGGCTCATACCGATTGATGCCGAACTTAATACTGCGTTCGACCTACCCTATGAATCGATCAATATCGAACGCATGATGGAATCGGTTTCGGGTGCGCGAATCAGGATGGTTGTTCTGGATGCGTGCCGCAACAATCCATTTGGCAACACTTGGGCTTCTGGGACCCGGGCCGTCACCCGGGGGCTGGCGGGATTTGATGCCGATGGTGTGCTGGTCATTTACGCAGCGGCGCCTGGACAAACCGCAACCGATGGTAGCGGGTTCAATTCGCCATTCGCGAAGTCCCTGGCAAAACGACTGCCGCAGCCAGATTTGCCGCTTCAGATGTTGGGCGGGGCGATCCGCGATGACGTATTGGCGGCAACCGGAGGTAACCAGCGTCCATTTGTAAGTGCCAGTATCACGGGGACGCCGGTATATCTTGTGCAACCGGTGCAGACGGTATCAAAACCGGCGGCGGTGCTAGCAACCACCACACGATCACCGGCAGCGTCCTTGTCGACCGCAAATCGTTCGACCATGGATGCCCTGATGTGGCGGGGCGCAAATGCTGCCGGATCGCTGACCGCCTACCAAGCCTATCTCAAGGAATTCCCCGAAGGGCTTTTTGCCGATCTGGCCAATAAGAACATCGCGCAGTTGCGCGGTTCGACGAAGATGGCCGCCACCACTCGGCCCAATTCTGCAATCAGTAAGTCTGTTCAATCCCTCGTTTCGAAATCCGGTTCTTCGCCGCTTCTTCTCAGTTCCAATGCGGCCTCTCCCATGAAGAATAGCCTTACTGGAACCCCAGCTTCTGCGGCGCTGGCTATCCCGAAAAAAGCGCCTGTACAGCAAAACGTACCGCAACTACCGGTGCCATCCCGAGATTCCAGCCAGAGGTCGGAATCCGAGCTGGCCTATGTCCCGCCTACGACTGCGGAACCAGAATTGCCGGCCTTGCCCCCGACACCGCTATTGCCCGCGGAAGGCTATCCTGATTGCCGGGAAGGCCATCAAGTTTTTGAGATGCCGTTCGACAAAGCGGACGACATCAACCAGTGTACGGTCAAACTGGACAAATATTACAGTGAAATCCTGACGCCGTTTCGCGAACGGATGATCGAACATCAAAAAGCCATCTCCCAACTCTATGTCGATAAAGTCGGCGGCAATATGCAATATTCTCCCAAGCGTCAGGACGGTTTTTACGAGATGATGATGAGGGAACATGCAGATTCGGATCCTGAAGGGGTCAACCTGGCCGACTACCGGACGGCGGAAGCGCGCTATCAAAAGGATCGCGAATATTTGCAGGATCGTTTTTGTTTCAATACCGGGTGTGGCGGGTATCCGGTGCCGGAGTTTGATGTGAAAAAGGCGCTCGCGCAGCCGAAGGTCAGAATGGACCGATCAGCCGGAAACACGGACGGCTCAGTGGAAATCGCGAGCGCTGCGGGCGCGGCTGACGAGCCGATGAAAAAGAAGAAAAGGAAGAAGAAAAAGAAATCCGGTTCAAAAAAATGCAAGGGCGCCAGAACCGGCGGCGGACTGATTGGCGGTATATTGGGCGGCGTGATCGGGAACGCCGCAGGCTTGGGCAAGGTTGGGACCGTACTCGCCAGCGGATTGGGTGCGGTCATCGGTGCGGAAATCGCTTGCCGGCTTGACGAGAAAGAACAGGAAAAGGCCGCAGAAGCCACGATGACCATTGTCCAGAAAGAGGAAGTCGGTGCAGTCGCGACATGGCAAAGTCCGACCCGTGCTGATGTTTCCGGCTCGTCGATGATTACCGCGCTGACCGCTGAACCCGATGGCCGAAAATGCCTGAGCATCACGGATGTTGCGATCATCGACGGTGAGGAAATAAAAATAGCAAAGCAGATGTGTCGTGGCGCTGGAGAGAAAAATTACTCTCTGATGGCCTAGCAGCGGGCCGGATTGCATTTTCGGAACATTGGTGGTCGGGAAGAGAGGATTCGAACCTCCGGCCCCTGCGTCCCGAACGCAGTACTCTACCAGGCTGAGCTACTTCCCGATCCGTTCGCATTTTTCGGCGCGAGGGATACATCTACTGATTATATCCCAGTCCGATATCCGGTTCAAGCCTTAGCCAGTCCGCCGGGCTAACACTCCAGCTTGGTCGCCGGGCAACATATGGGAGCGAAACTGCGCAAATATGACGTTGCAATCAACTGGCTGGTTGAGGATATGACCAGAGCGGTCTAGCGTTTGCAAAACACTTGGTTGGAGAATGATGGTTTGATTCCCGGACAGCATTATGAGCAGCAATATCTCGACCTGATGCGGCAAATCTGGACGCAAGGTGATGAGCGTGTCGATCGCACCGGCGTGGGTACGCGCGCTACTTTTGGCGTGACGATGCGCTTTGACCTCGCCGACGATGCCATTCCGCTGCTTACCACCAAGCGCGTATTCTGGAAAACGGCCACGCGGGAAATGCTCTGGTTTCTCACTGGCGATACCAATATCCGCGAACTAGTGAAGCAGAAAGTGCATATCTGGACCGACTGGCCACTCGACAAATATCGCAAGGAAAGCGGCGAGCAAATTGACAGGGATGCGTTCGAGCAGCGGATTATCGAGGATGATGACTTCGCGGCAAAATGGGGGGATCTCGGTCCGGTCTACGGCAAACAATGGGTCGACTGGCCGCGCTATACACCGGAGGGTGATGGACTATATCGCCGCGAGGATAAGGGCATCAACCAGATCGCCCTGCTGATCGACGGGATCCAGAACAATCCCGGTTCGCGGCGCCATATTTTTACCGGCTGGAATGTTGCCGAACTGGACCAGATGGCTTTGCCGCCCTGTCACAAGACTTACCAGTTTTACGTATCCAAAGGGAAATTGTCGGGGCTACTCTATCAGCGCAGTTGTGACCTTGGTCTGGGCTTCGCTTTCAATATTTTTTCGGCGGCGCTGCTCATCCGGATGATCGCACAGCAATGTGGTCTGGAACCGGGAGAACTGGTGTGGAATGGCGGCGATGTGCATCTCTACCTCAATCATGCTGATCTGGTGGAAGAGCAGATCGCGCGTGAGCCTGCTGGTGCTCCCAAACTCAAGATCCTGCGAAAGCCCGAGTCGATTTTTCACTATGATATCGCGGATTTCGAGGTGCAGGATTATGCCCCCCAATCCCATATCTCCGCGCCGGTGGCCGTTTGACCGGTCAAAAGGGCAGGGAGATTGACCTAAATTAGCTTTTGTAATATTGTAACAGCTAGTTGAACGAATATTGCAGCGCAACAATTGCGCGATTCATGCTGGAGAGGCCCGATGGCGGACGAAAAACCCAAAAGCAATTTGCCGCCACTGACTCTGCACGTGCCGGAGCCGAAATTTCGTCCGGGTGATGCGGTTGACTATAGCGATCTGGAAATCCCGCTTGCCGGCGCTCAGGCGCGGCCGGATATCAACACCGCACCGAAAGATATGCGGGATATGGTCGATGACATGATCCGCGTGCTGGATGACGAACACAAGGCGGTGGGTCCCTGGGATCCCAAGCTGGATGACGAAACACTGCTCAAGATGCTCCGCACAATGGTCCAGGTGCGCACTTTTGATGACCGGCTGCATCGGCAGCAGCGCCAGGGTAAAACGAGTTTTTACATGAAATCCACGGGGGAGGAGGCGACGTCGGTTGCTGCCACGATGGCATTGCACGCGGATGACATGTGTTTCCCCAGCTATCGCCAGCAAGGGATATTGTTTGTCCGCGGCTATCCGATGATAGAGATGGTCAACCAGATTTTCTCCAACAAGGCAGACAAGCTCAAGGGTCGCCAGCTGCCGATCATGTACAGTTCGCGGAAGCTGAACTTTTTCAGCGTATCGGGCAATCTGGCTACCCAGTACCCGCAGGCGGTGGGCTGGGCGATGGCCAGCGCGAGCAAGGGCGATAGCCGGATTGCCGCCGTATGGTGCGGCGAGGGGTCGACTGCAGAGGGCGACTTCCACGCGGCGATGACGTTTGCCGCAGTCTATAATGCTCCGGTGATCATGAATGTCGTGAATAACCAATGGGCGATATCGTCTTTCTCCGGCTTTGCCGGCGCGGAGCGGGCCACGTTTGCCGCTCGTGGCGCCGGATATGGCATCGCCGCACTGCGGGTCGATGGCAATGATCCGCTGGCCGTCTATGCGGCAACCAGATGGGCGGCAGAACGGGCGCGGACCAATCAGGGCCCGACGTTGATCGAGCATTTTACCTATCGCGCCGATGCTCATAGCACTTCCGATGATCCAGCGGCCTATCGGAGCGCGCAGGAACGGGAAGAATGGCCATTGGGCGACCCGATCATGCGGCTCAAGCGGCATCTGATCCATCGCGGTGTCTGGAGTGTCGAGCAGCAGCAGGCGCTGGACGAGGAATGCCTCGAAGCGGTCAAGGAAGCGGTCAAGGAAGCCGCCAAAAACGGCATATTGGGCCACGGACTGCACCAGCCGTTTGAAACCATGTTTCAGGACGTATTTGAAGAAATGCCATGGCATCTTAAAGAACAAGCCGCACAGGCCAATAAAGAGCGGGAAATCAAATGGCCGTCATGAACATGATAGAGGCCATTAACAGCGGTCTCGAGACTATGATGGAGCGCGACGAAAATGTCGTAATCATGGGCGAAGATGTCGGTTATTTCGGCGGTGTTTTTCGCGCGACCGCCGGTCTGCAGGAAAAATTTGGCAAGACGCGCTGTTTCGATACACCGATATCGGAATGCGGGATAATCGGCGCAGCGATCGGCATGTGCGCTTATGGTTTGCGGCCCGTACCGGAAATTCAGTTTGCCGATTATATCTATCCGGGCATGGATCAGCTGATATCGGAGGCTGCGCGGCTGCGTTATCGTTCGGCCGGCGAATATACTGCGCCGATGACTGTGCGTTCGCCGGTCGGGGGCGGTATTTTTGGCGGGCAGACGCACAGTCAGTCGCCCGAAGCCATGTTCACCCATGTATCCGGCTTGAAAACGGTGATTCCGTCCACACCCTATGATGCCAAAGGCCTGCTGATTGCCTCCATAGAGGATAATGATCCGGTACTTTTCCTTGAGCCCAAGCGCATTTATAATGGTCCGTTCACCGGCTATTATGACAATCCGGTCTCGCCCTGGTCCAAATTTGCCGAGTCAGAAGTGCCCGAGGGCCATTATACCGTACCGCTGGGCAAGGCGAAGATCGTGCGTGAAGGCGATGCGGTGACGGTTCTCGCTTATGGTACGATGGTCCATGTCGCGAAGGCCGTGGTCGAAGAACATGGGATAAACGCCGAGGTCATTGATCTGCGCACTTTGGTACCGCTCGACATCGAGACGATCGAAGAGTCGGTCAAAAAAACCGGTCGCTGCATGATTGTGCACGAAGCAACGCGCACCAGTGGATTTGGAGCAGAACTGTCGGCTCTGGTACAGGAACGCTGTTTTTATCATCTCGAAGCACCGATTGAACGGGTCACGGGATTTGATACACCCTATCCGCACAGTCTGGAATGGGCGTATTTTCCAGGGCCTGTCCGGATTGGTGAGGCGCTGGAAAAAATTGTCGGGGACTTGAAATCATGAGCACATATACATTCAATCTGCCTGACATTGGCGAGGGCATTGCCGAAGCGGAAATCGTCAAATGGCATATCAAGATTGGCGATGTCGTTGCGGAAGATGATCCGCTTGCTGACGTCATGACCGACAAGGCGACGGTCGAAATGGAGGCGCCGGTTTCCGGCAAGATCATTGCGGTCGCCGGTGAAGAAGGCGACATTATCGCGATCGGTTCGATGCTGGTTGAGATCGAGGTTGAGGGTGATGTTGATCTGGAAGAAATGGAAGATTTGGAAGCATCTAAGACAGTTGCTACCGTAGCCAAACCGGCCGAAGCTGACATCTTGGCGTCGGATCAAGATATTGAAAACAAACGAAATAATTCAGAAAATGCGGCAAAGCCTACACTTCAGAAAGAGTCTGAAGAGCTGCCTGCAAAAGCTTCTAAGTCTGACGTCACACCCCCGAAAACCGACGGACATAAAGTCCTCGCAACCCCCGCTGTGCGCAAGCGTGCCGCCGATCTTGGTGTCGATCTCAGCCAGGTCAAAGCACAGGGAGAGCATATCCGTCACAGCGATCTCGATGCCTTTTTGAACTACGGATCGGGGCAGGGATATCGTCCGTCCGGTGCTTCTCAAAAACGCGATGACGAGAAGATCAAAGTCATCGGGATGCGTCGCAAAATTGCTCAAAACATGGCCGAATCCAAACGGAATATTCCGCATTTCTCTTATGTTGACGAAATCGACATGACCGAGATCGAGGATATGCGCGCGGACCTCAATACCAATCGCGGTGAGCGGCCAAAATTGACCATTTTGCCCCTGATTATTGCCGCAATTTGCAAATCCTTGCCCGATTTTGCCATGTTGAATGCAACCTATGACGATGAAGCGGGCGTTGTCACCCGGCACGGTTCGGTTCACCTCGGAATGGCAACACAGACCGCACAGGGGTTGATGGTGCCGGTGCTACGCGATGCGCAGGACCTCAATATCTGGCAATTGGCTTCGGAAATTGGCCGCCTGGCTGCCGCTGCACGCGATGGAACGGCGACGGCGAAGGACTTGACCGGATCCACGCTGACCCTGACATCTCTCGGACCGTTGGGCGGTATCGCGACGACACCGGTAATCAACCGCCCCGAAGTGGCGATTATCGGACCGAACAAGATTGTCGAACGTCCGATGATCATCGACGGTGAAATTCATGCGCGCAAGCTGATGAACCTGTCGATATCGTGCGATCACCGGGTGGTCGATGGCTATGATGCCGCCAGCTATGTGCAGGCGCTCAAGCATTTTCTGGAAACGCCGGTCTTGCTGTTCGCTGACTGAAGGATTCAATTTTCTCTTCTCCCGTGAGGGAGAAGGATGCGAAGACTTGGCAGCTTGGCTGCCTAGTCGCAGCTGGATGAGGGTGTACTGCGCTTCAGAGAGCAGAACACCCTCATCCAACGCCGCCTAATTCGCTTTGCTCATAAGGCTTTGTATCCTTCTCCCTCACGGGAGAAGGCGTTCGGATGCGCCCTCGACCTTCAAAGCCCTAGACTTCCTAGCGTCTCCTGATCAAATTTCAGCCGGAATGTGATGAACGGGCCATCTCTGGTGTAGCGGCTTTCTTCAAAGTCGCGGTCTGCAAAGCCGACAATATTATAGCCGACGGAAATATAGCCGTTCTTGAACGGCGTGATTCCAACGCTCGGCCCGCCGGAATAGGCGATACTGTCAAAGTCATTGCCGATGCGCGCCGTGGCCTGGCCGCCGACATCGATCGTGTCGGAAAGGTCGAACTTGATATCCGCGCCGACCACATTGCTCCAGCCTTCGACATCATCTGGGCCGAACCGGTCGAAAACATAGCGGCTTCCCCAGAAGAGACCATATTCTCCCGCTTCCGTGAAAATGCCCCGATCAGCATTGATCGGCGTGTAATTCACACTTAAGCTGTTGATAATCCTACGCGAAGTAACATTCCCATTGACGAGCAGTGGCGCGCCGCCGATCGGACCGGACGCCCCGGCGACGGCATTGCGGACGCGATCTTCGCGGAATTCGAGCTTTTCAAGCCACGACCATTCGCTGTCGGTCGGGCGATGCGCCCAGCTGGCTTCCGCTTCGACGACCCGTGTGCTGACCCCGGTTTCATCTTCCGCTACAAATATGCTGGCCAGCGCGCCCAGAGCGCTGCCTTCGCCGATTTGCTTGAGAAGCGCCGTGGTAAAGCCGTAGCGTTCGCTGATGTCGCCATCGCGATATTCTGCGCGGCCGTTCCAGCTCCAGTCGTCACTACGGAAAGTGAAGCCGGCGGTAACCGCTAGAAAATCCTCGGTCAGCAACGTGTCATTGCCCAGAAAACCGCCCGAAGCGACCGGTTGCTGGTCATTGATAACGTCACCGCGATCAAATCCGCCGATGGTTTCATTGCCGTCCAGCGAGAAATCAATTGTCCACTTGTCATCCAGCGGAATGCTCTGTGTCAGGCCATAGGCAGCAAAAGTGCGCGGGCCATATTCGGTTATTTCCTGCTGGTTCATGCTGCTAACAATGCGCGCGCCATCCCAGGGCCTAACGTCAACGCCAATCCGCGCTGTCCGGGCATCGATATTCTCGCCATCGGCAATCTCGTAAGTTCCGATGATCTTGATGTCCTTCGTGATGGCGTAACGAGCCGTAAAGCTGTGCCGCGCCGGGAAGTCGATGCTTTCGTCCTGACCACCCAGTGCAAATTCGGTTTGAGCATCCAGTTCCAGCTTGCCGTCAAACAGCCGCTGCGTCGCACCGAGCCGGACGAGCGTGGATTCGTTCACCGTGCCGTCGGACAGCCGGTCATTGGCATAGACCATCCCTGCGCGGAAGGATCTGTTGTCCGTGCGATATTCCAGTTCGGCGGTACCGGCGCGGCGACGAGCGCCCGACATCAGGAAATCTTCCTGATAGCTGGTGATCGCCAGCGACAGATTCTCGCGGACCCGAACCCGGCCGTCGATGCCGAATTTGCGGGTGCCGGATTCGGCTGCATTGAGCTGTCCCAGGCCATAGCCGGTTGCTTGACGCCGGACATAGGCGAGAAGGTCGAATTTCGAACCATGGTGTTCGGCTTCGACCAGCCAGGCAGTTGCGGCTTGTCCGGTGTTGGTCGCGGTGACGGTTTTCGCTTCATTGTCGGTTACGGCAAGTTCCGCGCGGAATTCGGTTCTTGCGTCGGGCCGATAGCGAACATCGACGCCGAGCAAATCAGTTTTTACGCTCTCATTCTCGTCATGAACGGCGGTCGCGCCGATTTTAAGTTTCCGGTCAACGGTCTGATAGGTGGCGCGGCCACCGGCGTTCAGATTGCGGTCGCCAACGCCCAGAACCTCATATTCGGCGATGATGAATTGCGGATCGAGCCCGCTGCCGCGGCTCAGGATCGGTTCGCGAAAGCGCAGCGTGCCAGCAAGATAGTCGATGTCATAATCGATATGCCGGGTCAGTTCGCGCTGTTCGACAATGCGGTCCGAACGGAAGCGGTCGCGGGTTTCCAGCGTAATCCGTTCGCTGTTGGCCAAGATGTCGCGGGTGGCGAGGGCGTAGGGACCGGACAGGCCATTGCCCTGAATTTCTTCGCGGCGGAATCGATTGGGCGAGTCTGCGCCAAAGGCGTTGAGGTGCACCTGATCACTGCGATATTCCGCTTTGATTCCGTTGAAGGCGCGCTGATATCGTGCCAGCTCGGGCTCATCAATGCCGGTCTCATAATCACCAAAAAGTGCGTAAAACTGCGGTCTTTCGAGCTTGAGATACAGGCGGCGCACCGAAGCGGCATCATAGCGCTGCTCGCTGCGGTCTGCATAAACCGTATAATAGCGCCGCGGATCGATCACGCCTTGGAACCGCGTCTCGTCTTCTTTCTTGTCGCTGTCATAGGCGAGCGTCATCAGCCATTTGCCCGTCACACGGCCCTTTGCGTAAAGCGCGATCCGGCCATCAACGTTGATATTGTCATCGTCATCGACCAGATCCTCGAGCCGTTCGTCGAGTGTGTTGAAGCCGAGTGTGCCCGCCGCAAAGCCGACAACGGTCCATGGCCGGTCACCCGGATCGAGCCAGGTTTCAATGCGTTGGGTACGTTCCACCTCGCCATCGCGGAAAGGAAAGGAAATGCTGAGCGAACCGGAAGCCGTAGTCGGCGCCAGTTCGATATAGGCGATGCCTTCCTCGCCCTCGACCCGCCATACCGGCGCGCCCCGTTCGAGACCGGCGATCTGATTGGCCTGCTGGGCATCGATTTCAATGGCGGGTGCATAAGGTGCAGGGACCTTAAAGTCGCCAACCATGCCATGACGGGCAGGCTTCCCGGTGCGATCCGTAAGTCGCACTGCAACGACGGGACGGGTGACACCGTCGGCGATCAGAACCGACCGGTCCTTGAGCAATTCCGCATTGAGCGGGCTGCCGGCATAATGGACTTTCCGTTCAAGTTGCTGAACCAGAACACCGTTCTGATCGACTACCCGTGCCACGAAGACGTTGGTTCTGTCGTCAATTTCGATACCGCGCCAGGTACTGATCCGTACTTTGCCGTTCGCGCTCTTCTTGGTCCCGTCAAAGGCAAGGGGATTAACCGGCCTGCCGTTGATCGACAGTTCAATTGTCTGCCCGGAGTGATGCTTGATGGCGACGCGCAGCGCTTTCACGCGTGGATTATGATCTTCCTCGGGGAATAGCCAGGCGATGCCGGGATCCTGCCCCGATACCCAATCGCGACCTGCTCCGGCAGCTTCCGGATCCGATAAAGGCTCGGGCTTCCGGTAGATATCCTGCTCGCGGATTTCTCTTGGGGCAACCTTTTTTGCCCGGAAATCTGCGCGTTTCAGCGCGCCACCCCGGCCTTCGACAAAGCGCGAAATATTGCTGCCTGCGGTCCGCGTGTTTTGCGCACAGTCGACGGGTGCCAGATCGGCGGGGAAGGTCGACGGGTCTACTTGAACCACGTGCAAACCGGGTCGGAGGCCTTCGAAATGATAGCGTCCGTCGCTGTCGGTGACCGTGTAGGTTCCGTCCTGCAACATCACGCGGATACCGCCGATGCCGGAGGCTTCCCTAGGGTCGACATTGCAACCACCATCGGTAATCCGGCCGATAAGGGTGAATCTCTCGGAAATTCCGTCTCGTTCAATGCGTACCACAGCATCGACGGTCGCACTGGTCGCGCCGCGATCGTCTCGAGCCGCCGCGAGATTTAGCGCGTCTCCTGGCTGGGCATCCTGACGTACTTCTGCGATATAGGTCAGTAATCCGCTACCCGAAGGGGGCAGGGGCGGTGCCTCGACGGTGAAATCCTGGCCATTAGGCTGGACATTAGGTGTGATCAGGGCGCCATTGTAGCGCACGGTTCCGGTTTTCAGCCGCATCGCGCCTGGTAGCCGGTCAGAAATCGTAATCTGACCGGTGTTTCGCACAGGATCGGTATTTTGCACGGTAACCCGGTACTGAACCGCGTCTCCCGGTGCCGCTAGCGCAACCGAAGCCGCTTTGGTGATCACCAGGGGCGTTCCGGGCCTGTCCAGCGGGATATCCACACGCACCGGTGCCGGATTGTCCAATATGATGATTCCGCCATAAGATCCGTCCACGATGGTGAATGGAAGGCCATCTGTCCGCCGGAAACCGGCCAATTGCTGCGGTGTCGCCACTGACGGGAAGCTGTATGGCTGCGGAGGCTCGATGAGCAGGCGATAGCGGCCGGGTCGTGCGAAGGGGAAGCGATAGAAGCCGTCAGAGAAATCATAGACGTTTCCAGCACTATCGGTCACGGTCCCGCCTGCAATCACCGTGCTGGGGTAGACAGAAACGCCGTCATCGCCGAAAACCTCGGCCGGTAGACCAGTCGACACGTCGATCAAGGTCACGCGCGTACCGGGAACAGGCGTGCCGTCGCCACTGTCGAAAACTTCGCCAAAGGGATCTATCAGGATGCCGACATTCGCTGTCCCGATGGGAGTGCCGTTGATTTCATGGAAGGTGATGTCGAGTGTATCGCCGCGACTGACCGACAATATGCAATCCCCTTGCACCGGAGCAGGCGGCACCGCGGCCGTATTGATAATGCCGACAAATCGGCCGCTGTTGGCCGCAGTCTCGACAATATTAATCTGTTCCCGATCACCGCTGGGCGTAGTGAGAACAACATCAAAGCTTTCGATTGCCAGAGGATCCCGATTTCTGTCCGCAGCGAGAATCGAAATAATCAGTGGTTCGCCAGCTCTAATTGTGTCCGTTGGCATGATCGAGGCCGGATTTTTGGGTGTTCCCGAGAAAACACCACCCAGTTCGATCATGATACTACCCAGCGAACCCCTGCACATCGTGCCCAGAATAGGGACCTTGTCAGCCCCGGGCGGGTCAGCAAGGTGAAAAATTGTGAGTTCGGGCGGCCTGTTGGGCGGCGGAACGACTTGAATATTGACACGATTGGAGGGTTTTCGGAGCCGTTGGCCACCTATATCCCATTCCGCTTGCGCAATATTCGTGATTAGCGGCAAATTCTGCGGTTGCTCGATGGCAAAATCAGGCGCTTGAGGCTGTTCTTCGGCAAACTCGGGTTGCGCGAGTGCCATAGAGGCAGGCGCGGTTAACACGCATGCAGCAAGTGCCAGGCCGACAGGCCTAAGAAAGTTGGGGAGTAGACCCACAGATAATAGCGAAAAATGGCGGCAAACCAGCAAAACTGCCAGTTTGCCGCTATATTCCGACGTGCCCTAGTCTACCGTTACACGGAAGATCATGGCGCGGTTAGTGCCCGCAGCAATGTCAGACAAGGTACCGCTGACGGTTGGATCTGCAAAACTACCACCCGCAACGCCACCAGAACAGGTCTGGGTCGGTGGACCGCCAGAAATCACTGCGGTAGCATCCACCAGGATGGACCCCGGTACAAAGGTAATGCCATTGCCGCCGACATCTGCTGGCAGCGTATCAGTGATAGTGACACCTGTTGCCGATGCCGAACCGGCTCCGTTTGCTACCGAAATACAATATTCGACAATCGCTCCGGGAATAGCCTTAGGATTGGCCGATCCCAGCGGATCACTGACGACGCGGCTGGATTTGAACACCGAAATGTCCGCTCCAGCAACTTCATAGGTGTCGGTATCGCTGTGATAACCATCACCTGCGCCGTCACCGGTTCCGGTGCCAGCGCCGTCTGCAAAGACGTTCTGGACGACAGATGCATCATCCACATCGCCTGAGTTATCGACAAATGCCACTCCGGTGACAGAATCGGCTGCTTGGCCGATCAATACAAGGTTAGCGATATTGCCGGTTACAACACCACCCGGGATATTGGCGACTGCGTGGACGGTAGCCGTCACATCTTCCGCCAAATTATCGATTGATGTTATCAGTGAGTCAGCACCGTCAAATACTCCATTGCCATCATCAAGATAGAAGGTGATAGCGCCGGTGACGTTGAAATCGTCCCCACCCAGCTGCTCGGTCGTCAACAACACGTCAATCGTGTCATTGGTCTGGTTGCTGACCGTGTAGGTCACTGCCTGTTGTGTCGCACCGGGAGCAACGATGGTGTTCACCCCGTCGCTTTTGGTTACAACAAGGTTGACCTCTCGGTCGACGACGAACGTGTCGCTGTCGGTTTCCGCCGTTTGAGCGGTCCCCCCCACATTGAAAGCAACGCTTACGTTATTGGTGATGCTCGTGCCGGCATCAGTACCCAAGTCTGCGGCAAACGCCGGGTTTACACCCAGCGCCGCCGTAGAAAAGATACTTGTGGCAACGAGAAGTTTCAGCTTACTGGTCATTACTGTCTCCTGTTTCACTTCATTTGGATTGCCTTACCCCGCGGCAATCCGTGCGGTTTCGATCACTTCACAGTGCCACGAAATATTAACTTCCCCTCCGAACCTGCCGAAAGAGAGCGGTTAAATTTCCATTTTACATGCGTTACATCGGTCATGAGAGCGGGACGAACTTTGCCATTCACGCTCGGGTAGGTGAGAGCCGAAAGGGGCCCCCAGGTTTTGCCTCCATCAACGGAGACAATTTCGGTGCCATCAGACGTTCCATTGAACGCGACTGCCTTTGGCAGTGGATTGGTGACAGAGAAATCCGAAGCCGGCGCGCTGCCGACATTCTTATATTTGACGACGAACACAAGATTGTCGCCAGGTATGACTGTCGTTGGCTGTTCGAGAACCACCGCGGTGGTGCCGTTCGGCTTCGCCACCTTGCGCTCAACGAAGACATCGCTCGACAGGCTGACACTATTGGCCGCCATAGCGGTGCCGGGCAGTGTGAGTGCTATTGCAAGGAATAATCTTTTTAACATGTTGCAGTTCCCCGATTATTATCAGTCGATTGTAACTTGAAATGTGATGGTGCGCGTTTGTCCGCCTGGAACCGTGCCCAAAGACACGGCGATTGAACTGCCGTTGAAAGAGCCAGCGTCGGCGTCGCCCGCAGCATCGGTCTGTGCCGCGCCTTCCAGCGTGATGCTTTCGACTTTATAAGTAGTGTCTGCGGGAATATCGTCAGTGATCGCCAGATTGGTGAGATCGCCGGTGCCCGTTGTCGTTGCGACCAGCTGGTACAGAATGACCGCGCCTGGTACAGCCTCTGCGCCGCCGAAGGGGTCGACGATGGTTGCGCTCTTGACCAAGGTGACTTCCGCGGACTGCACCACGAAAAAGCCGCTGGCTTCGTCATCTGCGCCGGTCGAACCGACTACGGCATCACCGCCGCCGTCGCCCTGTCCGGGGAATATGTCACCCGGCGTACCGCTGCCGGTATTGGCCACTGCTGAAAGTTCAATTTCGGCGCGATCCGCGTCATTGGCGGAGGCGGGAATGGTGGAAAGGATGAAAACCGTGACGCTTTCATCTGGCGCGAGCACCGGATCATTGGTGCCGGCCGTGTAAATGGTGTCGACTCCCGGGTCGTAGACTCCATTGCTATTGGTATCGAAAATGATCTGTTCAAATGTCGTGTCAAATTCATCGCCGGGCTTCGCGGTATCCGCTGACAGTGTGAAGGCTTCGGAACCGTTTCCGGTATTGGTGACCTGATAGGTCGTCACCTGTGCGGCCAATCCGGGCGAAGTGGCGATGTCACCCGGGTCGCTGGAAACGACCGTGACATCCAGCAACTCATCGACCTTGATGGTTACAATATTGGAATCAATCGTGACCGGTGGCCCGCCTGGTGGCCCGTCATAAGTTGCCTGTGCGACATTGACGATATCGGTTCCAGCGACCGTGCCCGCTGCATATGCTGATGTTGAGGCCAGAGCGAGGGATGCCGTACCAATCGCGAGCGCCATCCGGCGACCAACGGCAAGCATCGCAAGTGAATGGGAACGGCGTCCAAAATCATGTGTTCGCAGGTAATTCATGCCGTCTATATGCCGAAGAAAGGAAAATATTTCGTAAACACATACTAAATGACGTCATGAGTTTTAGGTCGTCAAAACCGGCAGAAATCAGCCGATAATTTTAGTTAATTAAGGAGACCTTTCGTGGTGGTTAACCCGCTGTTTACCGTAACGAACTGTAACATTTGAAATTTGCTGCCGTTAATAGAGGGGTTTGCCAAATTTCCGGAGCAGTGGCAGGCATCGTGCTACGAGAGGGCAATAAACGATGGTTAGCTGAGCCATGATCCGAAATATGTGGGATATTCGAAAGAGTGTAGTTGACAGGGATGCAGTGCTCTTATACTTGCGCTGCTTCACCGCCATTGCAGGCGCATATGCGGGTGTAGCTCAGTTGGTTAGAGCGCCGGCCTGTCACGCCGGAGGTCGCGAGTTCAAGTCTCGTCACTCGCGCCATTTCCCTTGTTTTGAGGGGATTGGCGATAAGATCCCTTATTCATCCACGTCAATAATGGACGGACCGGGAAAATCCAGGCAATCCCCAGAATGACATAGGCCGGCAATTGCAGCCAGAAATTAAGCCCGCTGAGCTGGTCAATAAGAGTCACCGCAACGCCCGACCACAGCAGGATCAGCAACAATATCAATATCATGCCAACCGGCTTGCGCCAACTCGGTTGATTTTGTGGGCCTTTATCGATTTCTGATGTCACGACGTCATCCTAAGTCATTCTATTATTTCACATTCCGTCACGATCATGTGCAACGGCACATCATGCGGTTCGGTCGGTATTTCTTCTGTTTCCTGGATCGACCAGGCAAGACCAATGCGGGGCACGTCCGGATATTTTGCAAAGCTCCGGTCATAATATCCTGCGCCTTGACCCAATCTTCGCAAGGATCGGTCAAAGGCCACTAGCGGTGCGATGATCATATCCGGATCGGATATTGGACAGGTTTCGCCGGGCTCGGGTATAGCCCTGAATCCGGACACCAGCATATCCGTGCTGGACACCAGCCGAAATTCGAGCGAACCACCGTCCGTAACCCTCGGCAATGCTATGCTGACGCCGGTTTTCGTCAAATATTCGATCAGCCGCTCCGTGGGTGCTTCCGAACCGATGCTCCGATAAAGCGCAACCGTCTGACCCGGCTTGATCAGGCGGGACAGCGGTGAGGGAGGGTGGTGGAAAGACAGATTGCGGCTGGCGACATCCAGCTGGCCAACGAAGGCATCTCGTCGCCTTCTATATTCTTCGCGTAGTTTCTTCTTTTTATCTTTCAAACTACTCAAAAAATACGCTTTCTTTGAAAAGGTGACGGGACCATCTTGGTCGTGTGCCGGAAAATCCTCTGACGCCTATTACGTCAGGTGGGCGCCATATGCGTCGGACCCGACTGCAAAACAGTCCGCAATCCGGGCAGGGACAGCTCCCTAGGAAGTTATATCGCCTCAGGGATGTTCGTATCAAGCTCGTGCCAGACAGTACCCGTCAATACTTATC
Source organism: uncultured Parasphingorhabdus sp. (assembly GCA_965534715.1). Lineage (GTDB taxonomy): Bacteria > Pseudomonadota > Alphaproteobacteria > Sphingomonadales > Sphingomonadaceae > Parasphingorhabdus. Next base: position 38,148 of record CBETBW010000019.1, read on the forward strand.
TAGGCGTGATAGGGGAGTTACTCAAGGCTATTTGCCAGTTGTTCGGCTCGGTCGGCCAGTTTTTCCAATGCGGCAACCACCTGGTTGTTCACCGGGCCGGGTTGCGCGGGATCACCGGTAGTGGCAGATTGGCCGCTAGCGGCTTGCGCGCTGTGCAGATCATCGGCGAGCAGCAGCGACGTGAACAGCAGCATCCGGCTTTCGGTTAGCCCCGTCGGGTCCCCGGATTCCCGGGCTTTTCCATCGACCATCGCGGCCAGCTTGGTCAGATGGGATTCTTCACCGTCCTGACAGGTTACCATGAAGGAGCGGCCGCCGATTTCCAGTTTCATTTGCGCCATGTTCAGTGCTCCTGTCGCTTGATCAGGCCATCTATCGTCCGGATTGCCTGTTTCATTTCCGATTTCAGCGCTTCGTGGCGCGCCTCCAGCGCCGGGTCGATATCCGTTTTGATTGTGCTTTTTGCCGATTCTATGCGGCTTAATGCGCGTTCAATCCGGCCTATGGCAAGGATGACTGGTTCATTGTCCATGAGCATTTTCCATAGCTTGCTTCCAACAGGTAAGTTCCTGTCTTTCCTTGCTATCAATCTATTCCTTCGCCGTAAACAGCAGATCGGGAAAAGCGAACCTTGACGCCGCCTTGCTGGACCATCAAAGGAGGAGGCAAAATAGCGAATCGCAGCATATCGTTGCGCTCACTCACTCGCCAATCCAGGGGATTAGACCAGCCATGACCGTTACCGAAAAAAACATGGCAAACGCCATCAGAGCGCTCGCCATGGATGCGGTGCAGGCGGCCAATAGCGGCCATCCGGGGATGCCGATGGGCATGGCGGATGTGGCGACCGTCCTGTTCAGCGATTTTCTGAAATACGATCCGCACGCACCAAAATGGGCAGACCGCGACCGGTTTATACTGTCCGCGGGTCATGGCTCGATGCTGATCTATTCACTGCTTCATCTGACCGGATATGCGCGACCGACTCTGGAGGATATCAAGGACTTCCGTCAGCTCAGTTCGCCCTGTGCCGGACATCCCGAAAATTTCAAGCTGGACGGCGTGGAAACGACCACCGGCCCGCTCGGACAGGGATTTGCGACCGCCGTGGGCATGGCGGTTGCAGAACGTCACCTGAACGCGGTGTTCGGCAATGATCTGGTGGATCACAAGGCCTGGGTCATCGCCGGTGACGGTTGCCTGATGGAGGGGATCAATCACGAAGCGGTCGGTCTGGCGGGCCATCTGGGCTTGGGCAGGCTTAATGTTCTTTGGGATGATAATGGCATAACTATCGATGGAAAAACAGATTTATCGACAAGTGAAGATATTCCAGCCCGCTATCGTGCATCCGGCTGGCATGTCGTTTCCTGCGATGGCCATGATTTCGACGATATCCGCAAGGCGCTAGGGGAGGCGGAGGCAGATCCACGACCTTCCCTGATCGCCTGCAAGACAATCATTGGCTATGGTGCTCCGACCAAGCAGGGGACCGCGGCAACCCATGGTGCTCCGCTCGGCGATGAAGAGATTGCCGGAACCCGCGCAGCTTTGGGATGGGATCATAAACCCTTTGTTATTCCGGAAGATATCCTGGCGTCATGGCGGCAATTGGGTGGCAAGGGCGCTGCTGCAAGGGCCGATTGGGAACAGCGGCTGAGTGGCCATCCACAGGCGGACGAGTTTCAGCGGCGCATGGCCGGTGACTTGCCTGACGGCAGTGCGATGCAAGATTATCTCGCTGGCCTCGCCAAGGATCCGCCAAAGGTCGCGACGCGCAAGGCTTCGGAAATGGCTCTGGGGGCGATTACCGAGGCTCTGCCCGAGATGCTTGGTGGCAGCGCCGATCTGACGGGTTCAAATAATACGAAAACTCCTTCCACTAAGCCTTTGACCAAAGAGGATTATTCCGGGCGCTATATCTATTACGGCATCCGCGAGTTCGGCATGGCGGCGGCGATGAACGGGATGGCGCTGCACGGTGGTATCATCCCTTATGGCGGCACATTCCTGGTCTTTACCGATTATTGCCGCGGTGCGATGCGGCTTTCCGCAATCCAGAATGCCCGGGTCATTTATGTCATGACGCACGACAGCATTGGTCTGGGAGAAGACGGTCCGACCCACCAGCCAATCGAGCATGTTCAAAGCCTCCGGCTGATGCCGAACATGCATGTCTATCGGCCGGCTGATGCGATTGAAACGGCGGAGTGCTGGGCGCTTGCAATCAAGCGCTCGGATGGTCCCTCGACCCTCGCGCTAACCCGTCAGGGCCTTCCGCCCCTGCGTGGTGACGTCAGCGTAAACCTTTGTGAAAAGGGTGCTTATCGCCTGAAAGCGGCCGAGAGTGAAAAGCGCGTAGTCCTGATTGCCACCGGTTCTGAAGTGTCGCTGGCGATGGATGTCGCTGCCAAACTGGAGGCGGCCGGAATGGGCGCGGATGTTGTGTCGATGCCTTGTGCCGAATTATTTGACGAGCAATCCGATGAGTATCGCAATGAACTGCTCGGCGACTACGGGGTTTTGCGGATTTCCATCGAAGCGGGCACAACTTATGGCTGGGAGCGCTATACCGGACTGGATGGGCTTCGCTTCGGTATCGACAGTTTCGGGGCGTCGGCACCCATCGACGATCTTTACGCACATTTCGGTCTGACCGTGGATGTGATTACCCCGCAGATATTAGAGAAAATTGGCTGAACTTTGCCAGTGTGTTTGAATTCAAAGGAGCAATACAGATGACGAAAGTAGCAATTAACGGATTTGGCCGGATCGGTCGTCTTGTCGCCCGCGCGATTCTGGAACGCGATGATGATGATTTTGAACTGGTCGCGATCAACGATCTCGCCGATGCGGACGCCAATGCGCTGCTTTTCGCCTATGACAGCGTTCATGGCCGCTTCCCCGGCGAAGTGACCGCCCATGGCGATCACATCATGGTCAATGGCAAGAAAATTGCCGTGACTTCCGAACGCAATCCGGGCGATTTGCCGCACGGTGCAATGGGCGTGGATATCGTGCTGGAGTGCACCGGATTCTTTCAATCCAAGGAAGCCTCGCAGCCGCATATCGATGCCGGTGCGAAACGGGTCTTGATCTCGGCCCCGGCAAAGGGTGATTTGAAAACGGTTGTCTTCGGGGTCAACCACGATGTCCTGACGTCATCGGATGTCATTGTTTCCAATGCTTCTTGTACCACTAACTGCCTGGCGCCGGTAGCCAAGGTGATGAACGACACGGTCGGTATCGAACGCGGTTTCATGACCACGATCCACAGCTATACCAATGACCAGCGGATGCTCGACCAGATCCACAGCGACATGCGGCGCGCGCGCGCCGGTGCGGTCAACATGATCCCGACGACGACCGGTGCTGCCCGGGCCGTTGGTCTGGTACTGCCAGAACTGAACGGCAAGCTCGATGGCTCGTCCATCCGCGTACCGACACCCAATGTCAGCCTGGTCGATCTGGTGTTCACACCCGGTCGCGATACCAGTGTCGAGGAAATCAACGGAGCGCTGAAAGCAGCAGCCGACGGCCCGATGAAGGGCGTAATGGTCTTTGAAGACAAGCCGCTGGTTTCCAGTGATTTCAACCATCAGCCTGCGAGCAGTTCGGTTGATAGCCTGGAAACGACGGTGATGGACGGCAAGCTTGTCCGCGTCGTCAGCTGGTACGACAATGAATGGGGCTTCTCCAACCGCATGATCGACACCGCCAAGGTGATGGCAGGCTTGATTTAAAGCATAAAGGCTCTGAACAATGTCTGTTAACGGCTTCAAAACACTGGATGACATCGGCGACGTTCGAGGAAAGCGCGGGCTGATCCGCGTCGATCTGAACGTCCCGATGGCGGACGGCAAGGTGACCGATGATACGCGCCTGAAGGCTTTGTTGCCGACGGTCATTGAATTGGCCGACAAGGGCGCAAAGCTGCTGCTGCTCGCCCATTTCGGTCGGCCCAAAGGCGAATATAGGCGGGAATATTCACTCGAACCCGTGGTCGGGCCGCTCGCCGGGGTTCTGGGCCGGGATGTGGGCTTCATGCCGCGTCCGGATCATGACGCCATTGCCGCATTGCCCGAGGGCAGCATCACCGTGGTTGAAAACAGCCGTTTTGCACCCGGTGAAGAGCAGAACGATCCCGGCATGGCCAAGGCAATTGCCTCATTTGGCGATTTCTACGTCAATGACGCCTTTTCCGCTGCGCATCGTGCGCATGTGACAACCGAGGGTCTCGCGCATTATCTGCCTTCCTATGCCGGCCGTTCGATGGAACGCGAGCTAACCGCGCTCGACAAGGCACTGGGTGACCCGGAACATCCCGTCGCTGCGGTTATCGGCGGTGCCAAGGTGTCCAGCAAACTCGATGTTTTGCGGCAGATGGTTGAAAAAGTCGATCATCTGATCATCGGTGGCGGCATGGCCAACACGTTTCTGGCCGCGCGGGGCGTCAACGTCGGCAAATCGCTGTGCGAGCATGATCTGGCGGATGTTGCCAATGAAATATTGGAAGCTGCGGACCGGGCCGATTGCACGGTTCATCTGCCTTATGATGTGGTGGTGGCCAGGGAATTCAGATCCAATCCGCCAACCCGCACGGTGAATGTGCACGAGGTTGAGTCAGATGAAATGATCCTCGATATCGGTCCGGCTGCGGTTGAGGCATTGTCGGACGTGCTCAAGATTTGCAAAACTCTGGTCTGGAATGGTCCGCTGGGTGCGTTTGAAACGCCGCCTTTCGATGTTGCGACGGTTGCCCTGGCGAAAACGGCGGCAGCCCTGACCAAGGAAGGGCAACTGCTCTCGGTCGCGGGCGGCGGCGACACGGTGGCCGCACTCAATCATGCCGGCGTTGCTGATGATTTTAGTTTTGTGTCGACCGCAGGCGGTGCCTTTCTCGAATGGATGGAAGGCAAGGCCCTGCCTGGCGTCGAAGCACTGAAGAAGTCCAATTGAAAATATAATGGGAATCGAAAAATGGCAAATAGTGATATGTTGAACAAAATCGAAAATGGTCAGGGTTTTATCGCCGCGCTGGACCAGAGCGGTGGCTCAACACCAAAAGCGCTAGCTGGCTATGGCATTGGCGAAGATTCGTTCTCCAACGACGACGAAATGTTCGGACTGATCCACAAGATGCGCAGCCGCATCATCACCGCGCCAAGCTTTGGCAGCGGCAAGATCATCGGGGCAATCCTGTTCGAGAAAACGATGAATGGCGAAGCGGACGGCAAGCCCGTGCCGGAGGCGCTGTGGGACCGGGGCGTCGTGCCCTTCCTGAAAGTCGACAAGGGGCTGGCGGACGAAGAAAACGGCGTTCAGTTGATGAAGCCGATCCCGGATCTCGACGAACAGTGCAAAAATGCGGTCGCCAAAGGCATGTTCGGCACCAAGATGCGTTCGGTCATCAACAAGGCCAATGCGGAAGGTATTGCTGCCAATGTCGCGCAGCAATTCGAATTCGGAAAACAGATTTTGAGCCACGGGCTGGTGCCGATTATCGAGCCGGAGATTAACATCAAAAGCGAAGAACGCGCAGAATGCGACAAGATCTTGCTCGGCGAACTGACCAAGCAGCTTGATGCCCTGGCGGATGATCAGCGGGTGATGCTGAAACTGTCGATTCCGGTTGAGCCCAATCTCTACAAATCGCTGATTGATCATCCCAAAGTGGTTCGTCTGGTGGCGCTGTCCGGCGGTTACTCGACCGACGACGCTTGCGCGGAACTCGCCAAGAACGAGGGCATGATCGCCAGCTTCAGCCGTGGATTGCTTCAGGATTTGCGTGTTTCACAAAGCGATGAGGAATTTGACGCTGTGCTCGGCGGTGCGATCGACAAGATCTATCGGGCGTCGATTGCTTAGGAAGCGATAGCAAGGACATCATTTTGCAAAGCGCTGATCCACGCTGGTCCGATGTCGACGATTATATCGTTGAGCATCTGATTGGCGAGGATCTGGTACTGGATGCCTGTTTGACCGCGAATGCGGCAGCTGGATTGCCACCGATTGATGTCTCGATTACGCAAGGGCGTATGCTGGAATTGCTGGCACGTGCAAATCGGGCAGAAAATATCCTCGAGATCGGGACCTTGGGCGGATATTCTGCGATCTGGCTGGCGCGCGGCCTGGGTGAAGGCGGGAAACTGGTGACATTGGAGTTGGAGCCCGAATATGCAACTGTGGCACTTCAAAATATCGTAAATGCCGGACTGGATGACAAAGTCGATATCCTTGTCGGCGAGGCGGCCGGAACATTGGAAAACTTGCTAAAACAGGCTGGCGCGCCTTTTGATCTGGTATTTGTCGATGCGGACAAGCAAAATTATGCAGTCTATCTGGACTATGCGATAAAGCTGTCCCGGCCGGGAGCCTTGCTGATATTCGATAATGTCGTTCGCGAAGGCGGCATAATTGATCCCAAAAGTGATGATCCGAAAGTGCCCGGCACTCGCGAACTATATGAAATCTTGAAGAACAACCCGAAAGCGGACGCCACAGCCATACAGACCGTTGGAGCCAAAAAATGGGATGGTTTCCTGATGGCAGTCGTCCGGGAAGAATGAACAATTATGAATGATACATCCTGCCAGCTTTATCTTATCTCACCGCTCGAAACCGGTGGCGATTTTCCACAACAGCTGAGAGAAGCGCTGGAAGCCGGACCGGTCGCTGCCTTCCAGTTTCGCGTGAAAGATATTGGTCAGGATGACGCGGTCCGGCTTGCCGAGCCGCTAAAGGCCATTTGCGACGAATTTGACGTGGCGTTCATCGTTAACGACGATATCGCGCTGGCCAGGCGGTTGGGTGCGGATGGTGTACATCTGGGGCAAAGTGACGAGAATTTGAAAAATGCCCGTGCGGAATTGGGTGGGGACGCACAGATTGGCATCACCTGCCACGACAGTCGCCATCTTGCGATGGAAGCGGGTGAGGGCGGTGCGAACTATGTGGCTTTTGGCGCTTTCTTTGCCACTACCACGAAGGAAACCTTTCACACGCCGGAACTGGATATACTTGAGTGGTGGTCTGCGATGATGGAAATTCCTTGTGTGGCCATTGGCGGGATCACGCCGGAGAATTGTCAACCGCTCATCAACGCGGGCGCAGATTTCCTCGCGTTGAGTGGTGCCGTGTGGAATGATTCCGAAGGCCCGGCCCACGCCATCCGTCGATTCAGCGAGATTCTGGAAAAAAGCTAGGCTCGCTCACGAAGAGCTTTTTGTCTTGCCGATATTCGAAGCCAGATATTGGGCGACGAAGCTGCTGACCGAAGGCGGTGCAAAACTGGGCATTTGTTCCATATCGCGCAAATAGCCCTCAGTAGGCTTGAACGAGCGCATTTGTCCGTCACAAATCGAATAGCCGAACAGGCCAGCGGCCAGCGCGCTTTGCCCGCAGGGTGTCTCATTTGTGTCGTTGCGTCGGGGCCGCGTGATTTCTGCCTGTGCCATGAGATAGTCAATAGCGGCTGAGCGATTCGCCGTATTGTATGAAAAAGACCTGTGCGCAATCGCACAGCCTTTCGTCGTCACCGGGCTTGCCTATTATCAGCCAGCAGATTACAGCGCCGCTCAATCAAACAATCTATCAAGCGAGACTAGCGATGAAAATCAGCGGTGTGGATATCCGTCCCGGCAATATACTGGAATATGAAGGCGGCTTGTGGAAGGTTGCCAAGATCCAGCATACCCAGCCAGGCAAGGGCGGCGCCTATATGCAGGTCGAGATGAAAAATCTCATCGACGGGCGCAAGACCAATATCCGTTTCCGCAGCGCCGACACGGTCGAGAAGGTCCGGCTGGATACCAAGACGTTTCAGTATCTCTTCGCAGATGGCGACATGCTGACATTCATGGACAAGGAAAATTACGAGCAGCTCACATTGCCTGCCGATTTGCTCGGCGATGCCGTGGACTTTTTGCAAGATGGCATGGATGTGCAGCTGGAGCTATACGACGAAAAACCGCTCTCTGTGCAATTGCCCGACCAGATCGAGGCCGAGATTGTCGAGGCCGATGGTGTGGTCAAAGGCCAGACGGCTTCGTCCAGCTACAAGCCCGCCGTTCTCGACAATGGTGTCCGCGTCATGGTGCCGCCGTTTATTTCTGCGGGAACCCGGATCATCGTCGATGTCTATGCCCGCGAATATGTTGGCAAGGCCTGAGGATTTTTAACCGCCGCTCGTATCGCGCCAGGTCGCGGTATGTTGCGGTTCCAAACCTGCCTCTCGACAAAGATCGAGACGAACGGAGCGATTGACAAATGCCAGCACATTCCGCCCTTATCACCGTCATGGAACGCGCCGCGCGCAAGGCGGGGTCGCGGCTGCGCCGGGACTTTGGTGAAGTCGAACATCTCCAGGTTTCCAAAAAAGGGCCGGCCGATTTTGTTTCGAAGGCCGATATGCGCGCCGAGCGGATTCTCTATGATGAACTGCTGAAGGTCCGGCCCGGCTGGGGCTTCGTGCTCGAAGAAGGCGGGATGATCGAAGGCGAGGAAGGCAAGCCGCGCTGGATCATCGATCCGCTCGACGGCACGACAAATTTTCTCCACGGTATTCCGCATTTTGCGATTTCGATCGCGGTTCAGGAGCCTTCGCTCGACGGCCGCGGCTGGGGCAAGATTACCAGTGGACTGATCTACGAACCGCTCAACGACCAGACCTGGTGGGCGGAAATGGACAAGGGCGCATGGCTCGGCGAGAAACGCCTGCGCGTATCCGCCCGGCGCGATCTGTCGGAATCACTGATTGCCACGGGTATTCCGTTCAAGGGCCACGGCGATCTTAGTGAATGGGCGCGGATTTTTGGTGCCGTGGCACCGCAAGTGGCCGGTATCCGGCGCAACGGTTCGGCTGCGCTCGATCTCGCCTGGCTCGCGGCAGGCCGCTATGACGGCTTCTGGGAAGCCGGATTAAAGGTCTGGGACGTTGCGGCGGGCATTTTGATGGTCCGCGAAGCCGGGGGTTTTGTCACCGACTATACCGGCGGCGATCAGCCAATCGGCCAGCGTGAAATATTGGCATCGAACGAAGCGCTGCACAGCAAGCTGCACCGGATATTGGCAAAGTCACTGCTGTAAGTGCGAATACCTCACAAAAGGCCAAAAATTTAAGCCACTTCGCCCTTGCCCCTTGCGGAGCCACTGCCTAAAAGCGGCCCCGAATATTAGCGAAACGAGTCTTCTGTGGTCGATCTTTCCGAATATGCACCAATTTTGTTGTTCCTGTTTGTGGCCGCAGGCTTGTCAGCGGCCTTCGTGTTTCTGCCGATGGGCGTATCAAGGCTGACCGGAACCCATAATCCGAGCGCGGAAAAGCTTTCGGAATATGAGTGCGGCTTTCCAGCCTTTGAAGATTCGCGCAGCCAGTTCGACGTGCGTTTCTACCTGGTCGCGATTCTGTTTATCATTTTCGATCTCGAAGCGGCGTTTCTTTTTCCGTGGGCGGTGTCGCTTGATCTGACCGGCTGGGTCGGCTGGACGACGATGATGGTATTCCTCGCAGAACTAATCATCGGCTATATATATGCCTGGAAAATGGGAGCGCTGGAGTGGGATTAGAGGCAAACACCACGGGAACGGCAATTCTCAACGCCGATGGCACGCCGATGCGGTCGGATACCCAGCCCGAACAGGCGTTTTTCAAGGACCTGAATTCGGAAGTGAATGACAAGGGCTTCCTTGTCACTTCGACCGAAGAATTGTTTCAGTGGGCGCGCACGGGTTCGCTGTGGTGGATGACCTTCGGCCTCGCTTGCTGCGCGGTCGAGATGATCCACGTCAATATGCCGCGCTACGACATGGAGCGTTTTGGCGCAGCGCCGCGCGCCAGTCCGCGCCAGTCGGACGTGATGATCGTCGCGGGGACGCTGTGCAACAAAATGGCACCGGCGCTGCGCAAGGTTTACGACCAGATGTCCGATCCCAAATATGTGATCTCGATGGGCAGTTGCGCCAATGGCGGCGGCTATTATCATTACAGCTATTCGGTTGTGCGCGGCTGTGACCGGATCGTGCCGGTGGATATTTATGTACCCGGATGCCCGCCCACGGCAGAGGCTTTGCTTTATGGGGTGATGCAATTGCAGCGGAAAATCCGCCGTATCGGGACGTTCGAGCGGTGATGATGATGAGCTTGCAATTTATCCGTTCATGTCGAGCGCAGTCGAGACATGTTTCACTGACCAACGGTCTCTCGACTTCGCTCGAGACGAACGGGGTGATCTAATGGCTCATTCCGCGCCCGTCATTTCCAGCAACACCGGCGTTGCTGCCAAGCTTGGCAAAGCAATTGGCGCAGCCTTGCTCGACACGGTCGAGGCCTATGGCGAGATCAGCTTCACTGTCGAGCGCAGCAAGCTGGCTACGGTATTGGACAAGCTGCGCGAGAAGCATGAATATCAGCAGCTGGTGGAAATCGCCGGGGTTGACTATCCGGATCGGCCGGAACGGTTCGAGGTTTGCTATCATCTGCTGAGCCTGACCAAGAACCACCGCATCCGGGTCAAGGTTTCGACCGACGAAGACACGCCGGTGCCGAGTGTTACCCATATCTGGGAAGTCGCCGGCTGGCTGGAGCGCGAAGTGTTCGATATGTACGGAGTGCTGTTCGACGGCAATACCGACCTGCGCCGCATCCTGACCGACTATGGTTTTCAGGGCCATCCGTTCCGCAAGGATTTCCCGCTGACCGGCTATGTCGA
>CBETBW010000020.1:0-39288 GCA_965534715.1 uncultured Parasphingorhabdus sp.
TGCTGCTCAATCTCATCGCCTTGCGGGTGGTCAAAAAATACCGGGAAGCTTATGAATAGTCTCACCGAAACGAAGCGTCGCCCGACCGACTGGCAAGGGGCCGAAATGCAAAAGCGCATCGCGCGGCGCTATGCGGCCGAACGCCGGTTCAAGGCGATCGGCATGGGAGCGATCCTGCTGTCCGCCGGTTTTCTGGCCTTTCTTCTGGTGGTCATGGTGGGCAACGGATTCCGCGGGTTCACCCAGACGGAGTTGCCGCTCGAGATCGATTTTCCTGCCGCCACCGGCGGCGTTTCCCCAAGCCAGTTTGAAGGTCCGAACGGAAGTACAAATTTGCAGGCCCTGGGATTGCGCGAAATTGTCGATAGCAGCATAGAAATCCAATATGGCCAGGCTGGCAGCGAACTATTCTCCCCTGGCGGCTGGACGACGGTCAGCGCCATGATTCTCGACAATCCGAGAATTGCCCAACAGAAAGTAACCGTGTATCTACCGGTGATTTCTGACATAGACGTCGCCTACAAGGACGAGGGCAACCCTGAAGCTGAACAGAAAGTCAGGGAATTTTCCGATCTGCTATCAACCGGATTCAACTGGAATTTTCTAAGCAATTCAGATGCCACGGACCCGATGCAGGTCGGTATTTGGGGGGCGTTCAAAGGCTCGTTGATCACCATGATCGTGACTTTGCTGCTCGCCTTCCCGGTTGGCGTATTCGCCGCGCTTTATTTGGAAGAATATGCGCCAAAGAACCGTCTGACCGATCTCATCGAGGTTTCGATCAACAATCTCGCCGCCGTGCCGTCAATCATCTTTGGCTTGCTTGGCCTGGCCGTGTTCCTGAATTTTTTCGGCATGCCGCGTTCCGGGGCGCTGGTCGGCGGCCTGACACTGGCTCTGATGACCATGCCGGTGATCGTCATTTCGGGGCGCAATGCCGTGAAAGCAGTACCACCTTCGATCCGCGAAGCCGCACTGGGCATTGGCGCAAGCCCGCTGCAGGTCGTATTCCACCATGTCTTGCCGCTCGCACTTCCCGGCATATTGACCGGAACCATCATCGGCATGGCCCGGGCGCTCGGCGAAACGGCTCCATTGCTGATGATCGGCATGCGCGCGTTCATCGCTACGCCGCCAAGCGGGATCACCGATCCGGCGACCGTATTGCCGGTCCAGATTTTCCTGTGGTCTGACGAAGTCGATCGCGGCTTTGTCGAGAAAACATCAGCGGCGATCATTGTGCTATTGCTGTTCCTCCTGACGATGAACGCGCTGGCCATTTATCTGCGCAACCGCTTTGAAACCCGTTGGTAGATATCCAGATGAATGATGATCAGAAAATGCAAGAACCGAGTGAAAGCTTAAATATGACAGATTCGGCTACAACAGTCGCGACAAGTGATACCGGCACACCGAAAATGACCGCTCGCCATGTCGATGTTTTCTACGGCGACAAGCAAGCCATCAACGACGTATCGATCGACGTTAACATGGATAGCGTCACGGCCTTTATCGGACCATCCGGCTGCGGTAAATCGACCTTTCTGCGCTGTATGAACCGGATGAACGACACCATTCCGATCGCCCGGGTCACCGGCGAGATCATGCTTGAAGGCGATGACATTTATGCGCCGCATATGGATGTTGTGCAGTTGCGCGCGCGGGTCGGCATGGTGTTTCAGAAACCCAATCCCTTCCCGAAGTCGATCTATGACAATATTGCTTACGGTCCGCGAATCCACGGGCTCGCGACCGGCAAGGAAGAACTGGACAATATTGTAGAATCCTCCTTGCAGCGCGCCGGCCTCTGGGGCGAAGTAAAAGACCGTCTGCAGGACAGCGGCACCGCATTGTCGGGCGGCCAGCAACAGCGCCTGTGTATTGCGCGCGCGATTGCGGTTGATCCCGAGGTGATCCTGATGGACGAACCGTGCTCGGCACTCGATCCCATCGCCACGGCCAAGATCGAAGAACTGATTCATGAATTGCGCGGGAAATATGCTATCGTTATTGTCACTCACAATATGCAGCAAGCGGCGCGTGTCTCGCAAAAAACTGCCTTTTTCCATCTCGGGACTTTGGTGGAATATGGCGATACGACAGATATTTTCACCAACCCGCGTGAAGGAAAAACGCGGGATTATATCACCGGTCGCTACGGCTGACCTGGAGAAGATTAGGAACAGATAATGGCCAATAGTGGGACAGAACATACCGTCAAAGCCTTCGATTCTGACATCAACCAGCTGCGCGGATTGGTTGCGGAAATCGGTGGTCGCAGCGAACAGGCAATAGCCAAGGCGATGCGCGCACTGGAAAACAGCGATCTGGAACTGGCTGCTGAAGTCGTCCGGGAAGACAAGCTGATCGACGATCTGGAAAAGCGGATCGACGAACTGACGTTTCAGACGATCGCGCTGCGTGCCCCAATGGCCGATGATCTGAGAGAATTGATCGCCACGTTCAAGATATCCGGGGTGGTTGAACGCATTGGCGACTATGCAAAAAATATCGCGAAACGGGTTCCGATCGTCACCCAGACTCGCCGGATGGCACCGGTTTCTCTGCTGCCGTCGATGTCGAAAATCGCCAGCGAACTGGTCCGCGACGCGCTCGACGCTTTTGCCCGGCGCGATGCGGAACTGGCGATGGAGGTAAACCGGCGCGATCAGATCGTCGATGATTTCTACAACAGTATCTTCCGTGCGGTGATTACCCACATGATCGAAAATCCGAAAGATATTGGCGAGGCAGCGCATCTGCTGTTCATTGCCAAAAATCTGGAACGCATCGGAGATCATGCTACCAATGTTGCCGAGATGGTCTATTTTGCGGCGACCGGCGAACCGATGCCCGAACGCACCCGAGGAGAAGATCCGACTACTCCGCTGGATGACGCGCTGAGTGATGACGCCGACTGATGCCAAATGCCAAATTATTGCTGGTGGAAGATGATGCCGCGCTGGCGGAACTCTTGTCGTGGAACTTCAAGAAAGAAGAATATGACGTCATCCACACAACGGACGGCGAAGAAGCGCTTTTGCTGGTGCAGGAACATCGCCCGGACGTGATCTTGCTCGACTGGATGCTGGAAAGCCTTTCCGGCATCGAGGTCTGCAGACGCCTGCGCCGGTCGTCGGAAACGGCCAATATTCCGATCATCATGCTGACCGCGCGCGGTGAAGAGGAGGACAAGATCCGCGGCTTGGAAACCGGCGCGGACGACTACATCACCAAGCCATTCAGCCCCCGCGAACTGGTTGCCCGGGTCAGAGCCGTGTTGCGCCGCGTCCGACCTGCCCTCGCCGGTGAAAAACTGACCTTTGACGATCTGGAAATGGATATTGTGGGCCACAAGGTCAAACGCGGCGGCGATACCATCGCGCTCGGTCCGACCGAATTTCGCCTGCTCCGCCATTTTCTGGAACATCCGAACTGGGTATTTTCCCGCGAACGGCTGCTCGACAGCGTCTGGGGTCAGGATAGTGATATCGAACTGCGTACCGTCGATGTTCACATTCGGCGGCTCCGCAAAGCGCTCAATGCCAATGGCAGAAGCGACATTATCCGCACAGTACGATCGGCTGGCTATGCGCTCGACACCGACGCAGCAGAGGGATAGTTTTTACCTCACCTTATCATACGGGCGGATTTATGGTTCTAATCGGTGACGAGCTTTACGAGTTTGCGCTCGACCGGTGCCAATATTCCAGCGAGATCGTGGCCACGCTTCAGAATCTGTCCCTGTTCGCCGTGCAACGACCACATGCCCTGACGGTTGCGATCAGCCGGCCGTTTTTCAATACGTATTTGCGGTCGTTCCGATGCGCGGCGGAAAGCTGCGAAAATTGCGACATCACGCCGCATATCCATAGCATAGTCTTTCCAGTGGCCCGCAGCCACCATGCGACCGTATAGACCGAGAATACGTTCCATTTCCCGGCGTTCAAAGCCCACCTGAGCGGGACTGCCTCGCTGCGGAAAGGCCGAGACATTGGATCCGGTAAAACGCATCAAGCGCGATCACGTCCCTTTGTCGCTATCTTTTTATCATCTTTGTTTCGCTCATCGGCGAACGCCGCAATTCGCTTCTGCAACTGCTCCATTTCACATTGCAAAATTTCCAGCTTTTGCGTCGATGGATCGAAAACCTCGCTGCAGGGCGTTCCGTAGGGAACAAAATCTTTCTGATAATCCTTTGCTTCGAGCAATGTTGGTCGTGCGCGGACACCAACCATGGTGGCGCCTTCTGGCACATCCTGCGTTACTACCGCATTGGCACCGACCCGGGCCCGCTTGCCGACGATGATCGGGCCGAGCACCTGAGCGCCGGATCCCAATATGGCATCATCTTCAATAGTTGGATGGCGCTTGCCACCAACACCGTTGGCCGGGTTGGTTCCGCCGAGAGTCACACATTGATAGATCGTGACATTATCGCCAATTTCAGCAGTCTCCCCGATGACGGTAAACCCGTGATCAATAAACAGATGCCGACCGATTTTCGCACCAGGGTGGATATCGATTGCGGTTAGAAATCGCCCGAGATGGTTGATAAACCGGGCGAAGAAATAGAGTTCGCCCCTGAACAGCCAATGCGCCAGTCGATGCAGGCCGATAGCCAGCACACCCGGATACAGCAGCACTTCCCAGCGAGATCGGGGTGCCGGATCGCGAGCTTTGATGGAATCCAGATAAGCGCCCAGTTCCCGAAACATATAAATTCTCTCCGGATGTTGCGAAGATTTATAAAATAGGCACGTCAAACCAGTATTTCCAGTCTTTTTTTGAAACGCAATTTTGGTGATGCTTTTCATCTGAGCCATAATCACTATATCAGATCAATAATTAAGCACTGATCGAAAGTCTCGATAATGTCGACCTACCTCCCCACGCTCAAGCAATTGCAATATCTGGTGGCGCTCAAAGAACATGGCCATTTCGGCAAGGCGGCTGAATCTTGCTTTGTAACCCAATCCACCTTGTCTGCGGGCATAAAGGAATTGGAAACGTTGCTCGACATTGTTCTGGTGGAGCGCACGCGCCGGGTTGTTCGTTTCACGGAGCTGGGCAATCAGATGGTGGAAAAGTCTTATCGCATCCTGCGTGAGGCAGAAGAGCTTTCCGAAATGGCCCGATCCGCAGGCAAACCGCTGGCCGGTAACGTCCGGATGAGCGTCATTCCTACAATTGCACCCTTTCTATTGCCCCGCTTGTTACCGCGACTGCGCGAAGAACGGCCGGAACTCAAACTCTATCTGAAAGAGGAAACCAGCCAGGCCGCTTGTGATTCTCTGCATCATGGCCATGCCGATTGCGTGTTGCTGGCGCTGCCATTCCCATGCGGCGATGTCGAATCCGAAGTTCTGTTCAGCGACGAGATATTCGTGGCTTTCCCGAAAGATGATCCAAGAGATCCCCCGCCACGGGTTGATCCGGCTGCGCTGGACGAAACCCGTCTCCTGCTGCTTGAGGACGGGCATTGCCTTAAGGACCACGCCCTTGCAGCTTGCAATCGACCGGAACTCAGAGCTTCAGCGCGGATGATGGGAACGTCGCTGCACACGTTGGTCCAGATGGTAGACAATGGTCTCGGCCTGACGCTGCTTCCCAAGATGGCAATCGACAGCGGCATATTGGATCACACGAACATCGTTGCAAGACCGCTGAAATCCACAAACGCTACACGTGACATTGCTCTAATTTGGCGGACGAACAGCCCTCGGCGCAGCGAGTTTCAATTGCTGGCAGAAATCATGAAGGGTGCACAGAACTGGGTTTCAAACGCCCGTTCATAGACCTTCGTCCTATTTTTCCCATTTTTCCGATGCTTTGATATCAGATGCACGCTCTTCCACCCATTTTGTGGCGCCATCAGCGCGGGTTTCTTTCTTCCAGAACGGCGCAACGGTCTTCAGCTTGTCCATGATAAAGGAACAGGATTCCATCGCAGCCTTGCGATGATCGGAACCGGTCACGACAAGCACGATATTCTCGCCGACCGACAGCTGGCCGACACGATGGATGATCGTGACCGCGTGCAGCGACCAGCCGGATTGTGCGGTTTCGGCGATCTCCTGAAGCGCTCTGCGCGTCATTGCCGGATAATGTTCCAGCGCGAGCGTTTTCAGATTGCCGTCATCCCGGACCTGACCCACAAAACTGGCAATCGCTCCGCCGCCAAGCCCTGCAACCTTTAGCGTCTCCACGCCGATGTCAAAATCGGCGGCGCCCACTTCAACCTTTATCATCCTCCGGTTACCGGAGGGAAAATGGCCAGTTCCTTGGCGTCACCGATCGGTGACGCCGGGGTCCCGTAGTCTTGGTCGAGAGCAAAACGCATTTTTTCGACATCGGACAAAATTTCCGCATAGGCAGCGCCCCGATCGATCAGCATCGTCAAGACATCGCCGATTGTCTCGACATCGTCTTCAAGCGAAACTTGCTCCTCGTCGAGGCCAAGCCGTTCGCGCACCCAGGCGAAATAAACCAAGTTGATCGAACGGCCCATCAGTCCATGTGCTTCAAACCGACGCGAAGATAATCCCATCCGGTCACAAGGGTCAGAATCGCCGCGGCCCATAGCGTCCACAAGCCAACGGTTTGAACGATCGGAAATTGCGGCAACCCGCCCGCCAGAATCAAAGCACCGAGAGAAATCATCTGAAATCCGGTTTTCCACTTGGCCAGTTGGGAAACCGGAACGCTGACCTGCAAACCGGCAAGAAATTCCCGCAAGCCGGACACGGTGATCTCGCGCAACAAAATGACAAGGGCTGCAATAGTATGCCATCCGTTGATGTCTCGGGTGAATACCAGCATCAGCACCACGGCTGCGACCATGATTTTATCGGCGATCGGATCGAGGAATATGCCAAGCTTGGAAACCGTGCCCTGCGACCGGGCAACATAGCCATCGAAATAATCGGTGACCGCCATCAAACAATAGAGTCCGAAGGCGAGCAAATAGTCGATCGGCAGCGGCTGCGATCCCGGCACGTCAAAATTCGGCCAGAGTAGGAAAACCAGAATCGGAACCGCAAATATTCGCGAAAGTGTCAATATGTTGGGCAAATTCAGCATCGCGGCTTTCGCATAAACAGATTCTCCCGAAATGAAAATTGATTCAACCACTAATGCGCAAATTCATGAAGTGTGCACCCGTCATTAGATTTGACGTCAAGCCTCAGTGGGCTAAGGATATCGCATCATTCCATTTTTCGCTCGAAAAGAGATTTTCATTTGATGCAAAATACTGCGCATTTGCTGCGGACAAGAAGATTTTTGCCGCTGTTCCTGACGCAGCTGCTTGGTGCGTTCAACGACAATCTGTTCAAATTCTCGATGGTCATTCTGGTGACCTACGGGATTTACGAAAGTGAATCCGAGGATTTCGCTTTCAACGCCCTTGCCTCCGGCCTCTTCATCTTGCCCTTTTTCCTGTTTTCGTCGCTGGCAGGCCAGTTGGCCGATAATTATGACAAGGCACGGATCACGAGATTCGTGAAAACGCTCGAGATATTCATTGCGGTCATCGGCGGGATCGGGCTCTGGTACCAGTCGATACCTGTCATGCTGACGGCATTGTTTCTCCTCGGGCTCCAATCTACCTTTTTTGGCCCCATCAAATATGCAGTGCTCCCTCAGCATCTCCAAGCGGACGAAGTTCTGGGAGGGACCGGGCTGGTCGAAGCCGGGACCTATATCGCAATTCTTGCTGGCACGATCCTCGGTGGCATCATCATTGACCGCGACGGTAACGGCGTCGAGATTGCTGTCATCACGGTTTTTCTGGTGGCCCTGATTGGCCGCGTGGCAGCCCAGTTCATGCCACCGGCACCGGCGCAAAAGGAAGTCGAGAAAATCGACTTTAATTTTGTCCGCTCGTCCATCCACCTTATTTCGGCGACCTTGCATGTGCGCAAATTATATCTGGCGATTATCGCAATCAGCTTTTTCTGGACGATCGGATCGGTCCTGATCATTCAGTTCCCGCCGTTGGTAGAGAATGTGCTGACGGCCACGCCGGAGGTAGCCAGCCTCTTCCTGGGAGTATTTTCAATCGGCATCGCCATTGGCTCAGTCCTGGTCAACCGATTGTTGAAAAGCGAAGTCTCGGCACGTTTTGCACCGGTGAGCGTTATTTTAATGGGTGTATTCGTCGTGATTCTCTACTTCATAGCGCGTGGCTGGGAGGGTTTGCCAAATGGCGAACTCTATACGTTCAAGACATTCATCGTCCACGATCGCGCCTGGTCTCTGTTAGCGACACTCGGTGGTGTATCGATATTCGGCGGCATGTTTGTCGTACCATTATATGCCTTTCTGACCACGACCGTTGATATCAGCCAGACCGCCCGCACCATCGCCGCCAATAATGTGGTCAATTCCGGCTGCATGGTTTTGGGTGCATTGACCGCGATCGGGCTCAGTATGCTGGGTGTTTCCACAACGGAACAACTGTTGCTGGTTGCAACCATGTGTCTGGTGGCCGCGTGGCTGGGCCAGCAACTCCATCGGGCTTGCGATTGATCTCGTCTTTTCGCCGAATCAAAATATGAATGTGTAAAATGCGGTAAAAAAGGCGAGAAAGCTCAGCAGGAACAAGCTGGCATCCTCTCCCAACCATTTCGTTCTGGATGACGGTGCTGCCTCCAAACCATGTTCTCTTCCAGCAATCTGCACGATCCCGGTCGGCAGGCTCTGTCGAAAGGGATGCCTTATGCCTTCGTTGCGCAAAACCAGCGGTCTTAATTTCTCTCTGTCCATGCCGATCAGTTAACAATTTGTTATCCATATTATCCAGCACGAATTTCGCGCCGATGGTTAACGTCTTGTATTGGAACAGCCCCGCAAATCCGGAATTTTCCAGAACGGAGTGGAAATGGAATTAACAGACTGCAATTCCTTCCGTCCCACGCAATCAAATTATCGGCAAACTACAACCTGTGTGATCTTTGCAACTAATTCCCCAAATCACGATTTTGAACAATAACATGGTTGATTTCAGCAGTCTGTTATGCCAGTGGCTATCGGGTATTGAGTGAAATGCGAAACCCTGAAGGAGCAAATTATGCGTTTCGGTAAAATTGGAATGGCTGCAGCAGCAGCCGCGTCGCTTGTAAGCGCACCCGTCTTGGCACAGGCTGTACAGCCTGTTTCTTCCGTTGCACGCACTAGTGCAACTGTTGAAAACGACAGTGACCTTGAGGGCGGCTCGGGAATTATTCTTGCTATCCTCGCTGCCGCAGCAGTGATCGCCGGCATCATCATCGCAGCCGACGGCAGCGAAAATACGCCAACCTCCCCCTGAATAAAATCAGGCATAGAAATTTTGAAATGGCGGCCGATTGGTCGCCATTTTTTTTACACGTCGAATAGACAGAAATGCTAAAGTCCAGTCACCAAATCCTTGGCATATTGGAGAGCCGTCAAGCCTTTGGTTGCACATCTGGGCCGGATTACCCATATCTAATTTCATGACAGAAAATCAGCAACATGGCCTGCTACAATGGCACGGCACGACAATCCTATCGGTGCGGAAAAATGGCAAAGTAGTCGTCGTAGGCGACGGTCAGGTATCCATGGGAAATACGGTGATGAAGCCGAACGCCCGAAAAGTAAGGCAATTGCACGACGGTTCAGTGATTGGCGGTTTCGCAGGTGCTACCGCAGATGCATTCACTTTGTTTGAGCGGCTTGAGGCGAAATTGGAACGTCACAATGGGCAGCTAATGCGCGCGGCGGTCGAACTGGCGAAGGATTGGCGTACCGACAAATATCTGCGCAATCTCGAAGCCCTGATGATCGTGGCAGACAAAGATACTACATTGATTCTTACCGGCAATGGCGACGTACTTGAACCCACGGAAGGTATCGCCGCAATCGGTTCCGGTGGAAATTTTGCGCTCGCCGCCGCTCGTGCTCTGAAAGACTATGAAAAAAGCGCCGAGAAGCTCGCCCGAAAAGCGATGGAAATTGCGGCGGAAATCTGTGTTTACACCAATGATCAGGTCACGATTGAGTCGCTCTCCAGCGATACTTAGCGCCAGTCAGACCTGTCACAATCAACAATGAAGAGAAAATAGCATGCAGGCGAACCTGACCCCCAAAGCCATCGTCAAGGCGTTGGACGAACATATTATCGGCCAGAAAGACGCAAAACGGGCAGTGGCCGTAGCGCTGCGTAACCGCTGGCGTCGACAAAGGCTGCCGGCCGAACTGCGCGAAGAAGTTACCCCCAAGAATATCCTGATGATCGGGCCCACGGGTTGCGGCAAAACCGAAATTTCCCGCCGCCTGGCAAAACTCGCCGATGCGCCTTTTATCAAGGTGGAAGCCACCAAGTTTACCGAAGTCGGCTATGTTGGCCGTGATGTCGAACAAATTGCCCGCGATCTCGCCGAAGAGGCCGTCCGGCTGGAACGCGAGCGCCGGCGACTGGCGGTGCACGAAGCAGCGGCCGAAGCCGCCATGAAGCGGCTGCTTGATGTGCTGTGCGGTGAAAGCGCCAGCGAAGCCACGCGCGAAAGTTTTCGCCAGCGGGTTGTCGACAATCATATGAACGACACAGAGATCGAGATTGAGATCGAAGACTCGCCGAGTACGCCGATGGAACTTCCAGGCATGGGTGGTCAGGTTGGCATGATCAACCTGTCCGACATGATGGGCAAGGCATTCAATCAAAGCCGCCTGAAACGCCGGAAAATGCGGGTGGCAGATGCCTGGGACAAGCTGGTCGAAGAAGAATCCGACAAGCGTCTTGATGACGATGATATCTCGCGGGCTGCGATCACCGATGCCGAATCCAACGGCATTGTGTTCCTTGACGAAATCGACAAAATCGCAGTGAGTGATGTGCGTGGCGGATCGGTCAGCCGCGAGGGCGTCCAGCGAGATCTTCTGCCTCTGATCGAAGGGACCACGGTTGCGACCAAATATGGTCCAATGAAGACCGACCATATCCTGTTCATCGCATCGGGCGCTTTTTCCATGTCGAAGCCCAGCGACATGCTTCCCGAGTTACAGGGCCGCTTGCCTATCCGGGTAGAATTGCGGGCGCTGACCGAAGCAGATTTCGTCCGGATATTGACAGAAACCAAGGCCAATCTGCCTGAGCAATATGTCGCTCTTCTTGGCACGGAAGGCGTCACGATCAAAATCACCGAAGATGCGATCAAGAAGCTTGCCGAAATTGCAGCGAATGTGAACGAGGCAGTTGAAAATATCGGTGCTCGCCGCCTTCAAACGGTTATGGAAAAGCTGCTCGAAGACATCAGCTTCACGGCCGAAGACCGCGTAGGCGAAGAAATCAGCGTCGACGCAGCCTATGTTGACAAACAGCTTTCCGATGTTGCCAAAGATACCGACCTGTCCAAATATATATTGTGATGATAGTATCAGAATTCCGGTGAATCACGATATACTGCGGTCGAAATTGTCCATCTCCGATTTGCAGTAACAGAGATTATAGGATAAAATTTGGGCCGCGGAAACGAAGGCCGGCAATTGTAACGGAATGGCTTTGAATCGCGTATGGTTGCAAAGACAATGAAAGGGAGTTTTTCATGAACCGAATCGCCTTGTTGTTGTCATCTGTTGCTGTAGTTGCACTTTCAGCCTGCTCTGAGTCCGCTTCCGAGGCCGGCTCCGAAATCACTGAACAGGTGAAAAACAAGCCGGAAACGATCGTCGCGCCAATCAGCGCAGCGGACAGCATTGATGCCGGACTAGCGGTTGGAGAGCCGGTGCCGTTGGCTACTAGCCTGTTGACCGAAGGCGGCGAAGCTACGCTTGGGCAGATTCTGGAAAACGGCCCTGCCCTGCTTGTTTTCACGCGTTCGGTTGAATGGTGTCCCTATTGTCAGACGCAATTGAAATCGATCAACTCGATCGTGGGCGATCTGAAGGACCGCGGCTATAATCTCTATGGCCTCACCTATGACAGCCCGGACAAGCAGGACAGGTTCTCCAAAAACCAGATGTTGCAATATGAAATGCTATCAGACCAGCCGTCCGCTGTGATTGATGGCTTTGGATTGCGGGACCCGCAATATACCGAAGGCCGTGCCGTTGGCGTCCCATATGCTTCGGTTTTCGTAATCGACAAAAACGGCAAAATTATCGCGAAATCAGTGTCTGGCGATTTCAAGAAGCGCCCTAGCAACGAACAGATACTGGCGCTGGTTGACTCGATCTAGTTACTGACAGCAGCGTCGATTTCCGGCGCTACCGGCTCGTCATCATTGGCAGCAAGCTGATTGGCTTCTGGCAGGACCACCAGTTTCCACTTCGTTCCATCATCAAGATATTTGACTGCCAGAGTTTGCACTTCTTCAGGGGTTATCACGGTGTAGTCACGCAACAGTGTTTGCAGGGCGACAAATTTCTGCGGATTGAAACTCGCTCCCTCCATCTGGCTCATCCAGAAACTGTTACCGCTGCTGGCCCGGGCGATAAGCTGACGCAAGGGCTCAACCACGCGCTGCAGCTCATCGGCGCTCACCGGTTTCTCTCGCAAATCCTTGGCAATCAATTCAACAACATTGTTGAACCGATCGATATTGTCCGGAGTCAATTGGCTCTGCGCCCCAATATAGCCACCCGATTCAAACTCTACCGGCCAGACGTTGACAACCTGCGGACTATAGCTTGCCCCTTGCTGAGAGCGGAGAATTTCAAATAGACGGTCATTGAAAATGGACACCAGCACTTCGAGTTTGCGGCTTTCGCGCACATCTTCAAGTCCACCGCCAGTCGGCCAAGCGACCATTGCAGCGGCCCGGTCCGGATCACCTTTGTGAACCAGAATTTCCGGACCAGCCTGCGGTACCGGAAAACGCGGAGAAGTTGCATCGGGCTGAACCGTATCCGGCTTGCGCTTTTTCAAGGCGCCAAATGTTTTCAGGATGGAATCCACCGCCTGATCCCGATCAAAGTCGCCGAACAGCATCAGCTCGATCGGCCCGCTTGCGAGAATTGGTTCCCAGAATTGCCGAAAATTCTCAGCGGTCAACTGACCGAAATCTTCCTTGTCCGGCGTCTTCCAGCGCGGATCCTTGCCGCGGACAAGCCATTCCAGATCCCGCTCCAGAACCGCCTGCGGAGATGCCGAAAAGCTGTCATAGCTAATCATTGACGCAGCTTTACTACGAATGACGGGAGCGGCATCCCATCGCGGAAAAGCCAATTTCGCTGCGATCAAATGTAGCTGGTCCTCGAGGTCGGATGGTCTTGTATCGGCGGTAATCTCGAATGCGTCATTGTCGATACCAAAGCCGAGTCCAATCCGGCGACCCGTGGTGATCTTGTCAAGTTCCTCCTGCCCGAGATCGCCAACACCGCTGGCCATCAAGGCCATGGCGCCAGACCATGCGAGAGATTTTTGATGCGGAGACAGGCCGCTGTAGCCTTTCCCGAACCGGGCGTTGACCATGATCTTGTTGCGTTCCGCGGTGTTGGGGTACAGCAAGACCATGACACCGTTGGCGAGTTCCAGCTGCTCGACATCGAAGCGAGCGATCTTCCGGGTTGACTTTATTGCACCCTTTTTCCCAATTTTTTTCAGCGCTTCAAAACCGATATCGGATTGGGCAACGCGCACATCGTTCGCCGCATCAACGGGACTTCGCAGCGCCCCGGCCAGCTTTGCCTTGCCGTCTTCGATGGTCTCGGGCGAGGTCATCAAGGCCCGGGTGGATACTCCGGTAAATAATTTCCGCGTGGAATCAAGCAGCCTTTCGGGCGTGTACAGATCGCGCATCGCGCGAAAGACATCCAGCGCAACCTGCGGCGTTGCGACGGTTTCGCGAATATCGACGGCATTGACGATGTCATCGGCCTGCTTCCGCGCCGCTTCGGTCTGGTAGCTTTCGACACCGATTGCGAGCGCGGTATCAAATTCCGCAATCTCGCGAGCAATGTCGGGTTCGGAAGGTCCGATGGTTGCGGCATCCACGATAACCCCCCGAACATCCTGTAACGCAGCCTCCCAATCATCGCCGAGCGGAATGATACTGATAAATGTTCCATCGATCGAGCGGCTGACATCATCTTGCCCCACGCTCGCCTGCAGATAACTGCCACCGGCTCTTGCCCGCGCTTCCAGACGGCGATTAATCAGCTGCAATGCTAGCAGGTCGATCAAAATTTGCTGGTTATAGGCGATCGTATCTTCAACCTGCTCCCAGGGGCGGGCGATGACCATCGAAATGAACCGGGGCAAAGTAGGTTCGACAACAATCTGGCTGATATCGGCTATATCCCGCGGTTGTCCGAAGTCCGAAATGCCGCCCGCTGCGCCCTTGCCCCGCCATTTGGAAAAATGCTTTTTCAGCAGCTCCTCGAACAGCGCTGGTTCACCATCTCCGGCGATAACAATCACCGCCTGCTCCGGGCGGTACCAGCGCTGATGGAAGAGTTGCAGCATTTGCGGGGTCGCGGCGCTCAAAGTTTCCGGCGTCCCGATCGGCGCACGGTCGGCCAACCGTTGCCCAGCAAAGAATAATTCCCGTGTTGCATTTTGCACGTCGGACTGAGGCCCGGCGCGTTCGCGCATTTCGGCTAGCACGACCGGGCGCTCAGCATTGACCGCAGTTATGCTCAAACCGGGAGAACTCATCATTCCCGATAATATTTTGAGACTTTCGTCGAGACTGGTCCGGCTGGCATTGGGCAGGTCCAGCTTATAGACGGTTTGCGTCGGCGTGGTTTCGGCATTGCTGTCGCTACCGAATGTCGCACCCAATCGCTGCCACACGCGTTTCGCTTCCCCATCGGGAACATGAGTCGAACCGCGAAAGGTCAGATGCTCCATGAAATGGGCGAAACCCTGTTCTTGTTCGGTCTCCATCAGCGAACCGACATCCATCCGCAACCGGATCGACACCTGTCCCGGCGGCACGCCATTGCGTTTGACCGCATAGCGCAATCCATTGTCCAGTTGGCCAAAGACCCAGCTCTTGTCTACCGGAACATCGCTGTTTTTATATAACCAAGGCAGCGCATCAGCGCTCTCGGCTTGTTGCGCTGCCGCCATGCTTGGGATCGCCAGCGAGGAGAATACGAGATAGAAAAAAGAAAAATATCGGATCAGGCGGGAAGATATTAGGTTCATGCAGTGGATATAAGCAGGCCTATTCTTACTGGCCAGTGAATATTCCCGACATTAATGGCCCGGACTACCGAATTCCAGTGCTTTCCCCTTGATCGATCGGTCAATAATCGCCAGATAACAGATATGTTAATTGAAACAGAAAAAACACCGAACCCCGCGACGCTGAAATTTCTGCTCGGGCAGACGGTCATGTCTGACGGAACTCGCGATTTCGCTTCAGCGGAAGACGCCGAAATATCCCCGCTTGCAGAAGCGCTGTTCACGCTTGGCGATGTCACAGGCGTGTTCTTCGGATCGGATTTCATCTCGGTGACATGCGGTCCGGGGGCCGATTGGAGCGATCAAAAGCCTCAGGTGCTCAGCATATTACTCGACCATTTTTCAGCCGGACTGCCACTTTTCAAACCGGGCAGTGCCGGTGAAATTGTCGTTCCGCCCGAAGAGGAAGTGCACGATGATCCCGAAGATGCGGATATCGTAGCGCAAATCAAGGAATTGATCGAAACTCGGGTCCGACCGGCTGTGGCCAATGATGGCGGCGATATTATTTATCGCGGTTTCAACAAAGGCACGGTATTTCTGAAAATGCAGGGTGCCTGCGCCGGTTGTCCGTCGTCATCGGCTACCCTGAAACATGGAATCGAGTCTTTGCTGAAACATTATGTTCCCGAGGTTATTGAAGTTCAGGCCGCATAAATTTCAATTTTACGCAAAGGCAAATCAATGAATTCCCCACTGGATCAAGCGGCGCTGGATCAGCTGTTTCTCGAAGCACGCACCTATAATGGCTATCATGACAAGCCGGTATCAGTGGATCAGTTGCACGCCATTTGGAATCTGATGAGAATGGGGCCTACCAGCGCCAACATGCTGCCGGCCCGGCTGATCTGGTGCCATAGCCAGCAGGCGAAAGACCGGCTGGCCGATCTGTCGTCGGAAGGCAATCAGGATAAGATCCGCAAAGCACCGGCGGCCGTCATCATCGGCATGGACCAGGATTTTCACGAGCATCTACCGGAACTTTTCCCGCACGCTGATGCAAAAAGCTGGTTCGCAGGGGATGCAGAAGCGAGGAAAGTGCATGCGATGCGCAACAGTTCGCTGCAGGGCGGCTATTTTATCTTCGCGGCCCGCGCGCTCGGTCTCGACACTGGCCCCATGTCTGGTTTCGACAATGACGCCGTTGACAAGGAATTTTTTGGCGATCAGCCCACTGTTAAATCCAATTTCATCTCGACACTGGGCTGCGGCGATCCGGCGACTATTTTTAATCGCAGTCCGCGTCCGGAATTCGATAAATTCAACAGCTTGATCTGACGCGTTGATGGGCGAGCGTCTTCTCGCAATCGATACAGCCACTGTGGCATGTTCCGTCGCGCTGTTCGAAGATGGTGCGTTAATTGCCTCGGACTATGCTGAAATCGGGCGTGGGCATGCGGAAAAGTTGATTCCCGCGATTGCGCAACTTCCCGAGCGAGGCAAAGCTGACAAGATACTGGTAAATTGCGGACCCGGCAGCTTCACGGGCGTCCGCATCGGGATATCCGCCGCCAAGGCCCTGGCATTGGCTTGGGGCGCAGAGATCAACGGATACTCCTGCCTAACGCTGGTTGCGGCACAGGCCCAGAGTCAGTTTAAAACACCTCAACCGGTTTGCGTGGCGATGCTTGCAGGTCACGGCGAATATTTTGTACAAAATTTTTCCAGTAACGGCGAACCATTGGGCCCGTTTGTATCGCTCCCGCCAGACCAAGCGGCAAGCCAGGTCAAGGCAGATATCATTGCCGGATCAGCCGCTACGGAACTTTCCAGGATAGCCGGAGTGGATGATCACTATCCTATATTGCCAAATGCCTCCCAAATCTCTTTAGTAGCCTGTGATATGAAGGAAATGTCACCCAAGCCGATCTATGGAC
Source organism: uncultured Parasphingorhabdus sp. (assembly GCA_965534715.1). Lineage (GTDB taxonomy): Bacteria > Pseudomonadota > Alphaproteobacteria > Sphingomonadales > Sphingomonadaceae > Parasphingorhabdus. The sequence continues at coordinate 17,032 of CBETBW010000020.1, forward strand.
GCAAGCCGGACGCCCAGCCCGCGAAAGCCGTCTGAATCATGGCCAGTCACCATCGGTGGTGGAAAGATCATGATCTTCCTCCGATCGACGTCCAACCAGGTGATCTCGGCAATTTGAGCGACGTGATGCGCGTCATGGAAAGCGCCTTTCCCAAGACTTACGGCGAAGGATGGAACCATCATCAATGTCGGTCGATGCTGTCCATGCCCAGCGCAAAGCTGTTGATTGCACGACGAAAAAATACAATCTGCGGTTTTGTGATCAGCCGTCAGGCAGCGGACGAGGAAGAACTTCTCATGATTGCGGTTTCTCCGGAATGCCAAAGTCAGGGCGTGGGATATCTGCTCCTCGAACATATGTTGTTGACCGCTCGTGCAGATCAGGTTTCCGCCGTTTTTCTGGAAATGAGAGCCGACAATCCAGCGGCAAGACTCTATGCCAAATTTGGTTTTTACGAGATTGGATTGCGCAAGGCCTATTATACTGGTCCGAACATGGAAAAGTACGACGCCATTACTTACAAGGCGAAATTCACCGACTAAGCAGATAGCTTAGGGCTTCATCAGTTTGACTATTGCAGCTTGCGTTTGATCGTGTAAATAATAGTGCGCAAGAAATTGCAATATAATAATAATTGGTCGCACAAAGGTATAATATTATGACTGAGGAAGAAATCGCTCTGAATGAGACGCTAATTACGCTCACTTCAGACATCGTTGCTGCACATGTCAGCAACAACAGCGTCGCGGTATCAGATTTACCGCTTATCATTACCAGTGTTCACGGAGCACTTGCGGGTCTTTCGGGCAAAGCCGCTGAACAGGCGCGTCCCGATCCTGCCGTTCCGATCAAGTCATCGATCAAACCAGATTATGTCGTCTGTTTGGAAGATGGCAAGAAGCTCAAGATGCTGAAACGCCACCTGATGACTCACTATGGCATGACACCGGACGATTATCGCGCCAAATGGGGTCTCCCCAACGATTATCCGATGGTCGCACCCAATTATGCGGAAAAGCGTCGTCAGCTTGCCAAGGCGATCGGCCTCGGCAAGAAAAAGGGTCCAAAAAAATAAATCGCTTTACTATTGCATCTAGTTTGGAAAATTGCGGCGCCATTGCCGCAGTTTTCTCTTTGCAATATCCTGCTCCCCGCATAGAGTCTTTCCAACGATGACGGAAAGGGTCCATGCCGCAAAAAATTGATCTTGAAGCATTATGTGCAGAAAAAGGGCTGCGGATCACCGACCAGCGTCGGGTGATTGCGCGTGTCATTTCCGATGCCGAAGACCATCCCGATGTTGAAACCCTGCATGAACGGGCGTCCGCGGTGGACTCCCGCATTTCGATCGCGACCGTGTACCGGACGGTTCGCCTGTTTGAAGAAGCCGGCATATTGGACCGCCACGATTTTGGAGATGGCCGCGCCCGCTATGAAGCCGTTCCCGAAGCGCACCATGACCATCTGATTGATGTAGAAACCGGCAAAGTTATCGAATTTGTCGATCCGGAACTTGAAGCGCTGCAAAAACAGATTGCCGAAAAGCTGGGGTACCGGCTGGTTGACCATCGCATGGAGCTATATGGCGTATCTCTCGCCAGAAAAAGCTGAGGTGCGCAAACCCGACCCGGATGCGCGGCCTTGTGACACCCAACCAATGGCATACCGGCTGTGGGACGGAGCGACACCAATGGGTTATCTGAGATTTTCACTGCGGATTGCGCTGCTGTTCACGGCATTATTTGCCTGCGTGCCGTTTTACTATATTTGGCGGTTTTTGCGATTGTCCAATCCTTGGCCGCGGACATTTCTCAAGGTCGCCGCATTCGCTTGCGGTGCACGAGTCAATATCATCGGCACCCCGATCAGGCGAGACGTCTTCTTCATTTCCAATCATCTGTCCTGGGTGGATATCGCGATTCTGGGCGGACATAGCGGTACCGCCTTTGTCTCAAAGGAGGAGATCGGGAAATGGCCGGTCATTGGCTGGCTCTGCCGTCTCAATGACACGGTCTTCGTCTCGCGATCGGACCGGATGGGCGTATCGGAGCAAATCAACCAGTTGCGAGATGCACTGGCGGAGACATGGGCAATCACGATTTTCCCCGAGGGCACGACCTCCGATGGGTCCACATTGCTCCCCTTCAAGGCGCCTCTGCTCAAAGTACTGGAGCCACCCCCGCCGGGCATATTGGTGCAGCCGATATTTCTGAACTATGGGAAAAATGCCAATGAAGTTAGCTGGACAGGCGAAGAAAGCGCTCCATCTAACGCCTGGAGGCTACTTACCAGGCGCAGCAGTTTTCTGGTTGAAGTCAATTTTCTGGAGCCTTTTGACCCAGACCATTATTCTTGCAGGAAGGATATTGCAGCGGAGGCTCGGCGACGGATCGCAGAACCGCTTTCGGCTTCCCTGGGCGGCAAACCCGTTGTATAGGCGCGCTCTATGACTCAAGCCGATCTTAAAAAATTCCACATCAAATCCTTTGGTTGTCAAATGAACGTCTATGACGGCGAGCGCATGTCCGAATTGCTCGTCGATCAGGGCATGAGCGCCGCTGAAAATGGCGAAGAAGCGGATCTGGTGGTGCTGAACACCTGCCACATCCGGGAAAAGGCGGTCGACAAAGTCTATTCGGATATTGGGCGGCTGCGCAGAAAAGACGGTACCAGCCCCATGATCGCCGTCGCCGGTTGCGTTGCCCAGGCCGAGGGGAAGGAAATCTCCCGCCGCGCGCCAAGTGTGGATATTGTCGTCGGGCCGCAAGCCTATCACCGGCTGCCGGAACTCATGGAAACCGCGAAATCAGGGAAGAAGGCGCTCGATACCGATATGCCCGCCATATCAAAATTTGATATTCTGCCGTCTCGCGGGAAACAGGCACGGCCAACCGCTTTCCTGACGGTTCAGGAAGGCTGCGACAAATTTTGCACCTATTGTGTGGTCCCTTACACCCGCGGTGCGGAAATCTCCCGGCCTTGGGCCGATCTTATTGATGAAGCCAAGGCTCTGGTCGATGGCGGCGCGCGCGAAATCACTTTGCTCGGCCAGAATGTCAATGCGTGGAACGGCGAGGATGAAAAGGGTCATCAGCAGGGCCTCGATGGTCTTATCCGGGCGCTCGACAAGATCTCAGGCCTGAAACGCATCCGCTACATGACCAGTCATCCCAACGACATGACCGAGGGGCTGATTGCCGCCCATGGTGACGTACCCAAGCTGATGCCTTTTCTCCATTTGCCTGTACAGTCCGGCAGCGACCGTATCCTCAAGGCGATGAACCGCTCGCATAGCGTGAAAAGCTATCTCGATATTCTCGAGCGGATGCGCGAATTGCGACCCGATATAGCGCTTTCGGGCGACTTCATTGTCGGATTCCCGGGTGAAAGCGATCAGGATTTTGAAGAAACATTGCAGGTTGTCCGCGATGCCAATTATTCTCAGGCGTTCTCCTTTAAATATTCCCCCCGTCCCGGCACGCCCGCTGCTGTGATGGAAGAGCAAATAGCGCCGGAAGTGATGGACGAACGCTTGCAAAGGTTACAGGCGTTGCTCAACGAGCAGCAATATGCGTTCAATCAGCAAACCGTGGGACGCACGACCGACATTTTACTCGAACGCCAGGGCAAGCTGGATGGCCAGTTGATCGGCAAGACGCCCTGGCTGCAATCGCTGCATATTATTTCGCCCAATCTGAATATCGGCGATTTGGTTGAAGTCGAGGTCACCCGTGCAGGTCCCAACAGCCTCACCGGCCAGATTAAAGAAAGAATGGCCGCCTGATGGTCCAGAAAACAAAGGCCGGAGCGGCCGGGAACCTTACTAGCCTGGATCTGGAATTTGAAGATCCGCAGATATTGGGCGATCTGTTCGGTGAATATGACCGGAATATCGTAGCGATCGAAAATCGGCTTGGTGTCTATATCGCCGCACGCGGAACAAAATTGAAAATCGAAGGCGAGGAAGAAGCGGTGTCCCAGGCACGCGCTGTCTTGACCGGCATCTATAACCGTCTGGAGCAGGGCCAGGAGATTGACACCGGAGCGGTAGAAGCGATTATCGCCATGGCCGCCGATCCCCGCGTTGCAAAAGTGGCGAAGCAATCTGTTGCCGACGGCAAGGCCAGGAAAGACGATGTAGCCGAAGCACCGAAGGTAATGATCCGAACGCGCAAGAAAACAATTTTTCCGCGTTCGGTCCGGCAGGCTCATTATATGGAAGCCCTCGCCCGCGATGACATGATCTTTGCGCTTGGCCCCGCAGGGACCGGCAAAACCTATCTGGCGGTGGCGCAAGCAGTCTCTCAACTGGTTAGCGGCTCCGTCGATCGACTCATTCTGTCACGCCCTGCGGTCGAAGCAGGTGAAAAAATAGGATTTCTTCCAGGTGATTTGAAGGAAAAGGTCGATCCTTTTCTTCGTCCCCTTTATGATGCGCTATACGATACGCTTCCTGCCGAGCAGGTCGAAAGGCGCATCGAGAGCGGCGAAATTGAAATCGCCCCCATCGCCTTCATGCGCGGAAGAACCCTTGCCGATGCCTTTGTCATTCTCGACGAAGCGCAAAATACTACCGCGGCACAGATGAAAATGTTTCTGACCCGCTTCGGCATGAATAGCCGGATGGTGATTTGCGGCGACCCCAAACAGGTCGATCTGCCAAAAGAAGCCGTATCCGGACTTGCTGACGCGGTATCCAAATTGAAGGATATCGAGAGAGTCAGCGTGGTCGAATTTGGCGCCAGCGATGTTGTCCGCCACCCACTGGTCGGTAAAATTGTCGAAGCCTATGAAGGCAAAGATGCTGCTGACTGAACTGACCGCGTCTCCGGAATGGGGAAATGAACAGGATTGGACGGTTTTGGTGGCGCAGGCGGCAAAGGCCGCAATCACCGCGTCATCCCATGCCGATTTGCTATCTCAGGATTTTGCGATAGAAATTAGCGTGAAATTCTCCAACAATGCCGAAGTCCAGGCGCTCAACAAGGCCTATCGCGGCAAGGACAAACCGACCAACGTCCTTTCCTTTCCCCAAATCCAGCCAGATCTACTCGAAACATTGGCAAATACCGACGATGGCGAAGCCTTGCTAGGGGATATAATCCTGGCTTATGAGACCTGCCGCGACGAAGCAGCAGCAAAGGACATTTCCTTTTCCAACCATGTTACACATTTGATTGTCCACGGGTCGCTGCATTTGCTAGGATATGATCACGAGAACGAGACAGATGCAGGGATAATGGAGCATTTCGAAATCAATGCATTGGCAACGTTGGGAATTGCCAATCCCTACGCAGAACAAGCACAAAACAGGTAATCAAGAAATTATATGACCGACGTTGAAAAGGATAATAGTACAGGGGTGGCTCGCAGCAGCGGCCAATCCAAGGAAGATGACGAGCCCGGGCGAATATGGCGGAGCCTGAAGGCTCTGCTATTCGGCAACACTGAAGACAATAGCCTGCGCGCGCAGATCGAAGAAGTCATCGATGACCATGAAAGTGATGCCGAAGCCGATCCCGGTGGACGTCAGGACGTATCATCGCTGGAACTGGAAATGTTGCGCAACATGCTTCATTTCAGCGACAATCGGGTAGACGATATTGCCGTACCGCGTGCCGATATGATCGCCATCGAGGAAAGCGCCCCGTTCAGCGATTTTGTCGATATTTTTTCCGAGCACGGACACAGCCGTATCCCGGTTTATCGCGAAAATCTCGATAATATTATCGGCATGATTCACATCAAGGATATATTCGCAATTGTTGCGAAAGGCGGCAAATATCCTGATGATATCACGCCCTTCCTGCGGCAACCCCGTTTTGTCCCGGAGTCCATGGGCGTGCTCGATTTGCTGGCGGAAATGCGAGCCACTCGTACCCATCTCGCGATCATTTTTGACGAATATAACGGTACCGAAGGCCTCGTTACCATCGAGGATATTGTCGAGGAAATTACCGGCGAGATCGAAGACGAGCATGATGACGAGCCGGTGCCGATGCTGGTCATGCTAGACGATGGGATTTGGGAAGCGGATGCGCGGGCAGAACTGGATGATGTCGGCGAAACGATTGATCCCGCACTTGAGGAAATAGACGAGGATGTCGATACGATCGGCGGGCTGTGTTTTGTGCTCGCGGGACATATCCCCACGATCGGTGAGAGACTGGAACATCCCAGCGGCTGGATTTTGGAAATTACCGAAGCCGATGATCGCCGCGTGACCAAATTGCGTTTGCACCCAGCGAAACCGGATGACAGATAGCGGGTTCAGTTGCCCGCTAGCTGCTCTGCCCGGACCCGCCAGGTTTTGCCGAGCACCTTATTTTTCGATAGCGCAACAAGCTCGGCGGCCTGCCCCTTGTGCTGGCCGCCGATAATGATGGCAAACAACCGTTCCAGTGGCCAATCAGGATATGGGCGCGCCTGTTGCACGAAATAGTCCCCAACCTGCACACGGCCTTCTTCCAGGACGCGGAAATAGCTACCAGACTTGCCGGTCTTCACGACGGTTTTCAGCACATCCGGCTTGCCAAACCGGTGATTGAGCTTCCAGCAAGGCTGGCGCGCATGGCTGCATTCGACCAGCGCTTCCCCGATCCGGAATATATCACCAAGACAAAGCCGCTCCTCGCTCAATCCCGAGCAGCTGAAATTTTCTCCAAACGCTCCGGGTTGCTCCAATACAGCCACATCCGGATATTTTTCTCGCCAGAAGGCATAATGTTCAATCGGATAGAGATGAACGGCCTTGTCCAGGCCCCCATGATGCAGCGGATCACCAACCTGATTTCCTGCCAACCCTTCAAAGCCCAGCATTAGCGGGCGCTCTACCGCATTTTTTGCGATCGCGCTCATTTCGCCATCATCGCCAAAGACTTGTGGCGTGCTAATCAGCAATTGTTCGAGCGGGGTCCGGATCATCACAGACTGCTAGCGGACCAAGTTCATATTGGCAATTTCGCCTTGATTATGCTTCAAGGCGCGAATGGAAATCAGTGACCTGCGCATTGCGCTTTATAGTGGCAATTATAATTTCGTGCGCGATGGTGCCAATCAGGCTCTCAATCGGCTGGTGGATTATCTGCTGCGCCAGGGAGCAGCCGTTCGAGTCTATTCGCCGACCACCGATACGCCTGCCTTCGAACCGACCGGGGACCTGATCAGCGTACCATCTGTCGCTTTTCCGGGTCGCGGTGAATATCGCTTCCCAACCCGCCTGTCTGGCGACGTGCGGACGGATCTGGAACGGTTCAACCCAAATATCATGCAGATATCGAGCCCTGACCGGGTCGGACACAAGATGGTGTCGTGGGCGCGCAAGGCCGATATACCGGTGCTTGCCTCGGTGCACACGCGGTTCGAGACTTATCCGCGCTACTATAATCTCGCCTTTCTGGAGCCGGTGATTGAGGCAATTTTGCGCCGCCTGTATCGCCGCTGCGATGCCCTGGTGGCCCCTTCCGAATCGATGGCACAGGTTCTCCGCGACCAGCGGATGAACTATGATGTCGGCATCTGGTCGCGCGGCGTCGACCGCGAGATATTCAATTCCAGTCACCGTGACATGGCATGGCGTCGATCACTGGACATTGCGGATGACGAACCGGTGATCGGATTCCTCGGACGACTGGTGATGGAAAAGGGTCTGGATGTCTTTTCCGATGCGATCGACGAACTGAAACGCCGCAAGGTGACCCACAAAGTGGTCGTGATCGGAGAAGGACCGGCCCAACAGTGGTTCGAAGACAGAATTCCTGGCGCCATTTTTGCCGGTTTTCAACAGGGCAGCGATCTCGGCCGGGCGGTTGCCAGTATGGATATGCTGTTCAACCCCTCGATTACCGAGACGTTTGGCAATGTCACGCTCGAAGCCATGGCCTGCGGGCTCCCCGTGGTCGCGGCAAAGGCCACTGGTAGCCAGAGCCTGGTAAAGAACAACGATTCCGGCAAGCTCATTACGCCTGGTGCAATTCGTCAATTTGCAGATGCGCTTCAAGCTTATTGTGAAAACCAAGACCTCCGCAACGCTCACGGCAAGGCCGGGGAACGGCGCGCCGAAGAATATAGCTGGGACCAGATCAACAACGCCGTCGCACAAACTTATGTGCGCTTGGTCCGCCAGCGGCAGGCTGGTCATGGACCGATCAAGCAGGCTGCTGTTCGCTGATCATGCAAGGACTGTTTGACAATAAAAATGATCAACAGCGTGAATCGGAAAGCACGCCCGATGCTCCACTGGCCGACAGGCTAAGGCCCCGCGAGCTTGCGGAGATCGTCGGTCAGGATCACCTCGTCGGCGCTGAAGGTACTATCGGCCGCATGGTCGCCGCGGGAAAGCTTTCCTCGATCATCCTTTGGGGACCGCCGGGAACCGGTAAAACCAGCCTCGCCCGGTTGCTCGCCGATCAAACGGATCTGCATTTCAAGGCTATTTCGGCGGTGTTTTCGGGCGTGGCCGATCTGAAAAAAGTGTTTGCCGAAGCCGATATGCGGTTCCAGTCCGGCAGGGCTACATTGTTGTTTGTCGATGAAATCCACCGTTTCAATCGTTCGCAGCAGGACAGCTTCCTCCCGTATGTCGAGCGAGGCACGGTGGTGCTGGTCGGTGCCACTACCGAAAATCCATCGTTTGAACTGAACGCTGCCCTGCTCAGCCGCGCCCAGGTGCTTATCCTCAATCGACTGGACGGCTCCGCTCTCGGCCAGCTTCTGGTAAAAGCGGAACAGCTCGAAGACAAATCCCTTCCTCTCACCGTCGATGCAAAAGAAGCGCTGATTGCCAGTGCCGATGGCGACGGACGGTTTCTGCTCAATCAGGCCGAGACTCTCTTTTCCCTGGATATCGCAGACCCGCTGGACCCTCCCCGACTCGCCAAAATCCTGCATCGCCGGATGGCGGTTTATGACAAGGATCGAGAGGGTCATTATAATCTGATCTCGGCGCTGACCAAGGCGCTGAGGGGATCCGATCCTCAGGCGTCGCTTTATTACCTGGCAAGGATGCTGGTGGCAGGGGAGCAGCCGCTTTTTCTACTTCGCCGGATCGTTCGCTTCGCCAGTGAGGATATCGGCCTGGCTGATCCGCAGGCCCTCGTGCAGGCGCTAGCCGCAAAACAGGCTTATGAATTTCTCGGCAGCCCGGAAGGCGAATTGGCGATTGTCCAAGCCTGCCTCTATTGCGCGACGGCACCGAAATCCAATGCCGCTTACAAGGCCCAGAAAGCCGCATGGAAATCCGCAAAGGATACCGGTTCGCTGATGCCCCCGCAGAATATCCTCAATGCGCCGACCAGCCTGATGAAGGACATCGGCTATGGCAAAGGCTATAGCTATGACCATGAAACGGATGATGGATTTTCGGGCGACAGTTACTGGCCGGAGGAGATGCGGCCGCAGCGTTTCTACGAGCCAGTGGATCGCGGGTTCGAGCATAAAATTCGGGAACGACTGGACTATTGGGAGAATTTGCGTGCTGAAAAGACTGGTTAGTATTTGCGTCGCCGGTGCCCTGTTTCCGATCAGCGCTTTGGCCCAAGAGAATGAAGAAACGCGCTACGACCGCGCTTTAGCGGCGGGCTACAAAGCGCAATTCATCTGTTCCGGATTGTGGAATGGTGGAAAATCGCTCGCCGATATAAAAGCGGATGAACTGACCGGGATCTACGAACGGATAGCGGATATCGTCCCGGTCCTTGTAGAGCAAGTTGACCAGTCAGCGCGCCAGGTCCGCGTCCGCTTTGCCGATGATGCTCCCCCGCGTGTCGCAATCTGGAATAGTCAGAGTGGTTGCACATCCATGCCGATTGGCTTCAACGGGATCGACAAAACTATGCCGACAGGCGAACGGGCGCTTGTCGATGATCAACTCTGGCCGATCGGCGATCGAAATGCAGCCCCAACATCAACTCCCCGGTCACCCGAATTTGATACCGCAGCCAAACGCGCATTCCAAACGGATTTATATGGTGGGAAGACCAGCGGCGTACTCGTGATCAGAAATGGCAAAATCCAGGCTGAAGCGTATAAAGAAGGGCATGACCTGCACACGGCACAGCGTACATGGTCGGTCGCAAAATCGCTCGCCGGTACGTTGATTGGCTATTCAGTCCAGCAGAAAATGGTCGACATCCATGCTCCGTTGCAAATCCCGGAATGGCAAGAACCAGGTGACCCCCGTGCATCGCTCACTATCGACAATTTGATGCGCATGAGCAGCGGACTGGTCAGCGATACTGCAGGCAATCGCACCGACCCCCTTTATATGGGCGGTGCGAGCGTGACGGAGCGGGCGACCGCCTGGCCTTTGCTTTACACCCCGGGCACGCGTTTTCGTTATGCCAATAACGATACTCTGCTCGCGGTTCATGCGGCGCGTGCGCAACATCTCGAGCGGAAGAGTAAACTCGGCAATGGCCTCCCCGAGGACCGTGATTTTGATCCCTTTGCGTTTTTTCAGAAACTGGGCATGACCCGCACCTATGTCGAGACGGACTGGCAGGATAATTATATCCTTTCCAGTCAGGTCTGGACCACAGCTCGCGATTTGGGTCGGTTGGGCCAGCTTTATCTTAACAATGGGGTCTGGAACGGAGAACGTTTCCTTCCAGAAAACTGGCGCGAATATGTTAGCAAACCGTCAGGACCGCAGCCGGAAGGACGTGAATTTGGCTATGGTGCCACATTTTGGTTGATGAACAAATCCGAGGATATTCCGGAAGATGCGATTGCCGGCTTTGGTAATCGCGGCCAGTATCTGGTCATTATTCCCTCGCTCGATCTGGTGATAGTCAGACGCGGCTATGACACGAGCGATAGCCGGTTTGATATTGCGGCATTTACGCGCGACGTCGTGAATGTTTTCGCACCATGACCCCCTATAGCGCGGCAGTTTGCACTGAATTGACCGGTCCTGCTTCCATCAGCATACAGACCCAAATACCAAGACCGCTGACATCAGGAGAAGTCCGTATCGCGGTCAAGGCAGCCGGTCTGAATTTCCCCGACCTGCTGATGACCCAGGGAAAATATCAATTCCGTCCCGATCCGCCGTTCGTACCCGGGCTAGAAGCGGCGGGAGAGGTGATCGAAGTCGCAGCCGATGTGCAAAGCGTAAAACCCGGCGATCGCGTCATGGCTGGCGGCAAGGGCGGCGCGCTGGCCGAGCAATGGATTGTCAGCGCTGCCGCCGTCTCTCCCCTGCCCAAGGCACTTTCCTTCATCGAAGGCGCCTGTTGGCAAGCCGCAGCATCGACTGCCTGGCATGCGCTGGTCGAACGGGGACGTCTCCAGCCCGGCGAGACGGTCCTTGTCGTTGGCGCAAGCGGCGGCGTTGGCATGGCCGCTGTCAAAATGGCAAAGCATATCGGTGCGACGGTAATCGGCACCGGGTCCAATGAGGAAAAGCTGGAGGCCATCCACCATGCAGGGGCTGATCATCTGCTGGATCCTGCTGACCGAGAGCTGGCGACCAAGATCAAGGCCTTGACCGATGGTAAAGGCGTGGATGTCGTTTATGATCCGGTCGGCGGCGATCTCGCGTTGACAGCGACGCGCGCCATTGCCTGGAACGGAAGATATCTTGTCGTCGGCTTTGCCAGCGGTATCATTCCGTCCTTTCCGGCAAATCATGTGTTGATCAAGACCTATAGCCTGATTGGGGTCCGTGCCGGCGAGAGCCCTCGCCGCGACCCCGCACTGGCCAAACGCCAAAGCGCAGCGCTTCGGGAATTGGCGGCAAAGGGGGCAATGCGTCCACATATTTCTCACCGTTTTCCCCTGAATGATGCAGCGAAGGCCCTCTCGGTACTCGAAAGACGTGAAGCCATTGGCCGGGTGATCGTGGAGATGATCGCAAGCACCTGAACTTTATGTGTTTTTATTGCTCGGCCCCACAATAAAATTATTGATTTCTGTGCATCTGTTAGCAAATGTGCTATTCATTCCTCGACGTAATAGAAACGAAATAGGGGAAGCTAGATGGATGGGATGCGAATAGGCAATTATGCCTTTGATTCGGAGCTAATGATGGTGTGGGGTGAGAAACTGGGCTTGGCCCTGATAATTCTTATCGGCACATGGGCTTTGGCAAAGGCCGCCAAATGGACCTTTGCGAAGCTTGTGGACAATGTGAAGTTTCTGCAGCGTGACACATCGACCGGCACATCTGTCGGAGAGTCACTTGGCAAGATTGTATCCTTGCTGATCTGGCTGTTCGGTCTTCTCATCATCCTTCGCGTTCTCGGGCTGGGCGGCGTCGACGCACCCATTCAGACTTTGCTCAACTCTATCATGGGTTTTGTTCCCAATCTGTTGGGCGCAGCCATCATATTCTTCATCGGCATAGTCGTCGCACGGATTGTCAGGGACCTTGTCGTGACATTTTTGCAGACAGTCGATTTTGACAAATGGGCCAATCGCGGCGGTATTGACGCTGTTACCGGCAATTCGACGATCAGCAAGACGATCGGAACGATCATTTATGTCCTGATTATCATCCCGATCGCGATACTGGCACTGGAAGCATTAAATCTGGAATCGGTTTCAGGACCAGCCAGCGATATGCTCCGCATGATCCTTGAGGCAATTCCGAACATCATCGGCGCTGCCATAATCCTCGGTATCGGTTATTTGATCAGCAAGTTCGTGGTTCAGATCATCACGGAAATTCTGCCTGGTCTTGGTGTGGATCAGTCCGTAGCGGCTCTCGATATCTTGCCAGCGAAAACGTCATTGACGGCGGTACTGGCAAGAATTGCCCAGGTAGCGATCATGCTCTTCTTCGCAATCGCGGCGATGCGACTGCTCGGATTTGCAGAACTGACATCAATCCTTGATCAGGTTCTCGAACTCGGCGGAAGGGTCATCTTTGGTTCGATCGTGATCGCTGTGGGTTTCCTGATCGCTAACTTGCTGTCCAAAATTGTGGGCGGAACGGATGAAGGCAGCATGGCATCCACCATTGTGCGCTATGCCACGATCATCCTGTTTACGTTCATGGGCCTGCAGTTCATGGGTGTCGGACAGGAGATCGTTCAGACGGCCTTTACCGCATTGGTCATTGGCGGCGCTGCAGCGGCGGCTCTGGCTTTTGGTTGGGGTGGACGCAACGTGGCAGGCAAGGTGCTGGAAAATCTCTACACCAATCCGCCGAAGCCAAAGGCACCAGCTGCAAGCAAACCTGCGGCACGGAAGCCTGCGGCACGCAAACCGGTTACCAAGAAATAGGCACTAGCCAACAAATGAATGAACAAGGGCGGGTCCGATGGACCTGCCCTTTTCTTTTGCCGGATTGATTCGCTAGAAGATCGGCGTGCGTAAATTCTCTCACTTTGCTTGCGTCGACTGGTCCGGCGCCAGAACCGAACGTCCGGACGGCATTGCAATTTCGGTCATAGGCCCGGACTCCCCTCCTGCTCTATTGTCTCCTGCGCCTCGCTGGTCGCGGGCAGATGTTCTCGCCTGGCTTTTGCGCCTCGCGGAGAGCGATCGGAACATGTTAATCGGCTTTGACCTGTCGATGGCATTCCCGTTCATGGAAATCCTATTTCCCCGAGTGGGACAAGAGCCCGGACAATGCGAAAGCGCTTTGGAACATGGTCAACTCCATGTGCAGCGATAATCCCCATTTGAACATCACCAGCTTTCTCAATCACCCGCAGACAAGTCGCCATTTTCGCCACAGCCGCGATCATGTCGGCGACCTGTTCGGCAGTGGCATCGGGCGCTTGCGGGAAGTGGAACATTATCAACGAGCTACCAGACAGGCGAACAGCGCCAGTTGCTTCAATCTCGTCGGGGCAGCACAGGTCGGCAAGTCCAGTCTGACCGGCATGCGGATGCTGCACCAGCTCGGCGGCGTCATTCCGGTCTGGCCTTTTGATCCCGTTCCCGAAAGCGGACCTGTCATCGTCGAAATCTATACCACTGTCGCGGCACTGGCAGCGGGCCTTCCCAAGGGACGCAGCAAGGTGCGGGATCGCGCCGGGCTCACAACTGCTCTCGCAGAGCTAAACACAGCCCCGCCCGCCAGACTGCAGCGCTATGACGACCACAGCACCGATGCGCTGATCACTGCGGCATGGATGAAGCAGGTGGCAGGCAATCGGGCGCTGTGGAACCCGCCCGCCATGACCGACGAGATCGCGCAAAAAGAGGGCTGGACCTTTGGCGTGGTTTGACGCTAATAGCGCCCAGCAAATCCAGTGCATGCCGAATTAGCTCAGCTGGTAGAGCAACCGCCTTGTAAGCGGTAGGTCATCCGTTCGAGTCGGATATTCGGCACCATTTTTGCGGATAAAAGTCGATCCGGGGGATCGACGACCGCAAAAATCCGGCAGCGCAAGCAAGGGCCTTTCTCGCCGCTATACGGGTTCGGCTGACAAGCCAGCTAATTCGTTACATAACTGCAGACTTCGAAAAATATCCAAAATTTGAATCAGGCCGTGCTTTCGCCAAAAGGCACCTCAGATAACAAAAAAAGCCCTGCCAGTTTCCCGGCAGGGCTTCCTTGATACGTTAGTTTCTTCAGATCAGAACTTGAAGCCAGCACCAATACCGTAACGGCGTGGTTCCAGAGTGAATATGTTCGTGTACAAACCAGAGGACTGATCCGTTACATAAAGTCCGGTTTCAGCGTTGCTGTCGAAAATATTCTGAATGAACCCACGAATATACCAGCGATCATCCGTCCCGTTTAACTGGACCTGGGCGTTCGCCTGCGCATAGCCTTTGATCCGGTTGACATTGCCGTTGAAGATGCTGCCGAAGCTCTCGCCCGTATAGGCAAGGTCAACGCGCGGTACCAGACTCATGCCATTCTCAAAGTTCATGGTATATTGAACACCAGCGGAGAATTTCAGCTGCGGCGCCTGTGGCAACTTGTTTCCGCGAATGTTCTTGGGAATACCGGCAGCAAAATATTCAATCCCGCCGAATGCCGCCGGGTCGATACCAGCGCCAGCAAATGCTCCTGCGGCCGCAGCTTCCAGAACACTGCAAATACCGAACGCTCCGGTGGAGGCAATACCGCCATTTGCAGGAAAGGCTGTGGTTGGTTGTAGATTCGCGCCACCGGCAACACCGGGCACTAGACCAGCATTGATAACATTGGTTATCGTGTTGACGAACTGGTTAACACCAGCAGCGCTTCCCGTTGAAGACGCCACAGCACAATTGGATGCATTGGTGATATCCTTGATAATCACCGCGTCCGACCGGCCTCCGCCAAAGTCACGCGGATCGCTGTTAAATGTATCCCCCTTAACCTTGGTATGCAGATAGCTGAAACCCATGTTGATCAACCAGTCCGGATCAGGGCGAACAACGGCCTCGACTTCCGCACCGTAAATATCGGCGTCAATATTTTCGTTCACCGCTGTCCGCGCCACAATCTTGCTGAGCTGCAAATCCTTATATTTATAGTAGAATGCAGTCAGATTGAGTTGCAGGGTGCCATCGGCGAAAGTATTTTTCGATCCGACTTCAAATGCGTCCACTTGCTCGGGCCGGAATGATTCCGGCACCGCGAAAATGGGCTGCAGTGGCGGGTTCAAACCACCGGACTTATAACCACGAGCATAAGAGAAATACACAAGATTGTCGTCGGTGACCTTATAATCAATCACCGCCCGGCCAGTGATTTCATTGAATTTAACCTGACGATTCTGGAAAATCTGGTTACCGGGCGTACCTGGGTCAGCATCGAAAGATCCTACGAACGGTGAGTCAAATGCATTGGTTGTTTGACTGTATGGAACAAGGAAGCTTGCAAGAGTCGAGCGCGCTTGAACGTTTTTCTTGTCGTTGTTGTATCGCAGCCCACCCGTCAGTTTCAGACGGTCACTGATGTCAAAATAGACTTCACCGAACAACCCATAGGATTTGACGGTCAAATCATCCGTATTGTTGCGGAAATAAGGTGTGCCGAGGAATGACGGCGGCAAGCCACCACCAAGCGCAGTGAAGCTACCGAGCAAACCTGCAACATAATCGATCGCGAACGCATTCACATAATAGCTGTTCTCGGTCAAATGATAGTCGGCGTAGATACCGCCGACCAGAAAGTTGAACGGCCCGTCCAGATCGCTCGAGATAATTGCCTCTGCCGACCAGCTACTATTCTGCTGGTTTGAACGGTCATATTGAAGCGGTGTCGTCGCACAATTGCTGTTGCCGCCAAATGACCCGAGACCGATAGTGTCAGTATCTGAAGTACAAAGTACGCCGTTCGGACCATTGGGAATGATGGCAGCAGCTATTGGTGCAAAATAGGATGCTGGAAGACCCGGAATAAGGCCGGCTGCAGCTGCAGAAAGCGTGTTCAATGCAGGCGCATAAATATCCCGACGGCCTATATTATTATTATAATCCTGCCGCGAATCCAGCTTCACCTTCTGATAGGTACCCGAAAGCTGTGCACTGATTGGTCCGAAATCATGCTCGATCTTGCCCTGGAAGGTCATTTCGCTGGTAAAATATTCCGGCGTGAATGCCGTGTTCACTGTCCGCGAATCTGCAGGAATATTAATGCCCGAATATTGGTCGGGACCGTAAAGGCTACCCAGCGCGAACGCGGTTGGTATACCGCGAATGGCAAGAAATTCCCGTGATGACAGTGCAGCGGTAAAAGTAGAGTTCGCATTGAACGATTCTGCATTGCGGGAGCTGTTCAAACAACCCAAAATACCTGTCGGGTCACGTTGACAATATTGTTTCTGGATCCGCATCCGGTTGTCGTCTTCGCGAAAATACGACCCATATAGATCGATCGTGGTGTCCGGAGTGGGCTCGAAACGCAGTGAACCGCGAATCGAATACAGTTCCCGATCATCAAGATCAGGGCCACCATTGAGATTGGTAGTATAGCCGTCGCGTTTCACATAAACGCCCGCACCACGAAAGGCGATGTTCTCGCCGATGGGTATGTTGACCATGCCCTTGACTTTGATTGCGTTGTAATTGCCATATTCGACATCACCGGATCCCTGGAACTCGCCCATTCTCGGCTTGGCGGTAACGACGTTGACCACACCTGCAGTCGCATTGCGTCCGAACAATGTGCCCTGCGGACCACGCAGCACTTCGACTCGCTCGAGATCGAAGAACTCCGTTTCAAACAGTCGTGTCGAGAATAAAGGCGAATCGTTCAAGTGAATGGCGGTTGCCTGATCACAAGACACGCCCACACAAAGGTCGCCGATCCCGCGAATTGTAAAACTGGAACTGGTAAAGTTCGTTTTGGTAAAGGTGATGTTTGGCAGTGTAAGCTGGAGATCGGAACTATTTTCGATCTGCTGAGCTTCCAGCGCTGCCCCGGAAAATGCGGAAACCGCAATCGGTACATCTTGGGCACTTTGTGCCTGTCTCTGCGCGGTCACGATAATGACATTGCTGTCATTTGTACCTTCGTCGCGGTCCTGCGCCATGGCAGGTACGGACATTGTGGATATAGCTGTGGCGGCTAATAATAGCGATTTACGCATTTCTCTCTCCCAAATCCCATCGTTTTATCGGAGAGTGAATTTTTTACCCATCCCCCCGATCCGTTATTACTCAACTAATCGCGCGATTAAGTCCAGACTCAAATCGTGAAACATCCAGTTTTGTTCCATTTTTGCACCATTCACAGGGGTTTTGATGCAATTTTGATACAAAAAAAGCCCCGCCGGTTTCCCGGCAGAGCCATATTTTGTAATTTTAGTTCAAACTGAAACTAGAATTTAAAGCGGACGACGCCTCCGTAAGTGCGCGGCGCACTTGGATAACCGGAAACCGTTCCTGATTGTGCAACGCCATCGAATACGGTCGTGAGGAACTGGTCGTTGAGCAGGTTACGAACGTACCCGCCGACTTCGATGCCGTTTTCAAGCTTGAGCGTCATTGAGCCGTTGACCAGATTGACCTCGCGATCAAAAATCTGGGTGTTGCCCAACGCAGCGTTAAAAGTCGGCAAGCCATTGTTGATCGGCGTGTTGCTTTCATGGCTGTAATCAATCCGCGTGACCAACATATTCCCGCTGGCGCCAAATTCGTGTGAATAGGTTGCAGAAGTCGAGATAGCGATCTGAGGAATGCCGCCTGGTGTTGCGCCGCTCAGGTTGCCCAAGACACTACCCGGGAAGTCATCAAACAACGGATCAAGATAGGTCATTGCAAATGTGAAAACCAGCCCCTCAGTCGGGTTAATGGTACTGTCAAACTCGACACCCTTGACCGATTGCTGGCCCGCATTTCGCAAAGCAAAGCCGGTGCCGGTGAAGGCAAGGCTCTGGAAACCTTTGATGGTCTGGTCGAACAATGCGAGGTTGAAGCCGAAGCCTTCCCACTGACCTTTAACACCGACCTCATACACGGTCGCAGTCTCTGGACCCGCAAAGCGCGAACCGCTCCTCAGGTTTGGCAGCGCCAGACCGGCATCGAGGACTGGAGATGATGGAGCCGCGAAAGTCGACCCGCCCGGGCCTGCGACAAAATCGGCACTGGAAGGCCGGCTATCGCGCGACAGGTTAACCGAGCTCGCTTTGAAGCCCGTTGCATAGCTACCATAAACATTGACTTCGTCTGAGATTCTATAGGATGCGCGCAGCAGATAGGTGAACTTGTCATCGCGAGTCTTGCCATCTTCGACAGCGTTCGGGATGGTCAGGAAGGGCGGCTGAAACTGGAAGGCAGACAAGCCGAGCAGCGGGTTTGCAGCAGATTGTGCCGCAGCGAGCAGAGCCGCCTGATTAGCCGCAGGAAGCGCCTGGAATTGAGCCCGCGAGGCTACAGTACCCCCGGTTGCACCTACAATGAAAGCATCAATCAGATTGATTTGACCCAGTGGATCGAAGCTTTGCTGGGCGAGTGCGAAGTCCTTCTTATCGTCGGTATAGTTGAAACCACCCGTAATGACGAGGCCATCGACCGGTTCAAAATCAACCGTGCCGAAGATCGAATAGGACGTGTTGTCCATCGAAAACTGCTCGGCTGTGAGGAGCGGTGTGAGAAAAATGGATTCCTGTGGCAGGCCAAGACCTGCTTCAACCCCATTGAATACACTTGGGTTGCCCGCGATGATATCTGCCGGGTTTCCACCAGCCAGAACTTCGAAGAAGTCACGGATTTGGGTACCGTTTTCGATCTGACTGATCTGCGAGATGCTTTCGTCGAAGTAATAGCCGCCGAGCAAGAAGTTGACCGGACCATCAAAGTCCGATGCGACGCGGAATTCCTGGGTGAGCGTCTTTACCTTCTGGTTGCGGGTTTCATTCGCAACATCCAGACTGCTGTAGTCGATGTCCGAAATGAACAGGTTCTTCAGTTCTCGGTAGGAAGAAATCGAGGTGAAAGAAAGCGCACCTGCCTGATAATCGACCTGGAGCGAGCCGCCGTAATTGTCGACTTTGTTGATCGGAACCTTATTGAGATACGCATCATAGCTGAAACGGTCTGTCGAGAATTGGCCGCCAAGCAACTGGATCGCTCCAGCGGTCGGCCCAGCGACAACTGTCGTCACCTGACAACAAATCTCGTCAATCCGCGAGTAATCACCAATCACACGAATCTTCAAATCCGATGTTGGCTCGAACAAAAGCTGACCACGCGCTGCCCAGCGGTTCCGGTTATTCTGCTCTTCGTCCAAATTGACAATCTTGGCGTAACCGTCGCGGCGGTTATAGCTACCGTCGACCGAAAAGGCGATATTCTCTGTCAGCGGGCCTGTAATATCGCCCTTGAGAACGACATTATTGTAATTGCCGTAAACGGCTTCAACCGCTCCGCCAAATTCGAATTGCGGTTCACGTGTAATAACCGAAATCACACCAGCAGAAGCGTTCTTACCGAACAGCGTCGATTGCGGGCCGTTCAGCACCTCGATGCGCTGAACATTGGGAAGATCTGACAGAGCTGCAGCCGAACGCGAACGGAACACGCCGTCAATAAATACGCCAACAGACGGCTCGATGCCGAAATTGTTATCGCCGTTACCAAAGCCGCGAATAATGAAAGTCGATGCTGAAGAGGTCTGGAGCTGGCTGACACGCAGCGAAGGAGTAACCGATTGCAGATCGAGTACGTCACGGATTTGCGCATTTTCGAGCGTTTCGCCGGTTGTCACCGATACCGAAATAGGAGTTTCTTGCAATGTCGTTTCGCGCTTGGAAGCAGTGACGATGATGACATTGTCGTCAAACGTTTCTTCTCCCTGGACATCCTGTGCATAGACAGGCGATGTTGCGATGGCGCCACTGAGTGCAGTAGCGGCCAAAAATTTTGCGATTTTCATGAGTTTCTCCTGCGCCCCGACGGTCAGGCCGGTGGAACTTTGTTAAGATGGAGCGATCCGCCCCCCGTTCAGGCGCTCAGCACTTATCCAGATGCCAGAAATAGTCCAGTGCATTAGCGTGAAAAAGACCGCTTTACCGCGCAATCTTGCCAGACAGCCAAATATCGTTGCAACTTAGTCACAAATATCCGAATTTTCTGTAATGGTGCCCCATAGACTTCAAAGATGGGCACTCGAATCATTGGAGAATTTTGGTCGACCTACCCTAGAGAGAGCACATCGGCCCCAGTTGCCGTCATTCCCATGACAAAGATTCGTATTTTAAGGTGGCAGTTAACCGCAGATATTCTGCTCGCGCCCGAATGACACCACCAAGTGGTTGGGAAGTAGTCATTAGAGATATGGAATATAAACGTCTGCTTCTGGGCATATTGTGTTGAATAACTCTCCGGCGAGTTTTTGTCAGCAATAATCGAATCGCGATGGACGGACTGACGTAACGACGCTTGCCCTAAGGCTTCGCCGCTGAATCATTATTACCAAAAGCCGCAGTTGCGTCGTAGACCCGACTTTTTCAACACAATCGGGCCGTCAGCGGAGCGTCCGCTCCCTGCAGTCCAGCCACGAGAATGGGATAATCCACCAGCTGATCGTGCAAGGCATGATCTGGCCGCCTGCGAAGAAAGCCAGCAATCAGTCCGATAATGGCGGGCTCCACATCTAGGCCATTTTGCCCTTGCGCGCGCAGCCATCCGATCTTGGCAATGGCAAGCAGCAGACAGTCCAGTTCGCAATGATCGCTCAGGCGCTGCCAACCAACCGCATCCTTCGGCTGCTCGACCTTCGGTTTGCTCTGCAACAAATTTGCCGGCATGCCTTGCCGCAACAGGACCTGTGACAAGTGACTCCAGGTGCGCCCGCCGCCCTTGAGCATTAGCCCCAAATCAAGGTGCGGGCGCGGTCCCTTCCGGCCCGGCTGATCCCGCAGTTGAAACGGAAGCGGCATCCCATAGGCGATCGCGGCTAGAACTAGCACAGGGATATCCTTCCCCAACCCACCAAAGGTCAGCACCGGCAGTTTCTGATGCTGGCTAAGATAGTTGAACAGTTCGGCAACCACCGCCTGTTCGTCCCCCCATTGACGCTGATTCCAGGACGAGACAGCGCCTGTCGACACCTCGCCGTGATCGCCAACCGTAAATTCAAATACTGCCGCAGCAGTTATACGGTGGACAGCGGTAGCGCGGCGGTTGGATTTGCGGTCGAAAGCGCGATGAGCTTCATAAAGCTCTTCGTCCCACGCAAATTCCAGGTCGACAGCCAAATAGGTATTAGCCATAATTTTTCTTTCTCCTGCAGATGTGCAGGTTAAATCGTTCAAAATGTTACAGGACGGAGATCATCGACCATCCGCCAGGCTTGAAAGGCGGCAAGCAGGCTCTGTTGATCTGGATCTTCCGAAAGGCATTTGTGAAGCCAGGTGATATAATTGACCTGCGCCTGATCGGCGGCCCTTCTTGCTTGCTCCGATGGGCCGGCGGTCGGCTTGGCAAGCGGGATTTTATATTGATCTGCATAGGCGCGGATGGTTTCTTCGCCGATCTGCAGGACAAATGTATTCGCATGCAATCCAAGGTCAGAGATCGGCAGGGCTTGGCGCACCTCTTCACCGAGTATTTCGAGCTGGACCGGATAATCCGTCAGCCCCCGTCTGGCGAGCACGCAAACACAGTCCGTCTTCTCATCGACCAATCTTTGCATATCGCGAAAGGGCTCTGCGTGATCCTTGTCTGGATAAACATTATGGTGCCGCATGAAGCTCACGTCGGTGCCGGACTGAAGCTTTACTTCCAGCGCACCGAGAGAGCGGATGAAGCTTGGTGTATTGTTTCGGAAGGGATGGTAGACGACCGAGAAGACGATAACGTGTTCTGGATGGATTTCGAGTGTCATAATATTGTTCCTGAAATGCAAAACGGGCGGTCATC
>CBETBW010000021.1:0-36894 GCA_965534715.1 uncultured Parasphingorhabdus sp.
CGGACGGCAATTTCACGGTGGAACTGACGCCCCTGCAAATCGCCAGTCTGAATGCTACCGGCGCAGGCTTGAACCTGTCAGCGTCCGATGTTCTTTCGCTCGACCCCAGAGTGATTGACTATAATGTTGAACTGCGACCGCAATCTTTTGGAACCGGTCAGACCCAGCTTGCATTTTATGTCGAGGATGAATGGCAGATAAACTCGCAATTGACGGCTACGCTCGGCTTGCGCTGGGACTATGACTCCCTGACTAGCAAGGGTCACACCGGCGGCGATACAAATAATTTCGCGCCGCGCTTGGCAGTCAACTACCGCCCAGACGCACGGTCATCGTTTCGATTTGGCGCCGGATTATTTTATGGCAAGCTGAACTATGCCGTGATCTCAGACGCGCTACAGCGCAACACGACATCTCCCGCGTTTCTTGGCCAGTTGGAACAGCTGCAGCAGCTTGGAATAATCGGACCCCAGGCAAATCTGGGTGATCTCACCTTCGATGGAAACCTTACGGTCTCACCCGATTGCGACACGGTCAGCGCCTGTCCCGCGCCAAATGATGTGGCAGGATTGCGCGATAGTGCATCGCTCAACGAGGCGCGCATTTTCAATCCTGCGGGCTACAAAAGTCCTTACAGTCTGCAACTGAGTGGCGGCTATCAATATCAGGCAACCGATACTGTCAGCGTGAGTGCGGACGTCATTTACAGCCGGTCTCACAACCTTGTCCGCATTCGTGACCTGAATGCAGCAGCTCCTTTTTCACCCAATCTAACGAATTTGACCGCCACAAATATAGCCCTTTTGCGCGCGCAGCCGGACAATGCGACACGGCAAATACTCGCAGAGTCATTGGGGCTTGTGCGTTCGCAAGATGAGGCCGATGCATCGCGTCCGGTTACAATGGTTCCGGGCGGAGCGCGCCAGATCACCGTTTCGGAGACTGCCGGAAATGCGACCTACCGGGCGCTGAATTTGCAATTGAACAAGGTCCGTGGCGGTGATGATTACGGATTTCGTCTCTCCTATACGCTTTCAAAGCTGACCAATGATACGGATGACATCAATTTCCGTGCCTCGGACGCCAATAATTTTTCTGCCGACAATGGACCATCGGCAAATGATCGACGACATGTGATTTCCGCTGTCGGCTTCCTTTATCCCGTTGATGGTCTGACATTGACGATCGCCGGCCTTTTTCAATCAGGGCAACCGGTCAATCTTGTTCCCGATGCCACTATATTCGGTACGCAGGACCTAAATGGTGATGGCCAATCCTTCGGCGAGAGTTTCGTTGGAAATTCTGATCGCTATCCTGGCGAAAATCGCAATTCCGCGCGCTTGCCATGGTCGGCTTCGGTTGATCTGGGGGTGCGCTACGCCATTCCGGCTTTTTCGGGAAATATAGAGTTGAGCGCTGATGTCTTCAATCTGCTCAATGCAAACAACCAGTCCGGCTTTGCAAATGCCGCAACGGTTTCCAATCAGGTGCAATTTGGCGGCGGGGCGGAATTTGTGCAACGCAATGCCGGGCCACCGCGCCAGTTTCAATTTGGTGTCGCATGGAAATTCTGAGGACGCGGTTGCTTGTTCAATGATGTGATGAGTATGTTTCAGTAAGGATATGAAGTGAGACGCTGAATCACTGTTGCTGCTTCAATGCAAGGCGCAGCAAATTTTGGCGACAATCGCGACCGTCCGTGTGGCGATGTCTGGACAAGATTTGCCATAAGAAGACCTGATTCCCAGAAGCGATTCGTGTCGCTAACCCCACTGCAGTTCCGCATCATCCTCTCGATCGGGGTAATCTTCACTTCGAGCGGAGCAGGCCGGATTCGGAGAGTTTGTTTCAATCCGGTTTTTTTGACCATCTCTGTGTTTTGGTAAAAAGATCGGTACAGCACCTTTGCCGGAGCGGCGTGTTAGCCAGCGTGCCTCGCGTCTTGCTTAAGCAATTTGGCAACAACCTGATAGGTCCGCTCATTATCCACATCGATCGCATTGCGCCCCTCAGTCAGGACGACGGGCTTCACGTGAAGGCCGATACGCTTTGATATCCGCCGCATTGCGCCATCCAAACTGACCATACCGGAGCGCAGCAACAGAAGGTTGAGCAACCCGAAGCTTTCTACAATCCGGCCTATTTTTTTGGCAAATTGCCCACCACCTCGAAAAATCTCTGCGGCCGCCAGAGCATGTGCGCCGGACAGACCGTAAAGATTGCAATTAGAATAATGATTATCCGAAAAGGTGTAGAAACGGTTTTGCCCTTCCGGGTGCGTTGATAACACAGCTGGTTTGGTGGTCAGGCCAACGGCGACATCGGCATCTGATAATAGCACGTTGGCCATTTCCTGAATGGCGACAGCGGTCAACAGCGCATTATCCGCCGTCGTAATCATGGTCGGGCTATCACCCATTTCAGTGATGGCGGCGATGACGCTATCGGCAATGCTCGGCTGCGAGGGGATGCAGCGTATCTGCTTCCCGGTGTCGCCCAGCGCCGCAATAACCGGGGCAAGAGCAGCAAATCCGTCGTGTTCGATCGAAATGCCGATGTCCCCCACGGCAGGATGATGCGCCAATGTCTCCAGGACATGCATAATCAGCGGTTTACCGCCGATAGGAATGATGCATTTATGTGAGACATTGTGCGCAATCGCCAAAGGGTCGGTGATTCCGGGGCGCTGTGCAGCGAGCAGGATAACATTTGTGGGCATTTAAATCACCATCAATTTGTGTTTCTGAATAGCGGGTTGCCGCCTTATGCTTTCACCCATCGACAATGGAATAATTGGCGGTCTGTCGATCTCAATTTATCAGCGAACTAAGTTATTTGAATTCGACAAAACGGTTGAAAAAGTTACAAACTAGACTTGCTCGATAGAAATTAATCGCCTGTATCGATGTTCGTGCCAGATCAAATTTCCGCTATCATGCGCCGGCGAGTGGCATTGCCCCACGGGGAGACAAGGTCCGGTATGTCGGCAAGCCTTGTCGCTATTCTCGTCCCGCCAGAGGCTCGGCATCTCTGAGACGGCTCGCATCCAGTCCTATGGAATGAGGGCCAGCGAAGGCTGGTTGGGCGAAATGACCTATATTGGGGCGTTTGCCGACCGGCAGCTTTAAATCGAGCCGTTGGCTGGACCCGGGCATCAATCCATAAAAGATCAACACTCGGGTTCAAACCTATAGCCACCGTACATCAAAGCACGATCATCGTGTAGATAGAATTTGGCGACAAGAAGTCCTGAATTTATAAAGCATTTTCTGTCGTCAAACCCCGCTATAGTTCAGCATGGACCTCTCAATCAGCGTAGTCTTTACCTTGGGAGAAGCGAACCGAATTCAAAATAATGGAGTTCAATCCGGTTTCTCGACCACCTCCGTGTTCGTGGCAAAAAGACCGGGCGGCGTCCGTTGCCAGGTTTCATCTGTCAAACCGTTCTCGACACCAATGTCGAACAGGCGGCGCATTTCCGGGCCATCAAATTCCTGCTTCGACTCCCATGTGAAGCTGTCAGGCATCTCGGTATAGTAGAAATCATTGCCACGAGCTTTGGCGATTGCATAAATCTGGTACAAGTCGCCTCGTCCCATTGACTGAGTCATGGACTCCACGGTGCGGGTCATGATTTCGCCAAGATTGCGCCCGATATTCTTTGTTTCAGGGACAAACTTTGCGTTGCGGATGACAAACATTCGGGGCGTCGGTTGAAAATCGAAACCTGCAGAACGGGCCTCCGCTATTGCCGCGGGTAGATCAATTACCACCAGCGGAACAAAGAACTGCGCTTGCACTCCGCCATCCACATGCATCTCGTCATAGGTTTTACCGTCGGCGGTAACAGTGATCATCACCGGCGGCATGGCAATCGGAATTGATGCGGAGGCCAGCAAAACCTTGCGAAACAATTGAACAGCATCTGGTGCGTTGCTGTTCGCGATCGCACCGAGGTTCCAGATCGTCAGTTGCTGCGTGTCCAGATTGGTCGTGCCCACATAAAGCCGTCGGCCGCGGCGATATTCTACGGCGATAGCTTCCAGCATTTCCGCAGTAACAAATCCAGAAATCCGGTTAAAAAGAGGGTCGGTCTTGGTTATTGAATCTTTTGTCAAAATACCGACAATTCCTCGCTGCTTGAAGACAGCTTTATCGTTTTCGATGGTTCGAAAGGCGGTCGCGAGCTTTTTATCCCACTCGCTACCGAGAAACGCGAATGGTGCGATCAATGCACCCGTACTGATGCCGGTTACAATCTTGAATTTTGGTCGCTGACCTGACTGAGACCAGCCGTTCAGCACTCCTGCGCCATAAGCGCCATATCCTCCTCGTCCTGAGATGATCAAAACACAAAATACGGGCTGTCCGGCGCGCTTGTCACAGCCAGCCTCCGGGCCGCCATCGACCATCGCTTTTGCGAAATCGTGCTGAAAAGCAGGATTGGGCGAGATACCAAGAGCCCTGATATTATCCGGCATATCTGCAATTCGGGCGTCTCCGTGTTGCTGCAATGGAACGGCGTTACGCGGGAGGGTAGCGCATGAAGAGATCACCGCGGACACGAGAAAAAGCAGCCCGTAGCGGAGAAACTTGTTGAAGAAATGCGCTCTATTCATCGGGAGAATTTTTCGGAATAAAAGATGCTAAAGTCTCCTGTTCTCAAACTTCGGAAAGGCGTTTCATGGATATGAACCCTATGTCAGCAGCGTCAATGTTCAATTTCGTCAATCAACCTCATGCCTTCGTAGTTTTTTGCCGTCATCTTATAACCGTATTTGCGATCCATCCTGATCTATCGGTCGAACAATGCCTTACAAATAGCGATTTGCCCAAGACGCAATCATATTGCCTGCATATTCGGCATCTGCTTTGTTCGAAATAAGGTGGTCGGCATTATCCAGCGAAACGTAACTTTTGGGATGTTTGGCCCAGCCGAATATTTGAGATGCATTTTCAATCCCGACTGTTGCATCCAAGGGGGCGTGCATCACTAGCAACGCCTTATCCAGGTTTCGTACATGCTCCTCAAGGCGGGCGGTGCGCGCATCCTCAATAAACTGCCGCTTGATGGTAAAAGGGCGGCCAGCAAGTTGAACTTCTGCTTCGCCTTCCGTCATAATTTTTTCAATTTGATCGGCAAAATTGTGCGCAACATGAGAAATATCAGCCGGCGCAGCGAGCGTCACCACAGCTTTGGCTGAAGCAATTTGCCCAGCGCCAGCCAATATTGCGGCACCACCGAGAGAGTGACCAATGATTAGCGACGGGGCCTGATAAAATAATTTCATATGCTCTGTTGCCGCCACAAGATCATCGACATTGGAAGAAAAATTGGTGTTGGCGAAGTCACCTTCGCTGGCTCCTAAACCGGTGAAATCAAAGCGCAATACGGCGATGCCTTTTAGGTTTAATACCCTCGTAATTCGGGATGCCGCGTAGATATCCTTGGTGCAGGTAAAGCAATGTGCAAACAGCGCGAATGCGTGGATGTCACCCTCGGGCTTGTCCAGCCGCCCCGCAAGCATGTGCCCATGGCTGCCGGGGAAGGTGATACGTTCAGAAGACGCCATGATCACGATGCAATCGGTTCTGGACGGTGCTGCAATGTGATGACGTCCGGTCTTGGGTATAATTTGTCCATCGGCACCGACTTTCCATCGGACTGTACGATACGCACATGTTTGCGGCCCATCAAACGTGGCCGACTGACGCCGCAGCTATGCGAGATAATCTGAACCTCGTGAATCATGTTCATACAATAATTTGCGACCTTTACCGACTTCTCTTCAGGATTAAGCCCTTTTTGCAAGTGTGTGTTATGCGTCGTAATGCCGGTCGGACAGGTGTTCTTGTTACATTTCAGAGCCTGAATACAGCCAAGTGAAAACATGAAACCGCGCGCAGAGACTACAAAGTCGGCGCCCGTAGCAATTGCCCAGGCGACTTCGGAAGGCGTGATCAGCTTTCCCGACGCGATGATTCTTAAGCGGTCCCGCAATCCATATTTGTGGAGAATATCGGAAACCAGAGGCAGCGATTCGCGGATCGTCAAACCAACATTGTCCATCAGCGCCATGGGTGCCGCCCCGGTGCCGCCGTCACCGCTATCGACGGTGAAGAAATCCGGTGCGCTTTCCGCTCCGCGCGCGCAAATTTCTGCGCATAGATCTTCGACCCAACCATAAGCGCCAATCACCGCCTTGATGCCTGTCGGCTTACCCGTAGTTTTACGGACATGATCGATCATATCGAGCAAGTCACCAGCGTTGCTGATTTCGGGATGGCGGTTAGGGGAAATAGAATCCTCGCCTTGGGGGATACCCCGGATGGCTGCGATTTCCTCTGTAACCTTAACCGCTGGCAGGATGCCGCCTTTGCCGGGCTTGGCTCCCTGGCTCAACTTGATCTCAAACATACGGACCTGTTCATGCGCGGCTACTTCCTTGAGCTTTGCGTCGCTCAATGCACCGTGTTGATCGCGCACTCCATATTTGGCAGTACCAATCTGCATAACGATGTCGGCACCGCCTTTCAGATGATGGGGCGACAAGCCGCCTTCCCCTGTGTTCATCCAGCATCCGGCCAGTTTTGCGCCTTTGGATAAACCTAGCACCGCCACCGATGACAGGGCTCCGAAACTCATGCCCGAAATGTTGAAAAATGATTGCGCCTGATAGGGCTGACGACAAAAAGGCCCGATTTCGAGTGGCTGCATCTCGACCGCATCTTCATCGAGCTTCGGAAAAGCGCAATTCACGAAAATTGCAGTGCCCACAGGTGTGAGGTTTTTTGTGGAGCCGAAAGCAACTGTGTTGTCATGTTCGTGAGTTGCCCGATCCACCCATTCGCGCTCGGCGCGGTTAAACGGCATTTCTTCGCGGTCCATCGCGAAGAAATATTGTCTGAAGAATTCTCCCAATGTTGTGAACAAAGAGCGGAAGCGTCCGATAACCGGGAAGTTGCGCCGCACCGCATCTTTTGTTTGTGTCACATCGACAACAAATAGAATGAATATCAGCAAAATGACTATTCCGAAGGAAAAAATCAATAATGTAGACAGGAAATCAAGTTCGGACATAGAGTTTTCAACCTTTACAGAAGCGCTAATGTGAGGGGCAGTCTCATTTTCAGCGGCCGGATTATCGGCACGTGGTTAGTCTCACAATCGCCCGACCCCCGAACTGCGCATTTTCGCATCGAGCAAGGTAGCGCGTGCGACAATAGAATAATTGCGTGCGTCAATTACGGCTAGATGAACAACGGACCGTTGCAGTTTGCCTCGAATGGGCGCCCTGTTCCCGTCATTGGCGAACCCAACTCAATACAACCTCAAATTACAAACATAGCTTACCGCACTCCTCTTATGTCGCGTCGACGATCGGGTAATTGGCGCGGCACAGGCAAAATGGGGTGGATGAGGATTATTCGACCTTGCGCTGTATTCGCTATAGTCATCTATTCGGTTACACGGACGAAACACTTCGCCATCACTGTCGATGGGTTCCTGTAAATTACTGGACGACCAGCCACATACTCGCCAATCGCCCACTAGCCTTCATCGTGACAAAAGCTGCGGGGGAGTCTGAAAAAAGATATGCTTATCGGACCGGTTATCGCAAACCGTCTTTCCCTAACTCCAAGCCATTGGCCGGAGCGGATATTTATTCTCGCAAAGGATGTCCGCTATGGGGATATTGCACCCAAGACGCTGACGTCTTCAATCGGGCGCGAAGCGGACATTAGATCGGACTAACGCGAACGACTGGTATTGGGGCGTTAGCTGACGGACTGCTTTGTGCCCGGCTTCAGTCCGAGGACACCGAATAAGTTCTTTGCTAAAGACACTGGAGAAGCCGATGGATGGCTCCGTCGCTCAACTTCTGCCTGATCGGCAGCATCCGGGTGAATGGTCCGTCAGGGACTTAGGACTTCCAAGAATGTGGCTCGACGGAATTGGTTAGTCGCTTAGCGCTCGATACACACTGGCTCGTCCGATACCAAGCTGCTTGGCAATCTGGGTTCACCTGGATCCGCTGTGCCCAGTGATGTGGTTATAGGTCGGTTAACCATGATAGCAGAAATGCGCCGGCGAAAATAATATCTCGCGCCTTTGCGGATCAGATAGGTCTGCTTACGCATCTCCTGATTGCCCATATTTGCAGAACATGTTCAACGAACTGGATGATATCCGAAAGGCAATGATACCAAGGGCAATTGATTTGTGAGAAGCTATGTGAGAAGCTATGGGATAAGTCATCGCAAGACCGCCTTAAAAGTAGCGGTTTTCTGCGGCTAATCGAGAAATGTGGAGCGGGTGAAGGGAATCGAACCCTCGTCGTAAGCTTGGAAGGCTTCTGCTCTACCATTGAGCTACACCCGCATGTCCGGATCGACCGGATGCGTCGCTATTGCCACTGCTTTTGAGGTGCGTCAATCAGGAAAGGTCGGGATTCGGCTTTGCCAGCAGGTCCTGTTGATCAAACCAGCGCAACACGGCCTGCTGCTCTTCGTCGCTCATGTGCAGTCCCAATTTCGACCGCCGCCAGAGGACATCCTCCGCGGCGCAGGCAAATTCACGATCGATCAGCCATTGGATCTCGATCTCATAGAGCCCCGCGCCAAATTCCTGGCCTAAATCCGCAATGATTTTGACGTCTTTAAGCAAGTATGCGGTATCAGTTCCATAGGCCCTGACCAGGCGGTGCACGACTGATCGGTCAAGAAAAGTCCATCGGCTTGCATATTGATCAACCAGCGCGTCAAAGCCATCGGGTGGAAAATCACCTCCGGGCAAATGCGCTTCTTTGGTCCAGTCATCACCATCAACATCCAGCGCTTCCGACAGCGTCCGGATCGCCTGCACGGCGAGCACTCGATAGGTTGTTATCTTGCCGCCAAAAATCGACAGTACCGGCGCGCCGTTCTGATTGTCATAGTCGAACACAAAGTCCCTGGTGACCGTGGCCGCGGTCCGGCTGTGATCGTCGAACAGCGGGCGGACGCCGGAATAGGTCCATAATATGTCGTCGCGGGAAACCGGAGTTTCGAAATATTCACTGGCAGCGTCGCACAGATAACCGATTTCGCTGTCGCTGATCTTGGCCGGGCCTTCGGCATAGCTCCAAGGCTGGTCAGTTGTACCGATGAGCGTGTAGTCGGCTTCGTACGGAATGGCGAAAATGATGCGGCCGTCCCGGTTCTGGAAAATATAGCTGTGGTCGCCTTCATATTTGCGTTTGACGACAATATGACTGCCCTTGACCAGTCGTAGTTTTGCAGCGTTGTTGCTCAGGTCATACATCGCCGTGACCGGATCAACCCACGGCCCGGCGGCGTTCACCAGAACTTTCGCTTGCTCGGTCTTTTGACTGCCATCGTGAAGAATTTCCAGGTTCCAATGATCCGGACCGCGATCCAGTGCGACGCATTCCGCGCGGGTCCGGATGTCGGCTCCCCGTTCGGCGGCGTCACGGGCGGTGAGCGACACGAGCCGGGCATCCTCGACCCAGCAATCAGAATAGGCAAAGCCCTTTTTGAGGCGCTTTTGCAGCGAATCACCGCGATGGTCCCTGTGCAGGTTGACGTTGCTGGTCGCTGGCAAAATGTCACGGCCACCTAAATGGTCATAGAGGAACAGGCCGAGGCGGAGCAGCCATGCAGGCCTCATGCCCTTATCAACCGGAAGAACAAAGCGCATCGGCCAGATGATATGCGGAGCCGCACGAAGCAGGACTTCCCGTTCCTTCAATGCCTTGCGAACAAGATTGAATTCGTAATGTTCGAGATAGCGCAGGCCGCCGTGGACCAATTTGGTGCTCGCCGATGACGTATGCGATGCCAGATCGTCGCGTTCGACCAGCAGGACCTTCAATCCCCTGCCCGCTGCATCGCGCGCAATTCCGACGCCATTTATACCGCCGCCAATGATGGCCAGATCATACATCGCCGCAGTCATAGAGAAACCAGCGATTCGTGCAATGTTGCATCGCAATATACCTGGCGATTATATGGCTTTCGCTTGCCTTTTGCAGGCCAGCTTATAGCGTGACGGAGAATAGGGGAGCGCAAGATGGTCGCACAGCAGATATTGGTCATCGATGAAGGCACAACATCGACCCGGGCGATGCTGTTCGGCGTCGACGGCAAGTTGCACGGGTCACAGCAGGAGGCATTGCGGCAATATTATCCGGCACCAGGTCTGGTCGAGCATGATGCCTCGGAAATCTGGGACAAAACCCTGAGTTGCTGCCAGAAAATGATCGAGCAAGCCGGTGGAGCCGACAAAATTGCGGCAATTGGCATCACCAATCAGCGGGAAACCGTCGTCGCATGGGACAAGCGGACGGGCGAACCTCTCGGCCGGGCAATCGTCTGGCAGGATCGCCGGACCGCTGGAAAATGCGATGCACTCAAGGACGATGGTCTTGAGCCCATGGTCCAGGAAAAGACCGGCCTGCTGCTGGACCCCTATTTCTCGGGCAGCAAAATCGGCTGGATGCTGGAAAACTGGCCGGAGGTACGCGCAGCAGGAGACAATCTGGCTTTCGGCACCATCGAATCCTATCTCATCTACAGACTGACCGGTGGTCAGCATGTGACCGATGCCAGCAATGCAAGCAGAACGATGCTGATGGCGCTGGATGGCCATGACTGGGATGATGAACTACTCGCGCTCTTCGATATCCCGAGACAGGCTCTGCCGCGGATTGTCGACTGTGCCGGAGATTTGGGAACCACTGCGGCGAATTTATTCGGTGGCGCGATTGCGATTTGCGGCTCCGCTGGTGATCAGCAGGCGGCAACAATCGGTCAAGGCTGCCTGGAGGTGGGTCAGACCAAAGCGACATTCGGAACTGGTGCCTTCATTCTGACCAATAGCGGTGACGCGCCTCCACGGTCGGAGAATAGATTGTTATCGACCATACTCTATCAGCATCAGGGCAAACGCGTCTACGCGCTCGAGGGTTCGGTTTTTGTTGCCGGGAGCCTGATGCAGTGGCTTCGCGACGATATCGGCTTGCTGACATTTTCCGGAGAGAGCGAGGAACTGGCGCGCTCGGTCGAAGACAATGGCGGAGTCTATCTGGTTCCCGCCCTGTCCGGTCTTGGTGCTCCCCATTGGCGCGCCGATGCGACCGCGACCATCTCCGGTCTCAGTTTTTCGTCAAGGAAAGCACATATTGCCCGCGCTGCGCTTGAGGCGATGGCCTATCAATGTCACGATCTGAAAACCGCGTTTTCTGCCGATGGGGTCGACTGGCAAAGCCTGCGGATTGACGGCGGGATGGTGGCCAATGACTGGATGGTGCAGGATCTGGCAGATATACTGGATATCACAGTCGAGCGGCCGGGATTTTTCGAAACCACGGCGCTGGGTGCTGCAATGCTCGCAGCCGTGGGCTGCGGAATTTATCTGTCCCTCGAAGAAGCTTCGGTGATGATATCGCGGCTTGATGTCCACGAACCGGATATTGATCCGGAAACCAGAACCCTGCGTCTTGCGGGATGGGAACAGGCGATCAACTCCGTTCTCAAAACCTAATTATTGCCCCGACAAAAAAGCCCGCAAAAAGCGGGCTTTCTTTATCACTAAAGACAATTGAAACTAAGCTTCAGAAGTTTTCTTTTTCTTCTCGGCCTTCACGTCCGCCCAGATCGTACGGTAGGACAGATAAGCGAGGATGGTCGCGATCAGCAGGAATGCGAGAACCGCCCAACCGGCTTGATGCCGCTCTTCCAGCTTGGGTTCCGCGCTCCAGATCAGGAAGGCGGAAACATCTTTCGCCATCTGGTCGATGCTCGCCTTGGTCCCATCGGAATAGCTGACCATATCTTCAACCGCCAGCGGTGGTGCCATCGCCAGGTTCAGGTTCGCAAAATAGGGATTATAGTGCAGTCCCGGACCCGGTTGATTGGCTTTCGGCAGGTTGGCCGGTTGTTGCTGATAGCCGGTCAGCAAAGAGTAGACATAAGGTGCCCCGCCTTCGCGTGCCTTGGTGATCAAGGACAAATCCGGCGGGATCGCGTTATTGTTTGCGGCGCCGGCGGCTACATTGTTAGCAAAAGGCTTGGGGAATTTGTCAGCGGCAAGCGACGGGCGAGAGGACATTTCTCCGGTCGCCGGGTCAATATCCGGAGTCTGGATAGCCCAATTGGCTGCAATCGCTTTCACTTCGTCTTCATTATAGCCTATTTCTTCCAGATTACGGAAGGCAACGAGGCGGAGCGAGTGGCAGGCTGCACAAACTTCCTTGTACACTTGGAAACCGCGCTGCAGTTGCTGGCGATCAAATTTACCAAGCGGGCCGTCGGACGCGAAGGATATGTCTTTTGCCTCTTTGTGGAACTCATGTTCTGCAGTTTCCGCTGGCGGGTTCGATATATATTCTACCGCCCCTATCCCGAATGAGACCAAGAGCCAGCCCGAAAAGAACAAGCCAATCAAGATTCCGATAATTCTTACCATTGCGACAGGTCCCTAATTCTTAACTGGCAGTTTTGAGTGGTTTGCCGGTCACCGATTCCGTAATACTGTTCGGCAGCGGCTCAGGCTTTTCCAACCGCGACAACAGCGGCAAAATGATGAGGAAATGCGCAAAATAATATGCGGAAGCCAACTGGCTGATCATCACAAATGGCTCCTCGGCCGGAGCACCGCCACAATATCCCAGTATCAGGACATCAATCACGAGAATGATGTAGAATATCTTGAACTTGGGTCGGAAGCTGCCCGAACGCACGGGTGATTTGTCCAGCCAGGGCAGGAAAAACCAGACCAGGATGGCGGAGAACATCGCCAGCACACCCAGCAATTTCGCCGGAATGAAGAGGAAGTCGAAGGTGAAGGCGCGCAAAATCGCATACCAGGGCCAGAAATACCATTCGGGAACGATATGGGCGGGAGTGGAAAGCGGGTTGGCCGGGATATAGTTATCCGCATGGCCAAGCGCGTTCGGCAGGAAGAACATCAATATGGTGAAGAAAATCAGCGCAAGGCCAACAGTCCAGCCATCTTTAGCCGTATAATAAGGATGGAATGGAACCGTATCTTGCGGCCCTTTCACATCTACACCGGTCGGGTTCGTGGACCCTGGAATGTGCAACGCCCAGATATGCATGATAACAACGCCAACAATTACAAATGGTAACAGATAATGCAGTGAGAAAAAGCGGTTCAGAGCGGCATTATCGGGAGCGAAACCACCAAGAAGCAGTTCCTGTATCGGTTTGCCAATGAACGGAATGGCTTCAAACAGGCCGGTAATCACCTTGGCGCCCCAAAAGCTCATCTGCCCCCAGGGAAGCACGTAGCCCAGAAAGCCGGTGGCCATAGCCAGCAAATAAATGACAACACCCAGCAACCAAAGCATTTCGCGCGGTGCCTTGTATGATCCGTAATAAAGTCCACGAGCAATGTGCATATACAGGGCAATGAAGAAGAAACTTGCGCCATTGGCATGGGCATAGCGCATCATCCAGCCACTATTCACGTCCCGCATGATGTGCTCGACGGAATCAAAAGCAATCTCGGAATTAGGCGCATAATGCATAGCCAATATGATGCCGGTGACGATCTGGATGACCAGAAACAAACCAGCCAGAGAACCGAAGTTCCACATATAGTTCAAATTGCGTGGCGCAGGGTAACCAGCACCAACGCTGTTATAGACAAGACGCGGCAGCGGAAGCTGCTTGTCCATCCACTGACCCAATTCGGTTGTAGGTGTATATTGTTTTGCCCAAGGAAAGCTCATTTTTCTTCTGCCCCTTAGCCGATTTTCACGACAGTATCTGTTAGGAATTCATATTCTGGAACTTCAAGATTCTTCGGAGCCGGACCTTTGCGGATGCGCGCTGCCGTGTCATAGTGCGAGCCGTGGCACGGACAGAAATAACCGCCATATTCACCCTTCACCTCACCTTGCGCGGCGCCGAGCGGCACACAACCGAGATGGGTACACACGCCCAGAGTAATCAGCCAGTTTTCCTTGCCGGCGATTGTCCGTTCGGCCAGCGTCTGCGGATCGCGCAGATCAGATATGTTCACCGCATTGGCTTCGGCGATTTCGGTCGCTGTCAGATTGCGAATGAAAATCGGTTGCTTGCGCCAGCTGGTCTTGATCGACTGACCCGTTTCTATCGCGGAAATATCGACTTCAATCGAAGACAGAGCGAGAACGTCTGCGCTCGGGTTCATCTGATTGACCAGTGGGAACACGGTAGCAACCGCTCCGGCACCAGCAAAGCTCACTGCTGCGATATTGATAAAGTCCCGGCGGCGAACGCCGCCTTCTTCTGCGACTGCCGTTTCAGCTGTTTCAACCGTTGCCATGCAAACAAGCCCTATAGATTAATTATGACCCCCGACTGCCCGAATGTTCGATACTGTTTAACAACAGCTTGAACAGGCAGTGAATTGCGCGCCTGATAGCCGCGAAGGATAGGGTTTGCCAACAGGGAATTTTAGATTGACCAAACATTCCCTTCTCGCTCATGGTGATCGCTTCATGAAGATAGCATTGTATCAACCCGAGATTGCGGGAAATTTAGGAACAATATTAAGGACTTGTGCGTGCCTGGACGTGCCGGTTGATATAATAGAACCCTGTGGATTCCCGTTCAGTGATCGCAGTCTTAAACGCGCCGGGATGGATTATTTCGAGCATGTTCAATATACCCGGCATGCCGACTGGGAAGCATTTCGTGCGACTGTAAATTCCCGCGACGCAAGGATTATCCTGCTCTCCAGCAAGGCTGATCACCCGCATCATGGATTCGCATATCGAAAATCCGATATATTGTTGTTCGGTTCGGAAGGATCAGGAGTTCCCCGGACTATACATGACCAGTGCAATGATCGAATCACGATTCCGATGAAAGCGGGCATGCGCAGCTTGAACCTTGCGGTAGCGGCTGGCATGGCCTTGGGTGAGGCCCTTAGACAAACAGGACAATTTCCGGAATGACGACAAAATTGGATGACCAGCAACAGGCGGCTCAGACGTGGTTCAAGGATCTGCGCGACAAGATATGCGCTGAATTCGAGAAAATCGAGGATGAAGCCGGTAGCGACGCGACGTTCGATTATATCCCCTGGGATCGCCAGAATCCAGATGGCAGCCCTGGCGGCGGCGGCATGCAGGGACTGATGAAGGGCAATGTCTTTGAAAAAGTGGGCGTGAATATTTCCACCGTGGTCGGCATGTTCAGCGAAGAGTTTGCCGGACAAATCAACGGCGCGAAAGATGATCCGCGATTTTTTGCCACCGGAGTCAGCCTGGTCGCGCACATGGCCAACCCCCATGTTCCCAACGTGCATATGAACACCCGCTTCCTGTGCACGACAAAGCGCTGGTTTGGTGGTGGCGCCGACCTTAATCCGGCCATAGCCTATGATGAAGATACCGAGGAATTTCATGCCCGATTGCGCTCGGCCTGCGCGCCGCATAATCCGGAATATTATCCCCGGTTCAAGAAATGGGCAGATGATTATTTCTACATTCCGCACCGGCAGGTTCACCGCGGTGTTGGCGGGATATTCTACGATCATCTCGAATTGGACAAAATATCTGATTTTGATCGTCATTTTACGTTCACCCAGGATGTCGGGCGGGCGTTTCTGGACATATTTCCAAAACTGGTTCGCAAGCGTATGGACATGGAGTGGAGCGAGGAAGAAAAGCAACAGCAGCTTGTCTGGCGCGGGCGATATGCCGAATTCAATCTGGTCTATGATCGCGGCACAGCCTTTGGTCTCAAGACCGGCGGCAATGTCGATGCGATCCTGATGAGTCTGCCACCGGAGGCCAAATGGGTGTGAACAACCCAACCGATCTGCCTCAGAATATTCCCAAAGGCCATGTCGCAACCATCGTCACGCATCTCGAGATGCTGGATAAGCCGGTTCTGACTGCGATAAAATCCAGCCTTTCGCTTGAAAAATGGGTGAAACCCCCGGTAGCAGAATATCTGAAATTATTCCGCGCTGTCGGGGAACCATGGCTCTGGACCTCACGGCTGTCGATGCCTGCAGACGAGGTTCAGGCGATTATTCATCATTCCGGAATCGATCTATATGTCGTCCGTGATGATGATGCGGTTGCCGGATTTATCGAACTGGATTTTCGGCAAACCGGGCAATGCGAAATTGGTTTCTTCGGGCTCATTGCCGAAATGAACGGCAAGGGCCACGGCCGCTGGATGATGAATCAGGCGCTGGAAAAGGCATGGCGGGACGATATCAAACGCGTCTGGCTGCACACTTGCACGCAGGATTCTCCCCGCGCCCTGCCCTTTTACCAGCAATGCGGCTTCCGCATTTTCAAGCAGGAAATGGATATGATGCCGGATCCGCGCCTGTCCGGCCATTTACCGAAAACAGCCGCGCCGCATGTGCCGATACTCAGTTGAACACTGCCCCGACATCGGTCTTCCTGCGCGTCAATTCGATATAGACCGATATAATCACGACACTGATGACAAGCTGGAATGCCGTCCCGGTCAGCGAAGCCACCAGATTATCGACAAATGGCCAGCCTGTTCCGCTCGTCGCCAGACCGGCAATAATGCCCGTGACCGCTTGCAGAGC
This sequence comes from uncultured Parasphingorhabdus sp., assembly GCA_965534715.1. GTDB lineage: Bacteria > Pseudomonadota > Alphaproteobacteria > Sphingomonadales > Sphingomonadaceae > Parasphingorhabdus. The sequence goes on from CBETBW010000021.1 coordinate 16,592, forward strand.
ACCAATGGTGATCGTGCCGACGACGGCAATGATCAGGATGAACAGCAGGATGGAAAAACCGCTACTCCGGGTTAACGACCAGCTTCTCTTGAGCGCTTCGATCGGATTTCGTTCGCCTTGATCGACGATCACGACCGGCACGAGAATGAACCGGCTGGCAATGTACAAGCCGGGAATGATGAACAGGAAGAAGCCCATCAAGGTCAGCAAACCGGTCAAGAGATTGGCAATCAGGTAGATCAAAAAGGCTTTTAGCGCGGCCATCAGGTCTTCAGCGACGGTGTGATTTCGCGATGGTGCAAGGGTAAAATAGATCGCAAGACCGCCAAAACTGATCACGAGATTGGATGCCATGATCGAAAGTACATTCTCGCTGAAATAGGCGGAATAGGCAGCCATCAAGCCATTCATGTCTTCATCGCCTGTCAAGAGAGGTTGGTCGACAAATTGCGCGAACAAAAAAGTTGGGAGAAAGAGAAATACACCCGCAATTGCCAGAATTGCCTCTTTATGCGCGCCGAGCAGGGCCATCGCACCATTCCAGCATTGCATATAATTGAGCTTCATCATTTTGATTCCCGGATCCATTTCTCGATTACCAGCCCCTTGCCACCCGGCCATCAAAAGTGCACGAAAATATTATGAATGGTCCCAATGATATCGAATGGCGCATTTCACCGGAAAAGGTCGACTATCCGGAAGCCTTGACCGAGATGGAACAGCGCAATGCCGCGGTTCAGGCCGGTGACGCCATGGAACTGATCTGGCTGCTGGAACATCCGCCGCTTTATACTGCCGGGACGAGTTCCGATCCGGCGGAACTTCTCAGCCGGTCCTTTCCGGTTTACGACACGGGCCGCGGTGGCCGGCATACCTATCATGGTCCGGGCCAGCGGGTTGGCTATGTCATTCTGGACTTGAAGAAGCGCAATTCGGACGTTCGCGGCTATGTGCATGCCATGGAGGCCTGGGTCATTGCAGCCTTGGCTGAATTCGGCGTTACCGCAAGGGCCGTGGAAGGCCGCGTCGGCATCTGGTGCGACACGCAAGACGGCCAGGAAGCCAAGATCGGCGCGATCGGTATCCGCATCCGTAAATGGGTCACAATGCATGGGTTTTCGGTCAATGTCGATCCCGACCTCAGCCATTTCGGCGGGATTGTCCCTTGCGGGATTAGCGAATTCCCGGTGACCAGCCTGGCGCAACTGGGTATCGCGATTAAGCTTCAGGAGTTTGACGAAGCGTTGCAAAAAACGGTCGGTGGCTTCCTGAAAGCGATTGAACGGGCCTGATAGGAGGCTATGTTAGGTCTAATAAGCCGATTGAAGACGAGAGGATAGATCATGACCAAATTCACGAGACTTGCCGCAGCCGCAGTGGTTGCTCTGACCATCCCTGCCTGTTCCGGAAATGAAGCTCCTGAGGCGGACGAAGTCACCGAAACGCAGATGGACGATGTTGACGTGATCGATGGCACGATCAGCGACGAAATGGTCGATGTCGACACGATGAAGGAAATTGACGCTACCGGCGCGGAAGAAGAAGATTCGTCGGACAAGAAAGAAACACCAGCATCCGGAAATGAATCAGATTCTGCAGAGAAACCGGCAGAATAAACGATCAGGCCAGGCCGAGAATCTTGTGATTCTGTAACGATAAACGCCATTTTGGATGTGCCTGGACAAATGCAATGGCCTGTTCGAGATGGGCCTGGCTGGCATCGCTATCGCCGCGTGCGTCCATTGGCTGGATCAATAAATTGGCAAAGGCCCAGCCTTCCATCTCCTGCCAGTCGCTGTCGTTTTGCGGCCAGACCAGTTTCAGCTCATCGCCCCAGCGTTGAACCGTCTCGCTTTGCGCTTTCGGGCTGATACAGATCCAGTCGATTGCACGCGGAACGGGCAGCGTCCCGTTCGATTCGATCGCAATGAAAAAGCCTTCGGCGTGGAGGGCCTCGATCAGAAGTTGATCCACCTGCAGCATCGGTTCTCCACCGGTCAGAACCACGAACCGGGAGTCCCTGTCGCTGCCCCATGTCTCCGCCGCAGCCTTGGCGAGATCATCGGCGGTATCAAAGCGGCCACCACCTTCTCCGTCCAACCCGACAAAGTCGGTGTCGCAAAATTGGCAGATCGCGCTGGCACGATCGCGTTCCAGTCCGGACCAGAGATTGCACCCGGCGAAACGGACAAAAACCGCGCGGCGTCCGGCATGAACACCTTCGCCCTGAAGTGTCAGAAATCTTTCTTTGACCGCGTAGCTCATCGCGTCACATATCGAGTCGGGTCGACAATCCCGGCTTCTTCAAAGCCCTTTTGCCGCAAACGGCAGCTATCACAAAGACCGCAGTGCAGACCTCCGGGTGCCGGATCATAACAGGACCAGCTCCACGCAGGATCGAGATCAAGCCGGATCGCTTCCTTTGCTATATCCGCCTTGGTCATGTGCTGCAGCGGTGTCTGAATATTAAAACCGCTACCTTGATCACCGGCCTTGGTCGCCAGATCGGCGAGTCTTTCGAAACCCTCGATAAACTCTGGCCGGCAGTCGGGATAACCCGAATAATCCAGTGCATTCACACCGATAAAGATATCCCGTGCGTCTCTTGCTTCAGCGAGTCCAAGCGTCAGCGAAAGAAAAATGAGATTGCGGGCGGGTACATAAGTCACCGGTATATCATTGGTCACACCGGTTTTTGGCACATCAATATCGGCGGTCAGCGCTGATCCGCCAAAGCGGCTGAGATCAAGCGGCAAGATGATATGTTCATCAACCCCCAGCTTCGTGGCAATATTCTGGGCGGATTGCAGTTCAATTTTGTGCCGCTGGTTATAGTCCACCGTCAGCGCAATCAGCCGGTACCCCTGCTCCGCAGCAATCGCTGCAGACACCATCGAGTCCAGTCCACCGGATAATAATATGATCGCTTTGTTTGAATCGGAAGTCATAAGGCGCTCCGCTAATCGCCTTGCCGACGCGGTGCAAGTTTTGTGCGCAGTTCGCGTTTAGCAAGGACCGGTGCGGCGACCTTCGACGGTGAAGGAAAAGGGCGCGTTATTGCGGATACCTTGCGAGGATATCTGCACCAAGGCGCTGGATTCGCGCTTGATTTCGGTAACACCATGACCGGCATTGCCGCATTTGTAGCTTACACGAAGCTTCTTCGGGCTATTTTCAATCACGTAGCGCGTACAGGACAAATTGCGGTGCCGGATTTGCAGCAGCACCTCAGGATTTCCCAAACAGATTTTTTGTCCGGCATCGGAAGAACCACGTTCTTTCAGCGTCCATTCCCCTTGCATCAGCCCGTCGAGCAAAGCCAAACTTGGCGTTTGCGCGGGGGCAGCGACGGCGAATCCCGACAGGATGGCGGCTGACACGCTGATGAATTTGATCAGTTTCAAGCCTTTCATTGATACTCTCCTGTCAAGTTGGTTGCGTCGATCGTCTCAGGCTTATCCTGCTATAATTCGAGATTGCGGCCAATATTGTTACTAAATAAGGCATTCGATAGGAAATTTTCGACATATTGGGTGAAAAGCCATATCTGTGGTTACATTCAGTTGTTCAAACTCGCGCCCGTAATCATGAATGTTTTGCTGCAAAATGCGCAGTCAATTGCTATATTTCCCTCTTCGTCGACCATATCTTCCTTATCTTCTTTCGGGAAGCGCGCAATTACGTCCCGGATATGATCTTCATTACAGCGGCATCCCTTAACACACGGTTTACCGCTCAAAAGCCTCACTTCGTCGCTCTCGCTAAACAGGCGCCATAGAATCTCTTCCAGAGGCAGCTGGATTTCGGTGAGCTCTGCGGCCCGGACGCTGCCGCCCATGATCTCGACATGCTCCCATTCCGGATGATCCAGTTGCACATGGAGCCGTTCGCGGCCGGTCTCACCTTCTGGGAGATGCTGTACCAGCAGGCCCCCAGCAACAACCTTGCCATCGGTTTCGTCAATGGCAACCCGTATGAGCGTCGGAATCTGCTCGGATTGGAGGAAATAAATCTGCACCGCTTCCGCCAGACCCGCACCTTCAAGGGGTACAATGCCCTGATTGCGGCCACGGGGCTGCGGCTGGTCAAACGTGATGGCAAGATAGCCTTTGCCGAACAATGCCATCAGACTGGGCTCTACCGGTTGGGCTGCGAGCCGTTCCCGGTCAAATTCTACATAGCCGCGCAGAGCACCATCTTTATAGTCACAGGCGAGAAGGTTGATCACGCCGGCCTCTGTTTGCGCCTGCAAGGTCAATTGCGAGTCTTCATCCTTTAACAGCGCGCCCAGCATGGCGGTCAGGCAGACTGCTTCCGCCAGAATATCGCGGATCACCGGCGGGTAATCATGCGCTGCCAATATATCATCAAGCGCGGGACCAAGCCGGACCACACGCCCACGGCAATGCTTCGCCGGGATCGCGAAGGACAATATGCTGTCGGTCGGCGTCATACCCGTCATCAGATCTGGCCGAAACACCAGCGAAGCACGGATTTCTGAGCGTGGATCCGGTTTTCCGCTTCATCCCAGACGACCGATTGCGGGCCATCTATCACCGACGGCATGACTTCCTCGCCGCGATGCGCGGGCAGGCAGTGCAGGAACAAGGCATCCGGCTTGGCCTGTTCCATCATCACATCATTGACCTGATAGGGCATCATGGCGGCAAGCTTGTTATGGACATGCTCCTGGCCCATCGACACCCAGGTATCGGCCACGACGACATCCGCGCCCGCGACGGCTTCATTCTCATCCCGGTGAATCGAGATATTCGCGCCCGCTGCCTTTGCCTTTTCGATAAAACCCGGTTCGGGATCATAGCCTTGGGGGCAACCGATCCGGACATTATATTTCATTAGGCCGGCGGCTTCGACTATGCTGTTGAGCACATTATTGCCATCGCCCAGCCATGCTATTTCCAGACCCGGGAGCGTTTTTCCATGCTCGACCAAAGTCAGCAGATCGGCCACAATCTGACAGGGATGCGACAGATCGGTCAGACCGTTGATCACCGGAACACTTGCATTTTCAGCCATTTCTTCGATTTTGGCATGCTCGTCGGTACGGATCATGATCGCGTCGCACATCCGCGACAGGACCTTGGCAGTATCCGCCACCGTTTCCCCGCGACCGAGTTGCATTCCGCCGCTGTCCATAACGATGCTCGAACCGCCAAGCTGGCGGATCGCAATATCGAACGACACCCGGGTGCGGGTGCTGCTCTTTTCAAAAATCATCGCCAGCACATGATCGGCCAATGGCTGGTCCGCATCCGGCTTGCCTTTGGGCCAGCCTGCCCGCGCGGCCTTGCGATCAATCGCGTCGGCAATCATCGCTGCAATGGCATCCCCGCCCGCGTCGGACAGATTGAGAAAGTGCCTGCTCATGACGCAGGAGCCACATAGTCCGCCGCACCTGCGGACAGTTTCTCGATAAACGTCGCGATATGGCTGTCATCAATATTCAGGGGCGGCAGAACCCGTAAGGTGTTGTCCCCTGCAGCCACCGTCAGCAGACCATGATTGTCGCGAAGATGCGCGACAAAAGAACGCGCTTCCTGGGTCATCATGATGCCAAGCATCAGGCCCTTGCCCCGCACACCAGTGAACAGATGGGGATAATTGCCGATAAACTGTTCGATCGCCGCACGGAGTTTGTCGCCGGTCGACCGGACATTTTCCAGAAATTCGTCATTCGCAACCACATCCCAGACCGCATTTCCTGCCGCCATCGCCAACGGGTTGCCGCCATAGGTAGAACCATGGGTCCCGACGACCATGCCGCGAGCCGCTTCTTCGGTCGCCAGACAGGCTCCCAAGGGAAACCCGCCGCCGAGGCCCTTGGCACTCGCGACGATGTCGGGTTTGATATCATATAGTTCATGGGCATAAAGCGCGCCGGTGCGAGCAACACCGCATTGCACTTCGTCCAGCACCAAAAGGATGCCATGTTTATCGGCCAGATCACGCAGACCCTTCATAAACTCGTCCGAAGCGGGACGCACGCCGCCCTCGCCCTGAATGGGTTCAACCAGAAATGCAGCGGTTTTGTCAGTGATTGCCGCAGCAGCCGCTTCGAGATCGTCAAACTCGACATATTTGAATCCGGCGAGCAGCGGCGAAAAGCCGTGATGCATTTTTTCCTGATTGGATGCCGAGATGGTTGCCATCGTCCGGCCGTGAAAAGCGTTTTTGAAGGTGATGATCTCGAACCGGTCGCTGCCTGCGGATTGGTGATAGGCACGCGCAGCCTTGATCGCGCATTCCACCGCTTCCGCGCCGCTATTGGTAAAGAAGACGGTGTCTGCAAAAGTTGTATCGACCAGGCGCTGCGCGAATGTCTCGCCCTGAGGACTGCCATAAAGATTCGAAACATGCATCAACGTCGCCGCTTGATCCTGGATTGCCTTGGTCAGATGCGGATGGCCGTGGCCGAGCAGATTGACCGCAATACCGCTGGCAAAATCCAGCGCCCGGGAACCGTCTTCGGAAATCAGCCAGGCGCCCTCCCCTCGAACGGGACGAAAACCACAACGCGGGTATACAGGCATCAATGGGGTAATCGTCATGATCGACTTCCTTTCGCGGAAAACAGAAAAGGCGACCCGACTGGTCGCCTCTCGCAATAAAATGCTCTTATATGGCGGTTCGTGGAAGTGGTCAATCGTGGTGCACCGTAGCGACAATCTCGCGTTCGCCGTGATCATTCTACTGGTGACTTTTCACAATGCCGTTTGCGCTGCTTCCCAGTTCTGCCCATCGAATTTTGTGATGCATGGCTCCAGTCCGTGATCCGCATCCAGGCAATGAAAGTTGATACTCCAGCAATCGGGATGCGAGCGCGGTCGGTAGACACTTTTGACGCCGCAATGGCGACAGAATAAATGATCCGCCTGCCCGCTACCAAATTTATAACTGGTCAGATCGCCTTCGCCGCTCAGCAATGTAAAATTTTTATGCGGAGCGATCAGGTGCAAAAATCCGGTCCGCGCACAAATCGAGCAATTGCAGTCGAGCAACTCCGGTGAGGATCCTACATTGGCTTCGAAGCGGACAACGCCGCAATGGCAGCCGCCGGCTACCATAGTCTTCATTCGACTTCGTCCTGCTCGGCAGTTCCCTCGGGCCGCCTTTGAAAACCGAGTGATAGGGGAGTGATGAAACCACTATTGTTTATGCGGATGCGAACGATGCCTTGCAATTTCGGGTTTGCGAGCTTTTTCTCATAATCGCGGGCGGCTTCCTGAGGAACGTAAATTCGGTCACGTACCAGCCCATCATCGCCTTCTTCGCTCCATGGGTTCACCTTTGCTGTTGAATCGCAGACGGAGGCCAATGTTTGGCCGCTTCCAACCCGGTCCTGCACTTCCACGCTCTCGATATTTGGCGCGGCGCCTCTTATGCACAGGCTTTTTTGCGCTCCGTAGCCAGCCGCAATCTCATTCTCCTGAATGCCAGGCCAATCATAACGAAACTGCACATAATGTCCGCGCAACAAATCACGCGGATCATAGCCGGCAACGGGAACATCCCACTCGGTTCCCTGATCCGAGTCTCTCTCCGTGAGCATCCAGATCAGACCGAGGCCGGCCAGCGGAAGAAGCAAAGCCAAGGGAAGGAAGAAGCGACGATATCGGCTCATTGATCGGCCCCTTTGCCGTTTGTCTCAACAGTTGGGGTCTTGTTTGGCGCAAATGCCTTGGAAAAGCGGTATGCCAAAACGGCAATAGCAATGGTGATCACGCCCGCCAATATCAGACCTAGGCCACTGCTCAAAAGATCCGATGCAAGCTCGAAACTCAAGACAATCAAACGCAGCGCAACTATCGCGACGACCGTTTGAAACACATTTCGCCATCCGGAATATATCGCGCCCCAGCCAATAACCGCCCAGAATGCCATGAACAATATCGCATTGCCCAATGGCTCAGTCGATTGTGCGATGCTGCTGACGAAGCTGATAATCGCAGCAGCGATCAAAATTGCCGCAATGCTGATTCCGGACCCGGTGCGATTGAAAACGTAGATAAGCAGCGCAGCAGCGCTCCACAGCACCAAATGGATGATGGCTACCTCGCTTCCATTACTCTCTACTCCAAAAAGGCCGCCTTTGGTTAAGCCGTCAGCGATCAATTTAAGAGTAACCCCGGCCACAAATGCCGCAAAAGCAAATTGCCCGACTTGCTTCCAGAAAGCTTTCCTTGAGCTAAATTTCCTGATGAAGATTCCGAAGAGCAGTGCAAGAATTGGTACGCTGGTGATGACCGCTACATAAATAGACGGCGGCAGACTGTTGTTTTCCCAGTACCAGCTGAAATGCGCGATCGCCGTGCCCAAAAGCCCGACCATCCAAAGCAGGGAAATCAACCAGCCTCGACCAGCTAGCAGCAAAAGCGGCGAAAATAGAAACAGCCAAGTGGCCAACGGCTGCCATAGAGGCGAACTGGTTTGATAGACTTGGCCCAAATGCCCAAAAAATGTTGCACCCAGAACGGCAAGGATGAACAGCAGGACATCCTTCAAATACAGCCCCAGAAAACCATCGCGTGGTTGGAGGAGATAAATTCCTGCGGAAATGCCGGCTATCAACAGCGCATGGATCGTAAGACGGACCATCCCGGGAATATCATCCCAGTTTGCCGCGACCACGGAAATAATACCCAATCCGATTGCCAAAGCACCCAGTCCGATTAGGGACCAAAGACCCAAAGGCCGGGATCGGTCTGCTTCGAATTTTCGGATGCGTTGCGCGGTATCAGCGTCGATCAAACCCGCATTCTGCCAATTGTTTATTTTTCTTTCAGACAATTACTGATCCTTGCTGAAACACCAGAAAGTTACGCGGGACTAGCAGGCTTTGGCAAGTTCGGCTCTCAGAAGCTGCTTTCCCCTGCTCCTGACGGATCAATCCCGAACTTCGGTGGTATGGATGTCAATTCTGTTTTCCAATGTCCTGTGGACCGGACATTTTTCAGCAATTTCAAGCAGCTTTTGACGTTGCTCATCGGTCAGATTGCCGCGAAGAATGATGGAACGGTCGATCACATCAATCCGGTTGACCTCATTGTTGCAGCTTTTGCAGTCGTCGACATGTTCACGGCTATGCTCCAGCTCGATTTGCACAGATTCCAAAGGAATACCCTTGCGATCTGCGTACATTTTCATGGTCATCGACGTGCAGCTTCCCAGTGCCGCTAGCAACAGATCATAGGGCGATGGGCCACTGTCTGTGCCGCCGAAAGACTCAGGTTCATCAGCAAGAAAAACATGTTTTCCAACCTTAACGGTCTGCTGGAACTTTCCGCTGGCGGTTTCGACGGATACGAGGGAGGGATTTGTGGTCATGTTCATTCTACCGTTACTGATTTTGCGAGATTGCGAGGTTGATCGACATCCGTCCCCTTTGCAACCGCTACGTGATAAGCAAGCAACTGGACGGGCACAGCGTAGACCAGCGGTGCAATCAGGGGATGGACTTTCGGCATTTCGATGGTGGCCATGCAGCCTTCTCCGGCTTCGGCTAGCCCTTCGGCATCGGAAATCAGCACGACTTTCCCGCCCCGAGCCATGACTTCCTGCATATTGGATACGGTTTTCTCGAATAACGGACCGGATGGCGCCAGTACAATTACCGGGACAGCTTCGTCAATCAGCGCAATCGGGCCATGTTTCATCTCGCCCGAGGCATAGCCTTCGGCATGAATATAGCTGATTTCCTTGAGCTTGAGCGCGCCTTCCAGCGCCAACGGATATTCAGGACCGCGCCCCAGATACAGCACGTCCCGCGCCGGCGCAATGAGATGAGCCATATCAGCAATATCTTCATCATGCGCCAAGGCGGCGTTGAGGGCAGCCGGCGCTTCGGTCAAATGCTTGACGACGTCGCGCTCCTCGTCGCGGGTCATCTTTCCTTTGACCACAGCAAGATGGGCAGCAAGCGCAGCCAATACGGCGAGCTGACAGGAAAACGCCTTGGTCGAAGCCACACCTATTTCCGGACCGGCATGGGTGGGTAATAGCAAATCTGCCTCCCGCGCCATCGAGCTGGTCGGAACATTGACCACCACCGCGATTTTCTGGCCGTTTTCTTTGCTGTGACGCAGCGCAGCCAGCGTATCGGCGGTCTCGCCCGACTGGGAGATAAACAGCGCCAGCCCGCCCGGCTCGAGCACCGGATCGCGGTAACGAAATTCCGATGCAAAATCCAGATCCACCGGCACACGGGCGAAGGTTTCAAACCAGTATTTTGCAACCATTCCGGCATAATAGCTGGTGCCGCAGGCAACGATCGTCACACGCTTGATGTCACGCAAATCGAAATCCATCTGCGGCAGCGCCACCTGCTGTTCCAAGGGCCGGATATAGCTTTGCAGGGTTTGCGCAACCACCGTGGGCTGCTCGAAAATCTCCTTCTGCATGAAATGGCGGTAATTGCCTTTTTCAATCGCTGCGGCGGAGACCCCGGATGTCGTGGTTTCGCGTTCTACTGACTTGTTATCTTTATCATAAATAGCAGCACCATCGCGAGTAATGACAACCCAGTCGCCTTCTTCGAGATAGGCGATTTTCTGGGTCAGCGGAGCCAGCGCCAAGGCGTCCGAACCCAGAAACGTCTCGCCATCACCATAGCCGACCACCAAGGGTGATCCGAGCCGCGCGCCGATCAACAGATCCGGCTGCGAGCGGAACGCAATGGCCAGGGCAAAGGCGCCGCGCAATTGCGGCAAGACGGCCTGCACCGCTTCTTGCGGCGATTTTCCGGCTTCGACCTGTTCACTGACCAGATGGGCGACCACTTCGGTGTCGGTCTCGCTTTCGAACGAGCGGCCTCGCGCGCTCAGCTCCTCCCGCAAACTCTTGAAATTCTCGATAATGCCGTTGTGAACCAGCGCCACTTCGCCGGTGGCATGGGGATGGGCGTTGTTGGTCGTAGGCGCGCCGTGTGTGGCCCAGCGCGTATGCGCAATGCCGATATTGCCTGCGGCATCGTCGGTTTTCAGGACGTTGACCAGATTAACGAGCTTGCCCTCCGCGCGGCGCCGGATCAGCTGGCCGTCGTGCACGGTGCAGACACCGGCGCTGTCATAGCCGCGATATTCCATGCGCTTCAGACCGTCGACCAGACGATCCGAGACAGGTGACTTGCCAACAATTCCAATAATTCCGCACATGGTGTTTCGGGCTTTCTTTTCGTCTGCTCAGCGATGAACTGCTTATTTTTTTCGGTGATTTTCCGCCTCTACCATGCGATACAAAGAAAACAACGCTCGCCAACAGCGTTTTGATTTTTCCCCCGGGCGCGATTTATGGCGAATATTAGCTCCACGGTCCGGTTACTCACCGGGGATGACAAAGGCCTCATCGGAATGGTTGGCATAACCTGCGGCCAGATCATAGTCGACCGGGACAAGACCGGGATCTGCGCAGACAAGGTCGTTAATCGTCTTCTTCCCTTTCAGCACCAATATGCCGTCGCTCATTTCGGGATTATTGGGCTCTCCGGCTTTAAAGTTAGTCCTCACCACCCGGCTATAGACGACATAGGTCACATCGCCGCGCGAGAAGCTGAGTTGAGCCTCGCCGCCACCCGAATAGGGCACGGAGGCAAAGGTCAGTCTGTCCTTGCCTGCAGCTTCCGGCCAGACCAGTTCGGGTGCCTTACCAACATAGCCAAAACGATATTGCGCCGTCTTGGCTCCTGCACCATTTTCCGTTCCGCATACTGATACGGTTTTGCGGTTCTTCAACTGGCAGGAAAATATGACTGGCTCTTTGACGCTGCAGAACCCGGTTGCAGTGACCTTTTTGGCAACAGCCTGTTCGGGGTGACCCACGGATATTGGAGAATCGACCGCGACCGGATCCTCGGTTGTTTCAACCGATGCTGCTTCCTGCTCTGCTGGTGCCTGGTCACTGCATGCAGCGATGCCGAGAATGATCGGTACGACAGAGGCCAATCTTATGGCTCTGCTCCGATTCACGATTTCTTCTCCGAGGCTTTCTTCGTCGCACTCACCTTATTAAACCGATCGGCCCAACCTTCCTTTATCGTCTGCTCTGCCCGGACCAGCGCCAGATCACCGGCCGCCACATCCTTGGTCACCGTCGCCCCTGCCCCGACAATCGCCCCATCGCCGATCGTTACCGGCGCCACTAACGCGCTGTTACTGCCTATAAACGCGCCCTTGCCGATCACCGTCCTATATTTGAAATAGCCGTCATAATTGCAGGTAATGGTGCCAGCGCCGATATTGGCCCCCTCGCCCACTTCGGCGTCGCCGAGATAGGTCAGGTGATTGGCCTTGGCACCTCTGCCCAGCGTGGTTTTCTTCATTTCAACGAAATTGCCGACCTTGGAGCCTTCTTCCATCACCGCACCGGGACGCAGGCGCGCAAAAGGTCCGACATTGGTGTTGGGCCCAATGGTCGCCCCTTCAATATGGCTGTGGCCGTATATCTTCGCGCCGCTGGCAATAGAAACGCCGAGTCCAAAAATCACATTGGGCTCTATCACTACATCTGAAAAGACTTCCGTATCATACGAGAACCAGACAGTTTCCGGTGCAATGAGACTCACGCCAGCTGCCATTGCCTGAGCGCGACGGCGATCCTGCCATGCGCCTTCGACGGCCGCCAGTTCGGCCCGGCTGTTCACCCCGGCGACCTCGGCGGGATCATCGACTTCGATCACCGCGCTTTTCTGACCCGGCAATATGACAATATCCGGCAGATAATATTCACCCGCAGCATTATCATTGCTGATCTGGTCGAGCAAAATGAACAAATCGGTCGAGCGCGCTGCCATCAGGCCGCTGTTGCACAGGTTTACCGCGCGCTCCTGCTCATCGGCATCCTTAAACTCGATCATCTTCTCGATTTCGCCCTGCTCATCGGCGATGATCCGGCCATAAGCGCCTGCATCGTCAGGACGAAAACCTAGTACAACAGCCCGCGGGTCAGATCCGTTGTTCAAGCGGAAGACCATTTCCTGCAACGTCTGGGCGCTGACCATCGGGACATCGCCGTAGAGGATCAGTACATCACCGGCAAAACCTTCAAGCGCCGCTTTCGCCTGCGCTACGGCATGGCCGGTACCCAACTGGTCTTCCTGCACGGCAATAGCAACATTGCGGCCTTCCACGCTCGCTTCAATCTGCTCCCGGCGCGCGCCGACGACTATGACCGTGCGCTCTACGCCAACGGAATCGACAGTATCGAGCAAATGGTGGAGCATCGGCTTGCCGGCAATCGGGTGCAGCACCTTATGCGTATCCGATTTCATCCGCGTGCCCTGTCCGGCGGCCAGGATGATTGCGGCTAGCGGGCGATCTGTCATCGGCTTACTCCGGCACAAGTGGTTCAACAGCGACCGCATCCCGGCCATTTGCAGCGGCTAATGCCATGCAAAGCGGGCTTAAGCCAGCCCGTTTATCGCTAATTTCGCGGGTTCATTTTGCAGATTTTCCGCCTTTGCGCCACTTCGTCCATAAATGCCGCGCCAGCATCATCGGCGGCATCCGGAGCCAGTGGGAGCGGACGTAAAAAGCGAAGCGCGTCAGTTTTCGCGTTTCGCGGCCATATCCATCGCGAGCGAGCAAGCGGCGGATGTAGAGATGGTCAGCAAATTTTGTCTGGTCAACGTGATTTTCGCAAACCGGCGTTGCATATAAGCGAGCAGCAAGACGCATCGCCCTCGCCAGTTCCTTGCTCAGCCCGTGGGTTTGCGCGCAGATATCCAGTTCTATCCAGAATTTCTCATCTGTTTCAGAAAAATGCCGGAGCAACAAGTTGATATCCCACAAATTCCGCAGCCCGCCAGCCAGATCACCGTCGGCAAACAAATGGGCAATGGAATGCAGCACCATATCGGCGGGAGCCATGATATAGAGCCCGTTGTCCAGCCGGACCGCGCTATCCAGAATCGCTGTTGCATCGGGCGTGGGGCCAGCGGTCAGCGGCAATATCGTGTGATGGACATCGATCATCCGGTCGCGTTCACGGTGAATCAGCGGCGGCAATTCGTGCATATGGTCCCGATAATATTGGTCATCATAGGCGTCCTGCTTCACCCACTCCCACCCGGCATCAAGCAAAGCCGCTTCGACCACCGGCAAATCTTCCCGCAGCACCATGATATCGAGATCACCGATGCTTCTCCCCACGCCGGCAGCGAGATCCGCCGCAACATAGGCGGTGCCTTTCATCAGCACGATCTTGCCGGGATAATCGGCCAAAGCTCGTCGGGCGCAGTCGGCTTCCCACAGAGCCTGTCTGCGCGCCAGATCATGTGCCTCGGCGGCATCCTGCAAAACAGCGCGGACGCGATCCGGCACGGCAACATTCTTGAGCTGATGGGCAAGCGAACCGATCAGCGATTCCGCGCGGGCTATGCTGATCAATCCTGTCCACTGGCCGCTGTCAAACGTCTCGACGCTTGCCGGATCGCGGAGGGCGCGCACCAAAGGGCGAGCATCGCGCATCATGGCAGTCTGCTCCACAGGCCTTCAATCAACTCTTCGGCCTGATCCGCCGATTGATAATCCATTGCCTTAACGGGCAATCTATCAACGAACCGGGTTAGCGCGTGAAAGCCGGTCTCCCCCAATGCGACATAGTTGGTAGATGCCTGAGTCAGGCGAACGAAAACTTCCGATTTGCCCATATCCCGCAATTCCGGAGTGTAGCCGAAGCGGGGAAATAACAGCAACGCCGGCTTGGCGGGCTCGTCCATCCGCGTGATCGCTTCTTTGTGAGGCACAAGATGGCGGATGTCGCCTTTTGGAGTGGCCTTCATTTCCGGGCCGAACCGGTTGGCAGACGCAACGCCCAGCATCGCGTCGATGGCTTTGTTTTTCAGGCTGATCAGCCTAGGAAACGGGAATATCTCACCAGAATCGAGGCTTAGCAAGGCGAATTCGTCGCCCATGAATCGCCAGCCTCTTTCAGCCAGCATGGCGGACAATGTCGATTTCCCCGAACCGGAAAGGCCGGTCATGATCAGCGCCTTGCCATCCTTTTCCACGCTGCTGGCATGGAGCAGCAAATGCCGCCGCCAGCCAAGCGCCATTTGCAGGTTCATGCCCATTTCAGCGGCCAGCAGGCCCTGTTTGAGCGGCAATGGTGCGGCATCGGGCAACCAGAAATCACCGCCGATATGAACCGATGGTCTAACGAAACGCCGCCAGGGTTTTTCAGGGTCGAGACGGACCGTAAAATCAACGCTTTGATCGGCCGGCGTCGGATAGTTGCTGTACAAAGCTCCCAATTGATCCAACGGTTGTCGCCATGCCGAAGCGATACGGAAAACTGTAGGCCCGATTTTGAGCAATATCTGGTGCATCTCGCCCATCAACCTGGCACTCGCGACACCAATCCCAGCTTGGAAAGCTCTTCCAGGCGGGCAATAACTATATCTTCCACATCAATATCGGATTCGAGGTCGAATGTTGCCGTCAGTCGCGACGCGACTTCGGCGGCGGTCAGCGAATGTTCTTCCATCACTTCCAATATCGCCGGAGCGGGATCGGCCAGCATGTGAGTAATCCCCGAAGTTCGATGAAATAACAGCGTCATACTGTCGAGATCATGCCAGATCAGATTATCGTTCGCCGCAGCCCGATATTTTTGGGTCATGATGGATTACCTGCGATTCTGGGACGACATTCCGGTCTGATAGCAGGCAAATGTTAAAATTGGTCGGTTATATCAGCGCGGCATCTGCAGCGAGGCATAGCATGTAAATCCACTCTGACCGGATTGTAGTCTGCGGATATAATTTACATAAGCCTGAGACTGGTCACGGGATGTGCCCGGCAGCGTCCGTCCGTTCATCGCGCGGCGCACTTCTTCGCCGGTAAAATTGCGGCCCGCTGGCGGATATGCGCCCGGTGTGTCGGACGTAACAACCTTGCCATCCGAGGCGATATATCCGCCCGACGCATGATTGCCGGGTACCGGAATTTCACAATTGAGCACAGAACCAGCAGTTTGCGCCAAAGCAGGCTTGATACTGACCACCGCCGAAGCGGTTACCGCACCCATCATCAAAGCGCGACGGCGGGTCACTATTCCGTTTTTGAGGTCACTATTGACCGACGGTCCAGTTGGAAGGTCATCATTCATCGAATTTCTAGCCATGGCTTCCCTTGCTTCAGATTTCCGCACATAAGCAGAAATCAGGTAAAAAGCGAGCAAACAGTCCGCCGAGGCAAACCGAGTCTATAATCGGGACATAGACACCGAAATCGTTAACATAGCCTCTATATCGCCGCAGACGGACCGTGTGTCTTGAAACATTCTCATTGCCGTTCTTGCGCTGCACCGCTTAAACGGATGATATGATCATGGCAAAACTCGCCCGATGACTTCGGTTTCTCCTGTTCGCCTGCTTGTTGCCCTGTCGTTTATCGTCGGCGGCGCCCTATTGGCGAGCTTATTGTCTCAATCCGGGCAACAGATTATCGTCGTTATCGTAACCGGTGCAATAGCATTGTTCATAGTTCTACGGGACCCGCCGGCCCCAACGCTGCCGGACCCCGCCTCACTGGAACGGCAACGCAAACGCATCCTGTATCAAGGCCGGTCGGAAGGCTATCAAGACATCATCCACCCGATAACCGATCCGATATTGCTGGTTCTCAATGCCAAGGTGGCAGCGGCCAATCCAGCGGCCGCAAAAGTTTTGGGAGATCATATCGTCGGCGAGGACGTGCGGGTTGCCATCCGTCATCCCGCAGCCGCCGATCGACTCGCCAACCCGGATGCCAAGCATACGGGAGAGCCCATCCTGCTCGTGGGTGTCGGAAGCACGGACCAGCGATGGGAATTGCGTATTCACGGTATGCCCGACGGCCTGAAACTGGTCCAGCTGTCGGACCGCAGCAGCCATTATGCGGCCGAAAAAATGCGGACGGACTTTGTCGCCAATGCCAGTCATGAACTGCGCACACCGCTGGCCGCGATAAAAGGATTTCTGGAAACGCTGGAAGATCCCGAAGCCGGGAAGGATGATGCCACGCGGGCCCGTTTTCTCAAAATAATGCATGATGAAGCGGAACGCATGCAGCATCTCGTTGAGGGCTTGATGTCGCTTTCGCGTATCGAGGCGGAAAAATTCGAACTGCCCTCTGAACAGATTGACCTGAGCGAGCTGGTCGGTGAAGCGCGCGATTTCTACATCAACAGTCGCGGCAAACAAGAAAAGGAAATACAGGTCACTCTTCCGACCGACATACCCCTGATTTACGGTGATCGGGTGCAATTGGCCCAGGTTGTGAACAATCTGCTCAGCAATGCCTTCAAATACGGAAAGAAGGGAACACCGGTAAAGATAAGTGTAGCGCCAAATCGGGCTGGGACGATGCTGAGACTTTCGATAAGCGACGAAGGCGATGGGATCGCACCGGAACATATTCCCCGTCTCTCGGAGCGCTTTTATCGCGTCGACAAAGGACGAAGCAAAGCGATCGGCGGAACGGGCCTGGGGCTTGCTATTGTCAAACATATTTCGGAACGGCACGGCGGAAGGATGGAAATCACTAGTGAAATCGGCAAAGGCACGACAGTGTCCGTGTTGCTGCCTATCGCCAACAAGGCAGCAAGCCGCAAAGTGATCGAAAGCACATCCTCATAAACCGATATCTCAGTGGCCTAACCTTTACAGGGCGAGAGTGCGATGACCGGCTGTCACATAATCGTAACATATCTGTAATCACCACGACATTACCGGTCCCTAGAAACCGCTTCAACAAATCTGTTATTCCGGCTCTTGGCAGCATCAGCCTCAGATCGAATGCAACTCTATTGGGGACTTTAATCATGTTAAGAAAACTTGCTTTCCTGACCATCGCATCTTTCGCAGTATCCGCATGTCAGGATCAGGCATCGGGCGGCCAGGGCGGCACGCGAAGCGAAATCCGGATAGTCGGATCTTCAACGGTTTTTCCCTTTGCAAAGGCAGTGGCTGAGCAATTCAGCATCAACGGTGCAAACCCATCCCCCATTCTTGAATCCACCGGCACGGGCGGAGGTATGAGTCTTTTCTGCGCCGGCGTCGGTGCAGGTACCCCCGATATCGCGAATGCGTCCCGGCGGATCAAGGCATCCGAACTGGAATTGTGCCAGAGCAATGGCGTGACCGATGTTGTCGAAGTGCAAATCGGCATCGACGGGATTGCGATTGCCCAAGCGAATGACGGCACTGCTTTTGCACTGACACCGGTACAGATTTACAAAGCCATCGCGGAACGGCCGTTCGGAAAAGAAAATACCGCGAAAAAATGGTCGGATATTGATCCATCCCTGCCCAAATTCGCGATCAGCGTTTATGGTCCGCCATCAACCTCCGGCACCCGTGACGCGCTCACGGAACTGATCATGGAAGTCGGCTGCGTCACGGATCCGGCCACAAAGGCTCTCAAGGACACCAACAAACAGGAATTCGATGCGATTTGTCATGAGGTAAGAGCGGATGGTGCCTATGTCGATGCAGGCGAGAACGACAATCTCATTGTCCAGAAGCTGAAAGCCAATCCCAATAGCGTTGGTATTTTTGGTTATAGTTTTCTCGAAGAGAATCTCGACAGCGTGCGCGGCATTCCGGTATCTGGCGTCAACCCGACTTACGATGCCATTGCATCGGGAGAATATCCTGGCGCCCGCCCGCTCTATGTCTATGTAAAAAAACAGCATGTCGGCGTGATACCCGGACTTGAGGACTATATGCTGGAATTCATCAATGCCGGGACCCGGGACGGTTATCTGGTAAAGGCCGGATTGATTGCTTCACCCGACGAGGTCAGGGCAAAGATGACCGAAGTGGTCCGCAACATGACACCGCTTGCCATCAGCGAACTCAAATAAGCGCTCGGCAAAGGCCGTTATTTCTCAGATGATTTTGAAACAGGGGCGGAACCCAATATTGTGACAAGTGCGACGCTCCTTTTTCTCGTGATCGGCCTGGGCTTCGTTGCGTGGCTTTTTGGGCGCTTGAAAGCGGCCGGGCTGCGAACGAATGACAAAAACTCCCGATCAGCGCTTCATTCCCTGCCCAGTTATCATGGCTGGTATGTCGCTTTATGGGCGATTGTTCCTGCAGTCATTTTCCTGACAGTCTGGAGCTTTGTCAGTCCGGCCCTGATAACCGATGCCGCGCTGACCAGCCCCGCTGCGGCGCAATTACCCCAAGGCGGTTTTGCCCGCGCCGCGATCCTATCCGAGGCCCGCGCCATTGCTTACGGAAATCAGGTCAACGCATTTAATCCGCTGTCCCAGACGATGGTCGAACCCTATCGGGACGCCATTTCCTTTTACCAGATGATCGGGGCTGTCGCGGCGCTGCTCATGGTCTTCGCTTGCGGCGCCTATGCCTGGCTGAAAATAAAACCGGATCTCAGAGCGCGCACAAAAATCGAGCGGGTGACGATGCTGGTGCTGCTGCTCGCATCGTTGATCGCCATTGTCACCACCGTCGGCATTTTCCTCTCGCTGGTGTTTGAAACGGCCCGTTTTTTTTCCATGGTATCGCCGATCGATTTTCTATTTGGCACCGAATGGAATCCGAAGGCGGTTGCCGGACCCAGGGGCGAAACCGGATTTGGTGCGATCCCCCTTTTCTGGGGTACGGTTTTTATCGGCGCCATTATCGCGATGATCGTGGCTATTCCGCTGGGTCTCATGAGCGCTATCTATCTTACTCAATATGCTCCGGCAAAATTCCGGTCGTGGATGAAGCCGATCCTCGAGGTGCTCGCCGGCGTACCGACGGTGGTTTACGGCTATTTCGCCGCCCTGACCGTGGCCCCCGCGCTACGTGATTTTGCCGTCTCGATCGGCATCTCAAACGCGTCGTCGGAATCCGCTCTGGCTGCGGGTGTGGTGATGGGCATCATGATCATTCCCTTCGTTTCTTCCATGGCCGATGACAGTATCGCCGCCGTGCCCAGCGCGATGCGCGACGGTTCCTTGGCGATGGGAGCGACGCACAGCGAAACCATCAAGAAGGTTCTGATCCCTGCCGCTTTGCCTGGCGTCGTTGGCGGTGTCCTGCTCGCCGTCAGCCGGGCGATTGGCGAAACAATGATCGTTGTGATGGCCGCCGGTCTTGCCGCCAATATGACCGCCAATCCCTTCTCCAGCGTCACGACCGTCACCACCCAGATCGTTCAGTTGCTAACCGGTGATCAGGAATTTGACAGTCCCAAGACACTGGCCGCCTTTGCTCTGGGACTTGTCCTGTTCATCGTGACGTTGCTGCTCAATCTCATCGCCTTGCGGGTGGTCAAAAAATACCGGGAAGCTTATGA
>CBETBW010000022.1:0-36893 GCA_965534715.1 uncultured Parasphingorhabdus sp.
CATGAAGAATGTCGCATAAGCGATGTATATCCCTTTTGATCTCATTGCCCCGCCTCAACTACATCCATACCCTCACTTCTTATAAAGCGCATCCATCCGCTCCTGATAACGCTCCCGGATCACATGCCGCCGGATCTTCATGCTGGGGGTCAGTTCCTCGTTCTCGATCGCGAACGGTTCGTCGGCAAATTCGAAGCGGCGGACTTTTTCGATGACCGAGAGGTCCTTGTTGACCCGGTCTACCGCTTCGCGGACGGCGGATTTGAACGCCGGGTCGGCCTGCAGCTTGATAAAATCATAGGGCATGCCTTCCTCGCGCGACCATTCGAGCGCCCATTCGGGGTCGGGCACGATCAGTCCGACCATATAGGGGCGCTTGTCGCCGGCGATCATTGCCTGGAGAATTTCCGGCTGGATGGTGAGCATGCCCTCGACTTTTTGCGGGGCGATATTGTCGCCCTTGTCGTTGACGATCAGGTCCTTCTTGCGGTCGGTGATTGCGACCCGTCCGGCTTCGTCGATATGGCCGATATCGCCGGTGTGGAGCCAGCCGTCCTTCAGCACCTTGTCGGTCTCTTCCTGGTTGCGCCAATAGCCGTGCATGACCAGTTCGCCGCGGACGAGGATTTCGCCATCGGCGGCGATTTTGACTTCGGTGTCGATCAGCGGTGGTCCGACGGTATCCATCTTCAGGCCGGTGCGCGGACGGTTGCAGGCGATTATCGGCCCGGATTCGGTCTGGCCATAGCCTTGCAGCAAGGTGAGACCGAGCGACTGGAAGAAGGTGCCGATTTCCGGATTTAGCGGAGCGCCGCCGGAAACCATCGCCTTCATCCGTCCGCCAAAACGCTTCTGAACTTTGGGCCGCAGTGTCTTGTTGAGGAAGACGTCCATCAGCTTGTCGCGCTTGCGCCCTTTTCCTTCGGCCTTGCGTTCGCCAATGGCCAGGGCTTTGCCCAGCAGATAATTGGGCATCTTGCCCTGTTTCTCGACCGTCTTGATTAGCCGTGCGCGCAGCACCTCGAACAGGCGGGGGACAACAACCATGATCGTCGGGCGGACTTCCTCGATGTTGGACGCCAGCTTTTCCAGACCCTCGGAATAGAAAATCTGGGCGCCGAGACCGATCGGGAAAAACTGTCCGGCGCTATGTTCATAGGCATGGCTGAGCGGGAGGAAGGACAGGAATATCTCGTCATCCCAGCCAAAGTCATTTTCAATGACCTCAGTCGGCCCCTTGGTATTGTGCAATATCTGGCCATGATGCTGCATCACGCCTCTCGGCTTGCCACCGGTGCCGCTGGTGTAGATGATACAGGCGGTCTCGTCGCGGGTGATGCCGGCGACCTGTTCGGTCACTTCGGCAACATCAGAGTCGCTGCCCTGAACCAGATCATTCCACGTATAGAGGTCAAAATCGCCGGACTGTCCGATCCGCAAATCGGTTATCCCGATGATGATATTGGCATCCGAAGAGCCGATCACCGACGGGAGCAGGTTTTGCGCCAGCTTGACATTGGATACGATGACCGCGCGCGCACCGCTATTGTCCAGGATATGCTGGTGATCGGATGCGGTGTTGGTGGTGTATGTCGGCACGGTGATGCAGCCCGCGGCCATGATGCCAAGGTCGGCGATGCACCATTCGGGCCGGTTTTCGGACACCAGCATGACCCGGTCGCCTTTTTTCAAACCGATGCGTTTCAGGGATTTCGCGAGCGCCGCGACCTGCCGTGCCGCATCGGCCCAGCTGGTTGCCTGCCACGCACCATCGATCTTGGCGTTCAGAAACGGCTTGTCGCCGCCCTGGCTGGCGCGATCAAAAAACATCGATACCAGATTTTGATATTGATCGATTTCAAGATAGCGGTTTTCTGATTTTTTCTGGCCCACGCAGTTCTTCCTCTCTCATGCTCCGGCTTTGCGCCGGACCCGGATCATTTCATTATGAACTAGCGCGGTTGAAACCGCTCGGCAATATAATGCTTACGGGAGTTCGCTGACCGCCCGACCGGTGCTGCGCGGGTCGACTGCGCCAACCCATCCTTTTTCGGTCCTTTGTGCGCCCGCAAGCTTCGAGGGCAGGCCGGAGGTCACAACAATATGACCAAGGCGCGAGAGGTCCGTCTGCAAGGATTCCAGATCGCTTCCCTGCTCGATCAGCACGCCCGATCCACCGTAATATATATTGGGCAGTGCCATGGCCTGTTCGAGCGAAAGGCCGTAGTCCAGCACGCCGATCAGGGTCTTGGTGACATGCATGATGATCCGTTTCCCGCCAGCGGAACCGAGGGCCAGTATCGGCTGCCCTTTGGCGTCATAGACGATGGTCGGCGACATCGAGGAGAGCGGGCGCTTGCCGGGCTCGACGCGATTGGCGACCGGTGCGCCGTCCTGTTCCGGGGCGAAGGTAAAATCGGTCAGTTGATTGTTGAGGACCAGCCCGCGCGCAATCAGTTGGCTGCCGAACGGGCCTTCGACCGTGGAGGTCATATTGGCGATATTGCCCTCGCCATCGACCGCGGTAAAATGCGTCGTCCCTGCTACTTCGGAGGAAATTGCCGCAGTGCGCTGGACGCTGCCCGGAGGATTTCCGGCGGGATAGGTTTCGATGCCCGGCATGTCCGGCCGGGCCCGTTGCAAGGCGATCATCTGCGACCGGCTGGCGAGATATTCCTTGTCGATCAGCCCGTCGACCGGGACCGCCACAAAATCGCGGTCACCGAGATATTTTTCGCGGTCGGCATAAGCCAGCCGCATGGCTTCGGCGATCACATGCCAAGCTTGGGCGGGGCTTTCTGCGTATAATTTGCCCATGTTGAAACGCTCGATCGCACCCAATATGCCGAGCACGGTGGTGGCGCCGGAGGATGGCGGTCCCATTCCGCATATTTTGTAGATCCGGTAGCTGGCGCAGACCGGAGCGCGGAGGATAGCGCGATAATTGGCAAAATCTTCGGGCGTGATTTCCGCGGCGTTGCGCGGTGCACTGGCCACAGCATGGGAGATCGCTGTCACGGTCTCGCCGGTGTAAAAGGCATCCGCGCCGCCCGCCTGCAATTCCCGCAGCAAGGCGCCTAGTTCGGGATTTTTGATGACCGAGCCAGCCTTGGCCGGTGCTCCGTCTTTCCAGTAGATCGCTTGCGCATCGGGAAAATCGACCCAGAGCGGAGCGAGGCGCTTGAGCCAGTCCGCTTGCGGCGCGCTCACCACATAGCCCGCTTCCGCCAGCCGGATCGCCGGTTCAAAAATCTTCGCCCAGGGCAGCTTGCCCCATTTCTTGTGGGCCATTTCCATCAGCCGCATATTGCCGGGCACGCCGACGGATTTTCCGCCCGGCATCGCCTGCATGAAGGAAAGTGGTTTTCCGTCCTCGCCGAGAAAGCGGGTTGAATTCGCCGCAGCAGGCGCCATTTCGCGGCCGTCGATGGTCTGCATCCAGCCCTGTTTTGCATCATGGTGCAGGAAGAACCCGCCGCCGCCGATGCCGCTGGATTGTGGCTCGACCACGGTCAGCGCGAGCATCATAGCCATCGCCGCGTCGGTCGCGGAACCGCCTGCCTGCAACATCTCGAATCCGGCCTTGGTGGCTTCGGGATGAGCCGAGGCGGCGGTGCCGACATTCCTGGTTCGATGGTGTTCAGCCTGGGCCGGAACAGTCAGCGCGACGCACAGGAACAGAGCGAAAAAGGCGAGGGTTTTTTGCATGGATGATTTCAAATCCGTTAGTGATGAGCCAGTCAAACAACGCTTCTCGACGATCGGCGCCCTTCAACGAGCTCAGGACTAACGAATTAAAATGATAAGGCCAAGGTGGTTCTTATCGATCCGTCGACCCAACTGCTTCAGCGACGGATGCAAAACCATCATTCTTCAGCAATTTTGCCAATTGGCAGCTGATCGAGGCGGCGATGGTCGGCCCTTCGTAGATCATCGCGGTATAAAGCTGGACCAGCGACGCGCCGGCGCGGATGCGTTGATAGGCATCTTCTGCCGTCGCAATCCCGCCGACTCCGATCAACGGAATTTGTCCGCCACTGGCTTTGCGGAAATCCTTGAGCCTTTGCAGGGCGAGATCCTTTAGCGGTGCTCCCGACAGGCCGCCTGTTTCGGATTGATTGGCGGAGCGCAGGCCGGGCCGGGTGATGGTGGTGTTGGAAATGATCAGTGCCGCGATTTTCTGTTGAATCGCGACCTCGACAATATCGTCGATGTCCGCCGGTTCAAGATCGGGAGCGACCTTCAGGAATACCGGGGTCTTGGATTTGCCCATCGCCTCCATGACAGCGGCTAGCAGCTCCGCGAGCGCGCCCTTGTCCTGCAGCGCGCGCAGACCGGGCGTGTTGGGCGAGCTGATATTGACCGTTAGATAGTCGGCCAGCGGCGCCATGTTTTTTGCGCCGGTGACATAGTCGGCAATCCGGTCGCTGCTGTCCTTGTTGGCGCCGATATTGATCCCGAGCACGCCTTTGCCCATCCGTGCGCGCATCCGCTTGAGCCGGGGCAGGGCGTCTTCCTGGCCGCGATTGTTGAAGCCGAGCCGGTTGATAACCGCCTTGTCCTCGATCAGCCGGAAGATGCGCGGCTTGGGATTGCCGGCCTGCGCCAGCGGGGTCAGCGTGCCGACCTCGGCATAGCCGAAACCCATGCGAATCAGCGCGTCGGGCACTTCGCCATTTTTATCGAAGCCGGGCGCCATGCCGATCGGATTGACAAAGTCGAGCCCGGCCACGGTGGTCGCCAGAACCGGATCGGATTTCGGTGCGGGGCCCATCGGAACGGTCTTCAGACCGGCAATGGTCAGGCCGTGCGCGCGTTCCGCTTCCAGCGCGAATATGAAGGGTTTGGCGAGATTGTAGAGCATGGGGCGGCTATGGCATTGGTATCAATTGTGCGCAATGATTCGGAAGCTGTTTTCCCGCGAAGGCGGGTATCCATCTCGTGCCATCAGGTCTTGACGCAATAGCAGGAGATGGGCCGCTCGGCTTTAGAAAGCTTTTTGGGGAAGCTTTCGTCGCCTGCGCCCTTCGCAGGGGCACACCGTGCTGGAAACCCCGATATTATCTGCTAAACGGGCATCAAATATGCAAAGGACTCAATATGATCGCGACCCCACAATTTGATTTCCAGCTCGGCGAAATGGCCGACCAGATCCGCGACACCACCCGCCGCTTTGCCGACGAGAAGATCATGCCGCTGGCCCAGAAAATGGACCGCGAGGACTGGTTTCCGCGCGAGCTGTGGACCCAGATGGGCGATCTTGGCCTGCACGGGATCACGGTCGACGAGGCCGATGGCGGGCTCGGGCTCGGCTATCTCGAACATGCCATCGCGGTCGAGGAAGTCAGCCGGGGCAGTGCGGCTCTCGGCCTCAGCTATGGCGCGCACAGCAATCTGTGCGTCAACCAGATTCGCCGCTGGGCCAGTCCGGAGCAGAAAGCCAAATATCTGCCCAAACTGATCTCCGGAGAACATGTCGGCGCGTTGGCGATGTCGGAGGCCGGGGCGGGCAGCGATGTGGTGTCGATGAAGCTCAAGGCCGAAGCGGTGCAGGGCGGCTATGTTCTCAATGGCACCAAATTCTGGATCACCAACAGCACCGACGCTGATACGCTCGTGGTCTATGCCAAGACCCGGCCCGGCGAGGGCTCCGGCGGGATTTCCGCTTTTCTGATCGAAAAGGGCATGAAGGGTTTTTTGATTGGCCAGAAGATCGAGAAAGTCGGGATGAAGGGCAGCCCGACGGCGGAGCTGGTATTCGATGACTGCGAAGTGCCGGAGGAAAATGTCATGGGACCGCTGAATGGCGGCGTCGGCGTTTTGATGTCCGGCCTCGACTATGAACGATCGGTGCTCGCCGCGATCCCGCTCGGGCTGATGCAGGCCTGTCTCGATACGGTCATCCCCTATGTCCGCGAGCGCAAGCAGTTCGGCAAGCCGATCGGCAGCTTTCAGCTGATGCAGGGCAAGATCGCCGACATGTACGTCCGGCTGAACAGCGCGCGCAGCTATGTCTATAATGTCAACAAAGCCTGCGATGCCGGGCAGACAACCCGCTTCGATGCGGCGGGAGCGATCATGTATGCTTCCGAATGCAGCGTGCGGGTGGCCGAGGAATCGGTTCAGGCGCTGGGCGGCGCAGGCTATACCACCGACTGGCCGGTGGAGCGTTACTGGCGGGACAGCAAGCTGCTCGACATCGGCGCAGGCACCAATGAAATCCGCCGGATGCTGATCGGCCGGGAATTGATTGGGGCTGGCTAGGCCCGCAAATTCTCCCACGGCCCGGTGATCGCATAGGTATATCCCGGCTCCTGCACATTGACGAACATCGTCGTGCCATCGGGCGAGAAACAGGCGCCGCAGAATTCGCTTTGGTCCTTGTGGGCATTGCGGGCGATGTCATAAATGACCCCGTCCGGCGAAAGGCCGCGCAGATACTGGTCGCCGCGTCCGTCTTCGCACAATATTATATCGTTCCACGGCGCGACCACCAGATTGTCGCACATGTCGAGGGAATCCGCGCTGGTTGATTCAAAGAATAGCTGCAATGTTCCGCCGGTCTCTGACCCGCTATCCGGGTTTTCATCCGGCGTGTAGCGCCATATCTGTCCTACGCGTTCCTCTCCGCCTTCGGTGCAGCTGAAGTAGAAATCACCGGTTTCTCCATCCATTCGCACAGCATAATCCAGGCCCTCACCGCGCATGAATTGCGCGGCCCCCGCGGCATGTCCGCGGTGGGCCAGATCGCCTTCGGGTGCTTCGACATCGTCGAGATCGATCCATTCGGCGACATGGTCCTGCCCGACGACAAATTTCTCGGTTCCATTGCCACCCCAGTCTTTCGGCCAATTGGAGGTTATGGCGGCTTTTCTGTTCTTGAGCGCAAGCGCCTGCAGGCGGCCACCTTGCGCCAATTTCCCCGGCACCGTGGGGATGAAACGGTAGAATAGTCCGTGGCGGGCATCTTCGGTCATGTAGACGATGCCGGTTTTCGGATCGACGGAGGCGGCTTCGTGGGTGAAGCGCCCCATGGCTTTCAGCGGTATGGCATCAATCAATCCGGTGGCGCTAGCCGGGGTTTCGAACACAAAGCCGTGGAATTTGCCCGGCCCTTCATCCGGCTTGAGCATCTCCTCTTCGCAGGTCAGCCAGCTTCCCCAGGGGGTTGGCCCGCCCGAACAATTTGCAGCCGTGCCGGTCAGCACCAGAAAGTCCTGCTCCATGCGCTTGTTTTTCAGATCGTACACCAGCTTGGTCACGCCGCCAAAAAAGGGCGAACCATCTTTCTTGCGATCATAGAGCTGGCTCTCCGACACCCGGTCGAGCAATTCATTTTCCTTGCCGAACGGGCTGCCGAGCGGGACGCTGTTCCAGTTTTCATGATTGCGCATCAATATGCATTTCTCGGCAGAATCCGGATGGGCGAAACAGGCCATGCCGTCGGGCCGGCCGGGCCGGAAAAACCCGTCAGACATTTTTCCGCCGGTCTCGCTGACCAATATATAGGAAAAACCTTCCGGCAGATCGAGGCGCCTGGCGGGGTCCGGGATCAGAGCGAAATTTGTGTTCGCACTATGCGCCCGGGCGCAGCCCGCAATCGAGAAGGAGGCATAGAACAAGCCGACGGCTTGAGCGGACCGGATAAAATCTCTTCGGGATAATGTCATCGATCAATTTTCCTGTTATCGGTGATACATATAGTCGAGTTCGAATGAAGCCGGAATTTGCCAGCCAAAGAAAACAGAAACATGACCTACACCCTGATCACCGCCAATCGCAACTATTCAAGCTGGTCGCTGCGCCCCTGGGTCCTGATGAAGGCGCTGGATATCCCGTTTGAAGACGAGATAATTTTCTTTGAAGAGGAAAATTATCACCGGTTCCGGGAATTTGCACCCAATGGACAAGTGCCGTGCCTGAAGGATCATCGCGACGATGGCAGTACACAAACGATCTGGGATTCTCTGGCGATTGTGGAATATCTCGCGGAGCGGCATTCGGGCTGCTGGCCAGAGGATGAAAAAGCCCGGACATGGGCGCGTTGCGCTGCGGCTGAAATGCACGGCGGGTTCGCGCCGCTGCGGGACCTGTGCACGATGAATGTCGGTGTGCGGGCGACTTTGCACAACATCGGGACGCCCTTGCAGCGCAATATCGACCGGATCGGCGAGCTGTTCGCGCAAGGACTGGACAATTTTGGCGGGCCGTGGCTGGCCGGGGAGCGCTTCACCATTGTCGATGCTTTCTATGCACCGGTTGCCTATCGGATGCGCAGCTATGGTCTTGATATCGGAGCAGCAGGCCAAGCGTGGGTCGACCATATCATCGCGCATCCGGCGATGCAGGATTGGGAGCGTCAGGCGCTGGCCGAGCCGCAACGCGAAATCGGCCACGAAGAGGAACTCGCAGCGGCGGCGACCGTAACGGCGGATTTCCGGGCCACGGGCTAGCCGCGCCAAGCTTGACGGCTCCGGGTCAATAGTCCATTGCCCGGGCCGTTCATGCTGCATTGCAGCATTGCAGCATTATGACCTTCGAACAAAGGATATCCCATGGCGATTCACAGTGATTTTCGGCGCGATTGGCTGACGAATCCCAGAACCGAGTTCCTCGCAGGACTGGTGGTCGCGCTGGCCCTGATTCCCGAAGCCATCGGCTTCTCGATTATCGCCGGAGTCGATCCGCGTGTCGGACTTTATGCCAGCTTCTCGATTGCCGTGATCATTTCAATTGTCGGCGGGCGTCCGGGGATGATCAGTGCGGCTACCGCCGCCGTGGCGGTACTCGTGGTTCCGCTGGTTCGCGACCATGGCGTCGAATATCTGTTTGCCGCGACGATATTGATGGGGATATTTCAGGCGATAGCCGGATTGTTGCGGCTCGACCTGCTGATGCGCTTCGTGTCGCGCTCGGTGATTACCGGCTTTGTCAATGCGCTGGCGATCCTGATCTTCATGGCGCAAATCCCGCAGATGACCGGCGAAGCCTTTACCTGGCAAACCTATGCGATGATCGCGGGCGGTCTGGCGATCATCTATGGCTTGCCGCGGATTACAACGCTGGTGCCTTCACCGCTCGCCGCGATCATTGTGCTCGCGGGCCTCAGCATCGCATTCAAGGCGGATGTATTCACGGTCGGCGATATGGGTGATCTGCCCGAGAGCCTGCCGTGGCTCCATATCCCGCAAATCCCGATCACTTGGGAAACGCTGCAGATCATCGCGCCCTATTCCTTGGCGATGGCCGCTGTCGGACTGCTGGAATCCTTGCTCACCGCCTCGATTGTCGATGACCTGACCGAGACCCGCAGCGACAAAAAGCGCGAGACCTATGGTCAGGGCATTGCCAATTTTGTCACCGGCTGGATCGGTGGCATGGGCGGCTGCGCGATGATCGGCCAATCGGTGATCAATATCAAATCCGGCGGCCGGCGGCGGCTGTCGACCTTTGTCGCGGGTGTGATGCTGCTGGTGCTGATCGTCGGCCTCGGCCCGTTGGTTGCACAAATCCCGATGCCTGCTCTTGTCGCGGTGATGATCTTTGTGGCGATCAGTACGTTCCGCTGGAAAAGCTTTACCGAGATTACCCACCATCCGTGGCCGTCCAATGTTGTGATGATCGCGACCGTAGTGATGGTGGTCGCAACCCATGATCTGTCGATCGGCGTGCTGACCGGCGTACTGCTCTCCGGCATATTCTTTGCCTGGAAGGTGCGCCAGCTGGTCACGATCCAGGATTTTATCGAGGTCACGACGCATCGCTATATATTCGGCGGTCAGATTTTCTTCGGCTCTGTTGATCTGATGTATGAAGCCATAGAATTTAACGAAGACGGCATCGACAAGGTGATCATCGACGTTCACGACGCCCATTTCTGGGACATCAGCGCAACCGGCATGCTGGAGAAGATTGTCGATCGTCTGAAAAATGAAGGCAAGCAGGTCGAACTGATCGGCCTCAACGAAGCCAGCGCGACGATTGTCGAGAAATATAGCGAAAGCGACCGTCCGTTCGAGAGCATGGGCGTGGTGGGGCATTGATGTGCTCCGGCGTAGGCCGGAGTCCAGACGATTGCGCGGGATCATTCTGGACCCTGCCCTTCGGCAGGGAACGCGGTGTTGCCGGTGAGTTTTGGTCGCTTCATCAACTTCCGTTCGTGCTGAGCCTGTCGAAGCACGGTGAGTGCATTTAATTTGCCCTTCGACAAGCTCAGGGCGAACGGTATAGGTGGCCGCAAAGGAGAATCCCACATGATCAGACTGCACCATCTCGGCTATTCCCGTTCTTCGCGTATCATCTGGCTCTGTGAAGAGGGCGGGATCGAATATGAGATGGTGACCTATCACCGTGATCCCAAGACGCGCCGGTCGCCGCCGGAACTGGCGGAGGCACACCGGCTGGCAAAAGCGCCGACGGTGGAAGTCGATGGCCATGTGATGGTCGAATCCGGTGCGATTATCGAATATCTGATCGAAAAGCACAGCGATGGCGCGCTCGGCGTTGCGGCCGATCATCCCGAGCGGGCCAAATATCTCGAATGGCTGCATTTCGCCGAGGGCACGATGGGGATGAGCTTTATCATCACCGGCATCGCGCCGATGCTCGGCGGATTGCCAGAGGTCATGAACGGTTTTCTAAACGCCGAAGTCGCCAAGCTGCTCGACCATCTGGAGATCGAGCTGGAGGGCAAGGATTTCCTTGTCGCCGACAAATTTACCGGCGCGGATATCAACCTGCATTATATGCTCGAAGGACGGGCGGTGATGGGACAGCTCGACGGCCGTCCGAACTGCGCCCGCTATTTCGAGGCGCTGGTCGCGCGGCCGGGTTATCAGAAAACGGTGGAACTGGGCGGACCGGTGTTGATGGCTAGGCCTGGTTAAGCCATGAAAAAGAAGAGCGGAGTTAAGCGAGCAGTCGACCAAGTCACGACAGACGAGCTTCAAAAACTGCATACCGGAACGCTGCTAGCGCGATTGCAGAGATTGAGATGGTGCGAAGACACTGCGGATTTGAGTCATTTGTCGGAATCTGAGATTGCAAGTGTGGGGGATAAAATCTTATTCAAAGAGCAGCCCAAGTGGCAACGTGCCTACAAGGAACTTAAGGCAATTCTGGACGAACGTGAGCATTTGAAAAGCAAGCCACGTTAGCCAACCGCATCCCGCACGACCGCAACCCCGGCCTCCCGCTGCCCTTTCAACTCCGCCTTCAGCTTCGCCGGATTTCGGGCGAAGACAAAGCCGAAACTCACTCCGCCATCCTTACCCACAGTCGCATGGTGCAGCTTGTGCGCCTGCACCAGCCGCTTGGCATAGCCGCGCTTGGGGACATATTTGAAATAGCGCTGGTGCACCAGGCCATCGTGGATCAGCGTGTAGATGATGCCGTAGAACAGGATGCCGAGACCGATCCATGTCCCCGGCTCCCATGCAGACGCACCCATGATCATGGGACTACCGATGGCGAACATCGAGATGCTCATCGCCGCGCCGACCAGACCGAAAAGATCGTTCTTTTCCAGCATATTATCATGCGGTTCGTGATGATCGCGGTGCCATCCCCAGCCAAAGCCGTGCATGATATATTTATGGGCCCCCCACGCAACAAATTCCATCGCGATGGTAGAGGCGAGGATAGTGGCAAGGATCGCGAATAGACTCATGCTGCGAAGATACGCGCTCTTCAATGGGTTTTGAAGGCAATTCTGACTTGCGCCAGTGATTGATCTGACTAAACGAAACCCCATATGGATAGACAGGATGCTATGAACCGACCGAAGACCCTCTACGAGAAGATCTGGGATGCCCATGTTGTTGACCAACGGGACGACGGCACGGCGCTGATCTATATCGACCGGCATCTGGTCCACGAGGTGACCAGTCCGCAGGCGTTCGAGGGGCTGCGCAAGGCGGGACGCAAGGTCCGCCGGCCGGATCTGACGCTGGCGGTTCCCGATCACAATCTGCCTACAACGCCGCGTCTCGATGCCAAGGGGCAGAAAATTCCCATCGCCGACCCGCAAAGCGCGGCCCAGCTGGAAGCCTTGGAAGCCAATGCGCCGGCCTTCGGGATCAAATATATCGGCGCCAGCGATATCAATCAGGGCATTGTCCATGTCATCGGGCCGGAGCAGGGCTTTACCCTGCCGGGCACGACTTTGGTCTGCGGCGACAGCCATACTGCGGCCCACGGCGCCTTGGGCGCGCTTGCCTTTGGTATCGGAACCAGCGAAGTCGAACATGTACTGGCGACGCAAACGCTGCAACTGACCCGCTCGAAATCGATGGAAATTCGCGTCGACGGCTTGCTTGGCCCCGGCATCAGCCCGAAAGACCTGATCCTCCATATCATCGGCGTGATCGGCACGGCGGGCGGAACCGGCCATGTCATCGAATATCGCGGCGAAGTGTTCGAGCAGATGTCGATCGAGGGCCGCCTGACCGTCTCCAACATGTCGATCGAGGCGGGCGCACGCGCCGGTCTGATCGCACCGGATGACAAGACATTTGCCTATCTGAAAGACCGTCCGATGGCGCCCAAGGGGGCAGACTGGGACGCGGCGGTAGCGTATTGGAAGACGCTGCCGACCGATGAAGATGCAAAATTCGACAAGAGCGTCACGATCAACGCCGCCGATATTGTGCCGACCGTGACATGGGGCACCAGCCCGGAGGATGTGGTCCCGGTGAATGGCGTGGTGCCGGCGCCGGACAGCTTTGCCGATCCGTCGAAGCAGGATGCGGCGCGCAAGTCGCTCGAATATATGGGGCTGGAAGCGGGACAGGCGTTGCGTGACGTTTCGGTCGAAAATATCTTTATCGGTAGTTGCACCAACAGCCGGATCGAGGATCTGCGGGCTGCCGCTTCGGTTCTGACCGGCCGCAGGAAAGCCACTAATGTCAAATGGGCGATTGTTGTTCCAGGTTCGGGTCTGGTTAAGGCCCAGGCCGAAGCAGAAGGGCTCGACCGGATATTCACCGATGCCGGATTTGAATGGCGCGAGCCGGGCTGTTCTGCCTGTCTCGGCATGAATCCGGACAAGGTGCCAGCAGGTGAACGCTGCGCATCCACTTCCAATCGCAATTTCGTTGGGCGGCAGGGGCCGGGTGCTAGAACGCATCTGATGTCACCCGCCATGGCCGCCGCTGCAGCGGTAACGGGCAGGCTCACCGACGTGCGTGAACTGACAAGATGAGAGGTTGAAATGAGCGACGATAAGAAAAATGACAAACGGTCTGACGAGCAGCCCGCCAAGAAAGAGAAGCCCGAGAATAATGAAACCGGCAAATGGACGACCGGTGCCAAAGTCGGCGCGGCCATCGGGTCGGCTGCGGTTGCAGCGGCTCTCATGTATGCCGGGCGGCACCAGATGAAAAAGCATGATGAATTCAAACCGATCTCGGACAAGCCTCTGCCCAAATACGAGAATGAACCGGATTATGATTATGATGACGGCGATGACGATGGCGACGACGATTTCATCGACAATAGTGAAGACGAATAAGGATGAAACCCGTCAATCGCGTTGAAGGCCGTGCCATTCCCTTCGGACAGAAAAATGTCGATACCGATGTCATCATCCCGGCAAAATGGCTGAAAACCATTTCGCGCGACGGGCTGGGCGAAGGCGCTTTCGAATCGATCCGCGCGCAGGACGGCAATATCTTCGATGATCCGGAATATGCCGGCGCCAATATATTGATTGCCGGTGACAATTTTGGCTGCGGATCGAGCCGCGAACATGCCGCCTGGGCGCTGGCCGACATGGGTATCAAGGCTGTTATTGCACCGAGTTTCTCCGACATTTTTTCCGGCAATGCTTTCAAAAACGGACTGCTTGCCATCGCTGTGCCGCAGGAAGCCATCGACCGGTTGATGGAGGTTGCCAAAACCGACCCGGTCACCATCGACATGGAAAGCATGAGCGTGACCACGCCTTTTCAGGACCGTTTTTCGTTCGAGATGGACCCCTTCCGGCACCAGTGCCTGATCCAGGGGCTGGACGAAATAGACCTGACAATGGCAAAATCCGATGCCATAGAGCGGCACGAGAAGAACAGTGATTCTGCGCAGCCCTGGCTAAAGCCGGTTGCCGCATAGGATCCCGAAAATTCCAAGGAAGGGAATGAAATGAAGGCTTTGATGTCAACCAAAGTGGGCGGACCTGACACGCTGGAGATGCTGGACGTCGCTGATCCGGTCGCCGGCAAGGGGCAGGTGCTTATCGATGTCAAAGCCTGCTCGATCAACTATCCCGACGTGCTGATCATTCAGGACCTTTACCAGTTCAAGCCACCCCGGCCGTTCGCACCGGGCGGAGAAGTTTCCGGCGTCATTGCGGCGGTCGGCGAAGGCGTGACCGATCTGAAAGTCGGCGACCGGGTCGCTTCCACGACCGGGCATGGCGGTTTGGTCGAAAAGGTTGCTGTCGACCAGAACAGCGTGTTCAAAATTCCCGATAGCGTCAGCTTCGAAGACGCTTCTGCCTTGATCCTGACCTATGGCACTTCGATCCATGCGCTGGTGGATCGCGGCCATATCAAGGAAGGTGATGTCCTTCTTGTGCTCGGTGCCTCGGGCGGCGTGGGTATCGCTGCCGTGGAATTGGGCAAAGCCTTTGGTGCCCGTGTGGTCGCGGCGGTATCTTCCGATGAAAAAGCCGCATTCGCCAAAGCTGCAGGTGCTGACGAAACCGTCGTCTATGGCCGCGCTCCCTTCGACAAGGATCAATCCAAGGCCTTGGCCGCCCAGTTCAAGGCAGCCGTTGGTCCGGGCGGAGCCGATGTCATCTATGATGCGGTTGGCGGTGACTACAGCGAACCCGCGGTGCGATCGATTGCCTGGGAAGGCCGTTTTCTGGTGGTCGGATTCCCGGCGGGCATTGCCAAACTGCCGCTCAATCTGACCCTGCTCAAATCCTGTGATGTCTGCGGTGTGTTCTGGGGGGCTTTTGCGATGCGCGATCCGAAAGCCAATCGCGCTCATATCGACCGGCTGTTCAAGCTGTGGAAGCAGGGTCTCATCCAGCCGCGCGTGTCAGAGGTATTCGCCTTTGCAGATGCCGGTCAGGCGATCCAGAAAATGGCGGACCGTGGCGCTATCGGCAAATTGGTTGTGAAGGTCGCCAATTGATTGCCCGGCCCCACTTGCAGGACGTGTCGGCGATGCCTATTTTCATACTAACTAAGACCAAGGGAAGATCATGACAGATTTTAAGGATCGCCAAACTGCGTTTGAAACGAAGTTTGCGCGCGATGAAGAGATGCAGTTCAGGGTCACCGCGCGGCGTAATCGGCTGCTCGGTCAATGGGCAGCGGAAAAAATGGGACTGACTCCCGAGGAAACCGATGGCTATGCGAAAGAAGTCGTGGCGGCCGATTTTGAGGAAGCGGGCGATGAGGATGTCATTCGCAAGCTTCTGGGCGATCTGACCTCTGCTGGCGTCGATATTGACGATTCGGCCATTCGCACGGCATTGACCGAAAAGATGGTGGAAGCCCGGCGTCAGTTTATCGAAGAAGCCAGCTAGGCAGATGCCAATGGCCAGTGCAGATATCGAGGCGATGATTTTAGCAGCCTTTCCGGATGCGTCGGTAGAAATTACCGATCTGGCCGGTGATGGCGATCATTATGCCGCGACCGTAACATGTGCCGCGTTCGCGGACATGAACCGTGTTAAACAGCATCAGGCAGTCTACGCTGCGTTAAAGGGTAAAATGGGTGGTGAACTGCACGCGCTGCAACTCACCACGGCAGTTCCCGACTAGGAGAATATATATGAGCGATGTAAACGCAAAAATCGAAACAGCAGTGAACAGCAATGACGTGGTGCTGTTCATGAAAGGCACCCCGCTTTTCCCGCAATGCGGATTCTCAAGTCGTGCGATTGCCATTCTTGAGCATTTGGGAGTCGGGTTTGACTCGTTTGATGTGCTGCAGGACATGGAAGTGCGACAGGGAATAAAGGAATATTCCGATTGGCCGACCATCCCGCAACTGTATGTCAAAGGCGAATTTGTTGGTGGCAGCGATATCATGATGGAAATGTATGAGGCCGGCGAGCTTGGCGAATTGATGGCCGAGAAAAAGGTCGCACCAGCCGAGGCTTGAGGGCCTTTCCACCGCATTTACAGCCAAGATAAAGAAAAACGGCTCGGTCTAGGAGGACCGAGCCGTTTTGATTCCGGGTAGGGTTTGTAGAAACTGGATAATGAGAGGGGACAGCGGAGACCAGTACGCCGTCCCCCTCATTTCGTACCTCCTGAAAGGAGGGTTCTGCTGTGAAAAATCAGAGACACCCGACACGTTGCATTGGTCGTGCCAGTTTCCTAAACGTACGATATTACAATGACTTGGATGGTTTAGCTGCCGTTAACGCTTTGTAATTTGTAAGATTATCCGACATCGGACAGCTTTTCGACAAACGGCCGCTGACAATCCACCAACGACTTCGATGGCTGAATTGATTGTTTACATCCGTAACCAAAGAAACTACAGGTGTAGTCACTGACGATATTCGAGGGAGGCACAGATACCATGGCCGAACGCATTAGCGATGCCGAACATGCCGTCATGGAAGTCCTTTGGAAACGCGCTCCATTGACCGCTACAGAAGTGGCGGATCAGGTGGTCCAACAGAAAGACTGGTCTCTTCAGACCGTCAAGACCTTGTTGTCCCGGCTGGCCGCAAAGGCGGTCGTTGGTACAGAGCGTGATGGTCGTCGCTTTCTCTATTCTCCGCTGGTGGAACGGGATGCCTATCTCACCGGCGTGTCACGAAATTTTGTGGATCGGCTTTTCGGGGGAAAAGTCATGCCATTGGTTGCGCATCTGGCCGAGGCCGATGAACTGAGCGCCGATGACATCCGGGAAATCGAGGAGCTTTTAAGGGAGTTGAAAAAATGAGCGGCGAATTGAATCAATGGATTTGGGATACCATGCTGTCGATGACCCTGTTGATGTTGCTGGTGTTGATGATCCGCAAACCGGTGAGCCATTTCTTCGGCGCGCGCATCGCCTATCTCCTCTGGATCGTGCCGCTGGCGCGCCTGTTCATGCCGACTCTCACTCTTGAAGCACCCGCGACGGTCGAGCCGATGACGGCCTTCGTGCCTGCGACAGTTGGTTCAGACCTGGTTGCGACAGTGCCAGTCCAGTCAACCGCATTCAGCGCGCTTGCGTCACTGGACTGGATGATGATCGCGACCATCCTGTGGCTGGGCGGCGCGGGCCTGTTGTTTATCAGCAAGCTGGCCGCCTATCTCCAGTTCCGGGAAGATATTGTCGCGGATGGCCAGTTGATCGGTCGCCATGGTAATATCAAAATTCTTGAAACCACGGCCGTCGGCGGCCCGCTCGCTTTCGGCGTGTTCGAAAAATATATCGCCGTGCCCGCGAATTTCTTTCGCGACTATGCGCCGCGTGAGCGGGAACTGGCGCTGGAGCATGAAATTGCCCATCATGAATCGGGTGATCTGGCGGCCAATTTTGTCGGGCTGACAATATTATCCCTCCATTGGTTCAGCCCGGTTGCGTGGTTCGCCTGGATTTCGTTTCGCCATGATCAGGAGACGGCCTGCGATGCGCGCATATTGGCGCAAAGTGGCCGCGATGTCCGCGCTGTTTACGGCCGGACCATCGCCAAGTCGGCATCCGGTCACCGGTTGGGCCTCGCGAGTCCGCTGAACCAGAAAGACAAGATCAAGGGCCGCCTCAAAATGCTAGGGCGATCGGAAAAATCCTCTTTCCGCCGCCGACTGGGGGCCGGTCTGGTTGCCGTCGGTGCGGTCATCAGCTTGCCGCTCACCGCGACAATTACCTATGCCGAGGCGGTTGATCGGACGGATGTATCTGCACCGCGTGCACCGCTCGCGCCAACTGCCCCCTCCGTACCAGTTGCCCCGGAAGCGCCGCTGGCACCGATTGCGCCTGCTGCCGATACCGGTGTAACGAATATCACGATGCTCAACGGCCGCAAAGATGCCGACCTGTCGAAAGATTATGTGCACAAGGTGAAGCATAACGGGAGAACGATAATCCTGCGCACGGACCAGCGGCTGAGTGATAAAGAAGTGCGCAAAATGGTCGATGAAGCTGAAAAGTCGCGCCTTAAGGCGGACCGGGCGCTGCGCGAAAGTGGATTGGACCACGAGCATATGGAATCGACGATGCGCGAGGTCGAACGGGAAGTTGCCCAGGCCAAAAGGGAAATGCAGCAAGGTCTGCGGGAAGCGGAACAAGAGGTTCGCGAGGCGCTGCAGGAAGCCCGCGAGGCACGGCGTGAGGCATTGCAACAAGCCCGCGAAGCAAGGCAGGAGGCATGGGAGGCGGAACGCGAGGCAAGGAATAGTAGCAAGTCCGCCGCTCGCATATCCTCTATTTCCTATTCCACCAGCAACAAGGTCAATGGCCCCGATTGTATCGCGATGAATAGGCAGATCGCCATGGGCGGCAAGAACGGCCTCACCGGACAAGCCTGGGCGGTGGTAGCCGGGTGCGGCGGGTTTGAAGTCAAGATTGACAAAGCTGCTGTGCTCAAGGCGGCATTGGCAGATCTGGAAAAAGGACGCGACGACGCGGTGAAATGCAAGGATGACAAGGTCGATCGTACCAGGAAGATCAAGGATCTTGATCGCAGCATCGCAAAAGTGAAGGCACAGCTGTCGATGACCTGAAGGTGGGGACCGGTTCCAAACGGTACATTAGGGCAGTTCGTTTGGCGGACCGCCTTTTTCGTGGTTGTTTTATGGGCTGAATATGCCACATCAGACCCATGGACTTTGACCCCTCCCGATTTCCCACCGGTCTGTGCGAACAGATGGAACCGCTTGTCGCGCGTGTGCTCGCGGGCAATCCCAGTCCCTATACCTATACCGGGACCCAAACCTACATTGTCGGCAACAAAGCCGACCGTGCTGTGATCGATCCCGGACCAGCGATTGACGAGCATATCGATGCGATCATTGCAGCGGTTGGCGACGCCCGGATCACTGCCATCATGTGCACCCACACCCACCGCGACCATAGCCCCGCTGCCGCGCCACTGGCCGCGCGCACCGGCGCGCCGATCATCGGCTGTGCGCCTCTGGTCATCGAGTCTGATCTGCCGCGTTCTGACGAGTCGTTTGACAAGGATTACGCGCCGGACCGGATTTTGTCGGATGGCGAAACAATATCGGGCGACGGCTGGACCATAGAAGCCGTGGCGACTCCGGGACATACGTCCAATCATCTGTGTTTCGCGGTTCACGAATCAGGCGCTCTGTTGACCGGTGACCATGTCATGGCCTGGTCGACCAGTGTCATTGTCCCGCCCGATGGCGATATGGCCGACTATATGGCGAGCCTGAAGAAGCTCTACGAACGCGAGGACAAGGTTTATTATCCCGCCCATGGCAAGAAGGTTTCCAATACGCGCCAGCTGGTGCGCGGGATGATGGGCCATCGCAAACAGCGCGAGCGGCAGATTTTGAAGCTGCTGGCAGAAGGCTCCTCCGCGATCATCGATATGGTCCCGCGCATGTACAAGGGTCTCGATCCGCGCTTGACGGGCGCTGCAGGGCAATCGGTACGCGCGCATCTGATCGATCTTGAGAACCGGAGGCGCGTGACGCTATCGGGTGACG
Organism: uncultured Parasphingorhabdus sp.; assembly: GCA_965534715.1. Classification (GTDB taxonomy): domain Bacteria; phylum Pseudomonadota; class Alphaproteobacteria; order Sphingomonadales; family Sphingomonadaceae; genus Parasphingorhabdus. Next base: position 19,632 of record CBETBW010000022.1, read on the forward strand.
TCTGGGCGATGGCCGAATGAGTCATCCGACTTATCGCCGCCTGTGGGTCCCGGTTGCGATTGTCAGCGGGTTTCTCATCCTGCTCGGCGCGCTTGCCTGGTTGCTCTTTTCCCGCGTCGAGAGCAGCTTCAGCCCCGATCCGGTATCGATTGCCAATGCCAGCCTTTCCAGCCTGCAGGAACAGAACCGGCTGACGGTATTTTCGGCGAGCTATAATGCCACGGTGACCACCACGGTGACCAAGCTCGGCCTGTCGGCGCGCAAGACCCTGATCATGCCCGGCACGGTCCGCTACGAACTCGATCTGGCCAAGCTCGGCGCGGAGGATGTCCGCTGGGATGCCCGCGATGACACATTCTATGTCGAAATGCCCGCGATCGAAATTGCCCGGCCCGAGGTGCATATCGAGCAGATCCAGACCTATGATGATGGCGGCATCCTGATCGCCCTGACCGACGCGGAAAAAGTGCTCGATCAGGCCAATCGCAAAAAGGGAGTCGAGGAACTGGCCAAGCAGGCCCAGAATCCGGTGCAGATGCGGCTGGCGCGGGAAGCCGCGCGCCGGGCGGTACGCCACAATTTTGCGATTCCGCTGCAGGCCGCCGGTGTCGAAGCTAAGATCGACGCCTTTTTCCCCTACGAACGAAGCCGCTACAAGGAGCGATGGGATTATTCGCGGCCGATCCGGGAGGTTTTGGCTGAGCAGCGGAAAAAGAGGGGAGAGACGGAATGAGGTTGAATGGCAGTCCCATGCTGGCCATGCTGATGGCCGGATTGGCCCTGGCAGGCTGCGAACAGCGCGCTGAAATGGAACCGGAGTCCCGAATTGCGGCTTTTGCCTTGCCCGAGCCGATCACCAATAATGCGGTGGCGGTTGCCGACGGACCGGACGGACCGACCCTGTACAGTTTCAATGGCCTGAAGGCGGGCAAGACCTGGAACGATACCAGCAACGCTGCCTATGCCTGCGTGATTGCGACGGAATCATGCAAGATCATCGCCCCGGTCCCGGTTCCGCAAGGTCGTCTGGCCAGTGCAGCCGTCACCGTGGCGGGCAAAATCTATATTTTCGGCGGCTATACTGTCGCCCCCAATGGGGATGAACTCTCGACCCCGGAAGTCTTCGCCTTTGATCCGGCAACCGGGCGCTATGACCAGCAGGCCGATATGCCGACCCCGGTCGATGATATGGTTGCCGTGCCTTATCAGAACCGCTTCATCTATCTGATTGTCGGCTGGCACGACGAAGGCAATGTCAGCATCGTGCAGATGTTTGATACCCAGACCGGTGCCTGGACCGAGGCCACGCCATTTCCCGGTACGCCTGTCTTCGGCCATAGCGGCGGGATCGCGGGTGACAGCATCATCGTCACCGACGGGGTTGCGTCTGTTTTCGCCGAGGGCAAACGCAAATTTGTGGCCGCGAAGCTGAGCTGGCGCGGGGATATCGATCCCAAAAATCCGACCCAGATCACCTGGCGCGGGGTTGATGCCCATGCCGGTTCCGCCAGATATAGGATGGCGGCCATCGGCGACGAGGCCGGTCAGCGGATCATTTTTGCCGGCGGCGGTGACAATCCCTATAATTATGACGGTATCGGCTATGACGGGGTGCCCGCCAAGCCATCGGGCGGCTTTTTTGCCTATGACCTGAAAACCGATAGCTGGCAGGAACTGGGAAGGCTGGCAGAGCCGAGCATGGACCACCGCGGTCTCGCGGAAGTCGATCAGGATTATTATATTGTCGGCGGGATGGATGGAGAACAGAAAGTGACCAGCCGGATTGTCAAATTCCGGATCGGGAAGTAACCGATATCGGAGGCTAACTGGTTAAGCCATCTGATCCGAATAGTCCCCGCGCACAAAGGCTTCGCTGAGCGCAAATTTCTGGATTTTTCCCGAACCCGTCATCGGCCATTCGTCGACCCAGATCCAAAAGGCCGGCGTCTTTTGCGGGGACAGGCGTTCGCGGATGAAGCTGCGCAAGTCGCTTTCCGTCGGCCTGTCGCCATCGGCAGCGCGCATGAAGCAGGCGACCAGTTCGCCCCATTTGTCGTCGGGAATGCCCGCCACCGCGACCTCGGCGACCATCGGATGTTCGAGCATTGCATTCTCGATTTCCGCCGGGAACAGATTCTCGCCGCCCCTGATGATCATTTCCTTCACCCGGCCGGTGATTTTCAGATACCCCCGTTCGTCCATCGTCCCGAGATCGCCGGAGTGCAGCCAGCCAGCTTTATCAATCGCCTCGGCGGTCGCCTCGGGATTGTCATTATAGCCGAGCATCACATTGGGACCGCGCACGCATATCTCGCCCTGTTCGCCAATCGCGGAGATCGAGTGGTCGGCAGGGTTCAGAATCGCGACATCCATGTGCGGCATCGGCTGGCCAATTGTCCGGGTCAGGTCTTCCTCGCTGTCATCGAACCACGAAAATGTAATTATCGGCGATGCTTCGGTCTGGCCATAGACCACCTGCACCGGTGTCCCGAACGCCTGACGGGCAGCTTTCGCGAGTTCGGGCGCCACCATCGCGGCGCCGCACATCATCCGCTCGACCGAGCGCATATCCTTGCCGCTGCGTTTTGCTTCGTCGACCATCAGCACCAGCATGGTCGGGACGCCGCCGGTGAAGCGCGGGCGATGGTTTTCAATGGCGTCGATCATCAGTGCCGGATCGAAATAGGGTATAGAAATATAGATTGCCCCAAGCACCAGCGAACCAAACATGAAGGCGGACCCTCCGGCATGAAAAAGCGGAGTGGGAACAAGCATCAGGTCTCCTGGCTCAACGCCCCAGCGGCGGACCAGATCGGCGTTATTCTGCAATACACCCCCCTGTTTCAGCAATACGCCTTTGGGGAGACCGGTTGTGCCGGAAGTATATTGAATCTGCATGATATGGTCGGGGCTGGTCTCGCGCAGAACACCCTCATCATGGCCCGCGAACAGACTGTCGAGATCGGTAATATCGAAACGCTGGACTGCGGATGACAGGCCCGAACCGGCTTCTTCCGCCACCGCGCCCAGCGCTCGTCCCCGCACTTCTGGAGAATAATAAATGCCGGTAGCGCCGGATTGCTCGAGGACATAGCGCAGCTCTCTGGCGATATAGGCCGGGTTCACGGTGACAACGGTCAGGCCAGCCAGCATGGCGGCATATTGCATCAGCACCCATTCGGGACAATTACTCGCCCAGATGGCGATCCGTGCCCCCGCTTCATGGCGCGATGCCAGAGCCCGTCCCAGTTTCTCGCAATCAGCCAGCAATGCAGCATAGGTCCATTCGCGGCCGATGCTTGCATCTGGCAGCAGTTCGCGCAAAGCCAATTGGTCGCCGCGCGCTTCGGCCTGCTCGCGCAGCATTTCGGCGATGGTCATCTCGCGAAACGGCGTGTCCGTCCGGGCCGGGAACAGAGATTGTGCGAGCCTGACCTGATACATGGATATCCTCCCGGTCTTTTGATCTGTTTACACAATATATCCAAAAATGCGAAGGTCCGCACAAGACAAACGCCGCTTTGCTTCCTATATGATATGGGCAAGGCCGATTTTCGGCAAAGGAGACGACAAATGGACGCACGCGGTGGAATTGGTGGCAGCTTGGCCGGAGTCGATATTGTTGAGGAAATCAACAAGCTGCGCAAGGAGCGCAACGCGATCATCCTGGCCCATTATTACCAGAAGCCGGAAATTCAGGATATTGCCGATTTTGTCGGTGACTCGCTCGAGCTGTCCCGCAAGGCGGCGGAAACCGATGCTGATGTGATTGCTTTCTGCGGCGTCAAATTCATGGCGGAGACCGCGAAAATCCTGTCGCCGGAGAAGATTGTCGTGCTGCCGGACATGGATGCCGGCTGTTCTCTGGAAGACAGCTGTCCTCCTGATCAATTCAAGGCGTTCCGCGAAGAACATCCCGATCATATCGCGCTGACCTATATCAATTGCTCGGCCGAGGTGAAGGCGCTGTCCGACATCATCGTGACCAGTTCGTCAGCCGAACATATCCTCTCGCAGATCCCGCTCAACCAGAAGATCATCTTTGGCCCGGACAAGCATCTCGGTGCCTATTTTGCCAAGAAAACCGGCCGCGACATGGTGCTGTGGCCCGGCGTGTGCATCGTCCACGAAGCGTTTAGCGAGACCGAACTGCTCAAACTCAAGACGCAGCATCCCGATGCGCCGGTCGCCGCCCATCCCGAATGCCCCGCCTATATTCTCGATCATGCCGACTTGGTCGGCTCGACCAGCGCGATTCTGAAATATGCCAAGGATTTTGAAGGCGACACGATCATTATCGCCACCGAACCGCATATCATCCACCAGATGGAAAAAGCGGTGCCGGAAAAGAATTTCATCGGTGCCCCCGGTGCGGACGGCAACTGCAACTGCAATATCTGCCCCTATATGGCGCTCAATACGATGGAGAAGCTCTATGTCGCGTTGCGCGATCTGGAGCCACGCATCGAGATTGATGAGGAGACACGCCTGCAGGCCCGCAAGTCGATCGACCGGATGATGGAAATGGCAAGCGCGACTGTGGGGCAGGGGGATTTGGGGGCGCGGTGATTTGGTGGATGAGGATTAGGTGCCAAAGTATAAAGTCATGATTCAGGGGATCAATATTCCAATGGAAGATGGACTATACGGTTTCTACACCACCCGATTTACCCAAGCCTTGGATGCGAAACGCGCAGAGTTAAAGGTCGTCGATCAAATTAGAATCGAAATTAAAAAGACTCATTCAGTTGATACGCTCAAACGCGCAAAAGCGAGCATGGACCTGAAGGATATTCAACAGGTTGATAATTTTCCCCGAAGTCGTGGCGGGGGGTTTTGTTGGTTCGACCAAGCGGAGGATGGATCGGGCCAGTCTGCGCTCGATTTGGAACGAGAAGTTTTCTGGGTATAAATTGTGTAAACTAGATTCCCGCCTGCGCGGGAATGACACAGTTGGTCAAGGCTAAGCCTCCCTTGTCATCCTCGCGAAGGCGGGGATCCAGTGAGAGCTCTCATCCGCTTTTATCATCCGTTGAGCGTGTCAAAAAGGTCATCCCAGCCCGGATTGCTTTCCTCGATCAAGCGCAATTTCCAGCCACGTTTCCATTTCTTGAGCGCCTTTTCGCGGGCAATGGCGTCGCGGACATCGGTAAAGGGCTCGATATGAACTAGTCTGGTGACTCGATATTTCTTGGTGAAAGCTGACCCTTTGCCTTCGCGATGGGCGGTGATGCGGGCTGCAAGATTGTTGGTGACGCCGATGTAGAGGGTCCCGTTGCGCCTGCTGGCGAGAATATAGATACAGTAAGAGCGGGGCATGGCCTGTTCTAACTGGGTTCCCGCCTTCGCGGGAATGACAAATCGCTAGGATGGATTACCAGTTTCGGACAGTCCCATGCCTTCTCCCATAGGGAAAAGGCAAAACTACCCTGCCATCACCCGCTTCACCACCTCGGGTTCGGCAGCAATCACCTTCAAATAGGCGCGGACCGCTGGCGGGGGCATGTGGCGACCGATTTCATATTGGCGAATATTGGCGAGCGGGATTCCGTAGATCTTGGCAAATTCTTCTTGCGTCATGCCCAGATCGTAACGGAGCACACGGATGAAGCGGCCCATATGCGCGCGTTCGAGGCCTGCGACGCTGACATCGAAGTCTTCGGGATCATTGGGATCAGCGGGGATCGCGATCATAGTCTCTTTGTTCCCGGCCATTGCTCCTCCTTACTGAAATCAATCGAATGGCCGCACTGCGCTCTGCATACACGGCTGTGAAAAGTTTGCCGTTCACTTTGCCGACCGCCTTGTACCTGTCTTCGCCGTCAATCGGCCTGAATGACGGTAGAATCGCGACAAGGGGATCATCAAAAATCCGCTGCCCGAACGACAGGGGCAATCGATGCTTCGCTCGGTTGATGGCATCTTTGGCCAGATCAAATTCAAAGTCCACATCTTCTTATATGTGAAACACATAGTTATCACAATTGGTGATCCCTCGCAAGCCATGACAGTTTCGGCCATATATCGGGTATATTGAGCCAGACGCAGGAATGACAAAATGGCGTGACTGATTGCCAGTTTCGGACAACCCTTTGCCTTCTCCCTCAAGGGAGAAGGGTACGAAGCCTTATCCGGAGGATTAGGCGCAGTTGGATGAGGGTGTACCGAGTCCTCGAGAGCAGAGCACCCTCACCCAGCTACGACTAGCGAACAAGTTCGCAAGTCTGCGCAACCCTCTCCCTGAAGGGAGAGGGCAAAACGTCTTTCCCCTCCGGAAGCATTCCCGCTTTCCCCTCAATGCGTTATCGGTTAGCGTCAATCCATGATCGCCCGTATCCGTTCCGCTCTGCTGTCCATCAATGCCAGCTACTGGTTCTACCCGGCGCTATTCTCGACGATCGCGTTTTTCCTGTCGTTTTTCACCATCTATCTCGACCGCAATGGCGCATCGGACTGGTTCACTACCTATGACTGGCTGCATATCAGCCGTCCCGCCGGCGCGCGGACGACGTTGACGGTGATTGCCGGTTCGATGATCGGAGTGGCCTCGACCGTCTTTTCGATCACCATCGCCGCTGTCGCCTATGCCAGCGGGAATTACGGGCCGCGGCTGCTGACCAATTTCATGGAGGACAAGGGCAACCAGCTTTCGCTCGGCACATTCATTGCGACTTTTGTCTATACGCTGATGATCATTCGCGTGGTGCGGGACGAAGACGAGCGCGCGGGCAGCGCGTCCGATGCGATGGGCGACATGTTGCCCGGATTTACGCCGCAATTATCGCTGATGGTGGCGATGATCATGGCGATTTTTGCGGTCGCCGTACTGGTCTATTTCCTCCACCATATTCCCGCGAGTATCCGCATCAACACCGTGCTCAAGGGCATTGGCGAGCGGCTGATCCGCGACATCAAACGCCGCTACCCCAGCGAAATCGAAGAACGCGAACCACGGGAGCAGGCCAAGGGCGAGCCGGTTATCGCGCAGGCCAGAGGCTATATCAACATTATCGATTTCGATACGCTGGATGCGGTGGCCCGAAAACATGAGGCGACCATCACGCTAAAAGTGCGCACCGGCGATTTTATCCATCCTGATGTGCCGATTATCGAAGTTTCCGGCGCCGAGGCAGACGAGGAAATTGCCGATAAAATCCGCAAGTGCTTCAGCACCGGCGGGATGCGGACCGCGACGCAGGATCTGGAATATTTGATTGACGAACTGGTCGAGATCGCCCTGCGGGCGCTGTCGCCAGGCATCAACGACCCGTTTACCGCGATCACTTCCATGCACTGGATGGGAGCGGCGCTGGCGGAACTCGGCAGTCGCGACCTGGACCGAGGGCCGGAGCAGGAGGATTATGACTGGGACCGGGTGCAGCCGCTCAGCGATGATTTCCGCCATTATGTAGAACGCAGTTTCGGCGCGATGCGATCCGGTGTGGCAACCAACCGGATGGCGGCGATCAACTTTATCAACGCGCTGTTTTCCGCTGCAACATCCTGCGAGTCGGACCGGCGTTTGCGGCTGATCGGGGAAGAGGTGGAAACCATGGTGAGACAGGCGCGCCATCATCTGGTCGGGCCGTCGCTGGAAGAGCTGGAAGCGCGGCTTATCGAATTCAACAAAATGATGGAAAGCAGCAGCAATGCCCTTCTCGCTCGAAAATTTTGATCTTGATGCCTTTGTACAGGCGACGCTGACCGAAGATCTGGGCGCGCCTTATGGACAAGGCGGCCGGGATGTCACGTCGGAAGCCGTGATCCCAGCCGATGCCATTTTCTCCGGCGTGATGGATAGCCGCCACGATGCGGTGATCGCCGGGTTGCCGATTGCCGAGGCGTTTTTCCGCTATCTCGACCCCGATGTCGAGATTGAAATTCTCGTCGCGGAAGGCGAGGCGGTTGAGGCGGGCACCGATATCATGCGGCTGACCGGCAAGGGCCGCGCGATGCTGACCGCCGAGCGCAGTGCGCTCAATAGTGTGCAGCATCTCACCGGCATTGCGACCATGACCAACGACTATGTCCGGGCGATTGCGGGGACGGGCTGCACTTTGCTCGATACGCGCAAGACCATTCCGGGGCTGCGCGTGCTGGAGAAATATGCGACGCGGATGGGCGGGGCGCAGAACCATCGCATGGGCCTGTGGGACGCGGCGATGATCAAGGATAATCATGTCGCAGTCGCCGGTTCGGTCGGCGAAGCGGTCCGGCGCGCCAAGGCAGCGGGCGTCGAAAAAATCATCTGCGAGGTCGACCGGGTCGACCAGATCGAACCGGCGCTGGCGGCGGGGGCCACCCATTTGCTGCTCGACAATATGGACCCCGCAATCTTGCGCGGCGCGGTCATCTTGATCGGCGGCCGCGTGCCGACCGAGGCGAGCGGTGGGGTGACGCTGGAAACCATCCGCGACAAGGCGGAGACGGGGGTGGACTATATTTCGGTGGGCCGTTTGACACAATCGGCTCCGGCTGCGGATATAGGTTTGGATTTTGCGCAGGTTTAGCGATGGTCATCACTCTGAACTCGTTTCATGGTCCATGGCGCGACCTTTAGCTGTCCGCCAGCAGAGGCACGATGGATGCTGAAACAAGTTCAGCATGACGGGTTGAAGTGAGGTTTGAATTGGTAATGAACAAAAACCGCCCACAAACGATCATCTGGTTTGATTGGCTATTTTGGAGTGCGATCATTGTCAGTTACTTGGGAGAATCTCTTCTTGATAAGAGCACTCTGGATCTTCTCTGGTTTGAAATACTATTTTTGGGTTTAACCGGTGTGTTCTGGTATTTTCTAGCTCGGCGAGCGAATATTATATTGAAGTGGATATATGCAGTTCTCGCTATCGTCGCGATCGGATTATACGGATTAGTAGTGATCTCCTCTGCGTTTGAATTGGAATTTTCGGGCGCTGCGCTGCTAAGCATGTCCATGCCCGGACTTGTCCTCGGCGGCGTTGTAAATTCTCTGTCGGTGGGTGCGGCAATTCTCCTTTTTTTAAAGCCCTCGAAAATTTGGTTTGAATCCGGTGGCACAATAGTCACAAACAGCGAGCAACTTTCGGATGTTTTCAAATGAAGTTGGCTGTAGCTTCTATTCTGCTGCTGTTACCGGTGGCCGCCAACGCCCAATCCTACCAATGCCGCGCGCCATCCGGCCTCAGCGCCACCGCGACCAGCAAACCCGCCTCCGAGCCGCGCCGCGTCAAGCCCGTTACCGGCTATACACTCGCGCTCAGCTGGTCGCCGGAGTTCTGCCGAACCCGCAAGGACAGCCGCCGTGACAAGACCCAGTGCAGCGGTGATGACGGCAGCTTCGCCTTCATCCTTCACGGCCTGTGGCCGGAAACGCACGGGCCTGCCTATCCGCAATGGTGTGCCGCGACCAAGCCGCTGCCACCCGCGGTCGTGAAACGTAATTTCTGCATGATGCCGACCACCCGCCTGATGGCGCATGAATGGGCGAAGCACGGGACCTGCATGACCAATCGCCCGGAAACCTATTTCCGGGTGTCGCGGATCATGTTCGATGCGGTGCGTTTTCCGAATATGGACCGGCTCTCGCGAAAGCCGCTGACCGCCGGGCAGTTGCGCAACGCTTTTGCGGCCGCCAATGATGGCGTGACGCCAGAAATGGTGCGGTTGAAAATCAATCAGCGCGGCTGGCTGCAGGAAGTGAAGCTGTGTCTGGCCCGGAATTTCCGCCCAAGGCGCTGTCCGACCCATATGCGGGCGGTGAAAGACGATGCGCCGGTGAAGATCTGGCGCGGGGCCTAGTGCCCCTGCGCAGGTAGGGGGCCATCACCTTGTCTGGATTATTTGAGCAAGGGACAGGTAGATCGCTCGCGGTGCGGCCACTTCTTATCTCTGCTTAAGTGACTCGAGGATAGCATAAGAGATGGACTCCCGCCTGCGCGGGAGCACAGGACTTACCCCTCGATCGTCCGGGTCCCGGGATGATGCTTGTCGAGATGCTTTCTGATAATCCGCAGATTCTTGGTGTTCGAGCGCCAGAAAAAATCAAACATATCACCCGCAATCGGAATTGCGCCGAGCGCCGTGTCGATACCGACATTGGCCGCCATACGCGTCAGTTGCAGCTTGGACATGCCCAAATTGCGCGCTTCCCAGACAATATAGCCGCCCATGAGCGCGGTGACGATATCACCAACCACCGGGATCAAACCGACAATTGAGTCCAGGCCGATCGGCCGGTTAATGCCGGGAATCAAAAACGCCCGTTCCAGGACTTTCTCCATTGCCTCGACGCGAATCCGTACAGCTTGCGGATCGCGGCTGACGTCGGGCAATTGTTCGGCCAGACGCTTTAACTGTTCTTCGGAAATACCCATCGGACCTCCCTGTTGTGCACTAATAATACAGTCAGGATATGGGTATGCCAACCAGCGGGTTCAATGGATGCCAGCCGCGCGGATTGACGGCAAAGCCGCGCTGACCCTGCCGGGCAATCGACCAGCGGATGGGAACCGCAATCGGGATGAAATTATAATGTACGACCAGCATTTTCTCCACCTCCGCATAGAGTCGGGCCTTGATTTCGAGATTGGTCGCAGCATCGGCTTCCGTGATTTTTGAATCGGCATCGTTCAGGCAGACCGAGGTTTCCGCGCAGGTGAACTGCTTCAGAAACCATTGCGCGCTATCATAGGGTGCGATCTCGTCCATCAGCCGGACATCGGCGTCCTGGTTCATGCGGACCTTTCTTGCATTCAGTCCCACTCTTCGCAGATCAGATTGGATGCGCTTGAACAGGATGTCGGCACCCGCTGCATCGGGCAGCGCGATGGTCAGCGGGACGATCGGCCCTTCCGAAGCCTTCCATCTGCGCACATGATTTCTGGCAAAGGCCATCCGGTCCTGCATGGTCATGCTGGCCCAGTCCGGATAGGTGTTGATCCCCTCGACATCGAGCGCTTCGGGGATGATCTTGAGCCTGCTCTGCCAGGCACTGACGCCGGGAAACGAGGTCAGCAGCGCGGGCCGATTGATCGCCATCGCCAAAATTTCACGGTTGCCGGGAACCGCCCAGAAGCCATTGGCGCGAATGAACCGCAATCCGAACAGGCCGGCGACCGGGTCGAGTCGCAAATCCCCGCTGCTGATGCTCGCCGCCCCGATCAGCGGGAGATGATGATATTTGCCATTCAGAACCACTTGCACACCGCCGGCCCGATAGCGGGCGATAGCGGCGGCAGCCGGTTCGCTGCGCAAGGACACCCAGCGCTCGTCTTCTTCCTCTGCGTCCTGTTCTTCCTGCGAAGGTTCGTCAAAGCGATTGAGTTTGATGCCATCGGCTTCGCTCAGCAAGCGCATCGGTCCGGCGCCATGGCCTGCACGGAACAGCCCCATTTCCGGTTGAGCGAGCAGCTGAAGGAAATTGGGATGCGGCGAATCCAGTCTGATCTCGATTACCCTGCCGGTCATCGACACCACTTCTTCGACCACCGAGATGTCATGCTGCAAGCGGCTATCGCGCAATTCGGAAAAACGTTCGCGAAGCAGGCGGGCCACTCGCTCGGCGCTAATCTCTCTGCCATCATCCCATTTTGCGTCGTACAGCCGGAAAATATAGCTCAGACCATCGTTGGAAACGATCCAGCGTGCTGCCAGTGCGGGCACGACCCTGCCTTGTTCATCGAGCCCGACGAGACCCTTGGCCATCGCTGCGCGCATGGTCGCCGAGGCAAAGTTCAATCGCGTCCCGACCGGGTTGATCCGCGCCGGGCCGTCCTCAATCACGGTGACTCTCACCTGATCTTCGTCCTCGGCAAAGCCGCAGGCGCCCAGCAATGTCACCATTAGTGCCGCCGAGATATTTTTCAGCCAGAATGTCGAACGGAAAATCATCACGGCCTTATACGCAGAGTACGGCTGGGATGCACATTGGAAATATTATTGTCCCATCCCGCAATGCGCTCGGCCACCAGGCTGCGCGTAACGTAAAAGTAAAGCGGCAGGACCGGCATATCAGCGATCAGAAGCGCCTCCGCCTGACGCATCAAATGCCGGCGCTTTGGGGGATCCGGCTCGGCGATCGCGCGCGCCAGAATCCGGTCATAGTCCGGATTATCATAACCTGAATAATTGCCGGCGCCATTGGCCTCCTGATGGACCTGCAGGAAATTTTCCGGCGTCGGCAGGTCGGCAATCCAGCCCGACCGGGACAGCGTAAATTCATGCCGCCGCAACGCGGCAAAATGCAGCGCGGCTTCGCTGTTGAACAGGCTGGCTTCGACGCCGAGCGGTTTCCACATCGCCGCCATCGCAACGGCTACCCTGCGATGTTCGGCGGAACTGTTGAACCGGATTTCGAACCGCAGGGGCTTGTTCGGGCCATAGCCGGCTTTTTCAAGCAACAGGCTCGCGCCACGCAACCGCTTTTCCCGTGGCCAGTCAGCCCATTCAGGGCTTGCAGATGATTGGCCAGCCAACCCCGGCGGCAACACTCCCCATGCCGGGATATTGCCAATACCGATCACCTTGTCAGCGATCCATTCGCGCTCGACGGCCATCGACAGCGCGACCCTGACCCTGCGGTCATCAAAGGGCGGTGCGCGGGTGTTGAAGGCAAAATAATAGCTGCCGAGATAGGGCACGCTATGCGCTAGATCTGGATGGTTTTCGCTAAGCCATTGATGACGGCTTGCCGGATAATCGGCGGCAATATCCGCACCACCGGACAGGAAAAGACGCATCGCCGAAAGACTGTCATCCATCGGTTTCCAGATGATGGTCGCCGTGGGTGTCGTCCCGTCATGCCATGCGGCATTGCGTTCCAGCCGGGCGTGATCGTTCAATTTCCACTCGGTCAAGCGGTATGGGCCGCTGGTGATCATCGGTCGGTCCGAAGTCCATTTGTCTCCGACCGCGCTGATCCGGTGGAGGGGAAGGGCCGCCATGGCCGGATGCGCCAGCAATGCGGGCAAGGCCGGATCGGGAGAGGCGAGGGTCACGACTGCGCTATTCCCGTCGAGTGCCTCCACGGTGATGATATTGCCGAACAATGCCTTTGCAGCCGCTGCCGTTTCCGGCGCACGCAGACGTCGCAGCAAGGCCGGAAAAAGCGTTGCATCCAATTCTGTGCCATCGGAAAATTGCAGATTCTCGCGTAACCGAAAAGTCCAGATCAGGCCATCCGGAGAGACTTGCCAGTCTTTGGCCAGTCCCGGCTCCGGATCCCCCTTGGCACCCAGACGGGTCAGGCCTTCAAACTGGTCGGCGGCAACACGGAGCGATGACAGATCGGAGACTTTTTGCGGGTCAAGTCCCTTGATCTCCGAATCGGATAGTCGAACAATCCGGTTCGGGCCAGGCGCTGTGCCGACGGCCGGATCGCGGTCACAGGATATCAGCAACAGCATCGTGCAAAGGAGGGCGAAGTAGCGCATGCTGCCTGCCTAGATGTTTTTACTGGCTCGACAAAGCGGAACTCTTATGCGGTCCCTTTGATTGAGCAGAATTGCCGCATGACCGGGTTGCATTCTGATATTTCCGGGATCGACGACGTCACCCAAACGGCCGGTTCAGCTGCACGATTTTAGCATTGAGCAAAGCGGCAAACGAGACCCAGAGGAAATAGGGCAGGATCATGATGCCCGCCAGCGGTGCGAGACTCCATGTCACGGCCAGCATTGCGGTGACCGACAGCCACAGAAATACAACTTCGACCAGGGCCCAGTCGGGTCGCTGATATTTGAAGAATAATGGCGACCAGAGCAGGTGGAACAGAAAATTGGTTCCGTAGACAGCGATGAGAATGGCTTGTTCTGACGGATCATCGGCTTGATCCCATGACAGGATGGCCGCCCAGGCGGCCAGTCCGAGTATTGTCATCCACGCCGGTCCGAACAGCCAGTCGGGCGGTTGCCATGCGGGCTTTTTGAGCTCCCGGTACCAGGGGCCAATATCCGTCAGCACCCCGCCAGCACCGGCGAGGATGATCGCCCAGAGGGCTGCTGCAACAATGGCGGAGTTAAGCATATCTATTTGCCTCGATGATGATTTTGACGGAATAGCCCATCTCTGTCACTCACAACACAGAAATTTTATGTCCCACGCGTTACGGGAGCAGCTATTTAATGGCGCACGCGGAACGGCCTGTTTTTGGGCAGCGGACCCTTGCCGTGCCTGGAAATTCATTCTTCAATTAAACGTGATGAAATCCCTGATTTCCAGGGAATTCGGTCCCAGCGTGATCGGGTTTCGTACCCCGGGAAGGACGCAGACATCGAACAGTTCGGTGATCGCACCGTCGAGGCGCAGCCAATGGGCCACGTCGCCCGTTTGCAAATTCAAAATCTGCACGCCGCACCATGCTTCGGCGTCTTTTTCCTTGAGCTTGTCGTCCAGTGCAAGCCCGTCAAATCGCTGATGGCGCGGCTTTGACAAAGTCGTGATGGCAAAGTTCTTGTGAAACGCCAGTCCGCGCAGGAAGCCGGGGAAGAATGCAACCGGATTCAAACTCTTGTCCTTGGCGTCGATCCATCCCAGTTCACCGCTACCCGAATTGAGTATCCATAATTTTCCATCGAACCAGCGCGGGCTGTGCGGCATCGACAGGCCCTCTGCCATGATCTCGTTACTATCGATATCGATGATCAGGCCGCCATCATGCCTTCGGTCACGCCAGCCATCGACGACATCGCTGCGGCAGACGGCCGAGACATATTTCGGTTCACCATCCACCATTGCCAGACCGTTGAGATGGCAGCGGTCCTCCGGCGCGAGTTTGGAGATGAATTCGGGTTTCCAGATCGGCTTGAAGCTGTGCTTGATATCGGGTTCGCACAGGCAGCTATAGCGCGTGTTGATAAAGACCAATCGTCCGTTTTGGCGGATGCCCAGTTCGTGTATATCAATATTGCCGGTGGTCTGCATATTGCGCGGGACATAGACTTTGTCATGCACATTGTTCGCAGTTTGCCCCGCGGCAAGCACGTTTTCCATCCTCACAACCTGGGTCAGAGTTCCCAGATAGATTCGTTCATTGTCACCGGCGATGCCCATGGCTTGCGGATATTGCGCTTCATGCAGGGCCAGCTTTCCATCCGGGCCAGAACCGACCAGATATAACCGTCCGGTTTGATAAGATGTGAAGCCAAGAGAGATCGTGTTCGCTGCCAGAAAAGGGGCGAGGCCTTGAGAGAAATTGATATCGATCTTGCCGATTTCCGGCTGTGTAGAAGGAGTTGCTTCAGTTGGTTTATTGGTGTTTTCCGGGGCAGCCTGTTCAGCCTTATCCGCTTTTGCCAATTTCTTTATTGTCACGCCAACACCCCATGATTTTTCACGGCTGTGCCAAAACCATCACCCTGCCACAAGACAAAAGGGTATTTTGGCGGTTAGCCTCATCGTTCGGAAAGCAAGCTCATATGCCACTTTTTTTTGGGATTGATCGCTTTCTCGGAGGCTTCTGAGGATAGTTGAAGGTGGTAAGCGGTCCTGGCTTTCAAAGTCGCCAGCAGACCGTCTGCGGTCGAAATTTCGCTCTGTCTATGACTGGCGAAAGAAATCAGCCGCTTGAATAAACTGGTGCGGACGGCGGGACTCGAACCCGCACACCCATTTCGGATAGCAGATTTTAAGTCTGCTGCGTCTACCATTTCGCCACGTCCGCACCGGTAGGTCCGACTTCAGTCGGAGCCTAGCGACAAGCATTATTGCGTGCGCGTGGTCAAGTGCATTGGTAAATATTATTTGGAAATTGTAGTGATCAGTCCTTGTTCAGCCGTTCGCGAATTTCCTTGCCCGGCTTGAAATAGGGTACTCTTTTGGCCGGGACCTCCACCGATTCTCCGGTGCGCGGATTACGACCGGTGCGCGGTTTTCGCTGGCGAGTGGAGAATGCGCCAAAGCCGCGGAGTTCCACGCGACCACCTTCGGCCAGTTTCTGGCTAATCTGGTTAAAAAACAGGTCGACGATTTTTTCAATCTCGTCCGGCTTTAGTTCCGGATTTTCTTCGGCGAGTTTTTCTAATAGTTCAGAACGTATCATCGGTGCGCCTTTCCGATTCCCGGGTGAGCCAGCGGACTCATGCGGCAGAAACACTAAGAATCTTGAAGTCTGATATTATTCAGACCCCATAGATGGCAGAAATTATGTCTGTTTTCAATGGCCTTGGCAGTTTTGTAGAATTCTGGCGTGAAATGGGACACGGCAAAGAAAAAGCCCACCCCGATCAAGGGGGCGGGCTTTCTCTAAATTCGGTCGCGTGGTTGAAGTACTATTCTTCTTTCTTCTTCAGCGCTTCACCCAGGATGTCGCCGAGGCTCGCACCGGAATCGGTTGAACCAAATTGTTCCACAGCCTGCTTCTCTTCTGCCAGCTGATGCGCCTTGATCGAGAAATTCGGTTTCTTCGAACGGTCGAAACCGGTGATCATCGCGTCCAGCTTCTGGCCGACCTGGAAACGGTCGGGACGTTGCTCGTCGCGGTCGCGGCCGAGATCGTTGCGCTTGATGAAGCCGGTTGCGCCGTCGTCGCCCATTTGGACTTCGAGACCGCCATCGCGTACTTCCAGCACGGTGACAGTTGCCACCGAGCCTTTCTTGAGACCGCCGGTATCGGCGCCACCCATGGCAGGTGCACCTTTTTCAAGCTGCTTCATGCCAAGCGAAATGCGTTCCTTGTCAATATCGATGTCGAGAACGATCGCTTTGACCTGCTCACCCTTATGATGGAGGTTGAGTGCGTCTTCGCCGGAGATGCCCCAAGCGATGTCCGACATGTGAACCATGCCGTCGACGTCGCCTTCAAGGCCGATGAACAGACCGAATTCGGTAGCGTTCTTGACTTCGCCTTCAACTGTGCTGCCCACTGGATGGGTATCGGCAAAGTCGGTCCAGGGATTGGATTGAGCCTGTTTGAGACCCAAGGAAATCCGGCGTTTCTCGGTATCGACTTCGAGAACGATAACTTCCACTTCCTGCGAGGTGGAAACGATCTTGCCCGGGTGGACGTTCTTCTTGGTCCAGCTCATTTCGGAAACGTGAACCAGGCCTTCGATGCCCGGCTCCAGTTCGACAAATGCACCATATTCGGTGATATTGGTAACCGAACCGTTGAGCTTGGTGCCAACCGCATATTTTTCGGTTGCGCTATCCCAGGGATCGCTTTCCAACTGTTTCATGCCAAGCGAGATGCGCTGGGTGTCCTTGTTGATCTTGATGATCTGGACTTTCAACGTGTCGCCGATGTTGATCATCTCGTTCGGGTGATTGACCCGCTTGTAGCTGAGA
>CBETBW010000023.1:0-35741 GCA_965534715.1 uncultured Parasphingorhabdus sp.
ATTTATTGAGCAATTCCACTACTATGCAGCACAGATGGAATCCGTTAACGCTGCATGGTCTCGACCAAATAACCTCCGGGCAATAGGCTCGTTTCTTGCGGCTCCTTTTTGTTACACAGAAAGCAAAGACTATGGTTTCGTCGGAGAAAGATGCGAGCGCATCACCAGAGTCTAGCGCATCACCAGAGTCTGAAGCCGATCCGACGACGGATCCTGTCAGGTGGCGCATTCTTTTCGTGTTGCTGGTCACGATATTCATGACCCTGGTTGGCGTCAGTATCGTCAACGTGGCCCTGCCCTCGATCCGGCAAGGCCTTGGCGCGTCGCAGTCCGACCTGCAATGGGTGTTGTCGGGCTATGCGCTAACCTTTGGTGTCGTCTTGGTGGCCGCCGGGCGGGCCGGAGATATCATGGGACGTGGCGGCCTGTTCCTTGTTGGCGTGGGCATTTTTACCGCCGCCTCGGTAGCGGCGGGGCTCGCTCCGAACGCAGAATGGCTCAACACCGCCCGCTTCGTGCAGGGGATCGGTTCAGGACTGCTCAACCCGCAAGGTCTTGGGATGATCCAGCACTATTTTCGCGGGGACGCACGCGGCCGCGCTTTTGGATATTTCGGCACAACCGTCGGTCTCTCGGTCGCCATCGGCCCGGTCCTCGGCGGCTTTCTGATCGAGCTTGGCGGGCCCGAGCTAGGCTGGCGACTCACGTTCCTCGTGAACGTCCCGATTGGTATCCTTGCCATCATTCTGGGGCTGCTGTGGTTTCCGCGGCCCCTGATTGATCGCCTTCCTCGAACGGGAAGCGGTCTCCGCTCGCTCGACCCGGTGGGCTCGGTTCTCCTGGGGCTAGCGGTGCTCGCCATTCTGTTCCCCTTTGTCGAGGGCAGCGGCGGCGCGGTCGTCTGGCTGCTGCTACCGTTCGGTTTGTTACTGGTCTGGCTCTGGGTGCTATGGGAGCGGCGCTATGTCCGACTGGGGCTCACGCCAATGGTCGATCTAAAGATATTCTCTACCCGCAGCTACACTAACGGCATCACGATCATGACGCTCTATTTCATGGGCGTGACCAGTATATGGGTGCTGGTCGCGCTCTATGTGCAGGAAGGCGACGGAAAGTCCGCATTGGAATCCGGATTCTTCGGCGTTCCTGCAGCCTTGCTTGCGGCCTATGCTGCCCATTGGGCCGGGAGCCGGGTCGCCCGGTTTGGTCGCAAGCTGGTCATCGGCGGCCTGCTCCTGGCGCTGTTCGGCCTTGCGCTGAGCATTATCGTGGTTATCAACCACGAGGCGGGCTACTTAAGCATCTGGTGGCTTATGGCTTCGCTGTCATTCGTCGGACTGGCTCAGGGGGCGGTTATCAGTCCGAACCAGACGTTGACACTTGCGGATGTGCCTCTGGATTATGCGGGCAGTTCGGGTGCCATTATGCAGACTGGCCAGCGCATCGGTACGGCTGTCGGAATCGCGCTGATTACCGCAGCCGTGTTCTCCACGCTTGCAGTGGCATCCTGGTCGACGGCGATGATTGTCGGGTTCGCGCTGATTTCACTCGTGGTTTTGTTGGCGCTTCTCGTTGCGATCAGAGACCTGCCGGTCCGCAATTAGGTCCGGTCTGATCTCTCGCGGTCATTTGTGAGGGCCTTCAGCGTTAGTTCGGCGGAAGTTTATTTAGCCCCATTCTGCAGTACAGTGAATATTGGTTTCAGCGCGAAGACCCCCTTTTTTTTGAGCGGCGGTCTGCAGGGATTTGAAGTGATTGAGCAACACGTCGTAGGGTAAAATGTTTTCGGTTCGGCTAAGCGAGATCACGAGAGCACTCGGTGGAGTGATCATCGGGATTGAAGCACTGAAGGGATGTGCCTGAGATATGCACACCACGGCGAATATATGGTTCTTCTAATAAAGAAGGTGATATTTCTACGAGTGTGGTTAAGCTGTTTCAACGCAGCCGGACCCATATGCGCAAAAGCCGACTGCAATATTCGGGAGCCTGTCTTTTAGCACGCGCTCCTATAATTTACTCAAAAGAGGATCACCGATGCTTTACATTGATATTCCGTCGCCCCATGAAATTGGCAATCTTGATCTAGTGCGCTCTGATGCCTGTGTTTCGATTTATCTTTCGACGACGCCGCTGACCCAAAAGATCGGTAAAAGCCAGACAAGATTAACCCAACTGGTCAAGGATGCTGTCAAGCAGCTTGAAGCCGCTGATGTGGACAAACGTCGCATCTGGTCCCTGCAGGAGCATTTCGATACCGTGCTTGAAGACGATGAATTCTGGGAGCATCAGGCACATAGCCTTACTATTTTGGCATCGCCCGAAAAGCTCTTGACCTACCGACTGCCAAACGAACTTGTGGATATGGTAACCGTGGCTGACCGTTTCCACCTCAAGCCGCTGCTCAGAGCCAGCACCTTTCCCAATGCCGCACATGTCTTGGCAGTGTCGGAAAATGACGTGCGGTTGATCGAAGTCTCAAGCGACTTGCCTGCAACGGAAATCAATGTGCCGAACATGCCAAAGGACGCCGCCAGCGCAGTGGGCAAGGCCTCGATCAACGACAGCGGCGCTGGCCGGCGCATAGGGGGGAAAGAGGGGCAGAAAATTCGACTTGCCCAGTATATCCGCAAGATTGACACCGCTTTGCGGCCCGTACTTAAAGGGTCTGACATCCCGACCATTCTGGCTGCGACGCAACCGGTTGCGTCAATTGTCCGCGCGGTCAGCAGCGTGGCGATGCTTGACCAAACTATCGAGACATCTCCCGACGATGTAAGTGCGGCCGACCTTGCCAAGGCAGCACGACCCATTCTCGATGCCTATTATGATGAACAGATTGCGGAATTTCACACGCTGTTTGAAGCCCGTGCGGGCGAAAGTCGCGCCACGTCTGACATTTCTGATGCCGCGCGCGCCAGCACGTTTGGCGGTATTGATACATTGCTGGTCGATATCGACGAAATCGTGACAGGCAGCATAGATGAAACTACCGGTGAGGTTACATTCCTGCCCGACGGAGGCAAAGGCAGTTACGGTGTCGTGGACGAGATCGCAGGCCGCGCATTGCGCACCGGTGCGCGGGTTCTGGCGGTTCGCAAGCAGGACATTCCCGGCAAACAATCGTTGGCTGCAATTTTGCGCTATCCGATTTGACGGAGTGAGGCATACATCACGTAGATTGACGTGATATATGCCTCACCGATCGGGATTGGGTAGGAAACAGTAAGGCCATCATCGGGAATTATTTGGGCATCAGCACCCAAAAGAATGTCGTGGTTCATGAACAAATCTCATTCAGAACCGCCGCCCAAAGCGACAAACAGTGAAACCTTATTCTGGTTCCCCAGTCGTGTAATCTGAAGCAGGCGCTGTTGGGAGGAAAACAGATTCCGTTCGGCGTCCAGCACTTCCAGATAACTCGAAACGCCTTCGCTGTATCGTAAGCCTGCGATACGCGAGATGCGTTCCTGGGCGACAATTTCGCGTCGCGCTGTTTTTACCTGTTCGCCGATCCAGCGGCGTCCGGCCAATGCGTCGGAAACTTCGCGAAACGCGATCTGCACTGCCTTGTCATAATTCGCGATTGCTTCACTTTCGCGTGCTTTTGCCAATCCAAGCCGTGCATCGCGGGCGCCCGCATCAAAAATAGGCAGGTTGATTGAAGGACCAAAGCTCCATGTAAAGCTGTCTCCGCTGAATAACCCGTCCAGATCGCTGGACGCAAAGCCCGAGGAACCAGTTAGCGAGATGCTTGGGAAAAACGCGGCGCGAGCCGCACCAATATTTGCTCGCGATGCGCGTAACCGCTCTTCTGCTGCCACTATATCAGGTCGGACAAGCAATAAATCCGATGGTATTCCTGCATCCAGAGGCCCGGCAAATATCTGAGCGTCTGCGGTACTCCCTTCCGGCAAGTCATCCGGAAAGGGTCCTCCAATCAAAACAGTCAGACGGTTGCGCGTTCGCGCCTGTGCCAGCTTTTGTCCCGCAAGGGCCTGCTCTGCCTGCGTCAGCAGAACTTCCGCCTGACGAAAATCAAGTGCGGATGTAACGCCTGCATCAAGACGAAGCTTGGCAATTCGCAGCGCTTCTGTCCGGCTTTCCGCTGTGGCCTGAGATAGCGCGATCTGTCCCTCTGTCTCCTCAAGCTCGAGATAAGCCGATGCGACATCGCCAATCAACGACAGGTAAAATGCGCGCTGCGCAGCAACGGTAGCCAAATATTCTGCACGTGCGGCATCGCTGAGATTGGCTACTCGTCCCCAGAAATCCAACTCGAAAGAAGTAACTCCAACGCTGACATTATAGCGATCGAACGTGACTGAGCCCGATCCGCCTCCTCCACTCGGACTTGCCGTGTCGATAGGTGTGCGGGAACGCGTGGCACCGCCGTTGATGCCGACATTGGGTATCCTCTGGCTATCCTGTATCCGGTACTGCGCCTGGGCTTGTGCAATGCGGGCTGTTGCGGCCATCAGATCGCGATTGTTCTCGATCGCCGAAGCCAGGAGAATTTTAAGTTGAGAGTCATTGAAATATTCCCGCCAACTTAGCTTTGATGCAGTGACAGAACCGTCGGGTCCGTAAGCCGGATCATATGCGGCGTCGGTGGAAAGTGCCGGTCGTATATGATCAGGTGCCATGCTAGTGCAGGCGCTCAACCCGGTGGACGTCGCCAGTACCGCGAAAATGAATCGTTTCATTGGCGCGCCTCCACTCTGGGTTCATTACCAATTTTGAGTGATTTGCGACTAATCTTTTGCCGCACCAGCATATAAAGCAAAGGAATGATGAAAACCCCCAGCGCGGTTGCGGTAATCATCCCGCCCATGACGCCAGTGCCAACAGCAATCCGGCTATTGGCACCCGCGCCGGTCGCAACGAACAGGGGTACCATTGCTAGAACAAATGCCACAGATGTCATCACAATAGGGCGAAAGCGAAGCCGTGCGGCTTGCGCTACCGCTTCCACAATCGATTTGCCGTCCTGCTCTTCCTCGATCGCAAATTCGACAATCAGGATTGCATTTTTGGCGGCAAGACCGATGATGGTTATCATGCCAACGTTGAAATATACGTCAGCAGATAATCCGCGCATCATCGACAGCACAACCGCACCCAAGATGCCCACAGGGATGATCAGGAGCACCGCTATCGGGATTGACCAACTTTCATACAGAGCGGACAGCAGAAGAAAGACAACCAGCACAGACAGGCCCAAAAGCATACCGATCTGTCCTGCTGATTGTTTTTCCTCATAGCTAATGCCCGTCCATTCATAACCAATGCCAGTCGGCAACTGGCTGATAAGCTGCTCGACTTCTTCCAGCGCAGCGCCGGAGGATTGTCCTTCCGCAGCTTCTCCGGAAATGGTCATGGCTGGATATCCGTTATAGCGTCCCAGACTAGGAGGCCCTGCCGTCCACTTCGCGGTCGCAAAGGTGCTGAATGGAACAAGTTCGCCCTGTTCGTTCGGAACGCGCAGCGCCAGAACATCTTCCGGGGTCATCCGGTATCGCGCATCAGCTTGCACATATACTTGTAACGAACGACCGTTGCGTACGAATTCGTTGGCAAAGGAAGAACCAAAGTTAATCGCCAATGAAGAGTTCACGTCTGAAATAGATAAGCCGAGTGAGCGCGCCAACACCCGGTCTATATCGACCTTGAGCTGCGGACTGGCTTGCTGATCTTCCGGCCGGACCCCGGAAAGGATTTCACTCTGCGCCATCATACCCAAAAGCTGATTGCGCGCATCGCCAAGAGCGCTGCGCCCGACACCACCGCGGTCCTGTAACTTTACCGTAAACCCGCTAGCGGTTCCAAGTGAACTGATCGCCGGCGGCTGAATGACAAATACGTTCGCGGTATCTATCTGTGAAAAGCGGCCCATTGCCTCCATCAAGATAGCAGTTGCTCCGCTCCCCTCGTCAGTGCGGTCTCCCCACGGTATAAGCGGAGAAAACATCATCGCGTTGCTTTGGCCCTGACCAAAAAAACTAAACCCGCGAATGACGACCAGATCGGCGACCTCATCCTTGCCCATCCAATAATCTTCGACCGGTTTGATCGCTTCCTCGGTACGTGTGCTCGTGGCACCAGGAGGAGATTGTATGGCGGTGATCAAATAGCCTTGATCTTCGGTGGGCAGAAACGCCGTTGGCAAGCGCATGAACAACAAGACGGCTGCGGCAACCAGCAGCAGGAACACGACAAACCCGCGCACTGGCCGCGACAAAATGCTGTCGGTCGTACGACCATATTTTTCGGTAATTTCGGCAAACCAGATATTAAACTTTTCAAGTAGTTGGCCAACGAAGCTGGTTATGCGTCTAAATCCTGTCTCGTTTGGCGCCATGTCCTGTGTCGCTTCTGAACTTTGAGAGGCGGGCTCATCTTTTCTGATAGGCTTGAGCATAGTTGCACAAAGAGCAGGCGTGAGGGTTAAGGCTATCAAGGCAGAAAACAGGATGGAGATCGCAAGCGTAACCGAAAACTGCCGGTAGATGCCGCCCGTTGAACCTGGGAAAAACGCCATTGGCAGGAATACGGCAACAAGTACGAGAGTGATACCGATGACTGCACCGGAAATCTGATCCATTGCCTTGCGTGAGGCTTCGACTGGCGAAAGGCCTTCCTCCCGCATTATGCGTTCGACATTTTCCACGACGATGATCGCGTCGTCGACCAAAATTCCAATCGCAAGAACCATTCCAAACAGGGAAAGCACGTTAATCGAAAATCCGAAAACCCAAAGACCAAGACAGGCGCCGGCCAGTGCAATTGGAACGACCAAAGTGGGGATAAGTGTAGCGCGCCAGCTTTGCAGGAATAGAAACAGGACTAAAAAGACGAGAACTGTAGCTTCTATCAGCGTGCGCACAACTTGTTCTACCGAAAGCTCGACAAATGGCGTGGTGTCATAAGGCACAGACCACGCAACATCTTCAGGAAGTCCGCTGCTCAGCTGCTGCATCCGTTCGTCGACGCCCTCGGCTGTTGCAAGCGCATTCGCGCCCGTTGCCAACTGGACAGCCATTCCTGCCATCGGCTTGCCGTTCAGGGTCGTCGATGTGGAATAGTTTTGTGCGCCAAGTTCCACCCGCGCAACATCGCTGAGCCGGACAGTGCCACCACCGAGATCGGCCCGCAAGATGATCTCCTCAAACTCCTCAATTGTAGAGAATTTATTTTGTGTAATGATGGTCGCGTTGATTTGAGTATTTGCCAGAGTTGGAAGCGCACCGAGCGAACCACCCGCTGATTGGCTGTTTTGCTCTCTGATCGCCGCAAGCACGGCTGCGGGAGAGAGTTTGAACGAAGCGAGGCGCTCCGGATCAAGCCAAATTCGCATGGCGTACTCAGACCCAAACAGGGTTATATCGCCAACTCCTTCCACACGGCGGAGCTCGTCGGCAATTTGTGTCGATGCGATATTACCGAGGTCTGTAGCGCTTAGTTTCCCGGTTTTGGACGTAAGCGCAACAATCTGAAGGAAGCCGCTATTTGCCTGACGGACCTGGATGCCTTGCTGCCTGACGTCGGAAGGAAGGCGTGCTTCCACGGTTCCGAGCCTGTTTTGTACATCGGTTTGGGCAAGATCAATATCCGTACCCGCATCGAAAGTTAGTGTGATCGCACCAGTGCCATTCGACTGGCTCGTCGATGACATGTAAAGGAAGCCCTCTACGCCGTTTAGTTGTTGCTCGATAATTTGAATTACATTTTGTTCAAGCGTTGCCGCATCAGCGCCTGGATAAGCGACCGAGATGGTTAGTGAAGGCGGCGCAACGTTGGGATATTGTTCAATTGGAAGACTTCGTAGCGCAATAAAGCCAGCTAGCAGTATGCAGAGCGCAATCACCCATGCGAAAATCGGACGGTCGATGAAAAAACGCGACACGGCTTACTTACGGCTCTGTTCGGAAGTCTGCTTCGAGGGCTTACCGCCCCGGTCTCTTTTTATCATTTTAACAGGAGCGCCTGGTCTAATTTTTTGTAAATTGCTCGTTATGACGCGGTCTCCTGCTGACAGCCCACTACTAATGATCCATTGATTACCCGAAAGGGAACCGAGCGCGACCGTCCGCGAAGTAGCTTTCCCCTCCGCATCTATGACAAATACGCTGGCACCGGCATCGCTTAATTGAACAGCCCGTTGCGGAATCTTGATTCCGTCTCTAATTTCGCCGACAAAGATTCGGGTGCGAACAAATTCTCCAGGCAGGAGCCTCAGGCCGGGATTAGCAAATTCCGCGCGTAAATTGACCGTTCCCGTGCTTTTGTTAACTGAAAAATCAAGAAAATCCACATATCCCTCAATTGGATAGATCGATCCGTCCTCAAACACCAATTCCGCTTTGGTTTTTGCGCCCTCATCAAATGCCAACTTTCCCTCCGCAATCGCCCGCCTTGCTTGCATTAGCTTAGCCGATGATTGCGAAATAGAGACATATACCGGATTTAATTGTTCTATGCGTGTCAGCAACGTTGATTCTCCGGCGCTAACCAATGCGCCTTCGGTAACTTCTGCTTTGCTCGCTCGTCCGCGAATAGGCGCACGTACCGTAGTGTATCCGAGTTGCAAGCCTGCTGCATCAAGCTGGGCTTTGATTTGCGCTACACTTGCGCTGGACTCGCGTGCCGAAGCGACCGCCGCATCATATTCCTGTCGGCTGATGGCCCGCTCCGCGACCAGCAACTTGTAGCGATTGACCACCGCTTGCGCATTGGTCGCCGTCGCTTGCGCACGTTGAAGACTTGCCTTAACCTGTGCATAGCTGGCCTGAAGTTCACTCGGATCAATACGGAACAATGGTTGTCCCTGTCCGACGTCGGTGCCCTCCTTGTACAACCTGCGTTGGACAATGCCATTAACTCGAGCCCTTACCTCCGCAGTTCTTACAGGTTCTACTCTACCAGGCAGTTCGATGATGTTCGGAACCGTGGTGGTCTCGACCAAATAGGTTTCGACCATGATAGGCGCAGGGGGTTGTGGTTCGCCTGAGCCGCTGCACCCTGAAAGAGCGATTAAAAGCCCAATCGCCAGCATTTCTATATTTCTCATATACACCCCTGATCAATCGTCGTCGACAACATGGCCTATGTCTATTGGCACGGTAGATTGTGCGAAGCCGGGCATCATACAACGACTGACCAAGATCCGTTTAACGAATTTTGTCAAATGCGTCGAATTCGATCTCGTAGCTTGGCTCGGGACGCTTAAATAGATATTCGCCATTGCGAATAGATGCCAGTACATCGGCGCGCTGGCGCACGGCCTCAAATGGCGTTTCTGCATTCAAGACCAGAAAGTTAGCCGGTTTACCTTCCTCAATGCCATATTGATCTTCAACATTCAGCGTCTTGGCACCGTTAATGGTAATGAAGTCGAGGCACCGATCCAGTTGATCAAACGACATTGTTTGCGCCAGATGAATACCGTTATCCAGGATATTCATCATATTGCCGTTGCCCGCCGGGTACCAAGGGTCATTGATAGAATCCTGTCCGAAACAAACATTGATGCCGCTCTCCCACAACTCTTTCACGCGCGTTAAGCCGCGGCGTTTTGGATAAGTGTCCTGCCGCCCTTGCAGGTAAGCATTCTCGGTTGGCAGCGAGATGAAATGCATCCCGGACTTCTGGAACAATGCCATCATACGAAACGCATAGGAATTATCGGCGGAACCAAATGAGCAAGTATGGCTGGCCGCTGTGCGCGAACCAATATCTTCAGACATAACCAAGGCATTGAGCAGTTCAACAAATCGGGCCATGACATCATCGGTTTCATCGCAGTGGACATCGATAAGTTTGTCATATTTCATCGCCAGTTCGACGGTTCTGTGCATGGACTTTTCGCCGATCTCGCGCGCCCACTCGAAATGCGGGATAGCCCCGACGCAGTCTGCACCCATTTTCAAAGCTTCTTCGACCATTTCATCGCCGCCTTTATAGGCGTACATTCCCTCTTGCGGGAATGCGACGATCTGGATGGTTACGCTGTCTTTAAGCTGCTCGCGTATTTCCAGCATGGCTCTCAAACCCGTCAGCTTTGGATCATCGACGTCAATATGGGTGCGGATAAACTGTACACCCTTGGAGACTTCTTCATTAATGCCTTTGAGTGCGCGCTCTTTGGCGTCTTCTAGTGTTTGTGTCTTTTTTACGTCATGCCAGCGGGCAATGCCTTCAAACAATGTACCGCTCGTATTTGCAGCGCCTTCGCTGCGTCCGGTATAAACATAGTCCAGATGCAAATGCGCATCGACATAGGGTGGCACGACAAGGCGGCCCTGAAGATCGATTTCCTCGTCAGCTTTCGGCAGGCTTGCGCCGATCTGCTTGATCACGCCTTTATCGACCAAGATCTCACTGGTTTCCTCGTGCTGTCCGTAGATGCGTGCGTTGGTATATTTTTTCATGTTATTCTCCTTGGGAGGGTGAAAATGAGGTCAGGAAGATCGCAATGTACGTTTGGCGAAAAATGCGATTATCGCCGCCGCAGCAAAGGCCGCGAGCGAGACGTAAACAATGCCTTTGACACCGTTATCAGGGAAACGGGTCAGCAATGATCCGCCAATCCATGTTGAGATCATGATTGAAAAGTTAAAGACACTGGACTGCACGGAGGTCGCCACAGCAACGCCGTCTTCAATCTGTTTTGTGACGGCGGTTTGATACATTGTAACAACCGGCCCAAAGGCGACACCCCACAGGAAAAACGCGAAATGCGATATTCCGATGGCCCCGCTAAATACGAGCAAGAGGATCATTGCAAAGCCGCCTATGGCAAGCATGAAGACAATCAAAGTGCGCAAATGGGCATCAATAAATTTGGCTGTAACGACAACTGAGAAGACCGACCCTATTCCGAAAATCAACAGGGCCATTCCAATGCCGCCGATGAGATCAATCATTTCCACTAGCAAAGTGATGTATGTATATATCCCGTAATGGGCGATAACTGTCAGGAAAGTCAGGAGTAAAATTATCAGCATGGACGGTATTTTCAGCACGGCGAACGGTGAATTGCTTTTATTGAGCTTCTCCCCGTCCACTGCCGGCAATATGAAATAAGACAGGATCGCAATAAGTAAGACGAATGCACCCAATACCAAAAACCCGGTATGCCAGCCAAATGTCAGACCGACCGTCGTCATCACCGGAAGGCCGACGCTAATCCCGAGCGTCGTGCCCGCCATTATGATGGTAAGCGCCTTTCCTTCCATATTTTCGGGGACCAGGCGCGTACCGTAAGCCGCAATCATGGGCCACATAACGCCAGCACACATACCGCCCAGGACGCGGGAGGCCACCAGCACATAATATGATGAAGACACGGCGACGATGAAATTGGAAATCGCAAATCCAATCAGAAGCACCATCAGCAGCTTCTTCCGGTTAATAGCCAGTGTCGCACTGATCAGCGGGATGGCGAAAATACCGGAGGCCAAGGCATAGACGCCGACAAGAAATCCAATTTGCGATTCTGACACGCCAATGCCGTCGGCCATCTGCGGCAAAATGCCCGAGGGCAAAAGCTCTGACAGCATACCGACAAAGGTGACGCTGGACATCAGGCCAAGGACGAGCCACGAAAACGTCAGTTTTGAGTTAGGCTGGGTTTTGAAGGACATGTTGGGTACTTTGAATAATTTGATTAAAGAAAACTTGTCCTTCCAAACACAAAGGCTAAGCTATATTGACCTAGATACGACTAACGTGCCGCAAGACTTAAATTATACCGGTCGAACTAGTTCGGCGCTTACATCGGTGTTCCACTCGTCTTTCAATTCGGGAAATGAACTATGCGTGGATTGCGCCCTAATGCAAATCTCTGGCGATGATCAATTAGGTACAAATACCTAACCGCCACTGGATTTACGAACTGATCAAGTCGCGAACGCCGCAATCTGCCGACGATTTTTGCTTAAATATGATAAGCGCTGCCATTTCTGACCGAATAGTTTTGCGTCTGATACAACATTGTCAGCAATTTCTCACCCTGCACCATCAAGGTGGTCGATCCGGGCGTATTCGCAATCGAACACGAAGGAAAAATGCGCTATAGCTGAATAAAGGCTGGGGCGAATGCCTCCGCCTCCATGCAATTTCGCAGAGGAGCAGGATATGTCCATCGAGCGCATTATCGATAAAAGAACCCATGACTTGGGCGGCGGGTTCGAAGTGGGTCGCGTGCTGCCCTTTCACGCCCATCGCATGGTTGGCCCGTTCATCTTTTTCGACCATTTCGGACCGGTTGACCTTGCGCCCGGAATCCCGCGCGAACTCGATATTCGTCCTCACCCCCATATCGGGCTTTCTACCGTCTCTTATCTCTATGACGGGGCCATGACCCATCGGGACAGCCTGGGTTATCGGCAGGAAATCCGTCCAGGCGAAGTCAACTGGATGGTTGCTGGAAGCGGCATCACCCATAGCGAACGCTTTGAAGAAGCGCGCGCAAATGGCATACATTTGCACGGGATTCAGGC
This sequence comes from uncultured Parasphingorhabdus sp., assembly GCA_965534715.1. Taxonomy (GTDB): domain Bacteria; phylum Pseudomonadota; class Alphaproteobacteria; order Sphingomonadales; family Sphingomonadaceae; genus Parasphingorhabdus. Next base: position 12,504 of record CBETBW010000023.1, read on the forward strand.
TTGGGTGGCGCTGCCTGAAAGCGATGAAGAAACCGATCCCGCTTTTTATCATCATGAAACATCCGATTTGCCCGAATGGGAAGAAAAAGGAGTGCGCGGACGTCTCATCGCAGGACAATCTGGCGGCATGAACGCCAATGTCAAAACCCATTCGCCGCTGTTTTACATGCATTGGGATATGGATGCGGGTGCAAGCCGAATACTCGGCACGGAACATCTCCAACGGGCCATCTATGTAGCATCGGGCACGGTCGATGTTGATGGGACGCCCGTTGAAACAGGGCAAATGGCAGTCCTGACGGATGGTAAGGAAGCGCGTATTTCTGCTCGTTCGGTTGCAACCGTAATGGCACTTGGCGGAGAGCCGATTGGCGAGCGCTACATGCTGTGGAATTTCGTATCGTCCTCGAAGGATCGCCTCGAGCAGGCGAAGGAAGACTGGAAACAGGGCCAGATGAAGCTTCCCGATGCGGACAACGAAGAATTCACTCCGTTTCCGGAGAAGCGTGAAAGTGACTAATATTGTGATCAGCATTGATCGATAGCGTCATTGGCGCATAAGCATCTCCCAACCTTGCGCGAAAGCCGGAAGGCCGCTAGCTTTGCTCTGAGCAGCATGGTCAAGCCAAAATTAACAGATTGGCACGTTCATGACCTTTTGAAGAGATAGGCACGCCCATGACCGTTGATCCGACACCTGAGAACCCCTCGGCTGACACGCTGACCAAGGACGACAGTCAACCGCGGATTCAATCGCTTATCCTTGTCCTGATGGGGAGCGTGCTCGCCCTGATCGGCTCAGTACTGGTTTTGGGAGGAATATGGCTCGCGGTGCTTGGCGGGTCTCTTTATTATATGCTTGCCGGTTTGGGGCTGCTCGTCTCCGGTGTTTTGCTTATCCGGCGGCAGGCGCTAGGTGCCTGGTTGTATCTGATCGTGTTCGCGCTGACGGTCTTGTGGGCGTTCTGGGAGGCCGGACTCAACGGGTGGGCGATGGTTCCCCGGCTGATCGGGCCGGCAGTGCTGGCGATACTCGTTCTGCTTGTTTTTCCGTTGCTTCAACCAGCGCGGTGGCGTTGGCGGACTGCGCTTGGTGCGGCGGGCGCAGTTCTCGTCGCGCTCGTGGCAGGAGGCACGCTCGTCTCGATGGCCAATCAGCCCTCGGCGGGGCCGCTGCCTGACCCGATCGCCGCTGCTCAGAGCGACATAACTCGCACCCAAGTGGGAGCGGACTGGCCAGCTTATGGTGGAACGGACAGCGCGCAGCGCTATTCGCCGCTCAAGCAAATCACCCCCGCCAACGTAACAGAGCTTGAGCGCGCTTGGGTATATCACACGCGAGACCTCCCGTCTCCGAAGACTGGCCACAACAGATATGGGGCCGAGACAACGCCCCTCAAGGTTGGCGACACGCTTTATCTATGCTCAGCGATGAACATTCTCATCGCCGTTGACGCTTCAAGTGGCAAAGAACTCTGGCGCTACGATCCTGAAGTGCCGCAAAAGTCGATCCCCTACACAGCCGCCTGCAGGGGCGTTGCCTATTATGCTGTGCCGGACACCGCGCCCAATGAAGCCTGTGCGACGAGAGTGATTGAAGGAACGCTCGACGCACGGATCATCGCAGTCGATGCGCGTAGCGGCCGCCCTTGCCCCGGGTTCGGCACAAACGGAGAAGTGGACATCAAGGTCGGGATGGGTCGGAACTTCCCTAGTATGGTCTCGATAACCTCACCGCCGACGATCGTACGCGGCGTGATCGTTACCGGTCACCAAGTGCTCGATGGTCAACGCCGAAACGCCCCGTCAGGCGTGCTCTTTGGTTTCGACGCCGTTACCGGCAAAAAGCTCTGGGCGTGGGATATGGTGAATCCAGAATGGACCGGTGATCCTCCAGCCGGCGAGACCTATGCCCGTGGTACGCCCAATATGTGGACGATCGCGAGCGCTGACGAAGAACTGGGACTCGCCTATATGCCAATGGGCAATTCCGCCGTGGATTACCTGAGTTCGAGCCGCCGACCCGAGGAAAACCGCTACGCCAGTTCACTAGTGGCGCTTGATGTGATGACCGGGAAGCCGCGCTGGCACTTTCAGACGGTACACATGGACGTCTGGGACTATGACCTCGGCGGCCAGGCCACGCTTATCGATTTTCCTGTCGGAAGCGAACGCGTGCCGGCCCTGATCCTGCCGACCAAGCAAGGCGACATGTACATTCTCGACCGCCTTACGGGCAAACCGCTCGTTCCGGTGGAGGAACGACCTGTGCCGCAGGGCGGAATGGAGCCGGAGCAACGCTCCGCCACTCAGCCATTCTCCACCTACCATACGCTCGCCTACCCACAGCTCACCGAGCGCGATATGTGGGGGATGTCGCCCATCGATCAGATGATTTGCCGCATTCAATTCCGGCGCGCGTCATATCAGGGACCCTACACCCCGCCGACGCTCAATCGTCGCTTCATCCAGTATCCCGGCTATAATGGCGGCACAGACTGGGGTGGCGTTGCCGTTGATCCAGTGCGAGGCGTGATCGTCGCAAACTACAACAACCTGCCCAACTACACGCGGTTGGTTACCCGTGAAGAGGCCGATCGGCGTGGTTGGGAGCCGCGCAGCGCGGTCCGGGACTGGACAAAAGATCAGGCTGCGGCAGGTGCTGGCGATCCGCAATGGGGCGCTCCGTACGCGGTGGACGTGAACGCGGGTTGGCGAATGCCATTTACGGGACTCCTGTGTAAGGAACCACCTTATGGCGGAATTCGGGCGATTGAACTTAAGACCGGTCGCACAATCTGGGACCGTCCTTTGGGAACGGCACGCCGCAACGGCCCATTCGGAATACCATCGATGTTACCGATCAATATTGGCACGCCGAACAACGGCGGCGCGGTGGTAACTGCGGGCGGTCTGACATTTATCGCCGCTGCGACCGACGATCTCATTCGCGCGATCGACACGCGAACCGGAAAGACGCTTTGGCAGGATGCCCTCCCCGCCGGCGGTCAGGCAAGCCCGATGATTTATGAAGCAGATGGTCGGCAGTATCTGGTCATTATGGCGGGCGGCCACCATTTCATGGAAACGCCGATTGGTGACGAGGTTATCGCTTATGCTCTACCGAAGCAATAACAGGCGGACGGCTTCGAGTCTCAGTCTCAAGCTTGCTCGGGAGAAAATCTGACCTGTAGACAATTAGAAGGCAGGGATAATGGAGATAATCGGAATCTGAATATTTAGCGAATGTTGAAGAGCCTTCATTTTCTACCGAGTGAAACAAGACACCTGCGCATCGGTCACAATCCTGTGTGAATTGCCCTACCGTTCTGACCACCGATCTACCAACTGATCGACTGTAACGGGTTGAGAGTGGGGTCGGTTGTGAACATGCCGAATGTGATGACTTTCAGAAAAGCCGCAGTAACACGTCTTCTTCGATCATCCACTTGGATCTTTTGGCGAGCGTGATGCTGTTTCAAGTGCGACGGGATTGTCGAGCTTCATCGAGTTTGGCGAGAAACGGCTAACCCACTTGGCTGCAGATGGACAGATGGTGGAAGGACGGTTTTCAAATTGTAAGGGCTTGTCGCGTGGACAATGCGCCCGACCCAGCCGTAAAAACGAACATTCGTTGTTGAGTCTTACTCGGCACAGCAAAGTTGTTTCGATTGTATTATCCGTCATAATAGGAATGTTGCTAACAGTATCACAGGTCAATCTGAGCTTTGGCTAGATTCGATGTGTCTCGTTCGATATGATCTACACCCATGATTTCCAATATGATGAAAGCTGAAAACGTGTTTTATTCTCTGAGAGCATCCATCGTAAATGTAGCCAAACATTAATCTTGATGTCCAAGAAATCATCAAACTCACAGTCAATCTCCTTGCTGTTACGGCTTGATCTTGAGAGCAGCTTGTCACTTCAGGCGCAGCTTCGTACGCGCATAATCGAGGCGATTAATGCATCGGTCCTGACGCCAGGCAGAAAGCTGCCCTCTTCCAGAAAACTTGCCGGTGAGATAGGTGTTTCTCGCAACACGACCTCTCTCGCATATCAACAACTCGTGGCCGAGGGTCATCTTCTGGCCAGAGAGCGCAGCGGGTTCTTCGTAGCCGAAAATCCGGTTCCGGTTACCAAGGTTGCCACGATAGTCACCAACGCCGGAATTGATGACGGAAAGACTTCGTTTGCCCGCAGCAAAATTCGTGCGCAGATCGGTGCGGCAGGCGGATTTCGCTGCCCTCCTGACTGGCAGAAATATCGTTATCCGTTCATAGACGGGCGCTATGACCACTCGCTCTTTCCGGTAGCCGAATGGCGCGAAGCCAGCCGGTTCGCGCTGGGCGTCCGCGAAATCGATCAATGGTCAATTGACAATGGCGATTCCGATGATGAAATGCTGGTGGAGGAGATCCGCACCAAACTGCTTCCCCGTCGCGGCATAAGCGCGCAGCCTGACGAGATTCTGATCACTGCCGGCGAACAGCAGGCGCTGCATCTGCTGACAGAGCTTTTTGCCCGACCCGGTGTTTCCGTGGGAATGGAAGAGCCGGGATTGCCTTCGATGCGCGAACTCATCAATCTGCGCGGTGCCGATACTCATTATCTGAAGATTGATGAGGAAGGCCTGGTTGTCAGTGAGGCCATAGCGGAATGTGATCTGGTTCATGTTACGCCGAGCCGCCAGCGACCGACCGGAGTTACTATGTCAATGCCGCGCCGCGAGGCTTTGCTCGCTGCGTCGCGCGAGCATGAGCTGCTGATCATCGAAGATGATTTTGAATGCGAAATGAATTATCTTCGCAAGACCTTGCCAGCCATGCGTGCGATGGCAGGCGGTGAGCGTGTTCTCTATGTGTCAGCGTTGTCCAAATTGTTGTCACCCGGCATCCGCCTCGGATATCTTGTCGGCCCGGCTGACGTTATCGCAGCCGCGCGGCGCCTGCGCGGACTGACAACAAAACGGCCATCCCCGAATAACCAGCGAACCGCAGCCTTTTTCCTGTCTCTGGGTCATTATGACGCCATGCTTGGCCGTTTGAACCGGGTATGTGAGGAGAGGTTGATTGAGTTGCGGGATGCGTTGAACCATTATCGGCCCGACTCTGTCGCTATTCCCCCGATTGATGGCGGCACCGCCTATTGGGTCAGCGGGCCGGAAAGTCTCGATGCCGATCGCCTGGTTCAGGCCGCGCAGGCACATGGGATGCTGATAGAGCCGGTCAGCGACTATTTTGCTCATCCGGCAGGTCATAAGAATATGTTCCGGCTCGGGATAACCAGTCTCCCCAAAAGCAGCATTCGTCCAGGTGTCAAATTGCTGTCCAAAATCATGCGCGATCTGAATGACGGTTCGAAGACCGATGGCCGCGCCAAGCAATCCACATTGGACAATGATACCCTGAACAAACTGATTCCCGGGACAACCTTGTTGTATAAAACCGTTTACGGCGAACCATGCACAATCGAAGTTCGCGACAATGGCAAGCTGTTAGGCAGAGCCGGATATGCAAATGAGGATCGTGATGCAGGCACGTGGTGGATCGAGGGGGAGTTCTGGTTCCGTCGGTGGAATCGCTGGGCCTACGGGGAAGTGGCCAGCTTTCAAATCAGGATTGAAGGCGACATGCTGTTCTGGCTAGATGAAGAAGGTCGTACGGTCGATACAGCTGTTATTGTTCCACCACAGCGGTGATACCAGGCGGCCTGTTCCACAAACTGGCACCATAAAAGGAACTCAACTGGACCTAAGGCATCTGTCAAAATTCTGCAATCACTAGTGATGGACAAGCGAACCGTCCGGCATGAGAGGTTCGTAAGATCGCAGAAAGCCCTTATGTCAACATTGGGAATAGCATCAATCCAGCTTGCGGGACGCAAGGACGATAATATCGATTTGATCGAAACCGAGTTTCGGTCGATTGCCAAGCGTTTCCCCTGGATCGATATGATTGTCTGTGGAGAGCTGGCAGTACATGGGGCGAGTCCGGAAAACGCCGAACCGGCTGGCGGACCTACGGAAAAAAGATTCCAGAAAATTGCGCGCGAAACCGGGAAGTGGCTGATACCGGGCTCTCAGTTCGAAGCGCGCGGGGACAAAATTTTCAATACATCGCTGGTAATTGATCCGCAGGGCGAGATCGTTGCACGCTATGACAAGATGTTCCCTTTCCTGCCGTACGAGAAAGGCATCACATCTGGTGTAGACCCGGTGGTATTCGACGTCCCGGGGGTCGGACGGATTGGTCTCGCGATATGCTATGATATGTGGTTCCCCGAGGCGATGCGTACATTGGCTGGCATGGGTGCGGAGGCAATTATTCTGCCGACCATGACCAATACCATTGATCGCGATGTTGAAATGTCCATCGCGCGTGCAAACGCCGCGGTGAACCAATGCTATTTTATCGATGTGAATGTTGCCGGTGAATTGGGCAATGGGCGCTCCGTATTTTATGGCCCGGGCGGTGAACTTCTCCATGAATGTGGAACGGAGAGGGAAATCTCAGCATTTGAAATCGATTTCGAGCAGGTTCGTAGAGCTCGCGAACGCGGCTGGCACGGCCTCGGGCAGGTGCTCAAGAGTTTCCGCGATGCGCCAGCACGTTTTCCGTTTCACGAAAATCCCGAAGCGCGTCGGTCAGCAATGAGTGGTCTAGGAGAGTTGCGCATGCCGCAACGGAAAACCAGCTCGGAAAAATGAAACCAAAAAGGTGCAGCGTGACGCTGATATCAATGTCGAGAATGAATTAAACAAGGGGGATCGAACGATGGGAAATTCAATGATTAGCGGAATCTCTAGCCGTAAGCGGGCAATCGTAGCGCTGATGGGCGGCACAATGCTGTCGATGGGCCTGCCTGGCATCGCCCAGGCACAAGCCGAGCAGCCGGAGCAAGCCGAGGATGGCGCGAAACAGGAGCGCAACATCATAGTTGTGACCGCAACCCGGCGCGAGGAAAGCATTATCGATGTGCCTTATAATATCTCTGCGGTTAGCGGTGATACGATCGAGGCGGCCAAGACATTCGATAGCGCAGAACTGCTGCGCTCCGTTCCGGGGGTTGGTGTCGTTGACCGCGGCGCACGCAGCGCCGGAACCGTTAATCAGGTTCGTATTCGCGGTCTCAATGTCGATGGCAACGCGCTCGGTGACTATTCGGTATCGTCGGTCGCCTCGGTTTCGACTTATATTAACGACACGCCAATCTTTGCCAATTTCCTGCTCCGCGACCTTGAGCGGGTCGAGGTGCTGCGCGGGCCTCAAGGTACGCTTTACGGTTCGGGCGCCCTCGGTGGCACCGTGCGCTATATCACCCGCGATCCCGTACTTGGCGAATTCGGAGGCACGATAAGCGGATCGCTGTCGAACGTGAATGGCACCAGCAAGTTGGGTTATACGCTCGACGGCGTGCTCAATGTACCGTTGGGTGATACGGCTGCGCTCCGCGTGGTCGGCAGCTGGGCCGATTATCCGGGCATCACCGATTATGTGAATGTCTATGAGCTCGATGCCGACGGCATACCCGTTGCACCAAACGGCATCCTCGCACCTGACGCCAAATATCGCGTCGCGGAGGACGCTGATACCGTCGAGCAATGGATGGTCCGGACAACGCTTTTGTGGGAACCGAGCGACACGGTCAGTATCAAGGCGCTCTATACGCATCAGGAAGATGACATTGGCGGCCGCCGCGCGCAAACCGTCAACAACGACGGTTTCGGCCGCCCCTATCAGCGTTACGAGCAGGGCTCGATCCAGCTAGAACCGGCGCAGAGCAATGACGATATGGCCGCGCTGGAAATCAATGTCGATTTGGGTTTTGCGACCCTGACCTCATCCTCCTCATACTATGACCGTGAAGGCGACAGCATAAGCGAAAACACAGGCTTTTATGCACAAGCCGGTTTTCTGGGATTCTATTACAACTATCCGCGGCCAATGGCGTCTGCGGTTCGCAGCTATACCGACGAAGCCTTTGTGCAAGAACTGCGATTAGTGTCTGATACCGAAGGTCCGTTCGATTTCATCGTTGGAGGCTTTTATCGCGATCAGAAAACCCAATCGACACAGCAAAGCTATCTGCGCGGATTCAAGCGCTGGTATGACACGGCTTTTCCAGCCTTTGCGGCGTTCGTTACCGGCGACAAGGATTTCGACTATCGCAGAGACGAAAAATTTGAAGAATTGGCTGTATTCGGTGAATTGACCTGGCATGCCACAGACACTCTGGATCTGACCGGTGGTGTGCGCTATTTCGACAATAAGTCGGAAAACACCACCTTCATCGACCTCCCGCTTTTCACTGGTGTGTTCGCGCCTACGACCGCCTTCTTCGAGACCAGCGAGAATGACGTGCTGTTCAAGGGAAATCTGTCGTGGCAATTTGGCCAGCGCGACCGGTTATATGCCACGATTTCGGAAGGTTATCGGCGCGGCGGTACCAATGCGGTTCCATTGACCGGGACATTTGCCGAAAATCCGGGCTGGCAGACTTATCGCGCCGACAATGTTGTCAATTACGAAGTCGGCGTGAAGGGTCAAAGGGCAGGAATCGTTTATGATCTCAGCCTTTATTATGTCGACTGGCAAAACCCCCAACTCAATACAGCGACAACCAATTGGGGCTTCTTTGCCGTCCAGAACGGTGATTCAGCGCGCACCATGGGACTGGAAGCACAGCTCGACGGCTATGTTGGAGAGGGGCTGCATTATACGCTCGGCTATACATACACCGATGCCGAGCTGACTGCCGACTTTTTTGCCCCCGACAACAATATCACTCCGGTGGCAGTAGACGGTGCGCGACTTCCCGGCGCGCCCAAGCATATGATCAATTGGGCACTGGATTATACGATGCCGGTGTCAAACGATTGGTCGCTATATACACGGTTGGATGGCAATTATCAGTCGGGTTCGCGCAACGGCATAGGCGTGTCACCGACATTCAACGTTCCGCTGGCGGGCTTTTCGATCTGGAATGCGGTCCTATCGCTTTCCAACGATAATCTCACGGCGTCGCTGTGGATGAAGAATATCTTCAATGAGGAAGGTATTACAGGTATATTCACCGAGGCCTATATGGGCACCTCACCGGCGCAAGGTTATTTCGGCAACGCCAACAAGCAGCTGATCTCGCTTCCGCGGACTATCGGTGCGACGGCGACTTATAAATTCTAATAGGGGGCGGCTTGCATGTTTTACATTCCAGCCGCCTTCACCAGCCGCCTCATATGACAACCGCTTTCCAGAGCCGCCTGAACGAAGCTGACCGGCTGTTGCGAAAGCGTCAGCCGCGAGCGTCCGAAGAGATCTGCATTACGCTGTTGGACGAAGAGCCCGAACACATTGAAACATTGTTGGTTCTCGGGCGTGCCCGGCAGATGCAGAATGACTGGACCGGAATGCTCGCGCAGGTTGACGCGGCGCTTAAAGCTGAGGCCGGCCATATCGCAGCACGTTTGATGCGCGCCGAGGCGCTGAGTGCGTTGGGTCGAATTCGTGATACCCGCGATCAGCTCGAAACGCTCAAACAACAAGCTATGGAAAACGCGACGCTACTGGGCCGGGTCGCCGAAATAGAAACACAATTGGGCGACCATCCTACCGCACGGGCAACACTGTCCAAAGCACTTGCGCTTTCGCCAGATGATCCTGCCATCATTTATAATCTTGCCGCGACAGAAATCGCTGTCGGTCAAATGGAAAATGCAGAAAAGCTGCTCGACAAACTCTTACATATTGCACCGCGTGACTATGATGCCTGTTATAATCGTGCGACCGTCCGACGGCAGACGATAGACGACAATCATATAGATGATCTGCAGGTGCGTTTGTCCGAAGCCTCTGGAAACACCTTAGGCGAAATCCAGCTATGCTACGCTCTTGCCAAGGAGCTTGAGGATATTGGCGAATATGACCGCGCCTTTTCGTTTTTATCGCGCGGAGCAGGCGCACGCCGGCGCATTATGGCCTATCGTGTTGAGGATGACATCTCGACAATGGAAGACATCGCCGCTGTTTTCGACCAGGAATATTTTGCCGGAGCCGGTCATGGTTCGGACGGCGAGGGCGCAATTTTTATCCTTGGCTTGCCAAGGTCGGGCACGACGTTGGTCGACAGGATTTTAAGCAGCCACCCGCAAGTGAACAGCGTTGGGGAAGTGAATGATCTGGCTTTGGCGATAACACGCCTGTGCGCGGGCGCGAAAAGCAAGGAAGAACTTGTCAGGCGTTCAGCGATGATCGATCCAAAAGAATTGGCTCGGGATTACCGGAGTTCGACGACCCAGCGATCACCCGAGAGCATGTATGTCATCGACAAGACGCCGCTGAATTTTCTCTATATCGGCCTGATTGCAAAGACCATGCCTGCGGCGAAGATTATCAATCTCGTCCGCGACCCGATGGATGTCGGCTATGCGATGTATAAAACGATGTTCCGCATGGGTTACCCCTTTTCTTATGATCTGGAGGACATCGGCCGCTACATACGCGCCAAGGACCGGTTGATGGATCATTGGGAAGCTGTCTTGCCAGGAAAAATCATCTCCGTTCACTACGAAAATCTAGTCGCTAGTCAGGAGGAAGAAAGCCGCAAACTTGTTTCGGCACTTGGTCTGGAGTGGCACCCGGACTGTCTGGCCTTTCACAAGAATAATAGTCCGTCGGCTACTGCGAGTGCAGCCCAGGTGCGCCAACCAATTTACACATCATCGGTTGGAAAGTGGAAAGCTTATGAAAAACAACTCGCTCCCCTGGCGGAGGTATTGAACGCATGACGCCGCTATACAACACCATAGTCGCCTTGTTCGCTTCGCTGTCGATAATATTGCCGATGGCATCAGCGCAAGCTCAGGAATTGCTGAATGAAAATTTTGAACAGGGTGCCGGTGAGTGGGCGATAACGCCCGGACGCGGCACTGCAGAAATCACAAGTTATGCGGGCAATTCTTCACTGCGGATTACGCGAAATGCTGCGGCTGTACGTAGCTTTGATCTATCCGGTATAAGTCGGGTGGATATCAGCGCCTCTTTCGCCGCAAGTGGCCTGGAAGACAGTGATGCCTGTCTGATCGAATTCTCGCCCGATGGGCAAAGCTGGTATGAGATTGGCCGGATTGAGAATGGCAAGGATGACGGACTTTCGCTGCACGCGGTATACGGTACTGTCGACATTCAGACCGCGACAGACAGAGGCTATATCGGCGTTCGGGTTGCGGGCAATGCTGACAATGACATCTGCTGGGCCGATAATATCAGGGTTCATGCCCGGCCATCGCCAACCCAGCTTTCTAAAGTAATTTCAAACGCATCATTCGATCTGGGCCAGACGCCGGATATGCCATTTTCCACGCAAGCCTTCGGACGCCCCGACAATGCTTCGCAGCCAACAAACAATTTTGCCGGACGGCTGAGTTCCACAGGCGAAGCAATGACGCACTTTCTGCTGCTAAAAGACGGATTTGACTACGCCGCGACGAGCCAGAGCATCAAGACATTGCCGCCGTTCGAAATCGATCTTTTGCAGATTGATGACGAACTGGCTCCGCTGGTGCGGACACCGATTGCCGGCACACATCCGGACTGGGAATGGATATTTGCAACTGGCGCTGTCTGGGATGACCCGGCAGACAAGGGAATGACACGGGCGGTGCTGCCGTTCGCGCTGATGGAACGCAACGCCAATTGCATTCACAATGGTCTCGCAAGTTTTCGCTTCGATAGTAGCGGCGCAGTATCGCATTTCGTCTATCAGATCGGGTCGGAAACTTGCGCCTATACCCAGTTCGATGCGTGGGGCGCTGCGCCGGCCACATATACTCCTCGGCAAATAGCGCATGCAACAGATGTGGCGACAGCCTTTAGGACAGAAAAAGCAGCCAGGCTGGAAACGCGTCCGATAGAGAGCCTCCCGGCGGAAGTTTCCGGGATGTTCGGGTCTGCGGAAGAAGTGGCTCCAGATGCGATGACCTCGTTCGGCTATATCGCAGACAATGTTCATTACACCGGAGCATGTGAAACGCGCTTCGGCAGCTATATCTATTGCGATTCACTGATACTGCCGTCCTACTCATGGGCCAAGTCGCTGGCGGCAGGCATCGGCGCGATGCGGCTGGAACAACTATATCCAGGCGCGATGCAGTCATTGGTATCGGATTATGTTCCAGCCTGCTCTGCACCGCGCTGGCGCGGTGTTACCTTTGCCAATGCCCTGAACATGGCAAGCGGCGTCTACAATTCCGATGGGCATGAGGTGGATGAGCAATCGGCGGAAATGCGGCGGTTCTTTCTTGCGCAAGGTCATCAGGAAAAGATAATCGCTGCCTGCACTGCGTTCAACCGTCAGCAGGAGCCGGGAACAAAATTCGTCTACCGGACCGGCGACACCTATATTCTGGGGGTCGCTATCAACGCTTTTCTTCGCAAAAAGACCGGCAATCCTGCAGCCGATTATTATGATGACCTGCTCAAACCAATCTGGCGCGCATTGGGCATGAGCCCGCTCACGATGAATATCCGTCGGACCTATGATAGCGAAAGCGAGCCGTTCAGTGGCTGGGGAATGACATTATTGCGGAATGATATCGCACTGGTCACATCTTTTCTGCAGCGCGGCGGTACCGTCAACGGCAAGCCCATGCTCGAAAGCAAAATGCTGAATGCAACGCTCCAGCGTGACCCCGACAATCGCGGGCTTCGCGCGGTGATGGACGAGCAGCGCTACCAGCATGGTTTCTGGGCCTGGAATGCGGGCTCGGCTCTTGGTTGCAAGGTGGACGCATGGATCCCTGCCCTGTCCGGGTATGGCGGGTTATCGGCCGCGCTGATGCCGAATGGACCGGTTTACTATTATGTCAGCGATGGAGGGGCTTTCGCATGGCGAAGAGCCGCCCAGGCATCCAATCACCTTCACCCCTTTTGCGAGCAATCAGAATGATCGAGACCCAAGCTACTGCACGTCGCTGGCCAACAGCGCCAGCCGACGGCGTAATAGCGGGCATAATGCTCTCTTTCCTGGCTACGGCTGGTTTGTTTTACGTCAATATCATGGCGGCCATCGTTGATGGGCTGAAAACTGGTCTGGAGTTCACGGACGGTCAGGCGGGCAATGTTGCCGCCGCCAATATTTATGGCGCGGCACTGGGCGCCCTGGTTGCCATATTTCTCATAAAGCGCGTGCACTGGCGCTATGTTGCGACCGGGTTATTGCTGACATTGATAGCGATTGACCTTGCTTCGATTGCTATTGCTTCTCCAGTGGTCATGATTGGCGTCCGCTTGCTGCACGGTATCGCGGGGGGGTTGCTGGTCGGCCTGTCTTATGGCGTGATCGCGCGGGTGGCAAATCCGGACCGGACGTTCGGTATCTTGCTGTTTGTGCAATTCGGGCTTGGCGGACTAGGTGTGATGACTTTGCCGCGGCTGGTGCCGGAATATGGTGCATCGGTGCTGTTCATCGCACTTATCCTGTTCAGTCTCGTGACTCTCGTAATGCTGCCGTTCCTGGACCGTTATCCGGCGAATGAGGCGCAGGGCAAGACGGTTGCAGGACCCGTCAGCTGGAAACCGCTGCTTCTAACCCTTGCCGCGATCTTTCTTTTTCAAGCGGCAAATATGGGCCTTCTCGCTTATATTATAAGCTTGGGCATCGAATATGGTCTTGAGCGTGATTATGTGTCCACCGCTCTGGGCCTAGCGACCTGGGTTGCCCTGGCAGGGCCGCTTGTAGTCATTTTTGTCGGCGTCAAATATGGTCGCTTCTGGCCTCTTGCCATTGTTATGCTGCTTACCCTGATCGGCACAGCGGCTTTCTTACTCAGCGCCAATCCGGTGATGTACCTATTGGCCAATTGCGGCACTGGCATTACCTGGGGGATGGTAATGGCTTATCTACTGGGCATGGCTGCCCAGTTTGACGCTGCCGGGCGCACGGCTGCTGCCGCTGGTTTTGTCTCGAAAGTGGGTTTGGCTTCCGGCCCGCTTGTTGCAGGGCAAATGCTAGCCGCGGGCTTTACATATGCCGATATAATCTACGCAGTTTTTGTTCTGCTTGCTCTCAGCATGGCTGTAATGCTGGTCCCTGCCTCCATTCTGGATCGCAAATGACAAGCGGATACTGGCACCACTGTTTGGCACCAACTGGCGCTGTAACCGCACGCCCGGAAACAGCAGAATACAACTTTGGTATTATCCGGAGTCGCCCAGATCATGATCTCTAGCGCCTATCTCAAATATGAAGCCTATATTGACGGTGATTGGACCACAGCTGAAAGCGGTAAGCGCTTTGCCGTTCATAATCCGGCTGACGGCACCAAAATCGCATCCGTAGCTGATTGCGGGACGGCTGATACCGAGCGTGCAATAGCTGCGGCAGATAGGGCTTTTGTATTATGGTCGGCGCTAACAGGTTCCGCGCGAGCGCAAAGGCTCAAGGCCTGGCATGAATTGATGCTGGCGCATGAAAATGAGCTGGCCCGTATTCTGACTGCCGAAATGGGTAAGCCTCTGGCCGAAGCCGTCGGCGAAATCCGCTATGGCGCCAGTTATCTCGAATGGTATGCCGAGGAGGCAAAGCGCGTCTATGGCGATGTCATTCCTCATGCTTCCAGCGATGTCCGCACGGTTGTTGTGAAGCAGCCGATTGGTGTGTGCGCTGCCATAACGCCCTGGAATTTTCCCAACGCCATGTTGATGCGCAAGGTTGCTGCAGCGCTGGCCGCAGGTTGCACGATGGTGGCGAAACCTGCCGAAGACACGCCGCTATCCGCCTTGGCGATTGCCGCCCTGGCCGAGGAAGCAGGCATACCTGCCGGTGTCTTGAATGTCATACCCACAAGTCAAGCAGCGGAAGTCGGCAGCGAGCTGACATCGAACGAAAGTATCAGGAAGCTCTCGTTTACCGGATCGACCGAAGTCGGGCGGCTGCTGCTCGGACAATGTGCTCCAACCATCAAGAAAGCATCGCTCGAACTGGGTGGAAACGCGCCATTCATTATCTTTGAAGACGCCGATCTTGACGCGGCGATGGACGGTTTGATGGCCTCCAAATATCGCAACGCCGGGCAGACCTGTGTATGCGCCAACCGTATATTTGTGCATCGTTCGGTTCATTCGGAAGTGGCGCAGATGCTGGTCGAACGGGTAGGCCGCCTGAAGGTCGGGCGTGGCGATGAAGCCGGTAATGACATCGGCCCGCTGATAAACATCTCGGCCATCGAAAAGGTCGAAAAGCTCGTGGCCAGCGCCACGAGCGCAGGTGCGCGGAATTTGATCGGCGGGCGCCGTCACACAGCAGGCGATCTTTTCTTTGAACCTACAATTCTCGACAATGTCAGTAATGATATGGAAATTGCGCGCAGCGAGATTTTCGGCCCTGTCGCAACTCTGATTCCATTCGATAGCGAAGCGGAGGTTGTCGCTATGGCGAACGATACGCCTTATGGTCTGGCCGCCTATTTTTATAGCCGCGACATCGGCAGAGTGTGGCGAGTTGGTGAAGCGCTTGAATATGGCATGGTGGGGATCAACCAGGGAATAGTTTCGTCCGAGGCCGCTCCTTTTGGCGGCGTAAAGCAGTCCGGCATTGGCCGGGAAGGCTCGAAATACGGACTCGAAGATTATCAGGAAATAAAATATCTGTGCTTAGGAGGCATTTCCGAATGAACGTATCAGCCAAAGTAGAAAGTTTGCGTGAAGTGAATGACAACGCCGCATGGCAGGCGCGCAAGAACGCGGCCATTGCCAGAGGTGAAGGCAATGCCGCGCCGATTTACGTTGATCGTGCCCGGGGTTCGGAAATCTGGGATGTTGAAGGGCGGCGCTATGTGGACTTCGGGGCCGGGATAGCGGTCTGTAACACTGGCCACATGCATCCCAGAATCCATGCAGCGGTCAGCGCGCAGCTGGAGCGGTTCAGCCATACATGCGTCATGGTAACCCCCTATGACAGCGCCGTGATGCTCGCCGAGCGGTTGAACAAATGCGCGCCCGGCCCCAATCCCAAGAAGAGCATGTTCGTGACGACTGGCGCAGAGGCTGTGGAAAACGCCATAAAGATCGCGCGCTCCCATACCGGGCGTCGTGGTGTCATCGCATTCGATGGCGGCTATCATGGACGGACGATGATGACATTGGGGCTGACCGGTAAAGTGACGCCCTATAAAAATCGTTTTGGCCCGTTTCCCGGCGAAATTTACCGCGCTCCATTCCCGATTTCCTATCATGGGATCAGCACGGAAGACTCGCTGCGTGCCCTGCACACCTTGTTCAAGACCGATATAGAACCGGATGATTGTGCCGCGATAATCGTTGAGCCGGTGCAAGGCGAGGGCGGATTTTATAGCGCGCCGAACGAGTTTCTGCAGGCGCTACGGCAGGTCTGCGATGACCATGGGATCATGTTGATCATCGACGAAATCCAGACCGGGTTTGGCCGGACGGGCAAGCTGTTTGCCGCTGAACATGCGGGCGTAGAAGCTGATTTAATGACCGTCGCCAAAGGCCTCGCTGGCGGGTTCCCACTGGCTGCGGTAATCGGGAAATCAGAAGTTATGGACACGCCAGAGCCAGGCGGCTTGGGCGGCACCTATGCTGGCTCTCCGATCGGCTGCGCCGCTGCGCTTGCCGTGCTCGATGTGATAGAAGAGGAAAAACTTGTCGAGGCGTCCGGTCGTATAGGGCGTGCTTTTGGTAGACGGCTGCTTGCGCTTAAGTCCGAGTTTCCTGATCAAATCGGTGATGTGCGCTGCGATCGCGGTGCGATGATCGCGCTTGAACTTGTGGAAAATGGCGATGCCAATCGCCCCGATGCCGCCTTGACCAAAGCTATTGTGACGACCGCCTATCAAAAGGGGTTGATCGCATTGACTTGCGGCGTTCGCGGTAACGTATTCAGGTTCTTGCCAGCGCTGACAATTTCAGACGAGTTGATCCATGAAGGACTGGATATTTTCGAAGAATGTTTCCGTGATGCGATAGTCGAGATGGCATAAGCCGGAACTCCGGCAGTGCCTTTTCACCTAGATCGGGCAGCGACCGAAGAGTCGATTGGTGTTTTTCAGGGAGCAACCAAATCATACAGAAATTAACAATCTCGGGTGCCTGCTTAAGAGATTTTCCCGTCATTTGGTGATTATGACAATTGATATCCGTTTTCCAACTACAAGAAGACGCCGGCCCCGGAAGGACAAGCGATCAATGATATTTCCGTTTTTCTGACAATGTCAGTTCGTCTTGGATGTCGACACCCTGATATCGAACTTTATATTCCTACTTCGAAGAACGATCTGGCTCCCTCAGACTCCGCTTTCGGCGTGCAGCTAAGGAATGTCCGTCAACCGATCTGAGGGCGCGAATCGGACGTAAAATTCAGCTTTCCGAAAGCGGGGTATAGGCAGGGGAATATATTACGCAGTAGATTGATATTTCTGTGCAATACCAATGGCTTAAGGCTCGATTGCGAATCCCTCCGTCTCCGCCAGCTATTTTTACCCATTTAAATCAATATCTTATATAGTTAATGCTGCCAGCAAGCGTTGTGTCTATTTAGATGTGACGGGACGGTCGAGCGTGATCGACGTCTTGCGAGGAACGGTTAGTTTTTCGGCGGAAATTGGGCCGTTTACCGACTGGCAGGTTTCTGGAAGCCTTGGCAATTAAGCCGTCTTTCCAGAATTGATTAAATTGCACCGCCAGTCAGCTCCACCAATTCCCCGCGAGCGACGTTGCATCCGTCCTCAAAGCGCCGCCTCGAACGCTTCCATTAGCCAGGTTGTGGCCGGACCCGGCAGACGATCCTTGCGCCAGAGCGCATGGAGGCGATAATCGACGCTGGTACCTTCGGGTAGTTTGAGAATGTCCAGACGTCCGGCGGCAATATCCTGTTCGACGGCATGACGCGGCATATTGCCCCATCCATTCCCGCCAATCAGCAATTCGTGCTTCGCACCGAGGTCGGCGAGGCGCCAGCTTCGCGGACTGAGGACCGAAAATTCCTGTCCATCTGTATAGTTCGATCGGTCGGTCAGGACGAGTTGCAGATAGTGACCGGCCTGACCCGGTTCGATCGCCGCCATTTGCGCCAAAGGGTGGTCGGGAGCGGCCACCGGTACCAGTTCCACGCAGCCAATTTCTTTGCGGTTTAGCTCGGGAAGATCGAGAACTTCCGGACCCGCGATAGCCAGATCGGCACTGCCTTCGCGCGCGCGTGCGGCCACCGCCCCCAAGGCCTCGACATGAAGGCGCAATTCGACCAGCGGGAACGCCTGCTGAAAATCCCGAAGGATTACCGAGATAATGCCAAAGGGAACCATGACATCGAGAACAATGGAAATCTGGGTTTCGACGCCGGCATTGATGCTGCGCACCCGGGCCATCAGGTGATCTGTCCCGTCCATCACGGCCCGCGCCGCAGCTACTAATGAGCGACCCGCGTCAGTCGTCTCTGGCCGCCGAGAGCCTTCGCGATCGAACAGGTTTACGGCGAGCTGGGTTTCCAGAGCGGCAATGCCGTAACTGACGACCGAAACCGCACGGCCCAGTTTTCGCGCGGCGGCGTTAAAGCTGCCCTCGTCGTACACTGCAAGAAAGATGCGAAGCTGATCAAGCGTCGGGCTGCCAACATTCACTATACAACTCCTTCGTACATTTTGTACAACTTTATCCGGGTTATCAGATCATTGTGCAAGCTCTATATCCAATAAAAATAACATGGAGTTTACAAGACATGATTGACATCAGACCTTTTTCTTCGCTCGGTGCCGCCAACCATGGCTGGCTCAACGCGCACCATCATTTTTCATTTGCCAACTATTATGACCCGGCCCGCATGGGCTGGGGGAAGCTACGCGTCTGGAATGACGATCAGATCGCAGCGCAATCCGGTTTTCCACAGCACCCCCACCGCGACATGGAGATTATCACCTATGTCCGCCAAGGCGCTATCACGCATAAAGACAATCTGGGCAATGAAGGCCGCACCGAAGCAGGCGACGTTCAGGTGATGTCTGCCGGCAGCGGTATTGCCCATTCCGAGTTTAATGCCGAAGATGAAGAAACGCGCATCTTCCAGATCTGGATTGAGCCAACGGCCACAGGCGGCGAACCGCGCTGGGGCGCAAAACCGTTCCCGAAAGACGATCGCTCCGGAAACTGGACTATCTTGGCCAGCGGTTCGAAAGACGATGACGATGCATTGATGATCCGCGCCGATGCACAGGTTGCTGGTATTTCGCTGAAAGCGGGCGAAACGACAAACTGGACGCTCAAGGAGGGGCGCAAGGCATATCTTGTCGCGGCAACAGGCAGTATGATGGTTGGTAACGAATTCGCCAATGAACGTGATGGCGTTGCCATCGAAAATGTCGGAGAGATTGAAATCGAAGCGCTCGAGGATACCGAGATCGTCCTCGTGGATACGATCTAATCACCACCCGGACCGGAACCATCGGTCCAGCCAATCATTTAATCACTCAATAGAGGAGCATATAATGTCCAAGAATACCAAGATTGCTGTCGTCGTCGGCAGCCTCCGCAAGGGATCCGTCAATCGCAAGGCAGCCGAGGCGCTGGTCCGTATTGCACCCTCCAATCTGGATTTTGACTTCATCGAGATCGGTGAATTGCCGCTTTACGACGAGGATATTGACACGGCCGACGCGCCGGCGCCCTGGATCCGGTTTCGCCAAGAAATCTCTGGGGCAGATGCTGTGCTGTTCGTTACGCCCGAGTATAATCGTTCAGTCCCCGGTGCGCTTAAAAATGCCATCGATGTGGGGTCCCGCCCCCCTGGCCAGAGCGTATGGGCAAAGAAGCCCGCAGCCGTGATGAGCGCTTCTCCTGGCGGAATAGGCGGGTTTGGTGCCAACCACCACCTGCGTCAATCGTTAGTCTTTTTGGATATGCCCGTCCTGCAGCAGCCCGAAGCCTATGTTGGCGGTGCCTATGACATCTTCGACGAGCAAGGCGAGTTCAAGACGGACCGTAGCCGCGATTTCTTCCAGAAATTCATTGATGCCTTCGGCGAATGGATCGAACGCACTGCGCAGTAACATTTCAATCAATCCATTGAAGGTATCATCATGACCAGCACTAAACTTACCGAGCATGCACCCAAAATGTTGAGCGTGCTTCGAATAATATCCGGATTGCTGTTCCTTGCCCACGGCACGCAAAAGTTTCTGAGCTTTCCCAGCGGTGAGCGCGCAGGTTCCGGATTAACGTTTGACGGGCCCGGCGCCTATGCCGGTATTATTGAACTGGTTGCAGGTGCGTTAATTGCACTGGGGCTGTTTACGCGCCCAGCAGCCTTTATCGCTTCTGGCACAATGGCAGGTGCCTATTTTCTGGCTCATGCCCCGCAAAACTTCTTTCCGGTCAATAATGGCGGTGATGCTGCGATTCTTTACTGCTTCCTGTTCCTCTATTTCGTCTTTGCAGGACCAGGACCCATCAGCCTGGATGGGCAACGAAGGAAGGCCGCCTAAGAGAATTCAACGGCGGCGATTCCTTTCATTATTTGACCATCGATGCTTTCCCTGAACGGATCGAACGCATTGGGCGATGATGCTGACGGAAATGTCCGCAACAAAATTGGAAGAGGCAAAAATATGAAAAGTTCAGCAAAAACAGTGATCGACGAAATGTTCTCTGCATTTGGGAGCGGTGATGTCGAAAAATTCGTAGGAACCGTTTCTGACGACACCGTATGGATCTATCATGGCACGCACATCATTCCGAAAGGCATTTTTGAAAAAAAGGAAGGTATACGGACGTTTATGACGAACATTCTCGACCGGACTGAAATCATAAGCTTTGAGCCTCAACAATTTATCGTTGAGGGAAATATGGTCGTTGTGTTGGGCCAAGAGCATCAGAAAGTGAAACGATCCGGACGGGAACTAAAACAAATATGGGTCCAGATTTATACCGTTGAAAATGACCTGATCACGAGAATGGAAGAGTTTGCAACGTCGGAAGAAGTCGACTGACGCGGTAGCAGCTCTTCCCGTTTATAATGTTCATCCAAGGAGTTGATATGACATATCCGGCATGGCCCACATTGCCCTTCAAAGAATGGGAAGAAACCTGCAGCGCGTTGCATCTCTGGACCCAGATCATCGGCAAATATCGATTGTCGCACACGCCGTGGGTCAACCACAGTTGGCATGCGACACTTTACGTAACCCCACGAGGCTTGACGACAGGGCCGGTGCCGGATGGCGGCGGCAGCATTTCGGTATCGCTGGATTTCCACGACCATATTCTGATCGTGGAATGCGCGTCGGGCAAAAAGGCAACTGCCCCGCTTGAAGCGATGAGTGTCGCCAATTTTCACCGTACTGTCGGCAAGGCGATACAGGTGGTAGGCGGTTCTTTCGATATTCACGGCGCACCCAACGAACTGGAAGATGCCACTCCGTTTGAGCAGGATACAGCAGTCCGACCCTATGACGCTGATGCGGTTAGCAGGTTCCACCGCGCACTGGTCTTGATTGAACGCGTCTTCTCGCGCTTCCGCACAGGGTTCCGCGGCAAAGTCTCTCCAGTACACCTGTTCTGGGGTTCGTTCGATATGGCCGTTACACGGTTTTCCGGTCGCACCGCGCCGCCGCATCCGGGCGGCATTCCGAACCTCCCCGATGACGTGACACGAGAAGCATATAGCCACGAAGTTTCATCTGCCGGTTTCTGGCCCGGTCAGGGAGCTGGCGAACCGATGTTCTACTCATATTGCTATCCGGGACCGGAAGATTTCAAAAATCAATCTGTCGCTCCAGACGCGGCATATTGGGACAGCGATCTCGGAGAATTTCTTCTGCCCTACGAAGCCGTGAGAACAGCAGGCGACCCGGAGGCGATGCTGATGGAATTCCTGCAAACGACCTATGTTGCAGCTGCCGAAACCGGCAATTGGGATCGGGCCACGCTTGAATGCCCCACTGGAAAAATTGGTCGGCCGCACGAAATTGAGAATGTTAAATGAGTTATAATGAATGCCCCCACGCAAAGATGGGAACGGGAAACAATATTCGCTTCCCATAAACCGTGATCATTGGCCCAATATTGCAGCCATTTTGTCGTCCGAAGGATTTGACCGCTTTGGCCCTGCGCAGCGTCAGAAAAGCTTGCTATGGCGCCGCTATGCCTGCGCTTTCCTTCCTCGCGCACAGCCAAATCGCTTCAAACCACGCTCCGCGCATTTAATAGGTCCTGACCCTAGCGGTCAATGATATTTCTGTGCAATACCAATGGCTTAATCCTCTAATTCGAATCCCTTCGTCTTCGCCGTTTTCTAGATATCGTCGATCATTTCGGCGAGGGTCGCCAGGCATTCGCGGGCGAGCAAATTGCAGCGCTCGGGGGACCAGCCTTGCTCGGCATCGGGGAGGTCGCGATTGTCCTTGAACGGCATTTCCAGAGTCATCGTGACGGCGCCGAAGCGCTCCGCCAGCTGATTGGTCGACATCGACAGATTGGCCTTGCCCTTGGCCGCGGTGGGATAGCCGAGCTTGGTCTGGAAATCCGGTGTGCGCTGGGCGAGGCGGTTGCGGTAGCTGTGGTATTTCTTCAGCTGCTGATCGGTGATCGAAGCTATGCCTTCAAAACCGGCGATGAAAACCGCGGGAATCGCCTCGTCGCCATGGACATCCATGGCGAAATCCACGCCGCTCTTGTCCATGGCATCACGCACACACAATACTTCAGGGGATTTCTCGGCGCTGGGCTCGTGCCATTCGCGGTTGAGATTGGTTCCGGCGAAATTGGTTCGTAAATGTCCTCTGCACGAACCATCCGGGTTCATATTGGGCACGATATGGAACCGGCATTGCTGTAGCAGCCGCCGTGCGTGGGGATCGGCGGGATCGGTCAGCATTTCCAGCGCGCCTTCCATCCACCATTCGGCCATGCTTTCGCCGGGATGCTGGCGGGCGTAGAGCCAGACCTGTTTGTCGCCGCTGCCCATTTCCACGCAATCTATCGGCTGGCCTTCCAGGCTGTGGCCTAGCGTCTTCACCGTCACGCCTTCAAACCCTGCGGTTTCGGCAATCAGATCATGGTGTCGTTCCATGCTGTAAGGCGCGAAATAGGCGAACCAGATGATATTGCTGCTCGCGGTATAGCGAATCGACAGAGTTCCGCTTTTCTCGTCGTAGCTGCTTTTCGCGCGGCCCCAATATTCCCGGTCTTCGCTGACACAGGCGTCATAATCGGGCCAACCCTGCGGATAGGC
>CBETBW010000024.1:0-35511 GCA_965534715.1 uncultured Parasphingorhabdus sp.
CGGGGCAAACAACAAAGCGTGCGTTTCATCTGGTGACCCGCACGCTTTGTTTTAATCAGGGTCTATGGCTTGCTTTAGAAGCGGCCACGCACCGTGATACCATAGGTTCTTGGTTCGGCAAGGAAGGCCGAATAGGTCTGCTGCGATGCGACAAATGGCGTGTTGAACGCAACCTGTGAATAATCGACATCAAACAGGTTTTGAGCCCATCCTTCGATCGCCCACATGCCGTCAGGACCGCGGATACCGATACGCGCATTCACCAGCGTGTACCCGTCCTGTTCCTTGCCAGGAAGCAAATCCGAACCCGTGTTATAATCACTGGTCGTACGAGCGTTCACATAGAACAGCCCGGTCAGCCCGCTATTGCCGATAGGCGGAGTGTAAGACAGGGACGCCGTAGCAGTGACCTCGGGAGCGTTGGACAGATTGTCGCCTGGAAGCAGACGCAGCGCCGGATCCAGCGCCTCACCCGTATCGCGGCCAACCAGATCATTTTCATAGCTGGTATCGGTATAGGTCAGACCCATCGTAACATTTACATGTCTGACCGGATTGATTGACGCTTCCAGTTCGACACCCTGTGCAACAACGCCATATCGGACGTTATCCGGGGTACAATTGCCCGTTGCGCCGCTGGCATCGCGATCCGCACCACCGAGATCATCGCTACACCCGTTTATATTCTGGACGAGGAAAACGGATCCGTTGAACGTATTGAGCTGAAAATTGTCAAACTGCTGACGGAATGCGGCGACGCTCAGCGAAAACTCGCGGGTCGAGTATTTTGCGCCGATTTCGAATGCGTCCACCGTTTCCTGGTCAAACTGGAGATTGTCGGTGCTGCCCGTCAATGCCGGATTGGCCAGCGTTGAACTGGTCAACGCAGACCGGTCCAGGTTGAAACCGCCTGCCTTGTAACCGCGCGAGTAGCTGCCATAAATCAGCAGATCATCAGTTGGTTTGTAGGACAGGATGGCAGTGCCGGTAAATTCATTCTCGCTCCGGCTATCAGTCAGAGTTACGCCGTCCAGTTCGGAGGTTGAATTACCCTGACATGACAGACCGATCAGACCGCCCGCCAATGCGCCAAGTGGCCCACCGAGCAACGGTGTGAACAAAGCACGTTGAACCGGACACATCGTATTGTCATTGGAAAAGGCAGCGTCGAAATCCTTCGTTTCGTTAGTGTAACGCAACCCCAAAGTGAGATCGAGTTTGTCGGTAACGTGAAAAATATTGTGCGTGAAGAAAGCAAAATTTTCGCTTTTCTGATTATACACGTCAACAATGGTTCCCCGGTCGTTAATCTGGGCCAGATTGTCCAGGCCGGCAAAAATCAGCGGCGTAGCAGCACCGAATGCCCCGGCTCCGCCATTTGCGGCTTGCAATACAGCCCTGCCGCCAGCGCTCAGACAACCTGTGCTGGTCGGTGACGCAAGAGCTGGATTGACGGCATTGACGATACGGCAAGGCGCGAAAGCACCATATTGCGTACCGAAACGGATATTATCCCGTGTTTCGAGTTTCTCATTCGCATAAAAACCACCGATCAACCAATCAAGCTTGTCATCGAAAGCCGAACCCTGCAGTCGCAATTCTTGCGTGAAGGTTTTAAACTCCCGAGAACCGGCATTTTCATTCGGTGCACGGTAGAGGATGTCCACCTGCGTGTAATCGGTATCAGATGCCTGAAAGTTGGAATATTCCCGATATCCGGTGATCGACGTAAAGTTCAGCTCGCCGAATTCGGCATTGACCTCAACCGAAGCACCAAAATCCTCGGTCTCACCCGCATAGGAACGACCAGGAGTGATGTAAATATCCCGGTTGAACGTGCTTTGGTTAAGAGCGTTAGGATTTTGACCCAACCCCAAAAGCACGGGAATTATCGGGTTAGCCGGGTCGGTAAGAGCCGGAGCACCAGGTAGCGGCATAGCAAAGGGATCAAGTCCCGGGCTCACCCTGGCTTGCTGTGCAAATCCAGGCTGGACGAATGTCGCCGCGCAGCAGGATTCGTCTTTCTTTGAATAGTCACCAATCACACGGACATTCAGCGTGTCGCTTGGTTCGAACAACAGCTGACCGCGGACAAGAAACCGGTCTTTGTTGTTGATGTCGGTCCCGTTTACAACGTCATTGTAAAAACCGTCGCGCTTCAAATAAACACCGTCAACACGCGCAGCAATCGTATCGCTCAACGGGCCGTTAATGCCACCTTCGAGCCGAAGCTGGTCGTAATTGCCATAGGATATTGCGCCATGTCCTGAAAATGTGAATTCCGGGCCGGCAGTGGTGATGCTGATCATACCGGCAGAAGAGTTCCGTCCGCCCAATGTTCCTTGCGGACCACGCAGAATTTCGACCCGTTCAATCGGGCCAAGTTCGCTGAGCGCATTACCGCTACGCGAGCGATAAACGCCATCGATGAACACCGCGACAGAACTTTCCAGACCGGGATTGTCACCGACAGTACCAATACCGCGAATACGGGCAGAGCCATTGGCTTCGTTGCCGGTCGAAGATACGAGCAATGATGGTGCAAGCTGGTTAAGCTCACGAATGTCGGTTGCCCCGCTCTTCTGCAATTGTTCCGCGCCAATGGCCGAAACGGCAACAGGCACATCAGACAAAGCCTGCGCCCGGCCCTGTGCGGTCACGACGATCACGTTGTCGTCCACGGTTTCATCAACTTGGTCAGCCGCATCTGATTGCGTTTGTGCATAGACGGGGGCCGTGGCGATTGCTGCAAGTGCGAACGCGCACGCAGACAAATTCAACGCTAGTTTCATAATATGCTCTCTCCTGGTTATCAGTCTTGTTATCTTCGTGGGGAGGACTGATTTTGATGTTTCTACTGTGCATTTT
Organism: uncultured Parasphingorhabdus sp.; assembly: GCA_965534715.1. Taxonomy (GTDB): domain Bacteria; phylum Pseudomonadota; class Alphaproteobacteria; order Sphingomonadales; family Sphingomonadaceae; genus Parasphingorhabdus. The sequence goes on from CBETBW010000024.1 coordinate 2,869, forward strand.
GCCGGTAACACAGCCGCTACGTCAAGGACGTTTAATCATGTACTTAATATTCACCAAAAAGCCCAGAAAACCGCTTCTTTTCGAGCATGTTCATCGAAGGGCACAGACCATCGAGACAGTCGATTGTTACCGGTAAGCCACAATAGTTTAAGCCTGATTTCGAATTCACGGTACACGGCGGGGACATTGAGTCGCCACTACGTCAATCCTGATTGATCGGCCGTCGAGAGCGCAGCGCCTGTGCCAAAGTACCTTCGTCGAGATAATCCAGCTCTCCACCTACGGGTATGCCATGGGATAGCTGACTGAGCCGTAGTGGATAGCTTTCGAGCCGCTCTGCAATATAATGGGCCGTCGTCTGCCCCTCCAATGTGGCGTTCATAGCCAGCACAACTTCATCAATCCCGCCCTGCTCGACACGCCTGATCAACTTGTCGATGGCAATGTCTTCGGGCCTCACGCCATCCAGCGCGGATAATCGCCCGCCGAGCACATGGAATTTCCCGGGAAACAGCCGGGACTTATCAAGCGCCCAGAGGTCGGATACTTCCTCAACCACACAGAGCGCTTTTTCATCGCGGCGCGGGTCGGTGCATATCTGGCAGGGGTCCTGAGTATCAACGTTACCGCAAATGCCGCAGGTAACGAGCCGGTCATCGACCCTTGTCATCGCCGCCAAAATTGGCTTCATCGCCGTTTCCGGGCGTTTCAGCAGATATAATACAGCTCGCCGCGCCGAACGCGGTCCAAGGCCGGGGAGCTTGGCGAGGGCCTGAACCAGATTTTCGATCTCTTGCGATGCCATGGCTAAGTCATTAGGAGCAGCCGCACGAACCTGCCAAGTATAAAATACCTGTCCTACACGATCGCGAATGTTTATCGTCCCGGTCGTGGCAGGCTCTGGTCAAATATCTGATGGAAATGCAGAATTTTTTGACTGGACGCCCGCCAGTCCGGAAAATCACTTTCCGAATTAGGGGGTGTGACCCGTGTGACCCGAAGAAAGATAATTTATGTCCTCCGGCTTAAAATCCCTCCGCATTGCCTTCATGGGAACCCCCGATTTTGCCGTACCAGCGCTGCAAGCACTGCATGACGCGGGGCATGAGATTGTAGCCGTTTACTCTCAACCACCACGGCGCGCCGGACGGGGAAAGCAGCTGACACCCTCCCCCGTGCAGCAACTGGCAGAGAGTCTCGGACTACCGGTGCGGACACCAGCCTCCTTGAAAAGCGAAGAAGAGCAGACCCGCTTTGCCGCACTTGATCTCGATGCCGCCGTCGTCGCCGCTTATGGTCTGATACTACCGCAAGCGATATTGGATGCGCCGAAAATGGGTTGCCTGAATATTCACGGCTCGCTGCTCCCCCGCTGGCGCGGTGCCGCACCGGTCCAGCGAGCCATCCTCGCCGGAGATACGGAAACTGGAATCACCATCATGCAGATGGAAGCGGGACTGGACACAGGACCGATGTTGCTCAAATCGGCGACCCCGATTGACGACAAGACCGCCGGAGACCTGACCGAAGAATTGGCGCAGGCTGGCGCAACTCTCATGGTCCGATATCTGGCCTCGCCGGAGAAATGTCCGGCGGAACCTCAGGATGATGCGCTGGCGACTTATGCGAAAAAGATCGAGAAACAGGAAGCCCGGCTGGATTTCAGTCACCCCGCCGAGCAGGTCGAACGTCAGGTCCGCGCTTATAATCCCCAGCCTGGCGGGTTCTTCGAATATCAGGGCAATCGGTACCGGATTCTCCAGGCGAAGGTCAGTGATGCCGAGGGGCCATCGGCCACGATTCTGGACGACCGTCTTCTGATCGCCTGCGGCACAGGATCGATCCAGCCGGCGATGATTCAAAAAGCCGGAAAGCCAGCAATGGATCTCAAATCCTTCCTCAACGGCACAAAAATTCCTGCAGGAACCGTCTTGCAATGACCCGCTTTGCTCTGACCCTAGAATATGATGGCCGCCCGTTCATGGGCTGGCAGCATCAGGATCACGGACCCAGCGTTCAGCAGGCTGTGGAAGAGTCAATCAAATCGATCACCGGCGAGACGGTACGCGTTTTTGCCGCAGGGAGAACCGATGCCGGTGTCCACGCGCTCGCGATGCGCGCGCATTTCGATCTCGAGACAAAGCTGACACCGTTCCGCTTGCGCGAAGGCATCAACGCGGGGCTGCGCCCCAACCCGGTTGCGGTGCTGGCCTGTGATATTGTCGACGAGGAATGGCACGCCCGCTTTGCCTGCGAAGGACGGCGCTATCTCTACAGGATCACCAATCGCCGCGCACCGTTGACCTTTGATCGCGGTCTGAGCTGGCAGGTCGCCCAGGCCCTCGATGCCGAAGCGATGCACAATGCGGCGCAGGTGCTGACCGGACAGCATGATTTCACCACTTTCCGTTCGGCCCATTGTCAGGCGCAAAGTCCGGTCAAGACGCTCGACAGCATATCGGTCAGCCGCTTTGGCGAGGAGATCGAAGTGGAAGTTTCCGCCCGCTCGTTCCTCCATCATCAGGTCCGCTCGATTGTCGGGTGCCTTAAACTGGTCGGCACCGGCAGATGGACGAAAGCAGATTTAAAAAACGCGCTCGCGGCAAAGGATCGCAATGCCCTCGGCTTCAATGCGCCGCCAGACGGCCTCTATTTTGTCGAAGCGATCTATCCGGACTAACCGTGCCCCTGCGTAGGCAGAGGTCCATCTCGGACCAGTGCATCCGGACGCAATCGCAAGAGAGGGATTCCTGCCTCCGCAGGAATACTAGAGCCCGAACAACCGCGAGAGCGATTTGTCGAGCATCAGCAGCTGCCACAATAAGCGGCTGTTATCGGAACGACCGGCGATATGGTCATCCGCTATCCTGCGCAGCGATTTGCTGTCAAACCATCCGGTGCGCGCCAATGTCCCGCCGCTGGTAATGTCGCGGGCCTGGTCGGTCAGCGGGCCGCGAAACCATTGGGCGATCGGAGTGACAAAACCCATTTTCGGGCGGTAGAGAATATCGTTCGGAAGATATTGTTCCATCGACTTTTTAAGGAGATATTTGCCCTGCCCCCGGTGCACCCGCAAATTGGTCGGAAGCTTCGCGGCAAATTCCATCAGCTTGTAATCGAGCAAAGGTTCGCGCGCTTCGAGACCCACCGCCATGCTGGTCCGGTCCACCTTGGTCAATATATCGCCCGGCAGCCACATTTTCATGTCGGCATATTGCGCCTGATCCAGACCGTTTTGCGCCGGCGCATTTTCCATCAGGTCGATCATCCGTTGCTCGGCGTGATAGTCTTCAAGATCGCTGCGCATCGCATCAGAATAGATTTGCTGGCGGCCGAGCCGCGTTGTCACCCCGACCGCTTCGGCATAGCCTTCCGGTCCGGTTCTTGCGAGAGACAACAAGGTGGACTTGGCGCGAAACGGACGCGGCGCCCAATCGGCCTTGGGATAGACAGAACCCAGCCAGCCCAATACCGGTCCGCGGAAGGATTGCGGCAACAGGCCCCGCACCCGTTCTTCGGCATGGTGAAAAACATGGCGGCGATAGCCCGCCATTGCCTCGTCGGCACCGTCTCCGGAAAGCGCTACGGTGACAGTCTCTCGTGCCAGTTCACTCACCCGATAGGTCGGCAGGGCAGAAGCGTCGGCAAAGGGTTCGTCAAAATGGTCGGCGAGCGTATCGATCAGACCAAAATCGTCCGCCGCCACTATGCGCTCCCGGTGATCGGTCTGGAACCGCTCCGCGACCAATCTGGCAAAGCTCGTCTCGTCGAGCGCCTGTTGATCAAAGCCGATCGAACAGGTCTTGACCGCCTGGCGGCTATTCTCCGCCATCAGGGCAACCACCGTGCTGCTGTCTACCCCGCCGGAGAGAAAGGCGCCGAGCGGCACGTCGGAGATCATCCTCGATCCCACGGCCTGTTTGAGCAACTCGACCAGCTCTTCTTCGAGAACTTTGGCCGATCCTTTGCTCCGCTGGCTGAAGTCCATATCCCAATATTGCACGGAAGCAGGTTCCGGCTTGCCTTGCTCGAGCAGCAGATAATGTCCGGCGGGCAGTTTTTTGACACCCTTCAGCAGCGATGTCTGGTCCGGTACATAGCCAAAGGCCAGATAATCATCGACCGCCGTGATATTTGGGTCCCGGCGCAACAATGGATTGGCAAGCAGGGCTTTCAGTTCCGAACCGAACAATATGCTGCCATCGGAAACCGGCGCATAGAAAAGCGGCTTAACGCCCAGCCGGTCGCGGGCGAGAAACAATTGCCGGGTGCGCTGGTCATACAGTGCGATGACGAACATGCCGTTCAACCATTTCAGGCAATCGACCCCCCATTGCCGCCAGGCATAGAGAATGACTTCGCTGTCGCTGCTGGTCTGGAACTGATGGCCGAGGCGTTCGAGTTCTGCGCGCACCTCGAGGAAATTATAGATCTCGCCGTTGAAACTCAGGACCTGTGCTTCGTCGGGCGTCAGCATCGGTTGCGCGCCGCCTTCCAGATCAATGATCGACAGCCTTCGGTGACCAAGCCCGACACCCGGTGCGGTCCATATGCCCGATCCGTCCGGTCCGCGGTGAGCCAGGCTGTCGGTCATCTTGCGCAGACGTTCGGGATCAACCGGCTTGGCCGTCTCCAAATGAAAAATACCTGCAATTCCGCACATGCTGTGCGCCCTAGCGCAGCCCTGCCATCTCGTCAGCCAATTTGTCGACTGGTCCCAAATCAGTCAGAAAGGCTTCGATCGGAATGCGCGGTGATTCCTCGCGGCTGGTCTCGGAAGAAACAAGTATCGCCACCGCCTGCTGCGGACCGCCGAATATCTTGCTCTTCAGCGTTTCCAGCTTCACGACCGAGCCACTGCCGGTCAGCTTGCCGCCGATCCGGTAGAAGGAAACCACATCGCGCACCACCGGTCCGGGCGCGATCAATTCGACGGCGGAAGCGCCCTGTGGCGCATCAAGGTTGCGGTTCCAGGACCAGCGCGTATCCGGCACAAGAGCGCCCTGCCCATAGCCGAAAATTTCCCGCCCGTCTTCCTGACGATCATAAACAGCGATCGACAGATCGACTTCCATTCCCGTCGATGCGTTGCGATAGCGACCGAACAATTGATGGCTCGAACGATCAAATACCGGTTTCCAGGCATAGAGCGGCCGGTAGTCCACTCTCTCCCATCCGGCCACGGCCGGCAGGGCAATTTTATCCGGGACCGGCGTTTCCTGCGCCGAGAGAGCCGATGTCCAGAGCACCGGAACCAGAACAATGGCTGCCATTGCGGCCATGGCCCACATGGGCTTTTGCGCGGATGTCGGCAGAGACTGCTTCCCGCTCAACGCTTTGCCATCAATCATCGGATCATCGATCTTGCGATCAAAAAAGGGCCAGCCAATCGCCATGACCAAAATCAGGATAAACGCGAAAAAGAACCAGCCATAGAAGATATGATCGAAACCGGTGGCGAAATCCAGCGACGTATGGTGCGCGATATAGATGGTGCCAAAAGCGCGGATTCCATTGGCAAGGATCGGGACCATCACCGCAGCGATCATGAACAATATCCGGCGCTTCCAGCTCCGGAAGCAGACATTGCTGACCAGCGCGCCATAGGCGAGCATCGCGATCAGGAACTTGATTCCGGAACAGGCTTCAGCGACCTCAAAATAGCCGGTGGGGGTCGAGATGAAAACCCCGTCGATAAAGGCCGGGATATTAGCCCAGCCCAGAAAGACCATCGACAATTCGGCGGTCACCATTTGCAGGAAGGGTACAAATTCCTCGCCGAACGGCACCAGAAAAAAACTAAAACCCAGCGGGAATATCAAGCCTCGCGCAACCGTCGGACCAAGCAGCGTCACCGCCGCACCCTGCAACATCATCAGCAGTCCGAGATGGCTCGCGAAAGCCACGCCCGCGGCTTCTCCCAGCAACCATCCCAAAGAAGCGAGACCCATCAAGAGCAGTCCCGGCAACCAGATTACCGGTACAAGTTTCGCCAGTTCCTCCTGCCGTTGCTGCACCAGCCAGAAGAGGATCGGCAATATCAGCAGGCAGTGATTATAGGTAGAAATTGTCCACCATGTCCGGACCATATCTGCGCCATCGCGCCAGAAAATCGCCAGAATCGCCAATGCGGCAACCACCAGTAATTTCAGATGTTTCGACCAGAGTGAATCGGACATCGCGGGCGGTGGCCTGGTCCCGGTTTGATCAATCGTCGCGCTCGTCATGCTGCCGCCTCTGCGACAACGGGTTCAGAATGCCCGCACAACGCAGGCAGCCCGGCGAGCTGACTTTGCCACGAATAATGCGAGCGGATCAACTCTTTCGCTTGCTTGCCCAACTGTCTCGCCCGCTCGGGGTCGTTGAGCAGATCGCATACCAGATGCGCTTCTTCCTCGAGTGACCGAGCGATCATTAAATGCTTCCCGCTGATCGCGTCGATGCCCTCGGCGGCGCATTGCGACGCAACCACCGGCTTCGCCATTGCCATGGCCTCAAGCACCTTGTTCTGAATACCCCTGGCGATCCGTAGCGGCGCCACGACAACGTCAGCGGCCTTGATCCAGCTTCGAATATCATCAACCGCTCCGGTGACGATCGTGCCATTTTTCCGATCGAGCTGTTTTACCTTTTCCGTAGGTGACCGCCCGACAATCGCGAAACATGCTTCTGGGAAGCGCGCAAGAATCTTTGGCATGACTTCATCGCTGAAACTCTGCACGGCCTGAACATTCGGCTGATAGTCCATTTGACCGGTGAACAGGATCAATGGACCGCTGTTTTCCAAGCCCACGGGCTGCACATCCGGAGAGTCGTAGAATTTCCAGTCGATACCGTTGCCAACTGCCTTCACACGCTCATCAGACATTCCCGAGCGCTCACGGAACAACCGCGCCTCGGCTTCGCTGACAAAAAGACTATGATCGGCACGTTCTGCAATATTTTTCTCAAAGGACCGCAACAAACGACCTTCCCGGCGATTGATCCAGGCCATCGGTCCCGATCCATCGTCCGCATAACTTTCGAATTTCGCGCTATCGACATCGGCAAAATCCATCACCACACGACCAGCGAACTCTGGCGGGATAAATTGTGCCATTTGTCCGGAAAACACGAAAATGCAGTCAACCGGTCGGGTGGCTAAAACACGGGCGACATATGCGTGGATTTCGGAACTGCCGAAGCATGTGAGCGAAACCGGTTTTCCGGCAACCATCGCTTCGATCCCACCCAGCCATTTCGGCTTGTTCCTCAGGATAATTTCGCAGGATGCCAGTTCCGCTTTGCGCGTCCAGCCGGTTTGTCTTTCGGTTTCGTCATCGGCGAAACAAGCCACATGCACGGGAGCGCAATCCATCAGTTTTTGGAGAAGATGGTGCGAACGAATCTTGTCGCCACGGTTCGGTGGCCACGGGACACGGTGCGCTAGAAACAGGATTTCACCCATCAGCCTAGGCCCTTGGCGATCATCGGGCCGATCCGGTTTGCAATGGACAAAGGCAGACGCTGCCACAGCGCCACCTGAGCCCGATATTTCGGACTCATCGGATTGACATCGCGGGGCTCTTCGCCATCAGCCGTACGCGTTGCATAGGTCAGAGGCTGTGGTTCAAAACCCCAGTTTTTCTTGAACGAATAGGCGCCCGTACCAATCTTGGAACGACCAAAATCAGCCCATTGGCATCCCCGCTCCCGAGCATGGTTCATCAAGCTATAGTACATGACATCATTTGCCCTGAGCCTTCGTGCATCCCAAGTCCCTCCACCCCAATATGGCATCACGGTTTGTTGATGATAAAGACTGAAAACACTGGCCACCGGCACGCCGTCGATGAGTACGGTCAAAATGTCGGCATCCTCGCCAAATCCGTCCAGAACTTCATCAAACAGCTTTTTGGGGAAAACCGGTGTTCCCAGATTACGAACACTTTCCGCGTAGATGGCATAATGGTCTGCCCGATCCCGTTGCCCGGTTCCGACACGCACTGTCAGTCCGTTTTTCAGCCCCTTGCGAATTTCGGCCCGCTGTCTTCGTTTGATCGCGAGCAGCTGGCTTTCCGCATCATCCGCCAGCTGCGTCACAAAGCCGGCATAAACGCCTTCTCTGCGTTGCCACTGGTCATCAGGCACGGGACCGCCGCGCAATTCCACGGTTGGGAAGCTATGCCGCTGTGCAAAACTCCAGGCTTCGTCCGCCAGCAATTGGATCGCTTGATCGTTATCCGAAAGAATGCCTCCACCGACTGCGTAACCGGAAGACACCAATGCCCGGCCAAATAGCGCGGAGTGAATCAGGTTGAGCGGGAGAATGCCCTGCAATTCCCCGGAACCATCTTCAGCCAGAAGATATCGCCATTCATGTCCGCAGGCCTTGCTGACTGCCAGAACCCAGGCAGGACGGTGAAAGGCTGTGCCTTCCGGGCAAGCTGCAACAAAGGCTTCGATCCGGGCCAGTTCATTCGTCTCTGGACGATCCAGTACGCGCACCGACAAGGGCTTGGGCTTGAATGCCATGTTCATTGCATCAACCCCGCTTCCAATGCGGCCAGTTCGTCAACCCTGCCCCATTTGAAATCCTGTCCGGCTCGCAACAGCTTGGGCCACATCCTTTTCAAATTGGTATAATGCCGAATTTTTGATCGGACAGGCGCATTTCTGACCCGTGGTTGGTCGGGATCGATTTCCCAGGGGTGGAAATAGAATATCGCCCCGCGCCCGTCATCACGATGCATTTTTCGGATGGAACGTTCATATAGGGCATAAGGTAGCAGCCGGAAAAAGCCGCCTCCGCCGGCGGCGAATGTCCGGTTGCCGAGTTTGACGGTCGTGACCGGCAACTCAATAAAATCAGATTGATCCACAGGCTTCCATGCAAAGCGCGGTGATCCTGTCCAGCCATAATGATCATGGTTGATTGGCGCGACGCTGGACGAATAGGCATAGCCCTGTTCGGCCAGTATTTCATGCGCCCATGGCGTTCGCTGATCAATTGAGAAGCTTGGCGCCCGATATCCAGTAACTTTCTGGCCGGACGCATCTTCGAGAATTTTGCGGCTGCGATCGAGATCGTCCCGGAACTGGTCCGGTGACAGCGTGAACACACGAGCATGATCATAGCCGTGATTGGCAATTTCATGGCCGGATGCAGCGATCTGCTGCATCAACGCCGGATAGCGCTCTGCCACCCAGCCCAGGATAAAAAATGTTGCCTTGATTCCCGCTTCATCAAACAGCGCGAGCACTGCTTCGGTGTTGCGTTCTACGCGATGCTCCAGCTGATCCCAGTCGGCACGGTCAATGACCGTTTCAAAGGCTCCAACCTGAAACCAGTCCTCGATATCGACAGACATGGCATTGAGCAAAGCATCCGCTTTTCCCGCCGTGGCGAACGATTCAGGCGGCGCGTCCTGCATTGACATAGCTTTCCTTGCTCCGGACATCGTTTTCGACCCATTCCACGAGCATCGTCAAGACGCGGTGCAGATTTTCTTCCTGGCCATCCATACGCTTTTCCAACAGGGATAGTCGCTTGGAGACCATCTCGAACTTCTCTGCGGTCGCATCATCGGTTGCTGCCGGAGGTGCAGCGAATTCTGCGGCCCCGATTTCGGCTGTGCTCTGAGTTCGAGCTGGCTCTGGAAACGATTCTTCCGTGGCTTCCGGAACCCGCAGACTGACAACTTCATGTTCGGACGCCGACATCGGTTCGAACGGCGGCTCATACTGTGCCTCGTGCGATGATTCTGACGTTTCAGGCGGCTGATCGACGTCAAGGTCGCGCGCTTTTTTGGGCTTTTCCCAGAGCGGACTTTTTGTCTCGGCTGACGATTCTGGCGGTGAGGCAATATCGACGTCTTCGCCATTCAGGTCGGCAAGCACGCGTTCAAACATTGTCTGGTCGATCAATTCGGCGTGTTCGATCGAACCCATCAACAATATTCGACTCATTAACGTATTGATTTTGCGGGGAACACCTTCGGTCTCCGCGTAAAGCAACCGGAAGACATTCGACGTGATCTTGGGACGCCCCGACCAGCCGCTTTTGGACAGACGATGGGTGATATAGGGCTCGATTTCTTCTGCGCTCATCGGATCGAGATGGTGATGCGCGATGACCCGCTGACGCAATTGCTCGAGCCGGTTTGAATTCTCCAGCATGTCACGAAATTCCGGTTGGCCGAGCAGGAATATCTGCAGCAATGCTTGCCCGCCGAGCTGGAAATTTGACAGCATCCGCAATTCTTCCAGCGCACCCTCTGGCAGATTCTGTGATTCATCCACGATCAGCAGACACCGGCGACCGGCCCGTGCTTCGGCGTGGAGAAATTCTTCAATCGCGCCCAGCAACTGCGCCTTGTCCATATGGTCTGTGTCAATATCGAAATGATTGGCCGCGACGCGCACGATATCCTGACTGTCCAGCTTGGTAGTAACAATATTGGCTGCGGTCAGACGCGCCTTGTCGATCGTCGCCATGAGATGGCTGACCAAAGTGGTTTTGCCCGCACCGACATCGCCTGTAATGACGATAAATCCTTCACCCTGAGCCAGACCGTAACCAAGATAGGACAGCGCCTTGCGATGAGTCAGACTCTCGAAATAAAAATGCGGATCCGGTGTCAGCTGAAAGGGCCGACCGTTTAATCCATAAAATGTCTCATACATGCGCGTTTCTCCGATCAACAGCTATGTTGATGCTCTTAAAAATCATATCTGAGTCCCAGCAGAGCGGATGCCGTGATCTCGCTGTCAAAACCATCCTGCTGGAAGCTGTCCAGTCCGACAGCCGCCGTGCCCTGTAGCCCTGGTATAATCTGACGATAATAAGCTGCATTGGCCCCGAGCCCCAAGACATTTGGAGCACCTGCAAATCCGCTATCCAGCAGATTGGCGTAGATATTTGCATCGAAACTGGAATAGATATCTATATCCCGACCGATCGAGAGGTTGGCATAATAGTTTTCGTCGACCAGGCCATCGATGGCAGAGACCGCGCCCAATTGCGAAGCAAAGAAGCGACGGCGGGCATATCCTACCCCAAGCCCGGCTTCCCAACCGCGATGATTATAGGTGTACTGCCCGTTAACGCCACGCGCACGGAACGAGGAAGATGCCGCCGACTGCAACACATCGTTGAAACAAAGGCCACCCGATTGACCGAAGGCACAACCGTTCAGTTCACCGCTCAGAGGATTACGTGTGCTGGAAAAACTGGTGCCTAGATTTGCCAGATTGTCATTAAGCAAATTGCCGAATCCCGAAACCGTATCATAGACCGAAACATTCAGCGCTGTGTTCTGATTGGGCTGATAACCAAAACTGCCATAATAGGTTTCACTGCCATAACGCTGACCGACCCGCGCTTCGAGCGAGGTACGACGGCTTGGTCGCCACAGGACACCGGCATCCCAGATAATGCCGTCCTGATCGTATGACAGCAATCTTGGGGATGTTTCGTCGGTTACCAGACGACCATCATTGTCGATGACCGGATCGCCATTGATATCGCGCACAGCGTCGCGTTCAGAAATCTCGATGTCTTCATAACCAACGCCGCCGACTAGTGCCAGCGTCGAAGAGACGGGCACCGTGACATCGGCACGTACATATTTACCTTCATAGCGCTGATCCAGTTGACCAGCATCCTCGCGTTCCCAACCCGCACCCACGGACCAGCCAAAAGGAAGGTCGCCCGGCTGCATACCGACACTTGCGCTGGCCGAGTGGCTTATACTATCATCGAAAACATCAATCGGAAGTTGTCCCGGAGGCAAGGCACCAGTGTCTTCGCTCTCGACCTTGGTGTAGCCTACCCTGTAATTGGCATTCACATCCAGCGCGCCAATTCGGGTCGACAGGTTCGGACCGGCGTAAACCGAATAGACTTGCGTCACATTGTCGATATTGCCGACGGTATTCGAGGGCGCCTGGCCGCGTAAATCTACCCGGCTGCGAGTGGCGATACCCCCGGCTTCCAATGACAGTAGATCGGGTACAATCTGTACCCGGCCGCGAGCGAGCCCTGTGATGACATCATCGTCGCCAAGATTATCCTGATAAAAGAAACGGCGTTCGTAACGCACATTCAGCTGAGCTTCAGCGCCGCGAGTCTGGATCGAACTGTCGATACCGGCGGCAACCGATGTATAAGTCAGCACATCGCTGCCGTCTTTCAAATCAGCGACCAATATTTGCTGGACCTCAATATAGGGAGCCACATCGGCGTTGCGTTCCCGCGCCTCAACGGCGGGCGCAGCCAATCCTATCAACGGTAGAATAGCTACTCCATATTTCAGGAAATTCATAGTTCTACACGAGGTCATGGCTTACTCTCCATATCCATAATAAGATCCAAAACGTCTTCCCGTCGGCGAAAATTTGGTGCCGTTCAGAAGGAGTTGGATATGTTCACAACCGCCCATCAAACTCAGCGCGTCGCGCAGGGCAGTTTCGGTCGTTTCGTCCGCTTTGACCACCATCAGAACCTGGCCAACATGCGTCGCCAGAACGGATGCCGGCGAAGCCGACAATGCCGGTGGTGAATCAAAAATTACGATGCGATTGGGATTATTCTGGGTCAGACGGTTGAGCACCTGCTCGGTACGCGACGACGCCAGATATTCTGTGTCGGCGTTGGTCTGATCACCGGCCGGCAAGATTGCGAGGCCGGGAATATCCGTATGAATGATGCAGTTTTCGACTGGCAATTTCGGATCGGCAAGCGCATCCATGAGGCCTTTACTGCCTTCCAGACCCAGACTGGACAGGATGCTTGGTTTTGCAAAATCAGCATCGACGAGCAGAACCTCATTATCCTTCTCTGCCGCTATCGAAAGGGCCAGGTTCAGTGCACAGAATGTCTTGCCTTCGTTGGGATGGGCGGAGCAAATCAAAATTCGCTCGCCATGTCGAACCGGCGCAGTTTTCTGACTGCCCTTCGCAACCAGCAGCAATTGACGCTTGATGATCCGGAATTCTTCCGAGATACCGGTGACGGGCCCATCGGGAACGATGAATCCGGCTTCCCTCAGCTTGTCGCGATCTACAATGACCCGCGGGCCGTCATAAGCCGCTACCGGCCTTTGTGGGGCTGGAGTGATTTGCTGGCCGGGCGTCTCAGGTGGCAGAGCTTCCGAAGCAACACCATGCTGTTCGCCCGTCCGGATTACCGGAATATAATCATAGATTTCTCCTGCCCTTTCGAGCAGCGAACTTGATTTTTTGGGAGGACTATATTTGTTCATCATTGCTCCCTCAAACCACCATGCCGCGCTGGATAAATTCCACGATCATCAGCATTCCAAAAACACCGAAGAGCGCACCACTTGTGCCGTAAAATATGCGCAATTTTTTACTGCGGACTGCACGCTGCGCGTTAGTCAGAACCTGCGACACAGAACCGATAACCGGTAATCCGCTGGCTTTTTCCAGTTTTGCTGCGGTCGGATAGCTGGTTTGCAAATGGCCCATCGCGAAAGCCGTGCCCACACCACCCCCGATGCCGGCAAACAAGACCAAGGCCAGCAGAAGCGGGCGATTTGGCGCGGCCGGGGACCGCGGGCTGGACGGCGGATCGATGACACGGAATTTTACCGAGTCGGTTTCGGTCTCCACCTGACCACGGAATTTAATCTGCTCCCGATCAGTGAGCAGCTTGTTATATTGCTCCTTCAGAACCTCATGGTCGCGGTTGATCCGCGACATTTCTGCGGCAATCCCCGGCTCCAGCGTCTGTTTGGACGCCAGCTGCGCCATATCGGCCTGCAGTGCATTTTTCCTCGCCTGTAAGGCAGCAACCGTCGCCTGGCGTTCTGCACGCATGCTTTGAAGCGAACTATAAGCCGGATTTGGTGTTCGATAACCACCACCACCAGCCGGTTCCTTAGAAGCTTGTACCCGAAGCGCCGCAATTTCGTTTTTCATTGCCACCACATCAGGATGGCTGTCGGTCCAGCCGCGCGCGCGCGCCGAAGCCAATGTGCCCTGTGCCTGAGCTAATTGGGCACGGGCACCGCCACCACCAGCGCCACCAAATCCCGGTGTAGCGATAGACGAAGGTGTACCGGAAAGCTGGCCGTTCAAGGCGGCAAGCGAGGCCGATGCCTGGCTAAGCTGCGAATCAATCTGGGCCAGTTCGGCACGGGCGGCTTCCATGCGCTGACTGATGGAGCCCACTCCCGGCAATAAACCTAGATTTTCTGTCTCGAACTGAACACGCTTCTGCTCGGCTTCCTGAAGCTCTTTTTCCCTCTGCGCCAGCTGCGCGTCGAGAAACTTGATTGTCTGGCTCGTTTCATCGCGGTCACCGGACAGATTTTCCTCGACAAAAAAGTCGATCATTTTCTGTACAATATCCCGGGCCAAAACCGCATTTTCTGCGTCGGAAAGGTTGCTCGCCGAGGACGTCGCGATAATCTCGAACAGATTGTCCTTTTCCGATTTTATCTGGATACTCTTGCGCAGCATCTCGACCTTGCCAGCCAGTTCCCGGTCGCTCGAGACCGACTGGTTCAGCGCTGTTCCACGCACCACTTTTTCAAGGTTGATCGTGGAGGCCAGCGTTTCCTGAACGCGCTCCATGTTCTTCTTGCGCTCGCGCGAGTCCACCCCGACCTTGTCGGACAATATCGACTGCATCTCTACCGAGATTCGGGCTTTCGATTCGTAGCTATTGGGAATCAGCGCAACAACCAGCCAGCCCAGCAGGCAGAGCCCCCAGGCGACAGCCAATGCTAACCAGCGCCGGTTCCAGACGCTGTGCACTGCTATTCGAAATTCGTCATAAAGACTGTTCATGAGTTCTTTTCAATTCCTGTCAGATGGGACCAAAAAAGGATCAAAACATGCTTTCCGGAATGATGATCACATCACCGGGGCGCAGCATGACATTGGCGCGGGTCTCACCCTTCTTCAGCAAATCGTCGATGCGCAGCGCGTATTCCTGCTGCTGGCCGGTGCCCCGATTAAAGCGGATCAGCCGGGCGCGATTACCGGACGCAAATTCGGACAGGCCGCCGACTGCGATCATTGCATCAAGCAACGTCATGTTGGCGCGGTACGGAATTGATGCCGGTTTCTCGGTGGCACCAACGACACGAATCTGCTGTGAGAATGTGCCGGAAAAATTGTTGACGATCACCGAAACCAGCGGCTCGTTGATATATTGAGACAGTTGCAGTTTCAGATCTTGTGCCAGCATGGCGGGCGTCTTGCCGACGGCTGGCATGTCGGTAATCAGCGGTGTGGTGATCCGCCCATCGGGCCGGACCTGAACCTTTGCGCCCAGTTCGGGATTGCGCCAGACGAAAATTGTCAGTTCGTCCAACGGACCGATAACATATTCTTCGCCCGGCCCTTCCTGCATGGAAACAAAGGAGGCCGGCGGTAGCTGCGGGCCACTGGAGTTGCCAGAACAACCCGCGACGGCAAGTGACGCCATTCCGGCACCGACCATCAGCTTTGCCAAATGTTTGTTTTTCATAGCAGAACGCATCTTAATCACCTCGTTAGAAGCCTCTGGTGGCGACCGATTTCCGACGGAAAACGGACAGATCACGCAAGGTCACGAGTTGGCTATGCTAGAAAATAGTGAATATAGCGTTAGGAATAGCTGAATTTCAGATTAACAGCTCTGGCGTTTTGACTGCAGCTGAAGAGGTTGAAACTATGCGACTAAAAGCTCCTTGGCTGGTCCCTGACCAAGGAAATTTGCAGGACTTGCTGTTGCCCCGTAAGCCCCGGCGCAGAAAATTGCGACGATGTCGCCAACGCTCGCTTTGGGCATCGCCGCATTGTCACTCAATCGGTCGAGCGGGGTGCAGAGACAGCCGACGATCGAGACCGTTTCGATTGGCTCCTCCTCAAATCTGCTGGCTATGGCGGCGGGATAATTGCGTCTCACCACTGTGCCAAAATTGCCGCTTGCCGCGAGCTGGTGATGCAAACCGCCATCAGTGACCAGAAATATCTGGCCCTGGCTTTCCTTTCGATCGACGATCCGGGTCAGGTAGACGCCCGCTTCGCCAACAAGATAGCGGCCGAGTTCAATGGCAAATCGCGTGGAAGCGAGGATGTCTGGCAATTGCTTGAACTGGTTCGACAAGGCTTTTCCGACTTTGATGATGTCGACCGGTTCATCGCCTGGAAAATAGGGAATACCAAAACCGCCACCAAGATTGATATGGTTCGGTGATTGGCCAATTTTCGACGCCAGACGCGCTGCGAGGTCGAGCGTCTGGGCCTGCGTCTCGATAATCGCATCCGCGCTGAGGGCTTGCGAACCGGCAAAGATATGAAAACCGCGCCAATCTGCCCCGGCGTCCAATAGCCGTTTTACGGTTGGTGCGACCAGCTCGATGTCCATCCCGAACGGCTTGGCTCCACCGCCCATTTTCATACCCGACCCCTTGAGATCGAAATCCGGATTAACCCGAATTGCAAGTCGTGGCTTTATGCCTGCCGTTGTCCCGATGCGCAGTGCCCGATCGCATTCGCTCGGCGATTCGATATTAATCGTGACACCGGCCTGAATGGCCTGTTCGAGTTCCTCGTCCCGTTTGCCCGGGCCGGCAAAACTGATCTTTTCGGGAGCGGCGCCCGCATCCAGAGCCATCCGCAGTTCCCCGCCGGAAGCAATATCGATACCGTCCGCCAGATTCACCATATGATGGAGCAGCGGCTGAAACGGATTTGCTTTCATCGCGTAATGCAGATCAAGACCATCGGGCATAGCGGCCCGCAATTGTGTCATGCGCACATCGAGACGGTTCCGGGAATAGACGAACAGCGGGGAGCTGTTTTCCGCAACCAGCACACTGGCTTTCTGTCCCCCGATGGCGAGTTCACCATCGATTGCTTGATAGCCGGGAGGGATCGGCCCTGTGGGTTTGGTCTTAATCATTCGACATCCAAGCTGGCCAATGCGTTGCGGTCCAGTTTTCCATTGGGGTTTTTGGGTAATTCAGAAAGCAGGACAATATCCCTGGGGTGCATAAAATTCGGTAAATTCTGCTTTAAATATTTTCCCAGCTGCTCCGAGACAGCAGCAGAATCCGATTCCTGTTCAACCGGCCTGACGAATAACCGGATCGCTTGCCCCAGACGTTCATCCGGCACGCCCAAGGCAACCGCTTCCGCGACAATCCCCGATTCGACCGCGATTTCCTCAATCTCTGTAGGGCTGATCCGGTTGCCCGAGCTTTTGATCATCGCATCATCCCGGCTGACGAAATAGAGCAGTCCGTCACCGCCGCGCTTCACCGTATCGCCAGAGAAAACCGCTTTCCCGCGATAGCTTGACGCTTCAGGGGCGGTTTTGAACCGCTCCGCCGTCCGCTCGGGATCGTTCCAGTAGCCTTGCGCCACCAACGGCCCGCAATGGACCAGCTCGCCGGATTGATTTGGCCCGGCGACATTCCCTGCTTTGTCCACCACCAAAATTTCGGCAAACGGGATGGCGGTACCCATGCTGGTCGGATTATCATCGATCAGAGCGGGATCAAGATAGGTCGATCGAAATGCCTCGGTCAGACCGTACATCGCATAGATATCAGTTCCGGAACCGAATATTGCCCGCAACTGCTTGACCAGGCTGGGAGTCAGCGCACCGCCGCTATTGGTCAGTCGCCGCATCGAGGTGACCGCTTCCTCCGGCCATTCATGCTCCACCAGTTGCACCCAAAGCGGCGGCACAGCGGCCAAAGTCGTGATCTTTTCACGCGCGCAAGCCTTCATGACGTCACGCGGAGTCAGATAATCCAGCGGAACCGCACATCCCCCTGCTGCCCAGGTCGAAAACAATTGATTTTGGCCATAGTCAAAGCTCAGCGGCAATACGCAAATCGTACGATCATCGGCAGATAGTTTCAGATATTCGGCGACACTGAGCGCGCCGAGCGTCATATTGGCATGGCTGAGCATGACCCCCTTGGGGCGACCCGTGGAACCGCTGGTATAGAGGATCGCAGCCAGATCATCGGTGTCAGTCGTGGTCGCGCTGGGCGGCATTGGAGCCGCAATCGATGCCAGAGAAACTGAAACAATTTTGTCCTCGAACAGCGTGCAATCGCGATTGATATCGCTCTGTTGCAGAGCTTTCAGGCGCCCCGTATTGCTGATCAACAGCTTGGTACCGCTGTCAGCTATAATATGAGCGACCTGAGCCTGTTTGAGCAACGGATTGACCGGCACATGGACCAGACCGGCCCGAGCCGCGGCCAGCGGCATGATGCAAGCCAGTTCAGTCTTCGGCAGCCAGGTTGCAACCCGGTCCCCTTTTACAACGCTCTGCCCCTGCAGCCATGCCGCCAGCAGGCCGACACGATGATTTAACATCTTGTAGCTAAGACATTCCGAACGCATCACGAGAGCGTCCGCATCCGGATCCTTGCCTGTCGCCAGATGGTCCAGCGGGAATGCGGCGTTTTCGGGATCTATATTCAATTGCGTTGACCTATGGGAAAAAGAGCAGATTTGTGACAGATACGACCTTAGCCATGACCAGCGAATATCATAGCAATTTTCAGTCTGTGCAAGCCATTGCCGGAGAAAAACTGGGCCGGACAGACCAGAAGTCCTTGTTCGACCGGATCGAATGGCTAAGACAGTTGCACGAACTATGCCTGCCGGACAAGTCGCCCTTGATCGTCCACAGCAGCGAAGGGGACGCCGAAGCCTGGATGTTCCTGATGAAAACCGGCCTCGGGCGCCACGCTGCGCTGGCCAATTGGTATAATTTCACCTTCCGTCCGATTTTCCTGGGTGAATATGGCGAGGTGACCAAATTGGCGTTGCTCGCCAAACTCGCAAAGGAACTGAAATCTATCTCTCATCATATTGAAATTATGCCGGTTCCTGACGAAGATTCGGCTGCCAGCCTCACCCAACGTGCGTTTGAGCAAGTGGGCTGGATCGTTTTCCGATCGAAGGCGGATGACAATCATATCCTCAACGTGAAAGGCCGGACCTTCGACCAATATTGGACTGATCGCCCCGGTCAGTTGCGCAACACGGTGCGACGCAAGGCAAAGAAAAACCTGGTGTCTGTCAGGATTGAACAGCAATTTTCCGATGAGGACTGGAACGACTATGTCTCCGTTTACGAGCGCAGCTGGAAACCCGAAGAAGGCAATCCCGATTTTCTGAAAAAACTGGCCCGGCACGAAGCAGCCGCGGGCTGCCTGCGCCTTGGTCTCGCCTATATTGACGGTGAACCGGTTGCCGCGCAATTCTGGACCGTCGAAAATGGCGAGGCGCTGATTCACAAGCTGGCGCATATCGAGGATGCAACGAAATCTTCTCCCGGAACCTTGCTGTCCGTTGCCATGTTCCAGCATGTGATCGATATCGACAATGTGGAGCTGGTTGACTTCGGTACCGGCAATGACGGCTATAAGCGGGAATGGATGGAAGATGTCCGGGATCGCTACCGGCTGGAATTCTACTGGCCCAACAACCCCATGTCCTGGCTCCCTATATTGCGCCACCATGTCTCGGGCCTTGCCGGAAAGCGCGCTTCGCTTTAGGGAAGCGCCGTTATCCGGAATTCGGGGGTTTTTTGATGCAGAATGAGGTCGAGTTGACGCCGGACGCCGCCGTGCGAGCAGTGATGCGGGATATTTTGGGCCTGAGCGAAGAACAGGTCGCGGAATTCACGGCGGAAACCGAGCTTTTTGGCGCTCTCCCAGAATTGGACAGCATGGCGGTGGCGGGATTGCTCACCGAACTGGAAGACCGTCTCGATATCATGATCGAGGATGATGAGGTCGATGGCGAGCTGTTTGAAACCTTTGGCAATCTGATCGCCTTTGCCGAGATGAAAGTCACAGAGTGACCTTCATCCCCGCATTCGTCTCCTACGAATTTGCGGACCGCAAAGAGCTTTGTTTGTCCTTAGCGGCCCCGTCTGCCCGCCGCGTGTTGCTTGTCCCTCCCCTGTTCGACGAGATGAACCGTATGCGCAAGATGATGGTGGACGTCATGCGATCTCTTCACGCTCTTGAAATCAGCAGTTTCTTGCCCGATCTGCCGGGAACCAATGAAAGCCTGATCGCGCTGGAGCGGGTCACGCTGTCCGATTGGCAGAAGGCTATAGAGGCCTGTGCACAACAGCATCAAATCTCGCATATAGCCTCATTCCGTGGGGGCTCCTTGACGATCGCCAATATGAAAGCAGCCGATCACTGGATTTTGAGCCCGGTAAAAGGCGCGACAATATTGCGAACGATGATGCGAACCAAAGTTGCTGCTGATCGGGAGGCTGGGCTGAACACAGGCCTTGCCGACCTGACCGCCCAGGCCAAAGCCGGACCGCTCGAGTTGGCCGGCAATATCATCGGTTCAGAACTGTTTTCACAAATCAATGCCGCCGACATACCGGGCCTGAAAAATCAGCGGGTCGTACGGCTGGAATCGGACAACAAGCCTTGCGACGCTCAAATCGCCGGATCAGCCCTGTGGCTTCGTGCGGAGCCGGAGGACGATCTGACGATGTCTTCCGCCATCGCTCAGGATATTGCCGGATGGATCGGCCAATGACGCGGAGTTTCCGCCAGATCGTTTGTGAAAGCGATATGCTCGCGGCAACCCTCGATTCAGCACCCGGTTCGACCGCTTTGCTGATTGTCAGCGGCGGCAATGAAATCCGCTCCGGTGCCCATAGCGGCATGGCGCATCTAGCATTGAATATCTCGAAGCACGGCTTTCCCGTCCTGCGCTATGACCGGCGCGGGATTGGCGAAAGCACTGGTCAGAACCGTGGTTTTCTGGGTAGCGCCGGGGAAATTGCGGCGGTGGCAAAATTTCTCAGGCACGAACAACAGCAGGTAGGTGAAATCATCGCGTTCGGAAATTGCGATGCCGCCACCGCTCTGGCTCTGTTCGGGCCCGATGCCGGGATTGATGGCTATATTCTGGCCAACCCCTGGGTGATTGAAATGGCCACCGAACCCGATACCGAAAAATCCATGCCATCATCCGCAGCGATCCGGTCGCGCTATTGGGACCGACTCAGAAACCCAAGGACGATTATCGATCTGCTATCGGGGAAAATAAACTTCATGAAACTTCTGAAAGGGTTGAAACAAGCTTCTCGATCAGAAGAAAATAGCGCGCTTTCCTTACAGTTACGCGACGCCCTGTCCAGACTCGACAGCAACCCCCGAATTCTGCTGGCAAAGCGCGATACTACGGCGCGCGCTTTTCTCGCTGCTTGGAACAGTACCGACTTCGCACCCTTGCGGGACGCATCCACAATCACCGTCGAATCGCTCGATAGCGCGTCGCACAGCTTTGCCGATCAGGCCGCCAAAGACTGGCTGACCGAGAAACTACTGGATCGGCTGCGCTCCGCCTGACTATTCGGCCGCGATCAGTTCAAATTCCTGTTCCGCCAGAAAACGCTCCGCATCGAGCGCCGCCATGCAGCCGGTGCCGGCTGCGGTCACCGCTTGACGATAGACATGATCCATGACGTCACCACAGGCGAACAGCCCCGGAATCTTGGTTTTCGGCGTGCCCGGCTCGACCTGGATATAGCCGCCGTCGATCAGATCGAGATGATCCTTGAAAATCTCTGTTGCCGGAGCGTGTCCTATGGCGACGAAGGCACCATCAACCGGCAAATGACTCTTGTCTCCGGTCTGCGTGTCGACAAGGTCCAGTCCGACCAGTCCCAGAGGTTCGCCTCCACCTACGAAACGTTCGACATTCTGGTTCCACATCACCGAAATCTTGGGATTGGCAAATAGCCGATCCTGCAGAATCTTTTCCGCCCGCAGACTGTCGCGGCGGTGGATCAGGGTCACATCATCGCTATGGTTGGTCATGTAGAGCGCTTCTTCGACGGCAGTATTCCCGCCACCAATCACCGCGACTTTCTTGCCTCGATAGAAAAACCCGTCACAGGTCGCACAAGCCGAGACACCCTTCCCGGCCAATTCTTCTTCGCCCGGAAGACCTAGCCATTTGGCCTGTGCACCGGTCGCGATCACCAGT
Source organism: uncultured Parasphingorhabdus sp. (assembly GCA_965534715.1). Taxonomy (GTDB): domain Bacteria; phylum Pseudomonadota; class Alphaproteobacteria; order Sphingomonadales; family Sphingomonadaceae; genus Parasphingorhabdus. The sequence goes on from CBETBW010000024.1 coordinate 24,862, forward strand.
GTATCGCCTTCATAGATATCGCCACCATCGCCGGTCATCCGGAACGGGCGCTTCGAGAAATCGACATCGACGATCGTATCGAAAATGAACCGCGTCCCGACTTTCTCAGCTTGGGCCTGCATTTCTTCCATCAGCCACGGGCCCTGGATCACATCGCGAAACCCGGGATAATTTTCGACGTCGGTGGTGATCGTGAGCTGACCTCCGGGTTGCAGGCCCTGAACCACAATCGGTTCCATTCCCGCGCGGGCACCATAAATAGCCGCCGACAATCCGGCAGGCCCCGAGCCCAGAATGAGCATTTTTGTGCGATGCGTTTCGGCCATGTTCGATTCCCGATGATGATAATGATTCTGTTCATTGCAAATAGGGATGCCCGATGCCGGTAGGCAAGACCTATCACCATCAAAGCGAACGAAGAATAATTTTGGGCGGTGAAAGCCGTTTTGGTCCTGCCCTCGATTTTCCAGCCATTCTGAGGAAAATATGGCCGGATCGATGGCCATTCAATTGGTAGCGTATGAGGGACTCGAACCCCCGGCACGCACAATGCCATCACTTCGGCAAAAGCGGTTCGGCCAGCATGAACTCAATAGCGATTACCACGACACCCTCCGGCAAGACCTATAGGCAGCCTTGCAGGTTTACCTGCAACTACCGCTGAAAGTGGAGTTTCAATCAGCGCCGTCATACGGTCAGGCAGGCCGGTAGGCTTTGCTACATGGTCAACGTTTTATAACCCGCGCGAGTGACAGTAAGCTGTTCGCCCCCGTCGCTCGTAAGGTCGACGCTCTCGCCCACTTCGACATTGGCCGGTGTAGTCCAGCACATCTGGCCCTCATCGTTCATGGCGCTTGTGAAACACTGCTTTCCGTCGACTTGCACGTAGGTGCCGTGGTCGAAATGCTCATCTCCGGCGTTTGCGATGTAATTGCCGCTCGCGTCGATAGACTCCGTGATCTCCTTGTCGTCCATCACGAACGTCCAGGTCGTCTCGTGCAGCGACATGACTTCTGCAGGAGCCTCCGCCTCGGCAACCGCCACCGTTTCTTGTTCAGCTTCCGGGCTTCCGCAAGCTGCGAGCATCGCGACGCTGGTAATGACAAATAGCTTTTTCATTGGGTCCTCCTTTGAGTGAGCCGAGAGCATATCACTCTCGAACAAGCGTCCCAAGTGGTTTCTCGGTGATCCCGCCGACCCTTGCTCTCCATTGTTAGCAATAATGGTGTTAGATGTCCGCTCCCCATCCACAAGCGAGCGCAAGCGCGAGAGCGTTCAGCCTGCGTCAGCGACAACCAATCATATCTGCTGGAATTTGGTAGCGGAGGAGGGACTCGAACCCCCGACACATGGATTATGATTCCAGCGGTTTCCCCAGTTTTCCGCCATTTTATTGTAAACCAAGCGTTCAACGCTCTAAATGATATCAAATAGATAGCTATCCACTGTAAACTTTTTTCATCCCGATAACCGGTCGACCAGAGACACAATCACGCGCGCTTCATCGACGTATCGGGCGCGCACCTCGGACACCCTTTTGGCGGTCCAGCCGACAATACGAGATATCTCTTCATCGGTGAGACCTTTGATGGCCAGCCAGGTCACGAATGTGCCGCGGATATCGTGCATGGTGCGATCGAAACCTTCTGGTTTTTGCCTCTGAAACACGCTTTCGAGACCGCTGGTTGTCCATCCCTTACCCCGGCTATTGAGAAGCAGCGGGCCTTGATGGTGTGGGAGAGCATCCAGCCATGCCCTGAGTTCCGGGAAAATGGGTATAACAGCGCGTCCGGAGCGCTTGCTGGTGATTAGGACAATGGATTTATCAAGAACCTGATCCCATGACACTGAAACGGCGTCTTTGAGGCGCAAGCCGGTCAGACTGATCAATTGAAGCGCGCGGAGAAGTTGGGGCGGCGCGTCTTTGAATGCCTCCCAATGTTCATCTTCCCAGATCAGATCAGACCGGTCAGATTTATATATCATTGGAATACCGTGGGCGATGTTGATGCCGACCGATCCGCGAAGCAATCCCCATCCAAGGATGGTGCCGAGCATCACGATCACCTTGTCAGCGGTGCGGGGCTGATGCTTATAGGTATCGCGCCACTGGATTACGTCTTTGCGCATTTTCCGATCGTCGAACGCGCCCAATATGGCCTGTCCGAAGCGCGCCTCAATCTTATCAAGGGAATAATCATAATCGCGTCTGGTTTCTGGCCGCTTCGTCAAATATTCATCGCTCGCTTTGTATAGCCGAATGAGTCCTGAGATTGTATCTTCCGGCGCCGGCTCTCGCTTGGCCTCCAGCGCCATCTTCAATATTCTCCGATCGATCGTTGGACGTTGACCGTCGCAAGAATAGATGCACGGACCGCCTCGCCAAGCATACACATACCAACGGACGCCGGATTTCAACGATTTCTTAACTGTGTGAATTCCTGGCATTATCCTGTTCTTTCCATTGGTCATAAGGGCTTTTTTCCTCCGGTGTTGCAGGAGGATAAACGGAAACGCCATCGGAGAGAATGTCAACCCGTCCGATTGGTATCCCCTGATCTTGGAATACCTTGAGAACGCGCTTAATTTGCTCTGCTGTGGGTAATTTCACGTTTCGCCCTCCGCTTCTCGGAAGCACCGGGCTAAATCCTCTTTCGTGGTAAAATAGACGTCAACAATGTTAGGCTGGCAAATCGCCGCTCGACGCTCTTGGTCTTGCGACTTGATTTCCATTGGAACACGGTCGGACAGTAGCGACACGTCGCCTGGACCTGGTGGTTTAGCATTCTTGCTCACAGTTGTTTAGTTCGTTGCCGCTACCGTCCCATTCTGAATCAGCCCTGCGGCCCATCATTTCTGGCCTTGAGTATTCTTGCGACCTCTTGCTTGATCACTTCAAAGACTTCCTGCTTTTCGATTTTCGACAATTTGGGCAAGATTATGCGCCCATGATCGCGTTCTGCGTCAAACCATATCTTTTCATCAGAACCTGAGATTTCAAATGATTCTCCAAACGTCCGGTTCCGCGTGGCAGCCGTGCGTTCCGCAGAGAGGCAAAGACGCGCGCGTGCCTCTACCAATGTTATGGGCTCGCCCAAGGCGACTATTTTCGCAATCGTCGCGTTGAACTCTTCTGAACGAGACTCGCCATCCTTCCGTGGATTTTCCTCGTCCGCCTTGGACCGGCTGGTTTCGGTTGCATACACGCTGCCCCAAAATCGGGCAGGTATTTCGCTTCTCTCAGTAATGAGATTGGCAAATCGCTCAAACTTTGCTTCTGTTTTTGCTTCTGAGATCATCTGACTTACTCGCGGAGTCTTAACTTCGAGGTGCAAAGCAATCTGCTCGTAAGGTATCCTCTTCATGGACAGAAGATGGGCTTGGCGCGCCTTTGCCATGGGTTCGCGCTTGTGCCTTTTCCTATTATCCGCAATCCGGATCGCCATGCCACATTCTTCTGAAACGAAATGAACTTGTACCAGCGCATCAGGGTTATATTTGATGACCCCCTGGATGAATACCGCGCTGTCCATCAAAAACACCCTGCCATTTTTTTCGACGACTGGAACTGGGTTCCAAAATTCAGGGAGTTCAGCAATTGAACGGACGCGGTCAATATCGTCCGCAGAGATTGCGCGGCGTTCGTGAAGTTCCTCATCAATCTCTAGTTCACGAGCCAAAAACCATTTGTTGTCTCCAATTTCTGGTTGTTGATTCAGCACCACCTTACCGGAAGTTGCCTCACCGATATGATCGGAATCCATCGAAACTACGTTGGCCTCGATGGGTGCATTGTTACTTATGTTGGAAGGTCTCTGGACTGGAGTGATCTGATCGGCCGGTGAGTTGATATTTTCTGTCATGTTAAACCTCAAAATTAGTGTTTGGAGGTTTTGTTAATTATGCAGAAAAACAGCTTTCGTCACAGTTCTTTCGGAAGATATTTTGGAATGTAATTCAAGTAATATCAATGGGTTAAGCAACGCAACTATGCATTTATTACATCGTTTTATAATAATCTATAGGCCGTCTGAATTAGGTATGGTTGTTCTAAGGTAAGATTTACGAAGCCCAAATAACCGGCATAATATTGCTGGATTTGGCGTTTCGATTAAAGCCGCAGCGGCGTTAAGGGCCAAGGAAAAATCTTTGGGCCTGATGAGACTTTTACCACCATATTTCTTCGGCACGTAGCGGCTATCGATACGGGTTAGCGGGCGCACTGCTCGACGCCAGACTTTGCGAAGGCAATTAATTTGAGGCTTCTGCGACCACCCTCGTGGGTAGTAAAGCGCCCTTACATATGGATTTTTATTTTCCTCGAGCAAGCCGTCCCTGACGTGAATTATATGTTTTTTCCGTCGGCGCTCGACGAGCCCTTCACCCAATCGAAACTTGTTTATGATCAGCGCTAAGCTATTATCTTCGGCTTTAAAGAGATTAAAGTCTTCATGCTCAATTTTCCGTTGCAGCTGCCCGGGTATATTATCACGACGCCAGTGCGACACCCGGGCCAATAGATGTGCTTGTGCTTCATCAAAGTCGATGTGTGCCAAAATGTTAAGTGCAAAACGAAATAGAGCTGAACCTTCGTTAAAATAGTCGGATTCGACCTGCTTCATATAGGGACCGAAGCGATCAGCGGTACCGAACAGATAGTGCAAGATATAACTGAGCGGATCGTAACCCATAATGCGGTGCCATCGCACACCTTCTGGCGCGTCAATATCATGGCCGCTAAGCCGTTTTCGGTTAATTGCTTTGAAATTCACGCGTCCATTCTGGCGCCAATCTCCATCGCCAATTAACTTGGGCTTTTCGATCGCGAGAAATAGCAAATTTGGACTAATGTCGCTAAAATACTCACCTTTGGTTTGCCACGAACCTGTAATTGACTTGATTTCTATGAGAGCGCCTTGCAAATATTCGAATTTGCATTCGAACTCAAATGCCTGGTCAAGCACGCTGCAGACAGCCTCAAGAGGACCGATTTTATCGATAAGCGGGCCAAACGCTGTTCTAAAATTATCGTTGATCTGCAAATCCACGTTCTGAAAAGATCGGCGCAGACCAGTCAGGTCGCGGTTCCAAGCGTGTCTGATAGCATGGTTATTCGCTCCCGCTCCTTTTATATTCTCATACACAACTGCGAACGCTGATTGAATTTGGTCAACGGTGGGATGTTTGATCATTTCGCTCGCTGTGATGAGCAATGGATCCTGTGACCCACGTTCCTTTGTCCATGGTCCGCGTGCGATATTGTCCAAAGCCCGAAAACGATATCGAAGAAGTCCCGCATGTTCGTCAGAGTGCGGCGCTTGCTTCAACCGGTAATTTGTATGTTCATTCAGCTGAAGCGCCGCCGCCTCCAACTCCCGGGCGAGAGGATGTTGCGGCGTAATTATATCGCGCTGTCCAAGAAGTCTCTTTGGCTCTACGGCAGCCAGAGTTCGATCAACAGCTGTTGAAGCCTTCTTGTGCTGAGACAACCTTAGCTTACGGGTTTGAATAAGCTCATTTACCCATCCAGCCACGGCCTCCGTGCCAGCAGAAAATTCAGACTGGGACAATTCTTTACTCATCTAACGCTTCCAATTCGGCCAGAGAACCTAAATATTCTTGAATTTTCTTCTGATATTTCGACACGAAACTTTCCCGAAATTCCTTCCAAGAGGGATGGTCCAAGCCCTTCTGCATCTGCTCGATGTAAAGCTGATTAATAGCTAATGCCGCCGCCAGCGCATCAAGGCATTCAAAAATTACTCTGATCTGACGTTCGAATGGCGCGCTGACTGACAGGCGAAAATCTGGCATTAGCTGAATGGCGTCTCTGGCGTGGGCCCAGTTGCGCGGGACTAACTCACTATTTTTTAGAATGTCAGCCTGCGACTTGGAAACAGATTCCGGGATATCGACAATCTTGCTTAACTCATCGCACCAATTAAACTTCAGATCGAGCAATGTGCGTTGGTGAGTGAGAGTATCCTTGATTTGGTTTTTCGCAGCTTTCTCTGCGGTGCACCATTTTTCAAACATGTTTCGGTAGTCAGCTTCCAACAGCGCTGCATCACCTGGTCGATTTTCTGCATGTGCCGACGAAAATTTCTCTGCGATTTTCGTCAGTTCATTGGCAATGACGTGAGAGTCATTTGTTTCCAGTGCATTTCCATCGATTTTGTCACGTTGCAATGTCATAGGCTTGCCATCCGATATCTGGGATTGGCGCCAATATCGCGTAGCCATTCAAAAGCTGCGCCGCGGTTTTCCAGCTTGGGAAATTCAAGTCTATGACAGGCACAGGTATAACGAACCAAATCGACCTGCTTCTTCGACACAGGCTTCTTCCTGAGCTTTTCAAGCTGCTCCGCTGTCATCGTGTCCAGACTTGACTTGGTTACTGCTAAATATTTATCGAAGGCTCGCCGCCAAGTGGCATACCGACCCTGCGCCTCAAGTTGGCTTGCTGCCAAATCGAGAAACCTGATCAACAGCTCACCTATCGTGTCCGTTTCCTTTCCCTGACCATCAAGGATGGCCAATACATCAACAAGATCGTTCATTCCTTCAGCTGTCATCGACAGCAAGCCGTCGATCCGGACAGCCTGATGGGCAGACATACTGTGAGCAGAAAGCACAGCGCCTAGTGTGATGTGATCGAAAGTATCTTTTGGATCCCGGAAGACTCTCTCTCCTGGCTCGATAACAGACGGGTTTAATTTTGTTTCCATCGCCTCAAGAGTTAAACATGCCCGTTCGAGAACTTGAACTTGCTCGTTCAAATCCATCGCAGCAGAGAATTGAAATTCCTTTTCCATAACTCTTTGTAGGACAAGCTTATATCAATTCGAAGTAATTTCAACAAAGCCGTGTATTTTTTGTGACGCTTAAGAAACATGATCTTGCTTCTATCATGAATAACCAGAACAATGGGATGATAAGTTTAACGCGTTAAAGGAGTAGTAGGGGGGGGGATAGGCGAAATAATGTTTGCCACTTAAGACAGGCGCTTCGCGCCCGCCCCGTTTGGCAATATCCCCCCTCCCCCATTTTTTTCTATGAGAATTAATCCTGATCATCGCGCCCAGCACATCAAGGCCGGCTCCGCCGAATGCGCGCGCCTGTGCCGGAAACCTGATCCAATGCTGAAATATGAGATCGACGCGGAGCGGCGCTTATTGCGAGAAATATGGGAAGAGGCCCATTATATAAAGTCGGTAAAGCAAAGGGAACGCGAGGCTGAGGCGCTGCGGCGCGAACGCGAAAGGGAGTGGCGTCACTTCCGTGTGAAAATGGAGGAGTGGGACAACACCAGCAAGCCCAATTATCACGCGCAGACTTCTTCCCGCTCAATCCGCACTTCCAAATCACCGAATTTGCTCCCTTCTTACGGCTTTGTCATTCGCGATCATGATGGGCTGCTGTTTCCCTTCCAGCGAACGCTATATTCGAAGGCCTCGGCAACCAAGCAAGGCAGAGGCAGACAGCTGGTAAATTACGGTGCCGATGGAGCCCATATCTTCGCCGGTGGATCACTGGCGTTTGAAAGCAATGTCGGACTCACACGTGAAGAAATCGGTGACGCTTTCGAGCAGTTGGAGCTCGTCAACCGGTCCGCCGCAAAGAACGCCAAAATAGTTCATCACATGATCATTCAATCGCTCTACGAACTGACGCCGGAAGAGCAATTTGCGATGGCCAAGCGATATTGCGAACGGGTATTTTCCTCGCAAGGGCTGCCCTATTCGCTGGCTATGCATGCGCCCGATCTCGAAGGCGACCAGCGCAACTGGCATTTCCATATCGCGTTTTCGTATCGGCCGATGGAGCGCACTACCGAAGGCGAGTGGACCTTCGGGCGCTTTCTTCGCACGGATATCGACAACCCGGAAGGGTGGAAGCAGATGCGCTTTCTACTTGCCGAGGAGCTCAACCACAGCTGCAAATTGCACGGTCTTTCGAAACGCTACACACATCTGTCCTACGCAGCTTCAGGCCTTGATTATGAACCGCAAGGGCATTTGGGGCCTGGTCTGACCGCAAAGGTCAGACGGGGAGAAGCAGTAGCAAAAAACACTGAGAACCACCGGCGCGTTGCCGCAAATACAACGCGCTACCTTGTTTGGGAGATGAAGACCAAGCTGCTCGCGACAGCCGCTGCTTGTCGCGGCGCGATAGACGATAAGCTGGCCGCAATGCGCTTGGCTGCTTCCGTGCAGGCAAACTTCCCGGCAAGCAGGCCCTTGGATCAGTTCTTCAGGAATACCGAAATACCCGCTGCTCTGCTTCATCCTAAACCGAAGTCGGCGGCAAATACGAACGATAATGACGCGAAATTTGGCCCCGGTTTTGCTATCTCTAGAATACCGGAAGCCCTTCGACCAGCTCCTGAGCGCGGAGAAAGCATGTCGCTGCGAAGCGTAAATGCAGAAGGGATGCCAGCGCCCCTTACCGTTGCCAAACAGCCAGCAACTACATTCCAATCGACCTTCCGGGTCACACAAATTCCGCCGGCGCTAACCCCCGTTATCAGGGTAATAGCGCCGTACAAATTCTCAGGCTCAGTTGAGAATATGCCGGCTCGTTTAAAGCGGCAGAAAATCTCTAGTTTCTCGTTGCTGTCCGAATTGACACCGCCAAGCTTCCCGGCACCATTGCCGCCTCGCAATAAAAACTCCATTTTCACTGCTTGGGCGATGAGCCTGACAAATTCCCACACCATAGCGGGAGTTTTGACGTCTTCGCCCGGAGCGACCGATCGCCTGCGCGATCTGGGAAAAACCTTGCTGCCTGCCAAATTCACTTTGCCCGCAGCACTTGATGCTAAGCGGGTGTCGCGGTGGTTGACGGACAGCGCGATCCTATCGGGTCCTGCGCAATTGCCTGAAATGTTACGCACGGTTGCAGCGCCCTCACCTGCGTCCCGTCTTGGCGTTGATGGATTGAGCTCATCGGACCAAAGCCAACCAAATGACGAGTATCTGCCACGCCCGCTATCAGAAAGTCCCACGGTTGCGCCCGTGAAGGTGGATGACAACAAGACCAACATTAGCACGCTAATGTCGGACGAAACCGTGCCCACGGATAAGGGTTCTGACCAGCATCAACGAGACGGGGATCCGGTTGGCGATGAGCTGAGGCGTGCAATCGAGGCAGAAAACGAAAAGAAACGTTTGGATAAAGCGATGGAAGAGCAGTTCCGCAGGCAGGTGGAGCAAAATGAACTGCTACAGCGCAAGGCGGATGAGGAATATGCACTGCGGTCGGCGCGGATCAAGCCCGGTATCGACGAAATGATCGCGAGCGATCTTCGGGGCGCCTCCGAGTTCGATCGGGATCTGACAGAATTTGATCAAGAAGAACGGGAGTTAAGACAGCATCGTAGGCAGATATCTTCGTTCCTTAATGATCCGCTACACGGCAAAATTGACTTCAAGAAAGACGGTGCAGGCGTAATTTGGCCTTATGACCGTCTTGCATCCAACGTGCCCGATGCCGACTTTGCGTTCGCTGATAAGGTCCAACGTAAAGAACTGGCTGGCCGCTACGCAAAGCAGGAGGAAGAGATAAAGCGTCTTCATGCAGCGCTATTCGACATCTTCCGGGAAGAAAGGTATCTCAGGGGTACAAAATCGGTAGTCGATGCCTTGCCTGCAACCCTCCAAAAGATGGCCGCAGACCGTTTGTCGCGAAATATGGGTCGGGAACTGCTCCACCGCGTCAGGCAGGAAGTGCAAGAGCAAGCAGAGCAGTCTCTTACGCAATGGCGCAAAGCGAAACGCGGATCACCAGAGAAGAAGAAATTTGCACAAGAAACCCTGAAAGGCGCTTGGCGAGCCGGGCTTCCTCTCAAGGATAACGATCGAGCACGAATAATTGCTGATGCCAAATTCGGACACGGTGCTACCCCATCTGATGACGGCCGAGATAGCCACTCCATTGGCTAGGAAGCGCTTTGTCACTGTGAAAGATCCGTTCGTATGACCTTGCATGGATCCACATGTGGAAAAGCGCAGGCGGCGCCAAGTCCTCCAGAAGAAAAAGAACTTTGAAGGAAGATTGCCGGTGAAGCCGGCAGGTGAGAGGAAAAAAGAGCAGTTGCGCTCGGCAAAGCCTCGCCGGTTTCCCAACAGGAGAAACCAAAATGAACAAGTTACCAAACCAATCAGAGCTGGAGGAAATCGCCAAGCGTCTCGACCGCGAACAAGATTACCGCGTGCTGCGCGCAGTCCCGGACCGCTTTACCCAAATGCCGGAAGGCGGCGTGCCTCCCGACGGCAGATGCATTGGAATTTTAGACACCGAAACTTCGGGGCTGAACGTTCACGAAGACAAGCTGATAGAACTGGCGATCATGCTGGTGTGGGTGGATGATCACGGAGAGGTCACCGGGCACATGGGACCGGTTAGCTGGCTGCAAGATCCTGGCGTTGAACTGGAACCAGAAATCACGTTGCTCACAGGCCTTGCCAATCACCATCTGGTGGGCAAGCAGATTGACGATGCAGCAGCATTCGGCTTTCTTGATCGAGCAGATCTGCTGGTTGCCCAGAACGCAAAATTCGATCTCGCCTGGATCGAGCAGCGCTATCCAAAGTTGAAAGGCAAAGCCTGGGCTTGTTCCTGCAGCGAGATCGACTGGTTGCGGCTTGG